>CAVPXS010000015.1:0-123210 GCA_963709775.1 uncultured Flavobacteriaceae bacterium | reverse complement strand
AGAGCTGAACTTAGACATTCAGCTCTTTTTTATATTACGAAAGTATACCAGACCAGCTCACTTCAGCCTTTCTGCGGATGAAGATTAGAATTTAAAGGATCATTATTTTCATCGTAGATGATACTCACGGCAAACATGAATAAACCGAAGCAAATAATTCCGAAGGCGTCTAATACAAAAGCGTTCTTGCCGACGTCATAGCAAGCCAAAAAAAACATCTTACATCCCTACTTCTCGCCTAGTCCCCGATAAAATAATTCAGCGCCTGTGGATGATGTTCATGAATGATCTCCAGCTTACTGCGGTTGTCCATGACCAAAGATTTTTTGTAATCTTCCTGGCTGCTTATTAACTTTTCAATGTGGTAAGTGAAATCTTCCAGGGTCTTTAAAGCGGTGAATAAGTACCGGAGACTCTCTATGGAATATACAGAAGTCTCCTCATCTTTTTCCACAGGGTTTTTCCCGTGCATGGCCATATTCCTAAGGCTGGTTACCAGTCTAATCTGGTTAATCTTCTTCCCGTTCACTTCTATAGTTTCCGACGGAAAAAGTTTATCGGTATAACTACTGTTTCCAAACTCCAGGAGATCTCTTAGATCAAACACCTGAAATTCTCCTAATTGATTCATTTCATCTGCCCTTTTTTCCAGGATCCCGATTTTTTCGGAATAAAATTCTTTAGTGTGATCATATTTTTCAGCCCGATAATGGAAAAAATTGATCATATCCTCGTTGCGGTAACTCTTCAGAAAAAGGTACTGCCTCATTCGGCGTTCAAAAGTAAGCACGTCATCCTGGATCGCCTGTAACACCTTTGTCTGGTTATAATCAGCAAAATGTACGATCCCGTTAAGCACTTCTCCTTTAAAGACAAATAGCACACTGTCCCTATGGCTCTTAAATTTCTTTAGAAGCCCTTCATCAAAAACAGGATTTTCTGTCAAAAGCCTATCACTCTCATCAATTTCTTTCTTAGAAAAATTACCGTCCCGCAGTTCATAATAATGCTTCGAATCATAGGCCGGCATATTATGTATCCTGAGAGACTTACATATATTCAAACAGGCCTCTTCCAACTCCTCATCATAATAGAGAATGTTCTGCTGGGAAATATCTTTAAAATTTAACTTCTTATGCTGCATAGCAATTCAATTTTTAATCTTCACATTTCTGCTTGTCCCGACATTTCTTCTTCTGAAGCATTAACCTGGTAAGACTGATTTTCTCATCTGAACCTCCGGCTCTTCTGAAAAGGAATTTCTACCGGTGCGCAGCGACCGCAATTGAATAGCTGCAGATGGAAAACGGAAAAAGTTGTAGTGTGATTTTTTTTGGGGGAAGTTAATCATTTTCGCAAAGTATACCTGCTATATACCCTGAAGATGGGGTGTAGCCATCGGAAAAGCGCAACCAAGTAAAGCCCTGAAGGGGCACCATACACTAAAGATGGGTGCAGGCCACCGAAAAACGCCCGAAGGGGTGCCATACCCAACGATGGGTGAAGCTTTGAACCCCAAAGGGGTGCCATACTCTAAAGATGGGTGTAGCCCATCGGAAAAAAGTGTAACTTGAGCATAGCCCTGAAAGGGCGCCATAAACAAACTACTATGGGCCAATCTCTTGTAAAAAATTATGTTCACCTTATTTTTAGCACTAAACACAGAGCTCCTTTAATAAAACCTTCCGTAGAAAACGAACTTCACAGCTATCTGGGAGGGATTTGCAACAATTTAGACTGCCAGGTACTTAAGATTGGTGGCTCTACCGACCATGTTCATATCCTCTGCATGCTGTCAAAAAAGATTGCTTTGATGAAACTGATGGAAGAATTAAAATCTCACTCCTCTAAATGGATAAAAACTAAAGGATTGGAATATTCAAACTTCTACTGGCAGGATGGATATGGAGCATTTTCGGTAAAGCCTTCAGAAATTGATAGAGTCATTGGATACATTGCTAATCAACACGAGCATCATCGTAAGAAAACATTTCAGGAAGAATACAGGGCTGTTTTGACTAAATTTAATGTCCCATATGAGGAGAAGTATGTGTGGGACTAATATGTAAGACGTCTCTATATTACGCCCCTTCAGGGCTATTCCCTCCTTCATCGCGCTTCATGGATCCCGCTTCACGGGATGTTTATATATTACACCCCTTCAGGGCTAAGCATTCCTCCCTTTAACTTCATCCCGCTTTAAGGGATGTCTATGTATTACGCCCTTGCAGGGCTTTATCGTTGGCTTCAGCCTTTCTGCGGATGAAAATTAGGGTCTGAAGGATCATTATCAAGATCATAGGTGATCCCCAGGGCAAACATGAATAGTCCGTAGCAGAAAATTCCGAAGGCGACTATCGCGAACGGAATCTTACCGATATGATCACCAATGAAGTTGAAGGCTTTATCGGTATTGACGACATACTCCGAGTCATTAAGAACGCCCGATTTGATGAAAAAGAAGCCAATGATACCCAAAATGACTCCACGGGCAACATAGCCGGTAAATCCCAAAAAAAAGATGGTCGCCTTTTTCTTTCCGCTGAACTGCACGATATCAAGCCGCTCCCGATATCCCCGGGTGATTCCGTAGAACAATTGCACTGCGGCAGTTACAGCGATTAGCACGCCCAGGCCCACCACCATCCATTTGCCCCAGCCATAATCCAGCATATTGGCGGTCATTTCCCTCTTCTGCTCAGCACTACCATGTTCAGAATAATTCGCTGAACCCAGCAGAACTACCAGCGCAGAGTAAGCGATAAGCGCATCGGCAAGAGAGCTGAGGCCGATACCGGTACGACGGGCAAGTCCTTTCCAGCCATTCCCATAATGATAAGGATCCCGAAAGGATTCATAGACACGCCATACGATATAACAGAGCATACCCACAAGGATGGCCCAGATGATAATTGCGCCTCCCGGCCAATCCTGCAAATAGGCAAGAAGACTGTTTTTAGAAGCGCCCCCATCTTTAAGCCTTAGTAAGGAAAGAATGGCGATTAAACCAATGGCCGTATAGATAAGGCCGGTGGAAATGCAACCCAGAATAGGTAAATATTTGATGTATTTCTTTTTCGCTTTTTTCAAGGGGAAACAGTTTTGATCCTGAAAATAAGGATTTTTTCTTTTCCCGGCGGAATATACCGTCAGTTCGAGTGAATTTGGAGCTGCGGCAGCGAATACAATTTTGTATCGAGAACAAGGGATCGGAACACGCCTCTATTCTCGATACAATTTTTCCTTCGCTCACGCTCAGCAAAAATCACTCGAACTGACGGCGGTTACTGGCTGCATTTAACAACCTCCTTTATGTTCTCACCCCACCAGATCCTGAATAAATTCAGGGTGACGCAGACAACGCTCCACACGTCATGCTGAACTTGTTTCAGCATCTAATTAAAACCTCACTCCAAAACCACTCCTACCCCTATTTTTCCTAACAAATATGGGTTATGATCAATGATAAGAATATCATTATTTCGGCTCAGTTTTTTGAGGATCGTAAACAAGAGATCAATATCGGCATAATGCAATCCGGTGCTGGGTTCATCCAAAATATAAAGAGCATCGGTAGCCCGATCCTGCAGCCAGTTCAATAAAAGTAAGCGTTGCTTCTCTCCCGAGGAAAGGGACTGTACCGGTTGCTCCAGACTAAGATGTGCCAGCCCGATCTCCTCCAGCTGCTTTAAGAATTGCAGGGTTTTAGCAGGAGCCTTCTACCTCCTGCAGCCACACTTTTCAACTTCCGAAATGTTCAGAGCGAGTACCTCAGCAATATTTTTTGAGTTAACCTAATGCACCAAAATGTGCGGCTGATAGCGTTGCCCCATTACAGACCTCGCAGATCTCAATCGCATTGGCAGCTACATCCAGAGATGTTTCAATAAAACCTGTGCCCTTGCAGTTGGGGCACTGACTGGTTTTTGTTTTATAGGAAAAATCTTTTGGCTTTAGACCCGTTGTCCCCGGCAAAGATCCTGCTGATCTCCGGCAGTAGCTCCAGATAAGAAACTAATAAAGTATTCGCATGGGAACGAAGTTTTTTAGTTTCAAAGTAATGTGCTGCTGTATATTGCTTTGGAAACATGATGCTTTCACAGTGCACCGGCCTGCCCATTTGAATGCTCGGGATCAGAATTTCCTTCACCAGGGTGGTTTTTCCTATCCCCGATTTTCCGCTAATGGCGGTGATCCCTCCCACCGGCACTTCCAGCGCTTCCCTGACTAAAGCTATGTCGGGACAGGTTCCGGATGGCAATCGCCTCCTGCCCTGCTTTTAATTCCACTGCTTTGGAAGGGGTTTTTAAGAAAGGATGACAATCGGCTTGTTTTAAAAAATCCTGAGGTGTGCCCTGAAATGTAATAGCTCCTCCCAGTTTCCCCGCCTGCGGCCCCAGCTGCACTAGCCGGTCTGCCGCCAGGATGATCTCCTTATTGTGCTCGATCACGATGACCGTATTGCCTTTTTTCAAGCAATTCTTGCAGAATATTAAGCAAGTCGGGGATATTGTCATTGGACAATCCTGCCGAAGGTTCATCTAAAAGATAGGTGATGCCCTTGAGCGGAGAGTTCAACTGTGTGATCAATGCCACCCTTTGGTTTTCCCCTCCCGAAAGTGTAGACGATTTCCGGTTGAGCTGCAGATGATCGAGATGCAACTGCTTTGCCCTTTTGATGGTATTGATCAAATGAGGCCGAATCCCGGAGATCAGTTTTTGATCTACCTCTTCCTGTATATCCTTAAAAAAAGCCATTTTTCGAGGGCATTAAAATCCATCGCCTTAATCTCGTGAATGGATTTTCCTCCAATCGTAAAGCCCAGTCGTTCGGGCTTTAATCCGCTGCCCTCGCAATGGCTGCATTCCGCAGGGGAGAAAAGTGCACTAAGCTTGTCAATATTTTTATTTTTCCGGGTCTTGTAATATTCTTCTTTTAAGTGGTGAAAAAGTCCTTTCCATTGCATACTTAGCGCCTGAGTCCCTTCCCTGGTTTTGGTCCTGTACACCCAATTGGTTTTCCATAACGTTTCCCCTGTTCCATGAAACAGGAGCTCTTTTTGCCGGTCGGTTAGTTCTTTAAAAGGCGTTTCAAGGCTGAAACCAAAAGTCTTCCCCAGCTCCCTAACGATCGCCATGAACTGACTGCCCGAGTGCCCGTAATAGGCCAGAGCTTTATTGTGTTCAAAGAGTCCGCCGGTGATGCTTTTGTGTTGGTCTAATACTATTTTATCTAAATTGGGCAGCAACTCCTCTCCTATTCCATCACATACCTCACATTTTCCCAATTCGTGATTATTGGAAAAATGACTGGCAGATAATTCGCTGCCTTCATACTGTGCTTTCCGCGAAAAGGCAAACCGCAGGATCCTGTCTATTCCGGTTTGTTTAGCAAGTTCGGAACGTTCGGTAAAGCTCTTTTCCTTACGTGTAATACAGATCGTAGGTGTAAGCCCTTCAATACTGTCAACTTCCAGCTGAAAATTCACTCCCGTCCTGGACCGTTGATAAGCAGAAAACTGTTTGGTCATTTCCTGCAGTCCGAAGCCATGCAGCGTGTCGATCCCCAGCGAGGATTTCCCCGAACCCGAAATTCCGGTGATCACAGATAACTTGTTTTTTGGCAGGTCCAGGTCCAGGTCTTTAAGATGATGCGTGCGCGCGCCCCTAATAGATATCTTATCCCGGGGCTGCACTGCCGGTTCTTTCAGATCTGCCGCCTCAGCTTTCAGGGCATTATCCACCAACGTATCGCAGGAAGCCCGGAAAAGCGGATGCTGTTCAAAGCAAACAATTCCTGCAGTTTGATTTTTTAGCTCATGCAAAGCCTTTAACAGCTGCCTCACATTTTGCCGGTGTAAGCCTATGCCCGGTTCCTCCAGCACTAACAGCGTCTTTTTTGATTGTCTGGCGAAATGTTTTGTGAGTTTGATCCGCTGCGCTTCCCCACCCGATAAAGTATTGGAGGGTTGTCCCAGCTTGATGTATCCCAGCCCAAGTTGCAGCATCAAAGACAGGATTTTACTGAGCTGCTTCTCTTCGGAAAAGAAGTCCGCAGCTTCTTCTATGCTCAGTTCGTAGATGGCTGCAATATTTTTATTGTTCCAATGCACCTGCAGCACTTCAGGCTTAAAGCGTTTGCCATTACATTCGGGACAAACCTGGTTGATCGTGCCCATCACATTCATAGAAAGTGTGATCACCCCTGCGCCTTCACAGGTTTCACATCTTCCGCTCTTGTTATTAAAAGAAAAGGCGCCTTTTGCCATTTTCAGGGATTTGGCTTCAGGGGATTTTGCCAGCAGATCGCGGATCTTATCGGCCAGACCGGTATAGGTTGCGGGATTACTCCTGGGCGTTTTCCCGATAGGCTGATCGGATACCGTCTGCAGTTTCCACTCTTTTTTTCCACAGGTTTCGGAAAGCCTTTGCAGGATTTCTGGTGTTTTCCTGCTCACTACCGTCAGTTCTCCCGGTTGAGGTTGAAAGGAATCAACCGACACACGCTTAGGCTGCTTGTCGGGTTTGGAGTTTTCTTTTTGTAATTCGGCTAAAGTCGGACTCGCCAGCCCTTCCGCAGATAAAAATTCCCTGATGGGTCCGTTAAAAACCACTTCTCCCCCGTGCACTCCTGCTTCGGGACCTAATTCGATGATCCAGTCGGCAGCCCTGATAAAATTCAGATCGTGCTCTACCACCATGACTGTATTTCCGCGGCTTATCAGGCGTTTCAGGATATGTCGCAAATAAATTTGATAATCTTCAGCTAAACCGATGGAAGGTTCATCAAATACATACAGGATCCCCTGCAGGCTACTGTTCACCTGCCTGATCAATTTAATACGCTGGGCATCCCCGGAAGAAATTTCACTGCTGGGAGTGCTTAGGCTGTACTCCTGCATCCCCAGCCGGCGCAGGTCGTACAATTGAACACAGATCTTATCCACTAAAAGTTGTTCCCCGGCTGAAAGGTCGAGACTTTTCAGTCGGTCATAAAGCTCGTTTAAAGGCAGGTCCATCCATTCCCGGAAATTCAGCCCCTGCCATTTAAATTTAAGATGTCCAGCTTTTATCCGTGCGCCATTACAGCTGGGGCAAACCCGGGAACTGACGAATTTTAAAATGTTCTTATTGCGATCCCTTTTAAGGATATCGTTCATAATGGGCAGCATGCCTTTGTAATATCCTTCTTCGCGGGGCTTTGCCTTCAGGCCTTCCCATCTTAACCGGGATTCCAAAGTATGTTTTCCGTAGAACACCTTGATACGGTCACTTCCATTCAGGACCACATCTTGTTGTTCGGCTGTGAGCTCCTTCCAGGGTATATCCACGCTAAAATCGTGAGCCCGGCACACCTTATCCAGTTCCTCCACCGTGATCTGGGAATAGACGATGTACCCGCCGGGCAAGGTCGTGGTGATGGCGCCTTCCCTAAGGGTCTTGTTCTCATCCCCCACCAGCTTTTCAAGATCTATATACTCCGCCTGCCCGAGTCCGTGGCAGCGTTCGCAGGCGCCTTTTGGGTGGTTGAAGGAAAATATCGACTTGCTCATCGTCACTGTGCCGGCATAGCGGGCAAAAAGGATCCGGAAGATCGCGGCGAGCTCAGATAGAGTGCCAAAAGTGGCATTTACAGACCGAAATCTTTTCGATTGCTCCACCTTGATCACCGGCGGCAGCCCTTGTATCTCGTCCACTTCGGCAGTGGGGATCAATTGCGCATTCTGCTGGTTATAGGCAGGCAGGCTTTCCAGGAAATAGCGGTATCCTTCATTGGCAATCACATCCATCGCCAAAGATGATTTTCCTGAACCCGATAAACCGGTCACCACGATCAACTGATTTTCAGGAATGTTTAGAGAAATATTTTTGAGATTGTTCTGGTGGGCATTAAGGATGCGCATAAAGGCTGAGAGTTCTTTTTTTGGAAAGATAAAGATAGGAAGATTGTTTTGGGGAATGGTTAATTTGGGGATTGGGAAAAAGAATCAAGAACCAAGAGCCAAGACTTAAATCGGAATAGCTAACAATCAGTTCTAGTGAATTGAAGACTGCCCCTTCTCGATACATTTTCTCCTGCGCTTACGCGCAGTATCAAACACTCGAAGTGACTGCAGGATACAATTTTCCTTCGCTTGCAGCTCGGTAAAAACCATTCGGACTGATGGCCAGGCTGGTAGAAAAAAGCATCGACAAAATTATTAGCATTTTTAACCTAACCTGAGAATCCTTTTCCGATCTCTTCCGAAGTAAAAAAATATTCAAAAATTATAAATTAACTGTATTCCAGATACTTATAAAAACGTAATACCAATTCTTATATGGGATTGTCGTATATTTCAGATTACTAGAATATTAATTCTTCCCCCGGATTATTTAGCGGTATGTACAAAATAATTTCCGCCATAACATTGGTTTGGATTTGTTCCGGTTTCTGCTTTTCGCAGTCTCAGGTTCCGAGCGCGAATCAGCCAATTGATTCTATACTTACCTGGATGCGCACTAACGAAACTTCCGCAGAGAATCTGGATGATTTTCACGCCATAGGCCTTAGAACTTTAAACCGTAGTTTAGAAACAGCACCTGATAGCACAATTGCCCAAATTCATGAATCATTAGCGAGCTGGCATTCTTATAATGGAGTGTTTTCACCGGACTCTGTAGTGTATCATGCAGAAAAGGCACTGAAATATCACTTAAAGGCTAATAATAAACAGAAAGTTGCAGATGCTTACCGGTCCCTTGCCATAGACTACCTAAACACGGGAGAGTTAGAAAAAGCACAGGAAGTGTTGTTCAAGTCCATAGAACTGTACGAAGATCTCAATGACGACGCCGGCCTGGGAAGTGCCTATCGCACCTTAGGGGTAAAATACCGCGTAACGGGAGATTTCGAAAAATCAATTGCATATACAAATCAGGCGATCCCGTTACTGGAAAAAACCGAAGATTACAGTGCGCTGGCCATTGCTCAATTTAATTTGATCATTGGTTATGGAGAACTGGGAGAATTTGAAAAGGCCTACGAAGCAACAGAAGCTTGCCTGGAAATTGTTAGAACCAAAGCACCCGAAGAAATCTTTGTCCCGGTGAGAGCATACTCCTATCGCGGGGATGTCTATATCAAAGCAAAGGATTATGACAATGCATTAAAAGATTATATGGCTGCATGGGAATTGTGCAAGAAGCACATAGGGGAAGAACGTTGCGCCACCTATCGCACTGAAATTGGACATATTTACCTGTTGCAGGAAAATTATAACCAGGCTTTAGGTCATCTTTTAGCAGGCGTGAATGCTTATGAAGATAAAGGGCAAGTGGGTATCATCCAGCCCTACTTAGATCTTGCAGAAGCTTACAGGCAATTAGGCGATTTCAGGAATGCCCTGGCTTATAAAGAGAAAGCGCACGACAATTCACAAAAAATGCTGGAAGACAGGATTAGTAGTATAGAATCTGAAATGGCCATAAAATATGAAACTGGGAAAAAGGATGAGGCCCTGGCATCACAGGCCGCGTTGATTGAACAGAAAAATAATATACAAACGCTTATCATTGTGATTGCCTCGCTGTTATTGATTTTCCTGTTATCCTTATTTTATTTCTTCTACAGGAACAAAAAAGCCACTAAGATCATACGTGCCAAAAATGCAGAAAAGGAGTTGCTGCTAAAGGAGATACACCACCGGGTAAAGAACAATTTGGAAATGGTGAAAAGCCTTATCGCTTTACAGTCGGCGCAAATAGAAGATCCTGTTACTAAAGAGGCTATGATCGCGAGTCAAAATCGGGTGCAGTCTATGGGAATTATTCATCAGAAGTTATACCAGGGGGAAAACCTTGGTAGTATTGAAATGAAAGATTACTTCATAAACCTGAGTGAGGGGATTCTCGACAGCTTCAATGCAGAAGAGCGGGTGACAATAGAATGTGCTATGGATAACCTGGAACTGGATGTGGATACTGCCGTTCCCATTGGTCTCATTGTAAACGAGCTGCTTACCAATGCTCTAAAATATGCATTTCCACAAGAGCAACAGGGCGTTATCAATATAAGTCTGGAAAAGGACGGAGATCAAAATTTAAAACTGGAGGTGAGAGATAATGGGGTCGGAAAAACAGCAGGTCTGGCTCCCAAAGGTACAGGTTTCGGCTCCCAGCTGGTACAATTATTAACCCAGCAACTAAATGGGAAGATGAGAGAACGAGTTGATCAGGGAACCATTGTTGAATTCGATTTTCTCCTCGGAAAAAGCGCTTAATGACCGAAAGTAAAAAAATGAAAATGAAAGCAGTAATTTATGAGGAATATGGCCCACCAGAAGTTCTTAAGCTAAAGCAAATAGAAAAGCCACAACCTAAGGATAATGAGATCCTGGTAAAAATACATGCAGCTACTGTCACTTCGGGAGACGTAAGACTACGTAGTTCTGATTTTCCACCTTTGTTCTGGCTTCCTGCCAGATTAATTTTCGGTCTTTTTAAACCCAAAAAGAAAATATTGGGACATGAATTGGCAGGTGTGGTTGAAGAGACGGGAAAAAATGTTTCTAAGTTCAATGTTGGGGACGAGGTATTTGGAACCACCACAATGTTAAAAACCGGCTCCTATGCTGAATATATTTGCTTACCTGAAAAATGGAAAGGTGGAGTTATTGACTTAAAACCACAGAACTTAAGTTTTCATGAAGCTGCAGCATTACCGGTTGGAGCAATGACTGCAATCTATCTCTTAAAGAAAGCTAATTTGAAAAATGGTCTAAACGTTTTGGTTTACGGTGCTTCGGGAAGTGTTGGCAGCTATGCAGTTCAAATCGCAAGCCAAAAAGACTCAAGAGTAACGGGGGTGTGCAGCAATTCTAATTTTGAAATGGTAAGATCATTAGGCGCTGAAAATATTATGGATTACAAAAAAGAGGACTATTCTATAGGCAGTGAAAAATTTGATATAATTTTTGATGCTGTTGGAAAAACAACAAAATCAAAAGCAAAAAAGGTACTTAAAACCGGAGGTACTTTCGTTTCAGTTAAAACGATGACCAAAGAAAAGGATGAACACCTTAAATTGATAAAAGAAATGGCTGAGAAAGGAAAATTGAAACCTTTTATCGACAGACATTTCAAACTTGAGGAAATAGTAAAAGCTCATGAATATGTTGACCGCGGACGAAAAAAGGGAAATGTGGTGATTGATATTGCAAAATAAAACGGACCCTACCAACAACCTGAAAATTATTGCTTGCTCCCGCCTACTCTAACAATTCCTGCGGAATTTCCGGCCTGTACTGCAAAATGAAGTGCCGGCAGGGAAAAAATAATTATCCATTTCTTCACAAAGTGATATTCGCCTCTTCCAGATTATTTTTCTTCGCTTGCAGCTCAGTAAAATTCATTTGTACTGACGGCTTTTTTCCTCATCACCAATAGCAATAGTTTTGTTAAAATTTTTCCCGGTTTGGCTTACTGCACTACCTTAAAAGTTAAGCACTCAACCATGTCAGAAAAGGAAGATTATTTTATCGAAACCGAAAGAAGACAATCCCCTTCAGCCGCTGTTGTTCATGAAACCATTTTTAAGGAAGCAGAATCGGAATTGGAACGTTCTACTACCGCGCTTTTCTGGTCCGGATTTGCTGCAGGCCTTACCATGAGTCTCTCCATGATCACCGAAGGTATTTTGCACACTTACCTGCCTGAGGCCGACTGGAGACCGCTGATTGCCAACTTTGGCTACAGCATAGGTTTTTTAGCCATCATCCTCGCCCGGCAACAACTGTTTACTGAAAACACCCTCACTCCAGTTCTGCCGCTACTCCACCGAAAGGATATAAAAACCTTTAAAAATGTACTCAGATTATGGGGAGTAGTATTGGTAGCAAATTTATTAGGTGTATTTTTAATCTCCTGGATCGCGGCAAAGACATCTGCCTTTGAACCGGAAGTTCAAGAGGCTTTTATAGCCCTGGGTTCAAAAGCCCTGGCCCCCGACTTTTCCACAATTCTGCTGCGTGGGATTTTTGCAGGATGGCTTATCGCCCTGATGGTTTGGCTGCTACCGTTTGCTGAAACGGCTCGGGTGTGGGTGATCATCATCATCACATGGATAGTGGGAATTGCCGAGCTTAGCCATGTCATCGCAGGTTCTTCTGAAACTTTTACGCTGGCCTTTTCCGGAGCGGCAACCTGGGGAGAAGTATTGGGAGGTTATCTGGTACCATCGCTTATAGGCAATATTCTTGGGGGAGTGATCCTGGTTGCAGTGCTCAACCATGCGCAGGTAAAAGGTAATGAGAAATAGAAATCTTTTTAAAATTTCCCTAATCTATTCGAATGACCGCCAATCCAGATGCCGGTAGACGCCTCTACTCTCGACTCCGTATGTCGAAGTGAATTTGGACCTGCGATAGCAGGGACGATTTAATAGTGAGAACTAAGGGAAAGTAAATACTCAAATGTTCTCAAGCAGGATTATCTTTCCTTTTCAAATCCACATCTTTCATCCATAAGTTAACATTAAATCGCTCATCCTAACCTGTTTAATAAAGATCCGGTAGTAATTATGAGATTCAAAATAATTATTTACCTTTGTTAACCATATGGTTAAACCATTAGGTTTAATCACTCAGTTGAATTTAATTTTGAGGAATGAAAGACGAAAAAACAGAGAGTAATATTTTAGATGCTGCCGAAAATGTATTCCAGCGCAAAGGAATGGATGGAGCGAGAATGCAGGAAATAGCCGATGAAGCAGGTATAAATAAAGCCATGCTCCATTACTACTTTAGAAGCAAGCGCTTCTTATTTGAAGCAGTTTTTCTCAAAGCCTTTTCTATGATTGCCCCAGAGATCAACAGAGTAATAAATGAAGATATTCCACTTTTTGAAAAAATAAAAAAATTCACCTACAGCTATATTGATTTCATCCAGAAGCATCCTTACCTCCCCAACTTTATCATACAGGAGCTTAATCGGGATTCAGATTTCATAAACGTTCTACAGTCCAGGAAAGGTTTTCCTGATTTCAGGAATTTTCGAGCCCAGGTGGAACAAGAGGTCCGGGATGGAAATATTAGACCTATTAAGGCGGAACAATTGTTTATCCACTTATTATCTCTAAACATTTTTCCTTTCCTCGCTGCTCCTTTATTCAAGGGCTTCCTGAATATAAATGACAAAACTTATAAAGAGTTGATGGAAGAAAGGAAAGAAGAAATAACGAAAATGATCATTCACTATTTAGATATAAAAGAATGAAAAAAATAAGTTTTATAATCCTGCTTTTGATTAGCTCCATAACTTCTGCTCAGGAAATTCTGACTCTTGAGGAATCCTATGAACTTGCAGAAGAGAATTATCCTTTAGCCAGTCAGTTAACTCTCCTGGAAGAGAAGACGGCCCGGGAACTGGAAGTGATTCAAAAAGATTACCTGCCTAAAATAGATCTAAGTGCAAAAGCTTCTTACCAGTCAGATGTCATAGAAATACCAATGGCTCTTCCGGGACAGTCAATAGAATCTATTGACAAGGATCAATACCGGGCGGCCCTTGATGTGGAACAATTGATTTATAACGGGGGGAAAATACCTGCGAGAAAGGAACTCAAAAAGGCGGAATTACTGTCCCGGAAACAAGAGGTTAAAGTAAACCTTTACCAGATAAAGAAAAGGATCAATCAATACTACTTCGGGATTCTTCAGCTTCGGAAGCAGATAGCACTTCTGGATTCCAAAGAAGAGGCGTTAACAGAGAGAATTCAGGAAGTGGAATCCCGGGTTAAATACGGCACAGCTTTACCTGCTTCAGAAAATGTCTTAAAAGCTGAAATGTTGAAAATCAAACAGCAACAGGACCAAGTAGAATCCCGGCTTCAGACTTTCTTAAAAAGCCTTTCGGCTTATATAGCCATACCTGTGGATACCTCTACTGTACTGGAATTGCCCGCTCAGGAGAAGTCTTCAGTAACGGGAGGAGCCAGGCCTGAAACAGTGCTTTACAACTTTAAACAGGAAGAACTGGATCAGCAGCAAAGCCTGCTTTCAAAAAGCCTTTACCCAAACATCTATGGATTCGCCCAGGGAGGTTACGGGAAACCTGGTTATAACATGCTTGACAACTCCTTTCAGGATTTTTATATGGTGGGAGTGAAACTCAATTGGAATGTTTTTGACTGGGGAAAGGTACAAGAACAGAAAAAATCCCTTGAGATTTCAAAAGACCTGATCGAATCAGAAAGAGAGACTTTCAATTTTAATAACCGTGTTGAACTGGAGGAAGCCCAAATGGAGATCGACAAGATTCAAAAACTGCTGGAGAGGGACAGGGAAATTATTGCCTTACGTGAGCGCATAGTCGAAACAAATAGATCACAACTCACTAACGGGATTATCACTTCTTCGGAATTTTTAACTGAATTCAACAATCTCTACGAAGCTAAAATAAATCAACAACTTCATGAGATAGATCTGGAAATGGCTAAAGCCGACTATAGAGTAATAAAAGGAAATACTGAAAAATAAACACCGATGAAAAAAGGATTAATCATACTGCTGTCATTTACAATCTTTGGCTTTACATCCTGCAGTGATGAGAACAGGGCAGATGGATATGGTAACTTTGAGGCCACAGAAGTTATCATTTCTTCAGAAGCCCAGGGCAAAATAAAATATTTCAAACCCGGGGAAGGTGATCAAATAGAAGCCGGAATCCCCGTAGCACTTATAGACACTACGCAACTTCATTTAGAAAAAAAACAATTACAGGCCTCTAAAAAGACTGTTGGCTCTAAATCCCAGAGTGTATTCTCACAAATTGATGTTCTTAATGAAAGACTGAAAATAGCTGAACGTGAGGAAAAGCGTGTGAATAACCTCTTTGCTGAAAATGCCGCTACCCAAAGGCAGGTAGATCAGGCTGAAGGGGAAGTTCAGGTGATCAAAGAAGAAATAAGAAACGTCAGAACCAAAAACTCCCCTATTGTAAGTGAGATTGAAATGATCGACGCTCAGATCGCAATGATAAATGACCTCATTGAAAAGAGTATCATAGAGAATCCTGTACAGGGAACTATCCTTGCCACCTATGCGGAGACCGGAGAAGTCACCGGTTTTGGAAAACCCCTTTACAAAATAGCTGATCTGGATGTCATGACCTTACGTGTGTACATTAGTGAAACCCAACTATCAGATATAAAGCTTGGACAGGAAGTCCGGGTGAAAATAGATTCCAAAAAGGAAGAAATGAAATCTTTCCCCGGAAAGATCACCTGGATATCATCTTCGGCTGAATTTACTCCCAAAACCATCCAGACCAGGGAAGAAAGAGCCAATCTCGTCTATGCGGTAGACATTGATGTTAAAAATGACGGCTCTCTTAAAATAGGAATGCCTGCAGAAATGTGGTTGTCAACTACAGAGGAGTAGTTAAATACCAGTACCATGAGTATTACATTAAAAAATATCACGAAATCTTATAAGAAAGTCAAAGCTGTAGAAGACATCTCCTTTGAGGTAAAACCGGGAGAATTATTCGGTTTGATTGGCCCCGATGGTGCAGGCAAAACTACCCTTTTCCGGATATTGACCACCTTGCTTTTTGCTGATAAGGGGGAAGCTACAGTCGCGGGATATGATGTTGTGAAAGATTATAAGCAAATCCGGAAATCGGTTGGATACATGCCCGGAAAATTCTCTTTATACCAGGACCTGACTGTAGAAGAAAACCTGGAATTCTTTGCTACTATTTTTGGCACTACCATAGAAGAAAACTACGACCTGATCAAAGATATATATGTCCAGATCGAACCCTTTAAAAAGAGAAGGGCGGGAAAACTTTCAGGTGGAATGAAGCAAAAGCTGGCGCTTTCCTGTGCCCTAATCCATAAGCCGAAGGTCTTGTTCCTGGATGAACCCACTACCGGGGTAGATCCGGTTTCAAGAAAAGAATTTTGGGACATGCTGAAAAGGCTGAATGATAAGGGAATTACCACCCTGGTCTCTACCCCTTATATGGATGAGGCCGCCCTTTGCAACCGGATTGCCTTAATCCAGGCCGGGAAAATTTTAAAAATAGACTCTCCTTCAAATATTATTGAGCAGCATGAAAAGCAGATCTATAATGTAGAAGCAAAGGATATGCATAAACTTATTCAGGATCTAAAGGGATTCCCGAAGAATGACAGCGTCTTCGCCTTTGGGGAATTTGTTCATTACACCCACGCCAATCATGATTTTTCTCCGGAGAGACTAAAGAGTTACCTGGAAGAAAAAGGAAATGAGAAGGTGTTTATAGAAGCAACCACCCCGGGCATCGAAGATATTTTTATGGATCTGTCCAGAACAAAAGACATTAAAGCCACAGATCATGAAGTCTGAAGAAGTTGTAATAAAAGTAGAAAACCTGACCAAGAAGTTCGGCGATTTTACGGCGGTCAATGAAATTTCCTTTAAAACATATAAAGGGGAAATTTTCGGCTTCCTTGGCGCGAATGGTGCCGGGAAAACCACAGCCATGAAAATGCTCATCGGGATTTCCAAACCAACTTCCGGAGAGGCTTCAGTGACCGGTTTTGACGTCTATTCCCAACCCGATAAGATCAAGAGGAATATTGGCTATATGAGTCAGAAATTTTCCATGTATGATGATCTCACAATCAAAGAGAACATCACCTTCTTCGGTGGAATTTATGGTCTTGACCGCAAGACGATTAAGACGAAGATCAGGGAAATAATTGAAAGTCTGGGATTGCAGGAGGTTGCCAATAAACTGGTGGGATCCCTGCCTCTGGGTTGGAAACAAAAACTGGCTTTTTCAGTCGCCCTGTTACACGAACCCAAGATCGTTTTCCTGGATGAGCCCACAGGGGGGGTAGACCCCATAACCCGTCGCCAGTTTTGGGAATTGATATATAAACAGGCCTCGCAGGGAACCACCATTTTCGTCACCACCCATTATATGGATGAAGCCGAATATTGTGACCGGGTCTCCATCATGGTGGAAGGAAAGATAGAAGCTCTGGACACTCCAAAAAATTTAAAGAAGGAATATGATACCAATTCTATGGATGGAGTATTCCTGAAACTGGCCAGGAATGTCGAATGATCTATCTCGTGCTTAAAAAACTTATATGAAACGTTTTATCGGATTTGTAAAAAAGGAGTTCTATCACATTTTTCGTGATAAACGCTCCATGTTCATATTATTTGGGATGCCCATTGCCCAGATCCTTCTATTTGGCTTTGCCATAACAAACGAGATCAACAATGTGGAAATCGGGATCCTGGACAAATCAAAAGATCATGAAACCCGGAAAATAATTGATAAGATCAACGCTTCTGAATACTTCACCATAGAAAACGTGGTGGACAATGAAAATGAAATAGAATTGGTTTTCAAAAAAGGCGAAGTGAAGGCTTTCCTTGTCTTTGAAGAAGGATTCGCAGAAAATCTGCATGCGCTAAATCTTGGAAAGATCCAGGTAGTCACTGATGCTACAGAACCCAATACCGCCAATACCATTGTAAACTATATACAATCCATCATTCAGCACTACCAGCAGGAATTGAACGAATCCTCAAACGCTGGTGTGGAAATACAAGTGCAAACAAGAATGTTCTACAATACAGAGCTTCAAAGTGTATATAACTTTCTCCCCGGAGTTATGACGGTTATTCTAATGCTGGTCTCTGCCATGATGACTTCAATATCAATCACCCGGGAAAAAGAGCTGGGCACCATGGAGATCTTGCTGGTCTCTCCCTTAAAGCCGATACAGGTGGTAGTAGGGAAAGTTTTTCCTTATATTTTTCTTTCAATCATTAATGCCCTGGTTATTCTCATCCTGGGAGTAACCATCTTTGGAATGCCTATAGAAGGCAGTGTAATCCTGCTGGCTTTTGAAACCGTGTTGTTCATTGTTACTGCACTTGCACTGGGAATTCTAATTTCAACTATCGCCCAAACCCAACAGACAGCTATGATGATCTCACTAATGGGCTTAATGTTACCGGTCATTCTATTATCTGAATTTATATTTCCAATTTCCAGCATGCCTCCCTTGCTACAGTATATCAGCCACCTTATTCCCGCAAAATGGTTTATAGTTATTCTAAAAGGGATTATGTTAAAAGGAGTTGGCCTGATCTATCTGTGGAAGGAAACCCTGATCCTGGTCATTATGGCTGTTTTTCTAATTGGTCTGAGTATTAAAAAGTATAAAATAAGATTAGAATAATGAAGACCATAGGTTATATCATACAGAAGGAGTTCCGACAGATTTTCAGGAACAAAGGGATGTTGCCCATAATTTTTGTTCTTCCCCTAATACAATTGATCATTTTATCAAACGCCGCAACCTTCGATATTGAGAATATAAAATTCTCCTATGTAGATCACGACAAAAGCCCAACTTCCCGGGCTCTTATAAGAAATTTTGAAGCTTCCGCTTATTTTGATGTGCTTCAAAATTTTCCTGCTCAGAGCCTGGCTTATGAAGCCATGGAAAAAGGAGAAGTAGATGTGATCCTGGAGATCCCTTCTAATTTCGAAAGAAGGCTCGTAAGAGAACAAAAGGTGGATATGGGGGTATACATCAACGCCATAGACGGGTCAAAGGCGGGGGTTGAAAGCGTATATATCAACCAGGTCATTAAAAATTTCAACAGGAAAATTGCCACTGATTTTATAGGCTCTGATCCACTTCAAAATCAGCAATTGAATGTACTTACTGTTCCTTCCTTCTGGTATAATAGCACTCTGAACTATAAGATCTTTATGGTGCCGGGTATTCTCGTGCTGCTGGTAACCATGTTAACTCTTTTCCTCTCCGGGATGAATATTGTTCGGGAAAAGGAAATTGGTACCCTGGAGCAGATCAATGTAACCCCCATTAAAAAATACCAGTTCATCATAGGAAAGCTATTTCCATTCTGGGTCCTGGGCCTGCTCATAATGACCATCGGAATATTAATTTCCCGATTCATTTTTGACGTACCTGTGGTGGGAAGTATCCCTCTTATTTATCTCTTTACCACTGTTTACCTCCTGGTCATTTTAGGAATGGGACTTTTTATTTCCAATTATACCGATACACAACAACAGGCTATGTTTATTGCATGGTTCTTTGTAGTCATCTTCATATTGATGAGCGGACTTTTTACTCCCATTGAGAGCATGCCTTACTGGGCACAAAAGATCACCCTCCTCAACCCCATCAGATATTTTGTGGAGATCATTAGAATGGTCATGCTGAAGGGATCGGGCTTTAATGATATCATACCACAGCTAAGCATTATTGCAGGTTATGCCATGGTCATGAATGCGCTGGCTGTGTGGAGTTATAAGAAAACAAGTTAGAAAATAAAACTTTAATAATGCCATAGCATAATAAAAACGATTCCCAGACCATTGGCTTTTAATTGAGACAGAAGCAGCAAAGAAAATGTATAAGACCCATGGATTTTTGTTTCTTTGCGGACCAACCAGAATTTTTCAATCCAAAAAAGGATGACAAAACCTGGAAAAACCCCAATTGATGAATAAAGAATTGATCTACAGGATTAGCGGAGTAACTGGAATCCTGGGATGTTTGGGAGTGGTGGCAGGTGATATTATTGGGATCATGGTTCATGAAGCCCATGACCCCATTGGTAATACCATTAGCATGCTGGCCATAGGTAAGTACGGCTGGATCCAGGACGTGGGACTTGATTTACTGGCAATTGGTTTTCTTGGTCTTTCCCTGGGACTTTTCTCCTGGAAAAGCTCTGGCACAAAATGGTTTATTGGCCTTTTTATCCTTGTGCTTTTAGCTGTAGATATCATCTTTATCGCCGAGCACAATCAATATGCAGGCAGACCGGGAAACACCATACATCGAAAACTAGTCTATGCTTTGGCGCTTCTATTTCCTGCGCTTCTTGTACTTATGAGTTTTGATCTAAAACATCTCAAGCCTTACCTGAAAAATCTTTCCCAATGGTTCGCCGGAATATGGCTTGTGCTGGCACCTTTAATGCCATTGATCCCAACGACTATAGAGGGTGCTTATGAGCGCCTGGTATCTTCCTTGATTGTTATCTGGCTGGCTATAGTCTCGTATCACGTGTATCGCCTACCCGAAAAGAATAGATAGACTTACAACTGATATTCGAAAGTTTTTCAATCAAAATTACACCTAAGTTTTATGGCATGATGAGTCGTCACAGATCAAATTTTTAATCCGTGATACCTTTGTTTTGATTGGTGGCCGATTTACTGAAAATGCTTATTCATTCATTCGCCCTTCTTCCATTCTTTCCTGCATTTCCATATACATGGCAGTGTCCCGCTCCATCATTCTCGTCATGTTCTGCATCATACGTTCCCGTCTTTCAGGATTGCGCATCAACATACTATCCTGTTCCATCATAGCGTAAACACCTACCAAAACAGAATCCATAACTTCAGGATCGGCCATCATAGATGCCTCCACCTGTTCCCGGGTGTACATGTTCCGCATCATATTTCTGTCTTCGGTCATCTCTTCCATAAACTCGTTAAAAAGTTCATCATCACTCAGGATCTGTTCATAAACCTCCTGTCTTTGAGCTTCATTTTCCGCAAGATTAATTTCCTGTTCCCGTTCCTCGCAGGAAACAAAGAGTGCAGAGAGCATTATTCCGATAATGAATGCTAAAGGGGTTAAATTTTGTTTTTTCATAATCATTGGTTTTTATTAATATAAATACTACTGGTTGTAGTAGTATTTAATTAAAAATAAGGATTTTATAACAAACCGGCAATCTACCCGAGTGGATCTTATCTTTTACTGCAGTTCGGTTAACGCACTTATCACTATTCCCTGGTTTAAGTAGAAAATTCCACAACTTTTTCTGCTGTACCACAACTTCCCGCCCGTTATACCTTATAAACCTCCTGATTTACAGGGCTGGTTGTTTGAGGTATACAAATTGGTATTACAGATATGGAAATTAACCGGGGATGTTTCAGGGTTTTTATAATAAACCGATAGTTCTACTGAAGCCCATAAGAATTGAAGAACAGGAGAATTGAACTGATGCTGTAGCTAAAATTACCGTTAAGAATTTCCGCTTAACTGAACAATGACAGTGTTTGGTGTGAAGCCATGACCATGGCATTCTTATGAGCCCTTGCTGCCGGACGAACCATCTTAGTCTCTTCTGAATTTTCAAAAAAGATGACCTTGGGTGCTCCCTGCTTCCGCAGATAATTGCTCAGGATCTTATAAGTATGGTAAGTGGCCGTTTGTGGCTTTAAAAAAGGTTCGTAATCTTCGGGGCTGGTCACCTGGACTTCATTATCAATAAAACCGAAGCCACGGTATTTCCCATCCTGGACCAGGACAAAAGCCTCTTCTTCAAAGTGCCTGCCTTTCTCCCTAATCACAAAAGTTGAAGATTCTTCGGTAAGAGATGAAATTGCTGCCACAACTTTTTCATTATAAGTTTCGGCATTTTCTGTTCCGGAACAAATGCCTTCGCAACTAACAATTTCATAATGTGAACATTCCTCCACATTGCTCTGCAGACTGCAATATTTTGGGCACAGCTTGTATTCCCGGCACAAGTACTCGAGTTTTTCCTGTGCCAAAGCACGGCTGTAAAACGTACTCACAGATTCTCTAAGCTTATTAGTCCTTTCCAGTGCCAGTTGCAGGATGCCACGTTGATTAGTGTAACTAATGATCTGGTACACCGGCCCCGGCCGTTTCTGGGCTCTGTTGAATTTGGGATAATACTTCCTTATACATTCTGCTTCGAGAAGAAGCGCTACAAGTTCACTGCCCGTAGTTTCATGATCTATATGGAAAGTCTCCTGGCCCAACTCGTATTCTTTACTCATACGATCGTAAAAATGAGAAACCACCCGCTTCTTAATATCAATGGCTTTCCCCGCATAAATAACTTTATGCTGCCTGTCCTTAAACAGGTAAATACCTGCACTTTCGGGAAGGCTATGAACCTGTTCGACATCAATATGTGGCGGTAAGGTGGCCTGTCTGGACCTGGCGTGCAGGAAAGAATTGATCACCCTGTAATCATCATCCAGGGACAACAAGCGTTGAAAAAGGATCACGGTAGCATCTGTATCCCCTTCGGCGCGGTGCCGGTTAATAAGAGGAATATTTATGGAATCACACAACCTGCCAAGGCTGTATGAAAATAATCCGGGAATAAGTTTTCTTGAAAGACGCACGGTACAAAGCTTCCTGCGGTTATACTCAAAACCCAGCTCCCTGAATTCATTCCGCAATACGTTGTAATCGAAATTTACGTTATGAGCTACAAAAATGGCATCCCGGGTAAGCTCTTCCACCTTTTTTGCCACCTCGTAAAATTTTGGAGCATCGGCAACCATGGCATTATCAATCCCGGTTAACCCGGTGATCTGCCGCGGAATTTCCTTTTCGGGATTAATAAGGCTGGTGAATTTATCGACGACTTTTTCGCCGCGCAACAAGACAATACAAATCTCGGTAAGACGATTTCCATTGATTCCTCCCCCGGTGGTTTCTACATCAATAACCGCAAATAACTGATCTTTCATGAAAGGTTTTCAAAAAGGTAAAAGTAAGAATAATTTTCAAGAAGTAGGAAAAAATCCACAAGATTGGATAATTTCCTATTATTTGTACAGAAATCAGAGAAGGGACGGGATTACTTTATAGCCTGAACAGGATCTTTTACTTTAATCCCGCAAATTGAGGACATAAAAAAACACCTCCTGAAGAAAAGGAGGTGTTTTAAAAATATTAATGAATTCGGATTAGACAGCTTCTGTCGTTTCTGCTTTTTCCTCTTCTGAATTTTCAGAATTATCCACAACATTGAATTTCTCCAGTTGCTCTTCTTCTCCTGTAAAATAAGGAAATACGTCTAAGATTGGAGACTCAGTAATTGAAGGAATAGTGTAATCCCCCATAGTATCTGCCATTACTTTAGTGGTGTTCTCAAAAGCCTCTTTTATGTCATTGGCCTGCACCAGTAAGTAAATATTGGTTTTTCTTTCCTTTCCACTTTCCTCATCAAGTGCTACCAGGGACACCTTTGACTTGAACCAGCGATCGGAATTTTCAAAGGGATGAACTTCCGAAAAATTTGCCACCTTTAAATTCGTGATCCTGAATTCTTCACTGGTATACGCCTTCATCTCCTCAGTGATTCGTGATTCTGCTTCGGTATATGACACCGCGTCCAGTAAATAGGTGTCTGTGCTCACTTTCTGTTCTCCCGTTTCGTGTGTTTTTCTGTATTTCACCTTACATTCATACCAGGTTACGCTCATATCTCAGATTTTTTTAGGGAGCCAAAAATATCATTTTAGAAAGGTCATGGAGAAGAAATACTGAATTAGATATCCACAATTTTCTCTAAATCCTTAAACCGAATTGGGAATCAGGCAATTGGAAAAAGCAGATGATTTATTCTGAAAAATCCATTTCATAAAAATAAATGAGGCTGCCTTAAAAGCCTTAATTTCGTCAACCTGAACTTGTTTCAGGTTCTTTTTGTTTCTGATAATCAGATTTATAAGATTCTGAAATAATTTCAGAAAGACATTGTAATAGCTTTTTAGACAGCCTCATCAATTATGTGGACAAAACTAGATTTGATCCCGTATCTCATACATGATCGGCAGGGAATACTCAACTGCAACAGGTTTATCCCTTTGCCTGCCGGGAATCATTTTAGGTAAGAGCTTAACTACCCGCATTGCTTCCTCCTCCAGTCTTTTATTAGGTCCTCTTGCCCGTATATCGGCAACATCACCATATTCATTGATCTTGAAAACAACATAGATCCTGTTCATCCCGGTAAGCCCCAATTCTTCACTAATTCTAACGTTAAAATGTTTTCTTACATGGTCATCAATTTTCTCGGACATGCATTTCTTTTGATCGGCTTTGTTTTTAAAACTTTCACACCCGGGAAAGGTGGGAATTTGTTGAACAACCATGAAAGGAATTTTTTCAATTTCCTCCTCCTCCTCTTCATAGGCCACTTCTTCTACCTCAACTATTTTCTCAATCTTATCATCCTGGCTGCTTTCAGTTGACCGAATTTTAGTCTCCTCCACTTCTATTTTGTCTTCCACGACCTCAATAACTTCGGGCATTGGCGGTGGTGGTGGCGGTGGCGGTGGTGGAGGTGTATTTAGTTGTGTAATAGGAATGTCTTCCTGCTCAAAATCTGATACCTGCACCTCCTGATGATCCATTTCCTCATTCCCGTAAAATTTCCATTCCAGACTAAAGTAGGTAAGACCAAGCATTACCACCAGGCCTACCTGGAAAAAGATCATACTATTTCTACCCAGATCTGCCTTCGGATTTTTTTTGACTTGCATAACAGTAGATTAAGAAATTAGTAACTACACCATTATATTGAGAGGATCTCTCCTCAAAAAGTCTATTTGTAAGCTCTCTTAATCCACAGATATCACCAAACACACGGGATTGTCTTTTGATCCCGGTTTCCACAAAAGAGAGAAGGGTTGGTTTTTCGTAATCTTTCCCAAAAATCCTTTATTAACCAGCACATTAAAGGTAGAAACTACATATGATCCAAAGAATGATATTTGTCATCTCACTCCATTAAACATGAGGTAGCAGTGATAAATTATGGACAAAAAAAGAACCCGGCTCTCGCCGGGTTCTCCTCTATAAAATGTTATTTTTTTACTTCCTGTTTGTTTCTCTGTTCGCTTTATGGCTTTGGCGGAAGATCAAAAGCTTCGGCCTCGTGTTCGAAATGCCCACGATGCGAACCATCACAAAACGGCTTATTTGCCGATTTTCCGCAGCGACAAAGACTCACTTTGTCCCTACCACCCAAATCATAGGTATTACCGTTCTTATCTACAATTTGAAAGTCTCCATCAATGACAAGAGAGCCATTGTTATTTACCGTTATTTTCGTCTTTGCCATAATTGATTGTTTTAAATGCTAATATAGTTTCGTTTTCTAATGATGACAACAACAAAGAACACAAACTGAGAATAATTTTCAACTTATCTTCTACGTACTTCCGTAGAAGAGAAAAATATTAGAGTTTTTTATTCCAGGAGAAGGTCTCATTTTAATAGAACCATGGGAATTTAAAGAAGGAATTTCCCCAAAGGATCTGGTAATAAATAATCAGGATCTACCTTCTGAATAAAATTATCGGCTTAAATACCGATAAATTACATTATCGGGTTATAATGCGATATTTGGATATATCGGCTTAAAGTGCGATATTTCCATCATGATAGCAGTTATTACAGGAGACATAGTTAATTCCAGGACAGAACCAGCCGGGCAATGGCTACCTGTGCTTAAAAATACGCTCAAACAGTATGGGAAAAATCCCGTGCAATGGGAAATTACCCGGGGAGATAGTTTTCAGCTTTTGCTTTCTCCAAAAATGGCACTTTATGCTGCTCTTCAAATAAAAGCCGAAATCAAACAACTTCGGGATCTTGATGTAAGGATGGCAATAGGAATTGGAGAACAGGACCACAAAGCCCAGAAAGTTAGTGAATCCAACGGTTTAGCATTTGTGCGTTCGGGGGAATGTTTTGAAAATCTCAAGAAACAAAATTTAGGAATTATCACTGGAAATCCACAAAAAGATGAAGTTTTAAACCTGCTCTTTAATTTAGCCCTGCTTACCATGAATAATTGGAGTTCTACCGTAGCCGGGACTATAAGTGTTTTTCTGCAAAATCCCGAAAAAAGTCAGACGCAGCTGGCAAAACAATTGAACAAATCCCAAAGCAGTTTAAGTGAAGCCTTAAAAAGAGGTGGTTTTGATGAAATAATGCAACTTGAAGCTTTCTACCGCAACCAAATACATAACTTATGACAGCACTTGCCCTTAAATTGTTGCTGGCCCACATGTTAGGAGATTTCCTGTTGCAACCAGATGGATGGGTGGCCCAGAAAAGGCAAAAAAAATATCGATCTCCCCTGCTCTACCTGCACATCACTGTTCATGCTGTTGCAATGTTATTGTTGCTGAATTTTAATCTAAGCTTCTGGATAGGAATAGTGGTTATATTAATAACACATTATTTAATAGACCTCCTAAAGCTAACCCTGGAAACCGATGCTAACAGAGGTAGATTATTTGTTATTGATCAATTAGCACATCTACTGGTCATCACGGGGGTAGTCTACAGTTACTATCCATTTCAAATTGAATGGACAGGATTTTTTGACTCTGCTGTTGCGCTTTTCCTCATTTGCCTTGTGTTTTTAGGACCGGTTTCAGCAATTATTATGAGATTATTAATGAACCGCTGGGAATTACCCGAAGACAGCGAAGAAGATTCTTTACCCCAGGCAGGAAAATATATTGGAATGCTTGAGCGCTTTTTGGTGTTTGGTTTCATTGTTCTTCAGCAATGGCAAGCCATAGGGTGGCTCATAGCCGCGAAATCAATTTTGAGGTTTAGTGATCTCTCCCGGGCGAAAGACAGGAAACTCACCGAATACGTCCTGATAGGCACGCTCCTCAGCTTTGTTATGGCTATTATTACGGGATTGGTATATCTCTACATCAAGCAGGAAATTTAATTAAAAATCCCTATTTTAGAAGGGATGGAATTTTTGATGTCAAATACTGCTCTGGGCTACGCCATAATAATGGGTGCCGTACTCATAGCAGTAATTATCTACACGATTATCAAGCTTCAAAAACAGGCAGGAGAGGCTGAAAAGAAGGAAAAAGAGAAGAAAGACCATCATCATTAGCAATTAACAAAATTGGCTAAAAATCATCTCTCACTTCCCGATCACAACCAATATTAAATTCCCAATTAACTAATAACCTGCTGATTCTGGCACAGTTGCTGCAGATATACAACTGAAAAAATTACGGAAAAATCTTATAGATACTTCCTTTCCGGCTTAAAACAATCTGCTTATGAAAATGAAGAACTTCCCCCTGATATTAGTTTTATTTGCTTTTATTTTTACTTCCTGCTCTAAAGACGATGAGGCTTTGGAAGAGAATAACAGCACTAATAATCCGGAGGAAACTACCCAGGAAAGTGAGCTTGAGATCGAGGAGTTTATTTATGCAGGTATGAATGAGATTTACCTGTATAAAGCCGATGTTCCTGTTCTTGCCGATACATATTTTGATACAGAGGACGATAAACTGGACTATCTGGCAGGTTTTAGTTCACCCGAATCCCTTTTTAAGCAACTTAAATCCTCCAGCGATCGCTTCAGTTTTATGACAGATGATTATGAAGCCCTGGAAGATAGTTTTAACGGCGTGAGCAGCAGTACCGCAGGAATGAATTTTGGCCTTGGTCAAATTAGCGGTACCAATAATTTATTTGGTTTCCTGCAATACGTCATTCCCAATACGCCTGCAGCCGATGCCGGCCTTACCCGAGGAACTGTCTTTACAGAAATCAATGGACAAAAGATCACTCTTAATAACCTCGAGTCCCTGCTGGATTCCGATTCCTTTACAATTAATATCGGAAAAGTTGAAGATGGCACTATTGTGCTTACAGACGAGACTGTTACTCTAAACTATGCGTCCTATACTGCAAATCCTGTCCATTTAGTAAAAACCTTTGATGTAGATGGAACCAAAGTGGGTTACCTCATGTATAACAGCTTTATAGGAAACTTTGATGACGAACTGAATCAGGCATTTGGAGAACTTAAGTCCCAGGGAGTTGAGGAACTCGTTCTTGACCTTCGATATAATGGAGGTGGCGATGTAGATTCGGCCGTAGATCTTGCGAGTATGATCACGGGTCAATTCGAAGGAGAAGTTTTTATGCAGGAAATGTGGAATGAAACTTACCAGGCCTATTTTGAAGAAAATGCACCCGAACGTTTACTAAATCTATTTGACAGTAAAATTAGAACTGGAGAGAGCATCAACAGCCTTAATCTTTCTAAAGTTTATGTGTTGTCCACTGCAAGTACAGCTTCGGCGAGTGAACTTATAATTAATGGTCTTGAACCTTACATTAATGTAATACAGATAGGGGAAACTACCACGGGTAAATTCCAGGCTTCAGTAACTTTATACGATAGCGAAGATTTTTCCAAGGATTCCGATATTAATAAGAACCATACCTATGCCCTACAACCTCTTGTCCTGAAGTCGGCTAATGCCAACGGAAAGTCCGACTATTTCAACGGACTGGATCCTGATGTTGAACTGTTAGAAAACATCAACAACTTAGGTGTTTTAGGGGATTTGAATGAACCTTTTTTACAGGCAGCCGTTAATCATATCAAAGGAATTTCTCAAATTGGTGCCGATGCAGGGCAGCAAAAGAGACCTGAAAGCAACCTGAAGATCATAGGAGACGGGGAAATGTTTGAACCTACCTATCAACGGATGTATTTAAACAGGGTTCCCGAAATTTTTAGAAGAAAATAATAATGGTCAAACCATTTTGAAAAAACCTCCCGATCCGGGAGGTTTTTTTGTTAAATTAAAATTCATTTTATAAAAATTTTCTGGTCTGAAAACGCAATTTCCCCACTTTTATGGGGAAAGATTCATCAATTTCCTGTTAACCTAAAAACGGCAAAAAAGAATTTTCTGATTAAAAATTTGCCAAAATCATAAGCAAATTTCTATGCAAGAAATAACCTACAAACCCCAGAACTTCAGGAAATACGCAGCATCATCAAAATAATTCTTCTTCCATTTATAATTATGAATGTAGTTTCCCACTGGGAGTTTTAATCACACTTTTAAAAAATTGGAACTGCAATTGCTTCTATAACTATAACCAAAAACCACACTTATGAAAGGAAGAGAAAAGCGTATCGGCAAAAAGGTCCTTTTAGAGACATATCTTTCCCAAATTAACTGGGATTGGCTTTTCCTTAAAGGGCAATTGATCTTCACCGCAATTATCTGTTTCGGAACCCTCGGATTTATTATATGGTTTTTGAGGTAGATCCCGATTTCTAATTTGTGGGTTCAGAAATCTTTTTCTGAATTTAATTCCCCTGTAAAACAATTGTTAAACTTTATATTTAACTGAAACAAAGCCCTTTAGTTTTCGTCATTTAAATACAAGCTGTCCCCACAGTCTGGATTTTAATCGACAGGTCATGAAAACAAAAGGAACTTTTTGGGCACGTGATGAGTTTCATACTTATCGCAATTACATCAACCGGGACTCCTGGTTTTTAAAATTACAGCTAATCCTTAGCTTACTTGTGCTTCTGGGCGTGGTCCTGTATTCAGTTTTTGTTCATCAACCTGTTTGGCTTTAGAGATAAAAACCATCCACCAACCTTAGACAACCCAGAAACAAGAAATGATCTGGAGCCATCCTTCTCCTCGTTCTAATCTGTTAATCAATTAACCTTCCCCTTTTTGATTGCATGAAAAGCTTCCTAAACTTTTCCCAATCCGTTTTATCCTCAAGGCTAAATAACTTAGCTTAAATAAGTTAAGTTTTTAATGCGCCCCCTGATAATAACAAATCCAAAAAGGAAGTAATGTCAATAACTAAAGAAGAGTTTGGATCCCCTGCCAAAAAGCGGGATGCGAATAAGGCTGTCGTTCCCGGTCCTGTTCTTAGTACATTGGATGCCTTTGCCCTTATCATTGGAATTGTAATTGGAGCGGGAATCTTTCGCACTCCGTCCCTGGTCGCAAACAGTGTTGCATCTGGCGAAATGATGTTATTGGTTTGGCTGTTGGGAGGCGCAGTATCCATCATTGGAGCCCTTTGCTATGCCGAACTTACCACCACCTTTCCCAATACCGGTGGCGATTACCATTTCTTAAAGGAAGCCTTTGGTAAACGCACAGCTTTCCTTTTTGCATGGGCAAGGATGAGCGTGATTCAAACAGGCTCAATAGCTCTGCTGGCCTTTATCTTTGGGGATTACGCTTCGCAGATCTATAAGTTAGGCGAACACTCTGCGGTAATTTATGCAGCTTTACTGGTTAGTGGCCTCACAGTAATAAATATTGCAGGTATAAAAATGGGCGCTGGAACTCAAAAAGTTCTTACCACAGTTGAAGTGCTGGGAATCTTAATGATCGTTGTGGTAGGATTTTTTTTGGTTCCTGAAGCTTCAGCAACTTCATATACTTCTAATCCGGAAACTGGTAATGAGAATTCGTTTGGACTGGCCATGGTTTTTGTGCTGCTTACTTTTGGAGGATGGAATGAGGCCGCTTATATCTCTGCTGAATTAGGTAAGGGAAAAAGAAGAATCGCCATTGCATTAATTGCCGGCATCCTGGTTATTACTTTAATTTATTTCCTTGTAAATATGGCATTTTTGAGGGGTCTGGGACTGGAAGGTATGGCCGAATCCAACGCAGTAGCGGGAGATCTTTTAGGAGTGGCTTTTGGACAAACGGGAATAGTTATAATTTCCGTCTTAGTGGCTATTGCTGCCCTTACCTCGGCAAATGCCACGATCTTCACCGGAGCACGTTCAAATTATGCCCTGGGCAGAGACTTTAGTATTTTTTCTTTCCTCGGAAAATGGAAAAGCAGGCTTGAAGGCCCTGTCAATGCGCTTTTGATCCAGGGTGGCATCGCTCTTGCTCTCGTGAGCTTTGGCCTCTTCTCACGAAGCGGATTTGAAACCATGATAGAATATACTGCCCCGGTTTTTTGGTTTTTCCTGTTGCTCGTAGGAATTTCTTTATTCATACTTCGGAAAAAAAGACCTCTCAAAAAACGACCTTTTAAAGTACCTCTCTACCCCGTACTGCCTATTATTTTTTGCCTAAGCAGCGCCTATCTCCTCTACTCCAGCGTTGTATACACCGGTTGGGGAGCACTGGCAGGAATTGGTGTTTTAATCGCAGGAGCAATGATCTTGCTGCTAAAGCCAACTGTTGCTGAAAAGAAAAATAATGATAAGAAGAAGATCTAATCAAAAATGTCATCCTATGAAAAATTTAATAGCAATTATTGTCTTTCTAATCCTTCCCTTTGGAACTATAGCTCAGGATGTGATCTATGTGCCCACCCGCGATACTGTTGTCAACGCAATGCTGCAACTCGCACAAGTAGAATCTGATGATGTGGTATATGACCTCGGAAGCGGCGACGGCCGAATCGTTATTGCCGCAGCAAAGAATTTCGGCGCCCGTGGAGTCGGAATAGACATTGATCCAAAAAGAATTTCGGAATCCAAGGTGAATGCAAAAAAAGCTGAAGTAACCCACAAAGTAAAATTTATTGAAGCCGATCTATTTGAATCAGATTTTAGAGAAGCTACAGTGGTAACCCTTTACCTGCTTAGTCATTTAAATGAGAGACTTAAACCTATTTTGCTTGAACAATTAAAGCCCGGCACCCGTATTGTTTCTCATGCCTTTGATATGGGCAACTGGAAACCGGACCGGGTTGAGTTTGTTGACGGCACTACCATTTATTTATGGACCATCCCCAAAAAGAAGTGAGTACAGGAAATGAGCCTTCTTGAAAAACAACGCCCCTCTTTCCCGATAATCTATGCAATAGAGCTAAGGATGAGTATTCTGATTTTACTTAATCATTTGATTCGGCATATTTCCTGAAGTTTTCAAGAATTGCCTGCCACCCGTCCCGCTGCTGTTGTATACTGTTTTCCTGTTCGGGATCAAAAGTTTCCTCTATGAAAGTAGCATTTTCAACAGGCTTGAAGTGAATGCTAACCTCCCGGCCGTCATCCATCCTGTATCTTATTAACCTGTGGGGCTCCACCTCCTGGTATTCTCCCGTAAAATCAAAGCCCTGACTTCCATCTTTGGCTTCCATTCTATAATTAAACTTTCCGCTTTCTTTTAAATCATTTTCTGCAGAAGGGGTATGCCATTCGGGCGTGGCAAAATTCCACTTTTTAATATGCTCCGGATTGGTCCACAGCTGCCAGACTTTTTCCACCGGCAGCGGCACCAGGGTTTCCACTGTAATTTTTTCAGTTTTCATAATACATGTAAATTGATATAATACTGATAATAAGCATCTTAAATTTACGACAATTAGTTTTTGTCAAATGGGAATTCCCTCCTTTTTTTCGAAGAATTTAAAACTATTCAAAAGCACCTTTTCAAGAGCTTTTTTGATCTGGAAACATCATTTTTGAGGCCTTAAATCTCTCCTTGTTCAATAAGGTTCTTACGTTTCGTGACAAATTCAGGTGAAGGTCAAAGCCTTCAGGTGAGCGGGAGCTTTATTGTAGTTTCCACTCCTGTGCCTGTACTTCGATTTTTAATTTCGAAGCTGTAGTTATTTCCGTAGAGATTTGACAGCCGGGCATCAATATTGGCCAGGCCTTTGCCTTTCTTCAAAAGCTCCTCTTTTCCTGCACTAAGACCGGCACCGTCATTAATAACCTGAATGATGAGTTCATTTGCTTCCGCATAAATCCTAATAGTAACTTCCAGATGGGTATGTTCATAGGAATAGCCGTGTTTTATTGAATTCTCCAGAATAGGCTGCAACAGCAAAGCAGGAACCTTTTTTGACATAAGACGCTCGTCCACATCTTTAATAATAGAAAGATGGTCGGAAAATCGAACATTTAAAATATTCTGGTAGTATTCTAAAGTGCGTAATTCCTTTTCCAGCGGAATAACATTTTCGTCGCCGCTATACAGGATCTCCCTGAGAAAGTCACTGAGATCTGCAATAGTATCCTTGGCTTTTTCCTTATCAAGATCGGCCAGGACAGCAATACTGTTAAGGGTATTGAACAGGAAATGCGGCTGTAATTGGGAAGATAGCATCTTCATTCGGGTATTTACCAGCTGAGTCTCCAGTTGAGCCCGGTGATGCTCCGCCTCCTTTACCTGTTTCACATAGTAATAAGTGTAAATAATGAAGGTCATGGCAAAGTAGATGAGAAAATTGAGATCCACCACTATCATGAACCGGGTAAAACTTTCTTTAACCTGATATTCTTCAATGGTAAATAATCCCGTTAAAATGCTATAGAGATCAAAAATAAGCCTGATTATAAAACCTATGAGAATAGAGCAAACTATATGGATTGAAATGATCTTGACCCAGGAGTAATTCCTGTGGAGGAAACGTTTAGTGCTAATTGCGATAATGCTCATGTAGAATACCACGACCAACCAGTCAATAAGGATATTATTCACAAGGAAATCATACCAGGGCTCATGCCTCATTTCGGGGAAGGTCTCTCGCAGGTAAGCCGATTTTGTTATGTAAATAACATTAAAAAGACCGTAAAACCCTGCCAGTAAAAGGATCAATTTAAAATCGATATATTTCTTGAGTTTCATATTCTTAGATTCCCAGTTTTTCCAGAAATTCCTTTTTATTTGATTTGCTTATATGAAGGAGCTTGCCATCATTCATGCGGGCATCCACTTCAGAATATTCTGAATGCACGATCTCCTTTACCTGGTCAATATTGACAATGGTAGAACGGTGAATTCTAAAGAAGCTTTCTCTCTCCAGTTGCTCTTCAAGATTGCTTAGAGATTCCCGAAGCACGTACTTTCCTGAAGTTGTATAGATCTCTGCGTAATATCCAGATGCCATGATGTAAAGTACATTCGCCGGGTCTATAAGGACTGTTTTGTTGCCTTGCTTAACCGGAATCTTACTGGCAATTTTTTCTGTTTTGCCCTCTAAGGAAAAGATCCTGAACATCTCCCTTATCCTTTTTTCAAAAAGATCATCGGCTTCTTTTCCTCCGGTTTTCAATACTCTTTCTATGGTTTTAAAGAATCGCTGGTCCTTGAAAGGTTTCAGAAGGAAATCAAAAGCTTCCACATCAAATGCACGGGTGGCATAGCTATCATATGCAGTAACGAAAATAACAATGGGTTTTGGCTTAATTTCCACTTTTTGCAGCACTTCAAATCCATTCATATCTTTCATGCTGATATCGAGAAAAATAAGATCTGGATGTTCACCGTTAATTCTTTTTATTGCTGTTTGCCCGTTAGAACACTCCCCAATAATTTCAATACCAGGAACTTCCTCCAGAAGATTAAGGATCCTTCTGCGTGCCAATTCCTCATCATCTATAACGAGTGCTCTCATATGTGTGGAAATTATTATTCCAATTTAATACATATTTATTTTGATTTGTCCTCCTTATGTGTAAAAACCATCAGGCGAAAAAAACGCCTGATGGTATGTTGTCAAATCCTGACTTTTCTAATTGCTCGCAATATCTGTTACGCTCACCGGTGCTTCTAAAATTATCTTTTTGCGGTCTTTACCATTTTCAAGATTGATCTTGTAGTAATCCTTGCTTACGTCACCATTCCTGCCCCGGGTGATACGAATATTCTTAGTCATTGCCCAGCCTTTATGATCGCGATATAGATCGTTTCTTAGGCTATGAGGTAAAAGTGTGTTTTTAAATCTTGAGTTAGTTTGAACCAACTTTCCATTCTTATCAAAATCGGCTATTAAATGCCCTTTTTGACTCACAAAACTTACTTCATATCTATCATACTGTTCGGGCTTTAATTCCGAAATAAAATCATCTATACTAAAGTAGTTTTCCATGAAAGCCAATGGATCTTTTTCAAATTCCCCGACTACAGCTTCTTTAACATTAAATGAAAAACTATTGCCGTTGCGTTCCACACTCGAAGCCAATGGGGCGAATCCCACTTTTGCTTCCTTGAGTTCAGTAAATTCCTGTGCATGGCTTGTTCCTAACACCAGCAGTACCAAATAAAAAATTACAGTTTTCATAGCTTTAAGTTTTAGAGTTATTATACCCCCGAAATTAAGAAGCTAATCCCCTATAAATCAGTAAAAAGATGTGAATGACCAAAGAGAAGTAATTATGAAGATGATATATGATAACACACTAAAAAACAACCTGTTGAATACAAAAAATGATGTTCACATCAAGTAAACAGGTGTTAATATGCTATTTTTGGAGATTCACCGCTAAAAGTATAGAAAATGAAGAAGCCGCCTCTTCTACAAACAATCCGGTTACCCTACATTCCCGAATATATTTAAGAAAAAAGCGGCCTTTCTAAACTGCTAATTAACTATATTAACTTAAGATCTTTTAAAATTCCAACTAAATGAGGGGTTGTATTAGCCCCAAAATCTTCCCGAAGTTCCTTTAGCCTTTTCTCTATTGAACTCCTGCTATTGGGCGCAATCCTGCGACCCTTAAAATCTTCCTGGATCTCTTCCTGTGTATGACCTGTAGCAATGGCTTTGAGAAGTTCCATTTCCCAGTCTCCAAGGATCAACATATTGTTTTCCTTTAGGAGATTTTCAATGCGTACAGAATTATATTTTCCCTTATTATTTACCGTTTCGATGGCTTCCTTAAGGTCCCGCATTCCATGCCTGTCTTTGGATACATAACCATCAATATTCCCCGACTCCCAAAGATTACGCACAATTTGTGGGTGATCTTCAATGGTATTTACCAAAACTTTTAAATTGGGATCTTCTTTTTTAAGTGCAGATATTAATTCTCTACCTGAAGTCAACTTTTCTGTGCGGTGATCATTCTTAAAGGAAAGGTCACAGATAAGAAGATCAAAAGGTTCCCCCATTGTAAGAGCCTTTTTGGCCAGGAGCCAGGCTTCATCACAATACTGTGCATGTTCCACCTTTGGTACTCCAAGATCCTTGAGCAATCCCGCGACCGCGAGATTAATGCTGTCCATATCTTCTGCTACCAGTACTTTTTGAAACATTGCTATTTGTCGGGGTATTCCCACCTTATCAATTTCTTTGAATCAAAAATAAAACAAAGAATTCGGGTTGAATTACGGTTTTCCGTAATTTGCTCTAAATAAATGAAAAATTTCTTTAAAATTTTCGGCAAACGAAAAAGCAATTTGTGCTCTTATAAGCTGGCGTAGGAAAAAAATCTGCAAGAAAGCACGTGCAGGTTTTCAAAGGTTAGTCTCAAAAATGTATATTTGAACAGCCTATTTTAACCAACTATATGAATATTGCCGAAATAGCTGCATACGTCCTAAGTATTCTAATCCTGGTTCCTACTGCAGCGTCCATAAGCAGGTTTGATCAATGGTGGGTAAGGGACTTTGATTTCCCCCGATTACAGATCAGCATCCTCATTCTTGCTGTTCTCATCTACAGTGCCGTGGCTTTTGATTTTAGTTCAATATGGGAGACCATATTGATAGTCTTGCTCGCGTTGAGTTTCCTCTATCAATCGGTAAAGATCTTTCCTTACACGTTTTTTTCTTCCAAACAGGTGAAAGAGTATAGTGGTGATGATGTGGAAAGACAAATTTCTATCCTGGTGAGCAATGTGCTTACTACCAACACCCGCTATGATAAGCTCATCAAAATAATTATTCGGGAAAACCCAGACCTGGTGCTTACACTGGAAAGTGATGAAACCTGGGAAAAGGAGCTACAATCCATTGAAGAGGAATATCCCTATACGGTTAAAATTCCTCTCAAAAATCTTTACGGAATGCACCTCTACTCAAAACTTGAGCTTGAGGATATCGACATCAAATACCTTATTTCAAAGGAGATCCCTTCCATTCATGGAAAGGTGAAGCTGCGTACAGGGGAGAAGATCAACATCCACTGCCTGCATCCAAAACCTCCAAGCCCATCTGAAGATGATACTTCTACCAACCGGGATGCAGAACTCCTGCTGGTAGGGAAATCAATAGACGGCGACAATTCCACTCTTGTCTTTGGAGATCTTAACGATGTGGCCTGGTCTAGAACCACCAAGCTCTTTTTACAGCTAAGTGGCTTACTGGATCCGCGTATTGGTCGTGGTTTCTATAATACCTTCCACGCAGAATATCCAATCTTTCGCTGGCCCCTGGATCATGTTTTTCACAGCAGTGATTTTATGCTTCTGAAGTTAAAAAGGCTGGAGAAGATGGGTTCTGACCATTTTCCTATGTTCATAAAGCTGGTTTACCAACCGGAAAATGACAACGCCAACGGGGAATTCGAAGAACCTGAAGCCGAAGAGGAAGAATGGGTAGAAGAAAAAATTGAAAAGGGCAAAAATTCTGAAGCTTAATAAAAATTGCCATTTTAGGCACTCTGTTCAATCTGGTTTTTCAGGTTCAACAGAGAACCCTGAAATAAATACTTCCCCTTTAAAAAGGGCATTTTTGACGCCTCTTATTTAGTGGTAACTACAGGCTCCAGCACCTCCCACACATTTTGGGCTACAATGTCATAGCCCTCTGCGGTTGGATGGATCCCGTCCTGTTGATTTAAGTTGGGATCTCCGGCTACGCCTTCTAATAAAAACGGGATAAGGTAGATATCATTTTCTTCTGCCAGTTGTGGGAAAATCTCACGAAAATCTGTAGTGTATTCCGGTCCCATATTAGGTGGGATCTGCATTCCGGCGAGGACGATCTCCACATCGGGATTTTTCTCTCGAACTGCATCAATTATTGCCTGCAGGTTTCTTCGGGTCTCCTCCACCGGAATTCCGCGGAGGCCATCATTAGCTCCCAGTGCCAAGTACAAATACGTCTACATCCTGGTTAAGCACCCAATCGATCCTGTTTTTGCCGGCAGCAGTAGTCTCTCCACTAAGTCCCGCGTTCACCACATCGTAATTGAGCCCCAGGGAATCTATGATCTTCTTAATTTCGGCCGGGTAACCTTCAGCGGGATCCAGCCCCATGGCAGCGGTTAAACTGTCCCCAAAGAATAGGATCGTGTTGCTGTCTTCTTCAGAATTTTCAGCTTCATTTTCAACTTCCGAAGTAATTTCGGCTTCAGCCTCTTTTTCCTCTTTGGCAGTTTCTCCACAGGAAGTTAAAAACAGAAGTGTCAAAAATGGCAAATACAACAGGTTTCTCATAGCTACTGGCTTGAAGTGGAAATCATTTCTTATTTTGCTTTTTCTGAAAGCAGATTTAAAGATGACAAAAATATTAAACGTGCGCAACCTGGAAAAAAGCTATTCCAGCGGGTCCAAACAGCTCACTGTACTCCATGATATAAGCTTTGATGTTGAAGAAAAGGAAACTTTTGCCATTGTAGGTCCCTCGGGCAGTGGAAAAACCACTCTTTTGGGCCTCTGCGCAGGCCTTGATCGTCCCGGGAAAGGCAGCATTGAGCTCTGCGGCACCGAACTCAGTTCCCTTTCTGAAGATGAACGGGCAGTGCTGCGTAATCAAAAGGTAGGTTTTGTATTTCAGGATTTTCAACTGCTACCAACTTTGACGGCATTGGAAAATGTTGCCGTGCCCTTAGAATTGCAGGGAGCTAAAAATGCTTCGGATGTTGCGAAAGGATTGCTGGAAAAAGTAGGTCTTGGCGGCAGGTTTGAACATTATCCATCCCAACTTTCGGGCGGGGAACAACAGCGGGTGGCTGTAGCCAGGGCCTTTTCAAACCGACCCTCCATTCTCTTTGCCGATGAGCCCACAGGAAACCTGGATGCCGAAACGGGTGAAAAAGTAATTGAACTTCTTTTTGACCTCAACAGGGAAGCAGGAACCACACTTGTCATAGTAACTCACGACCTTGATCTTGCAAAAATGACACAGCGAATCCTGCGTCTCAAAGGCGGAAAAATCATAGAAACCCATGAGCAGCACTAAAACAAGTACTTCCTTTATGTGGTTGATGAAAATGGCGTGGCGCGATGGCAAAGCAAGTGGGCGTAAGCTTATCCTGTTCATGGCTTCGATCGTATTGGGAATAGCTGCCGTGGTTTCAATACAATCTTTTGGAGAAAACCTGAAGGATAATATCGCCCTGCAATCAAAAGCCATGATGGGAGCCGATTATAAGATCGACCTGGACAAGGCCCCAACAGAAGAAGTTCTCTCTATTATAGATTCCCTGGGTGGCGCCAGGGCAAGGGAAATAGGCTTCACTTCCATGGCTGCCTTTCCAGGAAATGACGGCACCAAGCTGGTGCAGGTACGGGGAATCGAAGGCGGATTTCCTTTTTATGGGGAACTGGAGACTGTGCCCCGGGAGGCAGCACAAACCTATCAACAGGAAGGTAAAGCTTTGGTCGATGCCACGCTAATGCGGCAGCTGGGACTTAACCCGGGTGACAGCATCAAAATAGGAGAAGTTACGTTACCTATTGCCGGGGCCTTGCGTTCCATTCCGGGCAGTAATTCGTTTTTTAGCTCAGTTGCGCCACCTACAGTCCTACCCTACAGTTTTATTGAAGAAACAGGACTTATACAAACGGGAAGCCGCATTTCCTATGATTATTACTTCACTGCACAACCGGGAACAGACCTGGAGCAACTGGACGAGGTTCTTGATCCCCGGCTGGATAACCTTGAAGCCGATCTGGACACGCACACCTCCACCAGTGAACGCCTGGGGAGGCGTTATGATAACTTCGGAAAGTTCCTGAACCTTGTAGCTTTTGTTGCATTGCTGCTGGGTTGTGTGGGAATTGCAAGTGCAATAAATATCTACATCAAAGGAAAACTGAAGGCTGTTGCTGTTCTTAAATGCCTTGGGGCCACCAGGAAACAAACTTTTATGATCTATCTCCTCCAGATTGCCGGCATGGGATTACTTGGTGGAATTATAGGTACCATTGCAGGCTTATTTTTACAGCAACTCTTCCCATTATTACTCGGAGATTTGTTACCTGTAGATATAGAAATGACCTTTAAAATCCAGATCATCTTATTGGGGATTTTACTTGGGGTTTTCATGGCAGTGTTATTTGCCCTTGTGCCACTTATAGGGACTTTATATGTCTCCCCTTTACAGGCTCTAAGGGTGCAAACCGGAGGTAATAAGAAAAAAGGAAAAGCAGAATTAGCAGTTCTTGGCGGCATTTTTCTCTTCATCCTTCTCTTCTCCTATTGGCTCCTGCAGGACTGGAGATACTCTTTGGCCTTTGTACTGGGAATTGTGGTGACCTTTGCTATACTTGCAGGGATCGCCCGATTATTCATGAAAGTGATACGGGAAAATTTCCCAACCGGCTGGGGATTTCCTGCAAGACAGAGTCTGCAGAATTTATTCCGGCCACAAAATCAAACGCTCACTTTGGTGCTGGCCATTGGAGTAGGTACTTTTCTAATTAGCACCCTCTACTTCACCAAAGATGTTTTACTGGCCGAAGCCTCCATTGACGCACAAACCGATAGTCCCAATATGATCCTCCTTGATGTGCAGGCCGGGCAGGAAAAAGAGGTAGAACAAGTAATTAAGAACAGTGGAAATCCTGTTCTGGATGACATTCCCATTGTTACCATGCGGGTGCAGAATATTAACGGAAGAACCGTAAACCAGATGAGGGAGGATTCAACATCGGGGATTAATCGCTGGGTTCTCAATCATGAATTCAGGGTGACTTACCGTGATTCGCTCACAAATTCTGAAGTACTTTCCTCGGGAGATTGGATTTCTGAAGTAGATAACACCAACCTCATCCCTATCTCTGTAAGTGATAACTTTGCTGAAGATGCACTGGTGGGCGTGGGAGATCGCATCTCATTTAATGTTCAGGGGGTGGTGATGAATACCGAAGTTCGTAGTATTAGGACCGTGGACTGGAGCCAGATGCAGCCAAATTTTTCAATTGTTTTCCCAAAAGGTGTTTTGGAGAGTGCTCCCCAGTTTAGGGTGATCACTACAAAAGTTCCCGGTGAGGCTGCAAGTGCCGCCCTTCAACAGGAACTGGTAAGGCTTTTCCCAAATGTTTCGATCCTTGACCTGCGGCAAATTATTACTGTTGTTGAAGACCTTCTGAATAAAATTGCCTGGCTTATTAACTTTATGGCCTTCTTTAGTATACTTACAGGAATAATTGTTCTTCTCGGGGCAGTTCGCACCAGTAAGTTTCAGCGGATCAAGGAGAGTGTTTTACTGCGAACCATAGGTGCCCGCAGCAATCAAATTCTAAAGATCCTTGCGCTGGAATATTTCTACCTGGGAGCGCTTGGAACCTTATCGGGAATCCTGCTTTCTTTACTTAGCAGCCAGTTACTCGCATGGCTCTTGTTTGATACCGCCTTTGTACCTTCTATTTTTCCATTCCTGGTGCTCTTTCCTGCTATTACTTTACTGGTAATGTTTATTGGGCTTACTAACAGCATAAGCGTAATCAAAAGTCCGCCGTTGGAGGTGTTAAGGAAGGAGAGCTATTAAGCCTGTTACCAAAGGTGTGGAAAATGGCCAAATTTTGCTTCCTTTCCCCACCTTTGGTAAAATCAATATAAGAGAGTCTGGATCATATAAATATCGTTATTACCAAAAGCTATCTCTTTTCTTATTTTCCTTCTTTTGAAATCCCGAACTTTGAATAAAACCTGAAATTTCTATGTCTCAGAACAAAAAAAATACTCCTTATTCAATATTAGAACTCGCCAGTGTTGGTGTTGACTCCTCTATTCACCAAACCTTTGAGAACAGCCTGGATCTTGCGCAGAAAGCCGAAGAAATGGGCTATCATAGATTTTGGCTGGCAGAACATCATAACATGCTTAGCATAGCCAGTTCAGCTACTTCAGTTTTAATAGGTTATATAGCCGGAGGCACTAAAAAGATAAGAGTGGGTTCCGGAGGGATCATGTTGCCAAACCATTCCCCGCTCATAGTTTCAGAACAATTTGGAACTCTGGGCTCATTGTATCCCAATAGAATAGATCTTGGACTTGGCCGGGCTCCGGGTACAGATCAGGTCACTGCACATGCTATTAGAAGTGACCGCATGCAGGCAGTTTATAAATTTCCGGAGGAAATAAGCCAGATCCAGCAATATTTTTCAGCAGAAAACAAAAGATCACAAGTGCGGGCTACTGTGGCTGAAGGAGTTGATGTCCCAATTTATGTTCTTGGTTCCAGTACCGACAGCGCACACGTGGCTGCCGAAAAAGGTTTGCCTTATGCATTTGCCAGTCATTTTGCACCAGCCCAACTTTTTGAGGCGCTAAACATCTATTACAACAAGTTCCAGCCTTCAAAATACCTTGAAAAGCCTTATACCATTGGTTGTATAAATGTAATTGCTGCCGATACCGATGAAGAAGCTGAAGATATTTCGACCACCCTCATAAGAATGATGTATGGAGTGATGACAAATAACATGGATTATATGCAGCCTCCAATTAAAATGACAGAAGAGTTGCGGGAGCTGGCGGCAAACCCTGCTTTTCAAAGAATGCTTAAATATGCTTTTATTGGCAGCAAGGAAACTGTAAGGGAGCAAACTTCAAAATTCCTGAAAGAAACCGGGGTCAATGAAGTTATGGTAGCTTCTCATATTTATAATCACGAGGACAGGTTAAAATCGTACAGGATCTTTTCGGAAATAATGAAAGATCATAATCATAAATAGTAGTTCACGTTTTACTTTAAAGTTTCAAAATATGCAATTACACCTTTACCAGATAAATGCTTTTACAGATCACATTTTTGGTGGAAATCCCGCCTGCGTGGTACCTCTCTCAGATTGGCTACCCGATGATCTACTTCTGAAAATTGCCAGGGAAAACGCTGTTGCCGAGACCGCATTTTTTGTCGATAAAGGTCATAGTTTTCATTTGAGATGGTTCACTCCCGAAATGGAGATGGACCTGTGTGGACACGCTACTCTGGCAGCTGCTCATGCGCTTAGGGATATTAGAAAATATTCAAATAAAAATATCATTTTTGACACCCAAAGCGGGGAGTTACAGGTAACTGCCGAAAATGGGAGCTACACTTTAAACCTGCCCGCAAGAAAACCTAATCCAACCGTACTTCCGGAACTTTTAAAAAATTCCCTGAACATTCAGCCACGGGAAGTACTTAAAGCACGCGATTATGTGCTGGTTTATGAAAATGAACAGGAAGTGAGAAATATTGAAATCAACCGCACTTACTTTGATCAACTTGAACTTGGAACCGGAGGAGTAATAGTCACTGCCAAAGGTACAGATTGTGATTTTGTATCCCGTTTTTTCACTCCTAAGGCTTCAGTTTTTGAGGATCCCGTAACGGGTTCTGCTCACTGTTCCCTCACTCCCTACTGGAGTGAAAAGTTAAATAAACTGGAGATGCATGCCAGGCAATTATCTGAACGCGGTGGGCGCCTTTTTTGTAAAAACCTGGAAGACAGGATCGAAGTGGGAGGAAGTGCCCGCACCTACTCTATCGGTAAACTGTGGACGGAGTAAATCTATAAATGAGCCGGCCCTCCCCTGCCAAAAAATGGAGCCGGGGCGAATATTTATTTGGAACACTGAATAGCTGATAAAAAGTCTAAAGATCCTGGTCTGCAATATCCTCCTGTAGCAATAGTGCTGCACAAAGTGCAGAGAGCAGTAACCTTTCTGAAGGATCTTTGGTATGTAGAAACACCTCTCCGTTATCCACTAAAGAAACTGCCGCGACCGATTCTCCCTTCTTATTGAATATCTCATATCCTATGGATCCCGCAAGGCTCTTTTTTACTCCTTTTTTAGTGTTCAAATGCGTAATAGGCTCCAGCGCATAAAATTCATTTTCTGAGAGGGCAAAGAAACCTGAATAATCCTCAGGAGTAAACTGTGCTGCCTGATTATCGAGTAACAACTGCCAGGGCTTAACCTCATCATTCAGAAAAACCTGCAGGTAAAAAAGATCTTCAGAAAAACCGGAACCTCCAAAAAGGTCTTCCAGAATATTGATTACAGAATTTGGGTTATCCCCTATTTGCAGGTCTTCAGCATGAAATTCGGAAACAGCGTAAACATCGGCAGCATTTCCGGAGAAATCTGAGATAGAAAAATAAAAAGACTGGTCACTATTTGCATAATCCATTGCGACCAGGTTAGGGTAATCTGGATCGGTGATTTGTCCGCTTATGAGGTCTACTCTCGTATTGCCGCTGCGGGTCCAGGAGCGCTTAATTTTTGAGGTTTTGTAATCACCAAAGCTCAATTTTTGATTTATAAGTAGTCCCTGCCGACCTTTAACAGGAAAAGCAGTAGTTTCTGAAACCGATAGAGCGGGTTTCATTGGGGTGCAGGCATATACCAGGATTGCCAACAACAGAAAGAGATTTTTTTTCATAAGATCTAAAATATCTTCTAACACGAAGCAGCAGGAAAAATGTTACATTCAATTGACTTTTTTGACTGCTTAAAATCTAAGCCACACTACTTTTCTTTTCCTGATCTACTTTTGCACCCTTTACAAAATACATTTTCATCTTGCCTTTATTCTTCACCATGATCTCTCCCCTGTAGTCACATTCAAATTCATCCTGAATGAGATGATAAGTATTTTCGGAAATGTTGATCCTTCCCGTTTCTGAACAGGATTCCATCCTTGCTGCAATATTCACCGCATCTCCCCATATATCATAAGCCCATTTTTTATTGCCTACCACTCCGGCCACTACAGGTCCCGAGTTTATGCCAATCCTAATCTCAAAATTAACTTCCTTTCCAGGCTCTTCCCTGCCAACAAATTCAATAATTTCACAAGCCGCAGCGACCACGCGGCGGGCATGATCTTTAACGGCAAAAGGAACTCCGGCTGCACACATATAAGCATCCCCCACAGTTTTTATTTTCTCAAGGCCATGCTGCTCGATTATTTCGTCAAACTTGGAAAAATAAAAATCTACCCTTTTCACGAGTTCCTCGGGCGGAAGATTTTCGGCATAATGAGTGAAATCCTTGAAGTCTGTGAATAATATGGTCACTGCTTCAAAACGTTTTGCAAGTACCTTCCCTTTTTCCTTTAATTCCATAGCAGTTTCCTGAGGAAGAATATTGAGTAGTAAACGATCTGATCGTTGTTTTTCTCTTTCAATGATTTTTTTGGTCCTTCCTATGTACCTATTTCGACGGTAAAGCCCCAGCGCAAGTAGCATTATAAGGAACAAGGCGATAGCGGTAGCAATAACAATGATGCGTTGATTACTTTTTTGTTCGTTAAGTAAGTCAACTTCGGTTTGTTTTTTGGCTATTTCATAATTCGTTCTAAGGTTTGCAACCTCCTTTACAGAAGCATTATCCTCGATACTGTCTTTATACACTACGAACATTTTGTAGTGATCATAAGATTGCGCAATATCTCCTGCTTCTTCATGTAAAAATGCAAGTTTTTGATGTGCCCCCTGCAGGTCTTCTTTTAAACCAATTAACTTTGCTGCTTCCAGGCTTTTATCTGCAAACGCTATTGCTGCTTTCAAATCTCCCTGCCTCTGGTTGATCTCAGAAAGTGCAGCGTAGAAATCTGTTAGTGCATTATAATCTTTCACTTTAAACAAAATTTCTACCGCCTCATTAAGTTGGGTTTCTGCTAAATCATATTGTTCCATAGCGGCATTGATCCTACCAAGATTCCCAAGGCTATAGGCTTCATAAAATTCATGTCCCTCCTTTTGAAAAATGTCCCTTGCCTGGGTGGTATAAACAAGTGAAGAGTCTATAGCTCCTTTGTCAAAAAAGGTATCCCCCATATTATAATAGGTTGCCCCTACCTTTAACATATCTTTCTCTGCTTGGAAAAGACTTATCCCCCGGTTAAAATAAGTCGAGGAAAGGTTAAGATCTCCACTTTCGGCATAGGCATTCCCTATCTCCACATAAGAACTTCCAAGCATAATTTTGTTTTCAAGTTCTTCAGCTAATTCTGCACTTTTAAAGAGGTGCTCAAAAGCATTTCTGTAATCTCCTTTATAACGCCAGGCAATTCCCTGGTTAAAATGTGCAAATTGAAGCTTTTCCTTGTTTTGAACCGGCTGTGCCTTTTTTATAAGGAGATTAGAATATCTAATCATACTATCCGGTTGCGTCGTTGAAGAAATTATATCCTCGAGCAAATCCAGGTTATTTCTTTCTTCTGAAGCGCGGTATAATTTGGTCAAATTTGTCAAATTCAGATTTCTCCTGCCCCATTACGGTATAACCGATCGAGAATAAAAACAGGAAAGAAATAAGAATCTTTTTGTTCATCTTGAATCCGAATTACTTTTGAGTTCCATCTGTATCTTTGGGTCCACTTCAAATTCGCTTTTTCGCCCTTCAATTCTAAATCGCACAGAATACGGTTCCTGGCCATCAATATGTTTTCCTTTGACCTTTCCAACCTTCACTCCCTTGTTTCCCTGTTCCGGTCCCACACTGTCAAGCAGCTTCCATTTGTCTTTACCTTCCTTGGCAGTGACCCCGGTAATTTCTATAACATCATTTGACTCCTCATCTTTAGGTTGCCCCTTCCAGTAGACCTTCATTCCCGGACTTATGGTGGAAACATAATCCATAGGTTTTCCCGGTTTCTGAGGAGGATCATCCCTGTCATCTGAAAAAACAACCTTCTCATCAATATTTCCTTCATTAATGTTTTTTGTGTCCACGGTTAAATAGATCCAGGTATTTTTTGGCGATCTACCTTTTTTGGCTTCATTCTTTTCCATTGTTTTCAAAAATTAGTTAATTAACTGAATATTAAGTTACTAAAGAAAGCTTAGCTTTTAAATAAAATTCGTTGAAGTGTCATAAATCACACAAGAAATATCTTATTATGAAATAAATTCGTACATTCTGAAGTAAGAAGAGGATAATAATATGCTGATTACTAAGTGTCAGGGAATTTTATTTCAAAAAAAATGTTAAGTTAGAGGAACCTCCCTACAAAAACATTTTGATCTTATGGTATCTAAAAACCGCATCAACTGGCGATCCCTTTTTTCACTTCACTCGGTGGTGTATTCCCTATTGGGAATATTTGCTGCGATGATCGCGCTCGAGGGATTCATGCTTCCAAATCACTTTTTAGACGGGGGTGTTACGGGGATCTCCATCGTCGTGGAAGAGGTGCTGGATATCCCTTTTACTTATTTACTTGTGGTCTTTAACCTGCCCTTCTTATACCTTGGATATCGTAAAATTGGAAAAACCTTTGCACTTAGGGCCCTGCTTTCTATACTTTTACTTACCGTGCTCATGCATTTTATTGAAATCCCGGCTGTTACCGAAGATAAAGTTCTAATTGCCGTTTTTGGAGGATTCCTTATAGGATTAGGACTTGGATTAGTGATCAAGGGAGGAGGAGTATTGGACGGCGTGGAAATTATGGCTGTCTATACAACGCGAAATTCAGCATTTTCTACTTCTGAGATCATCCTTGTCTTTAACGGACTCATTTTTTTGTGTGCCGCTTTTGTATTTGACCTCGAAGCAGCCATGTATTCTTTTTTAGTATATTTTACTGCCTCTAAAACCACAAGTTATATCATTGATGGTTTTGAAGAATTTACGGCCTTAACCATAATCTCGAAGGATTGTGAAGATGTAAAATCCCTGATAGTTAATGGCTATGGCAAGGCAATAACAGTGTATAAAGGGGAAAGAGGTTATTTACCCGGAGCCTATGATGTTAAATATGATTGTGATATCATTATGACCATTGTGACCCGCCTTGAGATACACAGAATTAAGGAAGCTACCCTAAAAATCGATCCCAATGCCTTTTTCTTTGTTCAAAGGATCAAAGAAGTTAAAGGCGGAATAGGAAAACAAACCGCAAAAGACCCTTTTGAAGACCATGTTCGAAAAAATCTACAAAAAAGTGATGTCCAACCTGGAGAGTAATCTTCCTTCCTGGTTGTATTATCACTCACCTGCCCACACAAAGTATGTGTTGGAAAAATCTATTTTCCTCGCCCAACAGGAAGGAGTCACAGGCCGTGAACTTTTCCTTATCAAGGTTGCAGCACTTTATCATGATCTTGGATTTGTAAAAGGCAGGGATAATCACGAAAAAAGGAGTTGTGAAATGGCTTCCGAAGAATTACCGGAATTAGGTATTACTTCAGAAGAAGTTCAGAAGATCTGTAATATGATCATGGCAACACAAATTCCGCAAAAACCTAAAACGCTTTCAGAAAAAATTCTCGCCGATGCCGATCTTGAATATCTTGGCACTAACAACTTTTATGAGATAAGTGAAAAACTATACCAGGAATTGATGCACGACAAGCCGGAACTTAACAGGCAGCAGTGGAATGAGATCCAGGTAAATTTCCTTTCCGGTCATACCTACCACACCAGTTACTGCAAGGTGCACTGTGAACCAATAAAGGCTGCACACCTTGCAGAGTTACAGACGCAGATAGAAAGTTAATCCTTGATCCTTACCGGCTCCACCATCCATATTTTGTCACAGTAGTCTCTAATAGAACGATCTGATGAAAATTTACCCATCCTGGCAACATTGAGGATGGATTTTCTCGTCCATTCTTTCTGATCCTTCCATAGACTAAAGACCTCTTCTTTTGTCGTACAGTAAGAATCGAAATCTTTAAGTAGTTGATATGGATCCTGCTGTAATAAATTTTGATAAAGAGGCTTGAATAATTCTGTGTCCCCATCGGCCAGTTCCCCCGAAATAAGGAAATCCAATACTCTTTTCAGGTCTTCATTTTCATTGTAGTATTCATAAGGCCTGTAACCATCCCGTCTTGTTTTCTGCACTTCCTCTGTAGTTTGTCCAAAAAGGAAGAAATTTTCCTTTCCAACTTCTTCAAGGATCTCAACATTGGCACCATCCAGGGTTCCAATGGTAAGGGCCCCGTTTAGCGCAAATTTCATATTCCCCGTACCCGAAGCTTCCTTACCAGCCATGGATATTTGTTCCGAAAGATCGGCGGCAGGATAAATCCTCTGGGCCTGTTTAACATTGAAATTTGGCAAAAAGACCACTTTAAGGTATTTATTAACCTCTTCATCATCATTAACAAGTTCTGCAACGGCTGTGATAAGTCTAATAATAAGTTTAGCCATAAAATAGCCAGGAGCAGCCTTCCCTGCAAAGATAAAGGTGGATGGCGCTATGTTTTCTGTTCTTCCATCTTTGATCCTTAAATAAAGATCAATGATGTGAAGCACTTTAAGGTGTTGCCTTTTGTACTCGTGGATTCGTTTAACCTGCACGTCAAATAACATAGTAGGATCCACTTTCACCCCTGTGCGTTCTTCCAGTAACCCGGCGAGAATCTTTTTATTCCAGAGTTTCACATCTCTCCACTCTTGCTGGAAGTTCTCATCTTCAGCAAAATTTTCCAGTTCCCTGAAGCTTGTGAGATCTGTTAACCACTCCTGCCCAATTTTTTCTGAAATTATATCTGCTAAACCGGGATTGCTCACTGCCAGAAAGCGACGATGTGCCACCCCATTGGTAACGTTGGTAAATTTTTCGGGCCATAGATCGGCAAAATCATGGAGCACCTGTGATTTTAAAAGACGGGAATGTAATTCTGAAACTCCATTTACTTTATAACTTCCAATGGTTGCCAAATGGGCCATTCTAACCGAAGGTTCCCCATGCTCATCGATAAGAGACATTCTTGAGATTTGATCTCCACTATAGCCTTTGTGCCTTAGTTCTTCCAGGAAACGGCTATTGATCTCATAGATGATCTCCAGGTGTCGTGGAAGTATTCTTCCCAGCAGCGTTATAGCCCATTTCTCCAAAGCTTCCGGCAAAAGGGTGTGATTGGTATAGGCAAAAGTTTGCCGGGTAATATCCCATGCCTCTTCCCAGTCAATTTCGTGTTCATCGACCAACAACCGCATGAGTTCGGCAACGGCGATGGAAGGATGAGTATCGTTGAGCTGGATCACAAATTTTTCATGAAATCTCTCCAGTTTACGTCCCTGCATTATGTGAAGACTTATCATGTCCTGCAGCGAACAGGAAACAAAGAAATATTGTTGTTTTAGCCTCAACTCTTTTCCCGAAATATTTTCATCATTAGGGTACAAAACTTTTGTGATATTTTCGGAACGCAGTTTTTTCTCCACGGCACGATAATAATCCCCAACATTATATACCGAAAAATCAAAGGATTCTATGGCTTCAGCTTTCCAGAGACGCATAATGATCCCGTTACTTTGATATCCAAGAATTGGAGTATCATAAGCAGTACCCTTGATTTCAGATTCCGGCAACCATTCTACCTCATACCTGTTCTTTCCATTGGTGCCATGCTTTGTTCTTCCGCCAAATTTGACGACATAAGAAATTTCGGGACGCATAACCTCCCAGGGATTGCCATTATGCAACCACTTATCTGAAGTCTCTACCTGCCATCCATCCTTTATTTCCTGCTTAAAGATCCCGAATTCATAGCGAATACCATAACCAATAGAGGGTATCCCTAAAGTAGCCATGGAATTCAAATAACAGGAAGCAAGCCGGCCTAAACCTCCATTCCCCAATCCAGGTTCTCCTTCCTGCTCCAGAAGCTGGTCAAGATCTAAATCAAGGTCTGCCAAAGCTTCCCTCGTCTCATCTACGGCTTCCAGGTTAAGCAGGTTGGTTCCCAAATGGGGACCCGGAAGATATTCCGCCGAAAAGTAAGCCACTCCACGTGCATTCTTTTGTGCAAATTCTTCGGTGGATCTCACAAATTGCCTTAGAGCTCTGTCCCTTATAGTAAGAGCCAGTGCAGTGTAGAGGTCGTTATCTGTAGTTACGGCAGGAACCCTTCCCAGGTGGTAAAAAAGCTTCCGCAGGAAATCTTTTTTTATATCTTCTTTGGTTAATCCAACTTCACTGGCTTTTGTTCCTAATGAAGCAAAATAACTTTCTATAGATCTATTGTGGTCTCTCATAGTTGCTTTTTTTAAAAAATAAGAAAAAAATAAAAATCAATAACAGAGATCATTACTTTATAAGATAATTTTATGACTTGTAAATATTCCTCACCTCCATAAAATGTCATTCCGGGAAGTAATTTTAATATTTAAATTTCGCGAAATCAGCCGCCAAAAATAAGGTCTCAAAAATGCCATTTTTAGGGCATCTGTCAGGTATTCTCTTTAGGAGTCATGAAGAGCTTTTTTTCCTTGATCATCTCGGTAGTTTTTGGAGGTAACATTTCTTCCCATCCAGGTCGCCCTTCAGCAATCATTTGATGCACTTCCCGCGAATATATATCGAGAATTTCGGGGTCATAATCGGTGATATCCACTACCCTGCCGTTGTCTTTAAAGAACTTGTAGAGCTCTTTCATTCGGGGATGCACCTTTAGGTTATTACTGGTAATGATATTTCCGGTTTCAGGATCTTTTAAAGGATGTAAATAAACTTTAAGATCCCTGAAAAAGAGTTTTCCAAAGGCTTCCAAAATACCCCCGCTTAGGTGCCGGTAATATTTCTCGTCAAAAAGGTCTAAAAAGGTGTTGACCCCCATAGTAAGTCCCATTCTCTCGGCCGTGTATTGGGAAAAATACTCTACAACTTTATAATATTCCTGAAAGTTAGAGATCATTACCATTTGCCCCAATGACCCTAAGAGATCTGCTCTATCAAGGAAATCCTTTTCATCAATATACCCTTCAGTTCGAAGATTGGACAGCGTAATCTCAAAAATGACTCTAGTTTTATCCTTATTTACCTTTTTCTCGTTCAGGAACAGTTTAAGGGACTGCTCGAACATGTTCATATTCACCTTGGTAACCGGTCTAAAACTTCCACGAAGGGTAAGAATGTTCTTTTTATAAAGTTCATTTGCCGGCAAAACATTATTCCCGGAAGGTTCAAACATCACCGCCTGTGTCATCCCATTCTTTACCAGTTGCAGACTCATAAGCCGGTTATCGACATCTTTGAAAACCGGGCCGGTAAAGTTGATCATATCGATCTCTACCTGGTCATTGTTGAGATGATCGTACAAGTGCTTTAAAAGATCCTTTGGATCATCATACTGGTAAAAGGCGCCATAAATAAGATTGGTGCCCATTGTTCCAAGGGTTATTTGCTGTAAACCCGCATTGTTTTCATGAAATTGTAAATGGATAATGATCTCACTGAATTCTTCTTTAGGATGAGTCTGAAATCTTATTCCAAGCCAGCCATGGCCTTTATATTTCTTGGCAAAATCAATGGTCGCCACCGTGTTGGCATAACTAAAAAAGAGCCTTTCGGGATGTTTCTCCCTTAAGATCCTTTGCTCTAAAAGGTCGGTTTCGTACCTCAACATGCTCTTTAGCCTTGCCTCTGTTACGTACCTTGCATCTTTTTCTATTCCATAAATGGCATCACTGAAATCTTTATCATAAGCACTCATGGTCTTGGCAATAGTGCCCGATGCACTGCCTGCCCTAAAAAAATTTCGCACGGTTTCCTGCCCCGCCCCAATCTCTGCAAAAGTTCCATAAATGCTCTCATTGAGATTGATGCGCAGAGCTTTATTTTTAACAGAAGGAACCGGATCAAATTCTAAATCATCTTTATCTCTAAATTTCATGTCCCAATTTTTCTTGTGATTTGAATTTAAGAATTAAATCCGGGTCGAAGGTATATTTATAAATAGATCTTACTAAAACCATGTGGTTTTCCGCTTATGACTTTGATCATTTTATAAGCATAATGAGCCCTGTACTTTTATCCCTGAATTTTTTAAAACTCAATTATGAGAAAGCTTGATAATACTTTTGAAAAACTAATAATCATTTTGTTTTTCATTTCTATGGTATTGATCTCTTTATTACTTTCTTAAAATTACCCAGATAAAGTTATCAAACGATCTCTAATATTCAAGTCACGGAATTTAAATTTTTCCCTTACAAAATGAAAAGTTTCTTCCTGAAAGATAAAAATGTGGGTGGGATCATTTTTATAATACCAGTTCCCAAACGGGATCCCGGGATCATAAATATGGGTCATACATAACAGTTGCCCTCCCGGCCGAAGCATAGATCTTAACAGCTCAAATTCCTTTGCAGGGTTTTGAAAATGCTCGATCACTTCACAGCAGGCTATAAAGTCATAAGTTCCCTGCAGAAGTTCGGGGAATGGGAAAAAGAAAGGATCATAAGCGATAGACCTTATATTGAAGATCTGAGAGTAACTTTGTAATAACCGGCCCGGTCCCGGCTCCAAAATCCAGCCCTACGTGTTCCTGCGGATCAAAATTTTTAATTATCGATTCTACAATAGGTGATACAAATTTCCGGTAACGGGGATCATCGACATCATTGTTATGTGTCAAATACCTTTCTTTTTCGGAAACGGGATCGGGAAAGTATTCCCTGGCAACAAAAATACCTTTACAGTTTGTGCATTCCAGGTATTCTCTTCCCGGCTGGGAATGAAAAAGATAAGCGCTGGAAAAACATAAAGGACATTCCATTAAAAAGAATTAGGTTGCGTAGTCGCAAGGTAAATCCTCTATCATGAAACCTCAAGCAGACAATTCGCAGTCTGGCTTAATCTTCTTTTTGTTCAAAAGGAAGGAATCTCACCTACCTGTCGATAGCTACTTTATAAGTAGGATCCTCAAGGATATTTACCTCTATGATCTTATCTGCATTTTCCAGCAACTGGCGACAGTCACGACTTAAGTATCTAAGATGCAATTTTTTTCCCTGTTTCAGGTATCTCTCCGTCAGTTTATTGAGGGCCTCAATACCCGACATATCAACAACACGGCTTTCAGAAAAATCAATAATCACCTCATCTGGATCTCCCAGAATATCGAATTTCTCATTAAATGCAGCCACACTTCCGAAGAAAAGCGGACCGTAGATCTCGTAATGCTTTACTCCTTTATCGTCAACATATTTACGGGCACGTATCCTCTTTGCATTATCCCAGGCGAATACAAGGGCAGAGATAATAACGCCAACCAGAACCGCCAGGGCCAGGTTATGAAGTACTACCGTAACAAAAGTCACGAGCACCATCACCAGTACATCACTTTTTGGCATTCTGCGGAAAGTTCTCAAACTGGCCCATTCAAAGGTACCAATAGAAACCATGATCATTACTCCCGTAAGGGCTGCCATAGGCAGAAGTTCAATAACATCTGCTGCAAACATCACAAACACAAGGAGCATTACTGCCGCTACTATACCAGATAGTCTGGCTCTGGCGCCAGATGAAACATTGATCAAACTCTGACCGATCATTGCACAACCTCCCATTCCCGAAAAGAATCCCGATAGGATATTGGCTGTTCCCTGCGCCACACATTCCTTATTCCCACGGCCACGGGTCTCAGTGATTTCATCAACAATATTAAGGGTAAGTAAACTTTCTATTAATCCTACTCCTGCCATGATTGCTGCATATGGAAAGATGAGGGTTATAGCCTCCCAGGTGAATGGCACCATAGGAATGTGGAACGGCGGAAAGCCCCCTTTAATAGAAGCAATATCCCCTACTGTTTTGGTATCAATACCTAAAAAAGCTACTAAACCAAAAACAACGAGAATTGCGGCAAGCGAGGAGGGAAAAACTTTTGTGAGCTTAGGCAGTCCCCAAATGATCAACATGGTCACCAGAACCAATCCGAGAAGGATATAAAGGTTTGTCCCTGTCATCCACACAAGCTCCCCAGCCTCATTGACAGTCTTGAACTGGTCCAGCTGAGACATAAAAATGATGATTGCCAGACCGTTAACAAAACCAAAGATCACAGAATGCGGCACCATCCTTATAAGTTTTCCTAGCCTTAGTACACCTGCGAGGATTTGCAGGATTCCGGCTAAGATAACAGTGGCGAAAACATATTCAACTCCATGAGATATTGCAAGGGCGGCAATTACTACGGCCACGGCCCCTGTTGCTCCCGAAATCATACCGGGTCTTCCTCCAAAAAGTGAAGTAATTAAACCCATTACAAAGGCCGCATATAGACCCGTCAAAGGAGAAAGGCCGGCGATCATCGCAAAGGCAACAGCTTCGGGGATTAGAGCCAGGGCTACAGTAAGTCCTGCAAGGACCTCAATTTTATAATCTACTTTTTGTGAAAAATCAAAAAGGTTAAAGAACTTTTTCATCTTGGGATATCGAAAAATTAATAATATATAAAAAGCTCCCGTTTAGAAAAGGGAGAAAAATGAGAAGGAAAATTTTATCTCAGGGCGGAGTAACCGGCGAAATGGATATTTTTTTAATGCTCGTCATAAGAGCCGGCAAAAGTAGCCTTTTTTATTCTTTAACAAAACCGCACTCTCCTTTTTTTGTTATAAAAGAAAACCGAAAAGGATTTCGGTTGATAAAGTTTGAATATCCTGATAGTCAGGATAGAAAACAGAAAATGACAAAATTATTTGGTAAGGCGAAAACAAGAAATATTTCAATCCATTATTAAATCTCCAGATTAGGTAATCGGACCTGAGTATTCAAACGCCGGTTTTTTTAATTTCTGAACATAAGAAAGGGATTTCATTCCTTTTCCGGAAAAAAATCCCTTTTATTTAAATCAAAATCCCGGTCGGGGATCAAGCCACTTTCATATCGGCCGGATGTAATGTGTAAAGCAGTTTGTAATAATCATCGACAGACTTCTTCCAGGTGAATCTCATTCTACGGGCGTTGAGGCCAATTTGCTTCCATACGGTCTTCTCATTTTCAAAGAAGTAAAGCGCTTCCTTAAAACTCTCAACCATATTATAAATTTTCTCGTCATAGGTTTTGCCATCAAAGGCAAAGCCGGTATGAACATGCTGAACGGTATCTTTTAATCCGCCGGTATGGTGCACCAGGCAGGGTTGTCCATTTCGCATTGCAAGCATCTGGCTTATTCCGCAGGGCTCAAAGAGGCTGGGCATAAAGTAAAGGTCGGAATCCCTGTAGATGGAATTCACCACTTGCTCGCACTGGGTGTTTACAAAAATAAAATTCTTCCTTTTGTAGCTAATCTCTCTGAGTAATTGCTCATAATCTCCCGCGCCTGTACCCAGAAGCACGTAAATTCCATTGACTTCTTCCAGCCTGTCAAGGATTTCAAGAAGAGCTTCGGGAGAACGCTTGAAAAAATAGAATTTCTGCTCGGTCAATCGGGCGACACTGGCACAAATAAAGTTCGGTTTCTTTTTTAGGAATGGAACAACTTTTTCACCTGTATGAGCCAGAAATGCAGCTTTTTCCCAATCCAGTTCCTTTTGAAGTTGTTTAAAAATTGCCGTGGCAATATTTGGGAACAAACGGTTCTTTTTCACCAGGGTTTCAGGGCGATAGTCGGAACCATTAAGGATCCCGTGAAAACGTCCTTCCTTATCTGCCTGCCTCAAATCATTCTCCAGGCCTTCTCCTCCAATAAACTCGGGAGCCTCACTGGGAAGCATGACATCCTGTTTATAAGAAGGGGAAACGGTATGAACGGCATCAGAGAACCTAATACCAATTGCCATTAAATTAAAACAGTCATCGTAACGTGGATCTTTTAAAGCTTCACGATCGAAATCCAGATTAGGAAACCAAGTATTTAAAGAAGAATAGTTACTGTCAAATGGCCGAATTCCCTGAAGAGCAAGATTATGGATACAGTAAACAAACCTGTTCTTTTTAAGACAGGAATACTGTGGATGATAATTCTTTAAAAATAGTAGAATACTGGAATGCCAGTCGTGCAGGTGCACAATGTCCAGCTTCCCAAAATGTTTTTGTTTTATGGCTTCGGCAACGGCTGTACAAAAAATGGTGTATTTTATAACGTCACTGTAAAATGGCTCCAGGGGATCGTGGTGGTAAATCCCGCCGAGATTTCCCATTTCAATTTCAGGATGGTGGATCACATAGTGAGTAATGTTTTCATCTTCCTCTTTTGCAGGAACCTCGTAAAGATGCGCGGTATAAGAAATCCCCCGCAATTCAAGATGAAGTGCGGCTTTTAAATCACCGTTTTCATGCAACCTGGAATAGGAAGGAACTACGACATGGACTCGATCCCCACGTTCGGAGATCTGCCTTGGCACATCACGAATCACATCACCTACCCCACCAACTTTACAATTGGCAATGGCGTCATTTTCTGAAGCTACAAAAAGGAAATTATTCATAGTTTAAAACCCTTAAAAAATTATTTTATAAACTTAGACGAAAGTACCTTTTAAAGACATAACTAACAGCATATCAAAAGGTTAAATTAGTACTAAAAAAAGGTTACTTCAAACGTTTTAGTCGGTAACATTTGACCTCACCCCTCAAAAATGCCTCTTAATGAATTTATTTTTCTTCCGGAAGGGTAGGAAAATTCGATATCCTAATTTATTTCATTCCAAAATTCAATTAATCCTCCCTCTTTCCCTTCTACAGGATCATATTCGGGAATAGGAACAGCAGCAATATTCTTATCGGTTTGGGGCCTCTCAGATTCTTCTCCGGTGTTCATATCATGTGACCTGCCGTTGGGATAAGCTCCGACAACTGCAAAATTTTCACTCCCCAGGTTTTTATGTGCTACTCCGGCAGGAATTACAATAACATCCCCGGCAGAGACCTCCAATTTTTCCCCTTTTTCGCCACCGAGTTGTAATAAAGCCTTTCCCATATACACTCCTAATACTTCATGAGTATTGCTATGATAATGGTGATAATCGAAAACGCCGTTTCTCCACGAATTTTTCCAATTATTTTCAGCAAAACGTTCCTCCAGCCATTTTGCTCCGGGCTCTCCTTTTGTTGAAAAACAACCTTTATAAATCAATACAGGTAATTTGCTATTAGGGATGTCTCCATCATCCTCAAAATATAATAATTGTGGCTCCATGAGGTCTCTTTTTGGTTTATTCAAAAAGATAGAAAATTCTAATGTACTAAGAGAACGTTTGCGAAAATTTCTCCCTCGAAAATTTGTCAACATATAACGTTTGAGTCCAATAAATACAGGGAATTGACTGAGTTTTTAAAGTGTAAAACCACTCAAAACCACCTATAATTCGTAAATTTAGGGAACTAATTCTTCAGGGATAAACATTATTAAAATGACAGAAACCAATAGTAATAAAGCATTCAACAAAATAGAAAAAGACATGCAGTTTCTTACCGACTGCTTCCAACAGGTTTTAAAAAATCTGGGGGAGCATGAACTTGCAGGTCTCCTCACAAAACATGAAGATCTAAAAGATTCTTTTTCAACAAATCCAGCCCTGGAAGAAAAACAAATCCAGGTCCTAAGTATTTACCTGCAGCTCATGAACCTGGTAGAAGAAAATGCCGCAGTTCAATACCGCCGAAGGTTAGTTGACAAAACAGGAATGCAATCTGTAAGGGGCTCCTGGAGTGAGACTTTTCAACGATGGAAGGATCAGGGGCTAAAAGAAAATCAAATGCAGGAGATCATTTCCAAAGTAAAACTGATTCCTGTACTCACCGCCCACCCCACAGAAACAAAACGCATTTCCATTTTGGAACTGCACAGGGAAATCTACCTCAACCTTATAAAGCTTGAGAATACTTCTTTTTCTTTTACTGAAAGACAGGTTATTGCCGAAGATATCAAAACCCTGCTGGAGAGATGGTGGCGCACCGGAGAGGTCTATCTAAAAAAACCTACCGTGGAAATGGAACGAAGTAATGTGATCCATTACTTCAGCAAGGTTTTTCCGCAGGCATTGAGAAAAAGTGATATTCAGCTAAAACAAAGCTGGATCAACATGGGCTTTGATTCGCAAAACCTGAAATTTCCCAAGTTGCAGTTTGGGACCTGGGTAGGTGGCGATAGGGATGGACATCCTTATGTTACCGCATCTGTAACAAAATCTACTCTCGAAGAACATAGAAAGACTGCCCTTCATCTCGTACACGAGCAGTTGGAACATCTGGCTGCCGATATGAGCTTCTCGGGCATAAGCAATAAGGCTTCAGAACAGTTGCAGGAGGCAATTGAAAAGATGTCGGGAGCGCTGGGAGAAGAAGGAAGTAAAGCATTGGGACGCAATCCATACGAGCCCTGGAGACAGTTTGTGAGCCTGATATTATTGAAACTGGAGCATACCACCACAGGAAACGAACAGGAAAACACATTTTACAACAGGCCCGGGGACCTTCTTGAGGATCTTAATATTTTAAAGGAAAGTCTTTTTGAAATAGGTGCAAATCGAATTGTTGAGGATCTTTTATTCCCGGTGGAAAGAATGGTGGAGTGTTTCGGTTTTCATCTGGCCCGGTTGGATATAAGACAAAACAGCGAGTTTCATGATAAAGCCCTGGAACAGATTCTGAAAGTTACATTTCCCGATAAGCCCGAATTTAAAACCTGGAGCGAAGAAGAGCGGGTTAAATTCATTTCGGAAGAATTAAAGAGCGACCGCCCCTTTGCTACTGCAGGAAGATCTTTTGGGCCCGAAGCAGATAAGGTGCTGGAAAGCTATAAAGTAGTTAAAGAACATACAGATAAGTTTGGTCCTCAGGGAGTAGGAAGCTTTATTGTTAGCATGACCCGCCAGCTTAGCGATCTACTAATTGTTTACCTCTTCTTTAGAGAGGTGGGAATAGACAGGCGAACATTCCAGGTAGTCCCACTATTTGAAACCATTGATGACCTCATTGCCTCGGGTGAAATTTTAGAAAGCTTTCTCACACATCCTACATATTACAGGGAGAAAGGAAGACCGCAGGAGGTTATGCTGGGATACAGCGACAGCAATAAGGACGGCGGAATTATTGCCAGCCGCTGGAATATTTACCGGGCCGAAAAAAACCTGACCGAAATGGCCGACAAACATGATACAGAACTTAGATTCTTCCATGGTATTGGGGGAACCATAAGCAGGGGTGGCGGGAAATACCACCGCTTCCTGGAAAGTATGCCTGCCGGAAGCATGAGTGGGGAGATCAAACTTACCGTCCAGGGAGAGACCATAGCTCAACAATTTGCCAATATGCTCACAGCTACGTATAACCTGGAAATGTTATTTTCGGGAACTGCCCTGCAAACCGGGAATCGTCTTCATCCTAAAACCAAAAAAGGATATCCCATTGATGCTCTAAGACAGGTAGCAGAATATTCCAAAGAAAAATACCAGGAATTAATCGCACATCCTTCTTTTCTGAATTTCTATGGAGAAGCCACTCCAATAGATGTATTGGAACTAAGTAAGATTGGATCGAGACCTGCCAGACGTACCGGAACAAGGAGCCTGTCAGATCTTAGGGCAATTCCATGGGTTTTTAGCTGGAATCAATCCAGGTTTAATATCACGGGCTGGTTTGGAATTGGATATGCCCTGCGAAGATTAAAAGCCGATAATCCGCAGCAATATGAGCAACTTCGGGAAGTTGCCCAGGAATGGCCTTTTTTGAGATACGTTTTGATACAGGTGGAAACCAACATCATGAATGCCGAACCTGCAGTAATGGAAGCCTACGCCTCTCTTGTAAAAGATGAAAAAGTTAGAATGGAGATTACAGATATTATAAAATCTGAACATCAAAAAGGACTTGATGAAATTGGTGCCATGTTTGAGAAAGGACGGGAAGAACGAAGACAGAGCCTGCTCGACAATTTAAACCGCCGTAATGACGCTTTGATCTCCCTTCACCGTTTACAAATTAAAAACCTCGAGGCATGGAGAAGAACTAAAGGCAGTACCAAAGACGAGGAACTGGTAAAACACCTGTTGCAAATCACCACTGCACTCGCGAGCGGATTAAAAAATACCGGTTGATCTTTAAAGGTTAAATCTGTAAGAAGTTATAAAGAGATGGTTCGTTTTTTTGACAGGCAAAAGAACGAACCATCTCTTTATTAATAAAAATCCTCTTGATCGAAGGAAGCACTTCTTATTATCTATAACCGGAACTGCGACGGAATGCTTTTCGGAATGCTTTAAAATTTGCAGAGCCTTAAAACCAATTTTAGGGTAACGCTAAAAACTATAAAGACAAATAATATTATGTCTCCTTTACCGAAATGATCTTAACCGGGCAGGCTTTTGCCGCTGCTTCACAGTTTTCATGAATGGAATGATCTGCCGACTTTAGCGTGTGGAAACCTTTGCGATCAACAGATTTTAGCAGCACACTTTTCCCGTCTTTTTTAGACATTTGAAATTGCCCCGGAGCCAGCTCCACACAGTAATTGCAACCAATACATTTGTTCCGCTGCAGGGTCACTACTACCATTATGCCTCCACCATTTTATAAAGTTTGTCTGAAAGTCTTACTCTAAAAGGAACTTTGATCGTACAGCTATCCCCTTTTCCGGCTTTTTCTGATAGCAAATCGTTCACGAACATCTCCTCCAATTCAAATTCCTGCGCCCCGGTGCTGGGGCCGGTAACCAGGATCTTATCTCCTTTTTTAATGTCGTAGGCCTCGATCTTAAATTCTGCTATTCCCGCTTTTGGGAAATAATGCACACCCTTCCCAACATAAACCTTCTTTTGAGTAGCCTGAGAACCTGAAGTTTTACTCCACTCTCCCAGTTTTTGTCCAAGATAGTACCCGCTCCAGAATCCGCGGTTATAGACGGTGCTTAGGCGCTCCATCCAATCGGCCACTTTTTCTTCGGAATATGTTCCTTCATACCAGGAATCAATAGCCTCACGATAAGCTCTGGTCACTGTTGCAACATATTCGGGAGCACGGCCACGACCTTCTATCTTCAAAACCTGTACTCCTGCTTCCATAACCTCATCCAGGAAATTAATGGTGCAAAGGTCTTTTGGAGACATCATATATTCATTATCGATCTCGATCTCAAACCCCGATTCCTGGTCGATAACAGTATATTTTTTGCGGCAATTCTGTTTACAGGCACCGCGATTTGCTGAAGAATTGTGGGAATGCAGGCTCAGGTAACACTTTCCTGAAACTGCCATACAAAGTGCCCCGTGGCCAAAGATCTCAAGTTTAACCAGCTCTCCCGAAGGACCTTTTATTTGCTCTTTTTGAATGTGTTCAGAAATATTTTTTACCTGTCTAAGGCTTAGCTCTCGTGACAACACCATAGTTTCGGCAAAAAGGCTGTAAAATTTTACAGTTTCAATATTGGTTATATTGAGCTGCGTAGAAATATGAACGTCAATTCCCATACTGCGGGCAGAAGCGATCACAGCCTGGTCACTTGCGATAACAGCAGTAATCCCTGCTTCCTTAGCTGCGGAAAGCAGATTTTTGATAAGGGAAAGATCGTGATCGTAAACAATGGTATTCAAAGTAAGGTAACTTCTAACCCCTTTCGCCTCACACCTTTTAACTATTTCGGGAAGATCATCCATTGTAAAATTAATAGATGCCCTTGCCCGCATATTCAATTGTTCCACTCCAAAGTAGACGGAATCTGCTCCATTTTCCAAAGCTGCCTGCAGAGATTCAAAATTTCCTGCGGGAGCCATTAATTCCATTTTTCCTAGATCTTTTTTCATAAGCTGCTTCCAATAACCTGGTGCCGGAGCAGTAAATTCTACCCGGCAATTCTTTAGGCGGCAAAGAAAATGGCATTTTTGGAAGGAAAATATGACCTGGGTCACATTTTATTTGCTCTGAAAATTACTGCTTTTTTGAAGTAATAATTACTTACCGAAAGCCAGATCCAGAAATTGATTGATACAAAATAATTCGTAACACTGCTTTTTAACTCAGTCTGGGTTCTTTAAGGTAAAAAGAATGCCAATAACGGCAATCTTGTAGTAATTTACTTACTAATTTTGGACTAGTTAGTAGAGACCCTTAGTCCGTAGAAGAGTAACCCCCTATTCTTCTTTCTAAGGGTTTTCTTTTGCCCGAATATTGGTCATTGTCATCAGGTTTATCATTCGGACAAGAAAGGCTTCATGTTGCCATTGCTCTTTTTGTTTGAAAGCTTTGGAAAAAGGCCCTGCTTCTCCTATAATTCCCAAGAAGCCAATGTAATTTTTGACAACAGCCATTTCCCAGGGAAAAATCCTGACTATCTTTACAAAAAAGGAAATTTATGAGTGAGTTCTATAATTTTTCAGCAAAGGACCTGCAAGGACAGGATGTGGAAATGAATGATTTGAAAGGGAAGGTGGTACTTGTGGTCAATACAGCTTCAGAATGTGGCTTTACTCCGCAGCTGGAAGGCCTGGAAAAACTAAATAAGAAGTATAAAGATGACGGATTGGTAATTCTTGGTTTCCCCTGCAACCAGTTTGGGAAACAGGAACCCGGAGACGAAAAATCCATTGCCGAAGGCTGTGTAGTGAATTACGGAGTGACCTTTCCCATGTTCTCAAAAGTAGATGTGAATGGAAAGGAAGCTCATCCCCTGTTCAAATATCTTAAAAGCGAACTCGGAGGAATATTAGGCAGCAAGATCAAATGGAACTTCACCAAATTCCTCATTGATCGCACGGGCAAGCCGGTAGAAAGATTTGCACCAATTACAAAGCCTGAAAGTCTGGAGAAGGACATTAAAAACTTCTGTAATCCTTCAACCCTTTCAGGTTTGGAACTTCCGGAAGGTTGGAATGTGTCATTAAATAGGAGGTGTCAAAAATAGCATTTTTGGCACCTCTTTTTATTACCAAAAGTTTCAGGAAATACACCTGGAAACCTGAAAGGATCAAGGAGAAAATGTCCTCTTTCATCCTGATGTGACCTGGGTCATAATTTAGGACAAAACTATCCGCTTTATTTGCTGAAAATTTTGAATCATGACCGAAACCATTGATACTTCAGCATTACCAAAGGGACATCCCGTCAATATATATTCCGAAGAAAAAGAGTTGATCCAAACGTTGGGAAAGGAACTGCTGGAAACTAATCCCGAAACTGAAAATCAGAAATTCTACAACATCTTCAATCAGCTACAACAGATTGAGCGAAGGTTCGAGCGTAAGGAAAATCAGCTATTTCCGGTACTGGAACAAAAAGGCTGGACAGGGCCTTCCAAGAACATGTGGTCTTTTCACGATACCATTCGGGAGCAGTTCAGGATCCTTAGAAAAAAGGTGGAAAACCGCAATTTTTCAGAAGCTACACAGGATGCACAGTATCTGGTGAGCAGCATTTTCAGATTACTGCTGGTAGAAGATAGCGTACTTTTTCCTAATGCCCTGGAGTTACTTACCGAAGAGGACTGGAAGCAGGTTCGAAAAGGTGAGGAAGAAATTGGGTGGATGTTGAAAACAGAACCTGCATCATTCCCCGAAAATAAGGAGGAATATGTTCACCCTTCCCAGGATCACACTAAGCGGGAGTTAACTTTTGATACCTCAAATGCAGCACATTATGACGAGGGTTATATGACTGTGGACCAGGTCAACCTGCTCCTAAGAACTATGCCTCTTGACATTACTTATGTTGATGAAAACGATAAGGTAATTTTTTATAATCGCGGAGAAGAAAGGGTATTCCCCAGGAGTGCCGGGATTATTGGGAGAGAAGTAAAATTTTGTCATCCTCCCAAAAGTGTGGGTACAGTGCTAAAAATTCTGGAAGAATTTAGAAAAGGGACAAAAAATGAAGCTTCTTTCTGGATCAATTTTAAGGACAGGCTTATCTATATAAGATATTTTGCGGTGCGGGATGATCAAAAAAACTACCGCGGGGTCATTGAAATGTCTCAGGACATCACCGAGATTAAAAAGATCGAGGGGGAACAGAGACTGCTGGACTGGAATTAATTTACCTGAAAAAACACTGTTTTACGGTTTTCCTCAAAGAAGGTCTTTCTTTTTAATTTAGCTTTACCCTGTTAAATCTAAAAAGATGGAATATTTTCTCACCGGTATTGCAGGAATTGCCTCACTACTCCTTATCATTCTTTTGGTAAATAACAGAAGGCAGAACCGTAGGATTAAAAGAAATATTCAGGAAATTAAAGATCTTAAAACTGGTTCGGGAGATTCTCTGAAGTTTTTTGAATAATTAGGTTTTACTCAAGTATTTGGGAAAATTCCTTCCCTGAAAATCTCATTTTTTCTCCAGGGGATTAAAATATTGGTATAAAAGCATTTTTCATATCTTTAGACTTCAGCTATTAAACTATTTTGTATGAAAACTTTCCAGGTACTTCTTTTGCTCCTCTTTCCAACTCTTATTAATGCACAGACTAAAATCCTGCCTGCCGAGGTCCAGATCAAAACTGCCACGCTTGCCGCACCCGAGGAACTGCGATCTGGCGTTATGGTTTATGGATATAATGATAAAGGAGAAATGGTCGTTTTACGTGAGGGCACAAATCACCTGGTATGTCTGGCCGATGATCCCGGGAAAGAAGGCATTAATGTCTCCTGTTATTCAAAAAAGCTCGAACCTTTTATGGCCCGTGGCCGTGAACTTTCTGCTGAAGGAAAAGGTGAAATGGAAAAACGTGTTGCCCGAAAAAATGAAGCTGAAGCCGGCACTCTTACTCTAACCGATTCTCCCGGAATGACCACAATTTTAACCGGAAGTGAAGAAAACTATAATTCTGAAACCGGAGAACTTACCGATGGACATTTTAGATATGTGATCTACATTCCTTACGCCACTGCGGAATCTACCGGTCTTCCCGAAAAACCTTTCGCCCCGGGAATGCCCTGGATCATGGATCCCGGTACACACCGTGCTCACATAATGGTCACACCGCCAAAGAATTAAATTACAGGTCAAAATAAGTCGGGATCTCCTCGCTTCTGGAACCGGAAGTAGCGAGCCGGGAATCTAATTACTTCCCCTCACCTCTGTCTCCTTTAAGGTTTTGAGCAGCTGCTTCGCGAATTCCCTGAAGCGGTAATTGGGATGTTTTGCAGCATCGGTTAGGTTATTCAAACTTTCCTCATCAAAAGCATTTAACTGGTACAGGTATTCAAAAGCCTTTTGCCGCACCTGAAACCTTCTGTGTGGTGCGGTATAACTTCTGAGTTCTTGAATGTATTCCCCTTTTGATTCCATTTCAAATCCGGCGGTTGCCAGGCTTAGAGCCAGCCAAAGAGTACGGAGGTTTTTGTCAAGAAATCCCTCTGTTCCTTCCATTTTTCGGAGGTAGCGCTCCCTGTCAACAGGGAAAGACATCCACAGATTATAAAGCGCCATCTCCTGCGTGAGGTAAGAATCGTCATTTAGCAGGGACTCATATTCAGTTTTTAACTGTTGTGGCACCTCTTGTAGCGAGAAAGCAATAGCCTGTCGGGTGAAAAGATTTCCGCTTGAAAATGCCTTTTTGTAGAGATCAGCAACTTCAACGGGATCTTCAAGCCCAAGTTGCAATACGGCTTCCTGCCCCAGGTAATCATTTACCGGAAAGCTAAGGGCTGTACGAAGCAATTGCCTTTTTTCTGAAATGGGCAGAGGTTTGGCCGCAGCCAGTTCCAAATATTTCTGAATGAATGGAGATTTTTTGAGAGATTCCAATGCCTCAGTTCCCTGAAAAGCCGATTGTTTTAACCAGTCCTTCACAAAACCTGAAAGGTCTTGTCCGCTGGCAGCCTCCATTTCGTTTATGAGATCCCGGGTTGTGGCGGTTGAATATTTATACTTTTCCAAATAGCTCTTCACACCCTTGTCAAAAGCAGCCTTGCCAATCTTCTCGTTTAAAATATGCAAAGCCCAGGCTCCCTTTTGATAATAAGTAAGGGAACTGGCATTTTGAGAAACTACAGCCTCTCCTTTTCCCTGGTCACTTAATTTTTTAAGCTCTTCGGCTGTTTTGAAAAGCTTTCGGTAGTAGTACTCCTCTCCAAAAATTTCTTTTTCGGCAAGTAAAGCATAATAAGTAGCAAAACCTTCCTGCAGCCAATGGTCTTCACGGGACCCGGCCGTCACATAGTTTCCAAACCATTGGTGAGCCAACTCATGAGCATTTACATTAATATAATTTTGATCGATGTAGCCAATGGAATCCACCAGGAAAATATCTGAAAAGATCGTGGTGCCGGTATTTTCCATTCCGGAATATAAAAAGTCCCTAACAGGAACCTGTTTATAGTTTTGCCAGGGATATGAAACTCCGGTTTCCTTTTCAAAAAAGTCCATCATAAATGCACTGTGGCGATAAGTGGGCTCCACAAGGTTTTCCATACCTTTTGGATAATAAAAATGCAGCGGAATTCCATTTTCTGACTCAGTAAGAACGTCATAATCCCCTGCTGCCACCGCAACCAGATAGCTACTCATGGGATGCTCCATATCATATTCCCAGCGGGTGAGAGAATCGTTTAGCTTTTGAGTTTTCAGTAATTCGCCATTGGAGATCAATATTTTTTCTGAAGGGTAAATAAAGGATAGATCGAACTCAAGCTTTTCGGTAGGGTCATCAAAACTGGGTAACCAATGGGAAGTGTATTTCCCCTGCCCCTGCGTCCACATTTGGTAATCCTGCTGCCCTGCTCCTTCCGGCTTCTTCGGAATAAAATACATGGTTTGAGCAGGTTTAGCCGAATACTTCAGTTGAAGTTGTTGATCTTGTGCCGGTGAGAAGTTTCCGGTGATCCAGAATTTGTTTTGATCACTTCCGAAGGGAACAGGTTTGCCATTCAGAAGAACTTCAGAAAAATCCATTTTTTGGGCATCAATAAAAATGGAATCTACCTGCTCAAAAATGTCAAATTCGTAAATAATTGTTCCCGAAACTGCCTTTTTTGAAGGGTTAATGGCAACTTCGGCCTCAAGTCGTGTAAAATCAATAGCGGGAGTCTGCTGGGCATAGGTTTCAGCGCTTAAAAGGGCAGCCAGGATCAGGAAGATGGAACTTTTCATTACTCAAATATACGCTACCTGTTCAAATTGGGAAAAACTTACCTTCCTAAAAGGCTTTTTTTTATCTTCGTTTCCATGAATCCAAGCCTGCTGCAAACTCCCATTGATTACCTTAAAGGTATTGGTCCCAACCGGGCAGAGATCCTGCGGAAGGAGATTGGGGTTCACACTTATGGCGATCTTCTAAACTTTTTTCCCAACCGCTATCTCGATAAAACCCGCTTTTATAAGATCGCACAGCTGGAAAAAAATACATCGGAAGTTCAAATCGTAGGAAAAATTGTTCACCTTCGAACGGTTGAGCAAAAAAAAGGAAAACGACTTGTTGCCGATTTTGTGGATGATACCGGAAAGATGGAGCTCGTATGGTTTCGGGGACAAAAATGGATCCGCGAGAACCTTAAGCTCAATACCCCTTATGTTATCTTCGGAAAAACTTCCTGGTTTAATGGCCTTTTTAGCATGCCACACCCCGAAATGGAGCTGGTGGAAGATTATAAAAAAAATCTGCGCACTGCCATGCAACCTGTTTACCCTTCTACAGAAAGGCTCGGAAAATCTGGAGTTACCAATAGGGTAATTAGCAGGTGCGTGCAGCAACTTTTCCTGGAAAGTGGCAATAAATTCGTTGATCCCCTTCCGGAAAATTTAATGGAAGAACTACACCTGCTTCCAAAGGCCGAGGCGCTTTTTAATGCACATTTCCCCAGGAGCCAGGAGTTGTTGGCAAAAGCCCAGTTTCGCCTTAAGTTCGAGGAGCTCTTTTATATCCAGTTGCAGCTGTTGATCAAGAATATGATCAGGAAGCAAAAGATCAAAGGTTTTCCATTTGAGGAGGTGGGTTCCCACTTCACCGAATTTTACGAAAAGCATCTTCCTTTCGAACTAACCAATGCCCAAAAAAGAGTAATTAAAGAAATACGCCAGGATCTTGGGAGCGGAGCTCAAATGAACCGGTTGCTGCAGGGAGATGTGGGATCGGGAAAAACTATTGTGGCCTTGATGAGTGTTTTGCTTGCCCTGGATAACGGATTCCAGGCTTGTTTAATGGCTCCAACAGAAATTCTTGCGATCCAGCATTTCAATGGGATCTCCGATCTTGTTACCGATCTTGGGATCAAGGTAAGGTTGCTCACGGGCTCTACAAAGACTTCAGAAAGAAGGGAAATTCATGAAGCTCTTGAAAGCGGCGAGCTTCATTTATTAATAGGCACCCACGCCCTGCTGGAAGAAAAAGTAAAATTCCATAACCTGGGTCTTGCGATCATTGATGAGCAGCACAGGTTTGGAGTGGCCCAAAGAGCCGAGGTTGTGGAAAAAGAATCATTTGCCACCTCATGTGCTGGTAATGACCGCCACGCCAATCCCCCGAACGCTCGCGATGAGTCTCTACGGTGACCTTGACATTTCGGTTATTGATGAATTGCCGCCCGGCAGGAAAGAGATCAAAACGGTCCACAGGTATGACAGCAACAGGTTGAAAGTTTTTGCTTTTATTCGGGATGAAATAAGAAAAGGCCGGCAGATCTATATAGTTTATCCACTTATTCAGGAATCGGAAACCATGGATTATAAGGATCTTATGGACGGATACGAAAGTATTGCCAGGGAATTCTCAATGCCCGAATTCCAGATCTCGATCCTGCACGGACAAATGAAACCTGCCGATAAAGATTACGAGATGGATCGTTTTGTAAAGGGGGAAACCCAGATCATGGTGGCCACTACAGTAATTGAAGTAGGTGTAAATGTTCCCAATGCCAGTGTGATGATCATTGAAAGTGCAGAGCGGTTTGGACTCTCCCAACTGCACCAGTTGCGTGGCCGCGTTGGTCGGGGTGCCGAACAAAGTTTCTGTATTCTTATGACCGGTCATAAATTATCCAATGACAGTAAGACCCGCCTGGAAACCATGGTTCGTACTGCCGATGGTTTTGAAATTGCAGAAGTAGACCTGAAACTCCGTGGCCCCGGAGATCTTATGGGTACCCAACAAAGCGGCGTGCTCAATTTAAAGATCGCAGATATTGTTAAGGACAACGATATATTGAAATCTGCCCGCCACTACGCCTTACAACTTCTTAAAGAAGACCCTAAGCTCGAACTTGAAAAAAACAAAGTGGTGAAATATACTTACTCCCAGCTCGTGAAGGAGAAGAATATATGGAACTATATAAGTTGATGTTTGGGAAAAAGTCATGAACGCTCCGCTTCGGGAATTATAACAGATTGTAAAAAGTTTGATCTTATAGGGAAATGGACCTGGATAATCCTTCAGCAAAACAATAATGACGCGGGGCAACAGATTTTAATATGAACATTAATAAATAAAGATGTTTTAAGCTAAAAGTTTAAAGGAAGGGGAACAAATACCCCTTCCTTTTTTTATGCCAAAATCATTCGTAATGCTATCTTTGCAGCTGGAAAAATTTATTCAATGAAGATTTCATATAACTGGCTCAGGCAATTTCTAAAAGTTAATCGCACCCCCGAAGAAACCGGGGAATTACTCACAGATTTGGGTCTTGAAGTAGAAGGTATTCATGAATTTCAAAGTGTAAAGGGCAGCCTCCGCGGGATAGTGGTAGGTGAAGTTCTTACCTGCGAACAACATCCCAACGCCGATCGACTAAAGATTACCACGGTAAACCTGGGTAACGGCGAGCCGGTTCAGATTGTTTGCGGTGCTCCCAATGTAGCTGCAGGCCAAAAAGTGCCGGTTGCTACGGTTGGAACAACTTTATATGATGAGAAAGGCACTCCCTGGGAGATCAAAAAGAGTAAGATTAGGGGTGAGAGTAGTCATGGGATGATCTGTGCAGAAGATGAGCTTGGCCTGGGGCAAAGCCATGAAGGTATTATGGTTATGGATCCAGCCCTGGAACCGGGTACTCCTGCGGCCAGTCTTTTTGAGATAGAGGACGATCATGTTTTTGAAATAGGTTTAACTCCAAACAGGGCCGATGCTATGAGCCACTGGGGAGTAGCCCGTGATCTTAAGGCAGGTTTAATTCAACAGGGGGAACAACAGGAATTGATCACCCCATCGGTAAGCAGTTTTCATGTAGACAGCCGCAGCCGAAAAGTTCCGGTAAAGATCACCAAACCTGAACTTGCTCCCCGATATTGCGGAGTAACAATAACCGGAGTGGAAATTTCGGAATCACCGGGTTGGCTTCAGAATCGCCTGAAAGCTATAGGCATCACTCCAAAGAACAATGTTGTAGATGTCACCAATTATGTAATGCATGAGTTGGGGCAACCCTTACATGCGTTTGATGCCGACAGGATCAGCGGAAATGAGATCATTGTTCAAACCCTTCCGGCAGGCACAAAATTCACTACCCTTGATGAGGTGGAAAGAGAACTGCATGAAGAGGATCTTATGATCTGTGACGCCGAAAAACCTCTGGCGATCGCCGGGGTGTTTGGGGGAATTGGTAGCGGAGTAACTTCGGGAACTACGAACCTCTTTATTGAAAGCGCATATTTTAATCCTGTTACTGTCCGCAAGACAGCAAAACGTCACGGCCTTAATACAGACGCCTCTTTTAGATATGAAAGAGGAATTGATCCAAACATAACCGAATATGCTCTTAAACGGGCAGTGCTGTTGATCCAGGAATTGGCAGGAGGAAGTGTTTCGAGTGATATCGACGATTACTACCCCAAAAAAGTAGAAGATTTCCCTGTATTCCTCACTTTTGAGAAGATCAATTCCCTCGTGGGCCAAAACCTCTCTAAGGAAACCATTAAATCCATTTTGGCCTCCCTCGAAATTAGAGTCAACAATGTTACTGAAACCGGAATGGGCCTTACCATTCCATCTTACAGAGTAGACGTAAAGCGGGAAGCAGATGTTATTGAGGAAATCCTAAGGGTATTTGGATACAACAACATAGAATTCGGCGATAAAATAAATGCATCTGTTGCCAATTCCACAAGATTTGAAGATTACAAACTTCAGAATCTAATTGCGGGGCAGCTGGTTGGCCAGGGATTTTTTGAAACCATGGCTAATTCTCTTACAAGTCCGGCGTATTTGGGATTAAGTGAACTGTTAAAGGAGGAGCACGCTGTAAAAATGCTCAACCCTCTTAGCCAGGATCTTTCTGTGCTAAGGCAATCCCTGTTGTTTTCAGGATTGGAAGCAGTGAGTTACAATCTCAACCGCAAAAGGGCCGATCTTAAGTTCTTTGAATTCGGAAAAACCTATCATAACTATGGCAATGGCCGGGAAGAGCAAAAACATCTTTCTGTTTTCCTCTCCGGAAACCGAAACCGCGAAACCTGGACGAATGCTGTTCAAAAAAGTGAATTTTTCTACCTTAAAGGAGTGATCACTTCAATTCTGGAAAGACTGGGTATAAGAGACCTGAAAACATCTCCTGTCAAAAATGACATATTTTCGGAAGGTATTTCTTTTAGCTTCAACAATGCGAAGCTTGTAGAGTTCGGAGTAATCAAGAAAAAGATCCTAAAGAATTTTGATATAAGTCAGGAAGTGCTTTTTGCCGATTTTAACTGGGATCAGGTTGTGGAGACCTCAAAAAATCAGCAGAATAAATTTAAGGAGATTTCTAAATTTCAGGCAGTACGAAGAGATTTTGCTCTTCTCCTGGATAATTCAGTAAAGTTTGAAGAAATTTATGATATCGCATTTAAGACTGAAAAGGTCTTACTTAAAGATGTAAATCTTTTTGACGTGTATGAAGGTGCTAACCTTCCGGAAGGAAAGAAAAGTTACGCTGTTAGTTTTATTCTGCTTGACGAAAAGAAAACGCTGACCGATAAGCAGATCGATAAGATCATGAACAAACTTCAGCAAAACCTGGAAAAGCAACTTGGAGCAGAGCTCAGATAAGAAGCAAAACATTTTGAATTAAAAAGAGAGGCTGTTCAATTGAACAGCCTCTCTTTTTTTCATAGCAATTTTTAATGATAATTATTATTTAGGCAACTTTTCAAAAATGGCATTTACATAAGATCTTACCTCTTCATCGAGATTACCCGGGGCAACCACATCTTCTGCCCTACCTCTCCAAACGATCTCATTGGATTTACGATCGATCAAATCAATCACAATAGTTCCTTCCTTGTAAGGCACTTGCTGAATACCATTTCCTGCAATTCTGGGAACAGTAAAATAATTACTGTATGCATAATTTCTATAATAAGGTCCTACATAAAACCCTGGACGGTAATAACTGTAATTTGTATAAACAGGATTTGCATTAACTGCCACTTCCTCATCAAACATTAAATGGTAATAAACCAAAAGATCGGGTTGGTTCTTATCCAATCGATAATTTAGATCCTGCATGTTCTGGCGAATTTCGTCAATCACGATTTCATTCACCTGGGCATTGTCATATTTCGAAGTCTGGATGGTATCCTGATTTGGCAAAAAAGCATAGCTGTCATAACTGTTTAAACTTTTTGCCGTCATTTTATTTGCATCTACTTTAGGACCACATCCTGTTAAAAGTATTCCTGCCATTAAGCTCAGGCTTAAAAAATGTTTTAAAAATTTCATTTATTTAGGGATTTTGAGTTAGTGTTTTTCAAGATATGACATCTCAACATTCCCTCCGGAAGGTTTTTGCAGGTTTAAAAGGAATTTAACCCTAGTGTCTTAAAATTAACAGTAGAATTCCTTAATAAATAGCCAAAAATCAATGTTTTGCATGTTTTACGGTTATTCCCTATTTTTAGCTGCTAAACGAGAAAGATTATGCTGCTAGAGAGAGTAAACCTTCAAAGGGAAATGGAAGCGCTTCGCCGGAAGGAGATGAAGGAACAGGAAATCCTGGAGGAAGTAAAGAGGGTCTTAAAAAGAGATCAGGAGACAGAAGAAGAGATCCTTCAGCGAATTTCTGAAGGGGATGGTGAAGGAGATAATTTCAACAACTTTAATTTTGACCTGCTCGAAAGCGGAAGGATCTTTCACCTTTCCCAAATAAAGAAGATTTGTGTGGATTACCGGTTGCGTTTTCTTAATACGCGATTTTATAAAGGAGATCTGCCTCAGGAAGCTATTTCTGCAGTGAAAGAACTGGAAGCAAAACATGAGGTAAAACTTCAGGGTTTTAAAATGGTTGCTCCTGCAAAATATTTTAGACTGGAAAATGCCGATGATCCCATGCTTTTTGCACCCCTGGGAAATAATTACTACTACCTCATTCATAAATGGGGAACAGATATGCACCCTTTGAGAAAGCTTCTAATGTGGCCACTAAGGAACCTTGAAAACCTGTTGATCTTTAGTTTCTTTTTTAGCTTTTTATTCACCTTTGGAATTAGAGAAGTTTTTTTCTCGAGATTCCGCGAGACCTCAGAGTTCCTGATCTTGTTCCTGTATTCCTTCAAATCTGTAATCGCCCTTACATTTTTCTACGGAATTAGCCTCGGAAAGAATTTTAGTTCAGGAAACTGGAACAGCAAATTCTACAATGCCTAAGCTCAAATGTTAAACTGAAATTAAATACGCCTGAAGTAATTATCCTATTCTTAAATTTATAAGGAAATATTTTTTTTATGAGCGAAGAAGAAGAATACAAAAGAGTTTATACCGGTAGTGAAGTGAATGTACAACACCTTAAAAATCTACTGGAAGATGAAGGCATTCCAACCCGCGTAAGAAATGACTTTGACTCGGGTTTAAGAGCCGGTTTTGGCGGCGGATTGCCGGGGCAGGTTTTGCTATTTGCCAAATCTGAAGATTACGAGAAAGCACTTCGTGTCACTAAAGAAACATTTCCCGATAGTGATTAATTGATGACTGCTGCTCCCCGAAAAAACTATTTTAATCTTTTGCTGGGCATTGCCTTTCTGGGCTATGGTGGTTACCGCATCTTTACTTTTCTCACAGGCGCAGAATATACCACCTTTAGGATCATTATTGCCATTGGCTTTGTGATCCTTGGAGGTTTCGACCTCTACAAGTTTTTCAAAAAAGATAAATAAGAGCAAAAAAGAAAGGTTCCAAAAATGTCATTTTTGGAACCTTTCTTTTTTTGTTTCAACTCAAATTACCGGGTATACATTTTTTCCCTTTGTTCCTTTATTTTAGGATCGCTCATGTACTCATCAAAAGTCAGGTAGCGATCAATAGCTCCATTCGGAGTTAATTCAATTACCCTGTTTGCCACAGTTTGCGCAAATTCATGATCATGAGTGGTGAACATAACCGTCCCTTTAAAATTCTTCAGGGAATTGTTGAAAGCCGTAATAGATTCCAGGTCCAGGTGGTTGGTTGGTTCGTCAAGCATTAGAACGTTCGCCCTCATCATCATCATTCGGCTTAACATACAACGTACTTTTTCTCCTCCAGAAAGCACCCTTGATGTCTTTAAAGCTTCTTCCCCGCTAAAGATCATTTTTCCCAGGAATCCACGAATATAAACTTCTTCTCTTTCCTCTTCTGTCTTGGCCCATTGGCGCAACCAGTCAACTAAAGTGAGGTCATTATCAAAATATTCCGAATTGTCCAGCGGTAAATAAGACTGGTTCGTTGTGATCCCCCAGCTAAACTTACCTGCTACGGGCTTTTGCTTATCATTCAATATTTCGTAAAAAGCACTTGTAGCACGTGAATCTTTAGAATACACCACTACTTTATCTCCTTTAGCAAGATTGATATTCACATCTTTAAAAAGAGTTTCTCCTTCAATAGAAGCCTCAAGACCTTCTACGTTGAGGATTTGATCCCCCGCTTCTCTTTCTCTCTCAAAAATAATAGCAGGATATCTACGACTTGATGGTTTAATGTCATCAATATTTAGCTTGGCGATCATCTTTTTACGGGATGTAGCCTGCTTGGATTTTGCCACGTTGGCACTAAAACGACGGATAAATTCCTCAAGTTCCTTTTTCTTTTCCTCGGCCTTTTTATTCTGTTGAGACCGTTGACGTGCTGCCAATTGAGAAGATTCATACCAAAAGGTATAGTTACCACTGTAATGGTTGATCTTTCCAAAGTCAATATCCGAAACATGTGTACATACAGAATCCAGGAAGTGACGGTCGTGGGAAACTACAATAACAGTATTTTCATAATTTGCCAGGAAATTTTCTAGCCAGCTAATGGTCTCATAATCCAGGTCGTTTGTAGGCTCATCCATGATCAACACATCGGGATTTCCAAACAAGGCCTGGGCAAGAAGAACCCTTACCTTTAATTTGTTATCCAGGTCGCCCATTAAGGTGTAGTGGTTTTCTTCCTTTATTCCAAGGTTTGAAAGCAAAGCTGCAGCTTCACTGTCGGCATTCCAGCCATTCATTTCTTCAAATTCCACCTGCAGTACTCCTACTCTTTCCCCATCTGCATCATTGAAATCTTCTTTAGCGTAGATTTCGTCCATCTCCTTTTTTATCTTAAAGAGAGGCTTATTACCCATGATAACTGTTTCCAGTACCGGGAATTCATCGTATAGATTGTGGTTCTGCTCGAGCACAGACATCCTTTTTCCCGGCTCCAGGTGAACATGACCCGAGGTAGGCTCAGATCTCCCGCTAAGGATGTTTAAGAAAGTAGATTTTCCGGCACCATTTGCGCCTATAATTCCGTAACAGTTGCCTTGGGTAAAAGTTGTATTAACTTCATCAAACAGTATTCTTTTCCCAAACTGCACAGATAAATTTGAAACTGATAGCATAGAGTCTTTTCTAAATTTTTGCAAAAGTAGCTATTTAAGCTTATTCAGTAAAAGATTAACTTTTATAATTCTCTATTTAACGCAGAGTTAACATTGAGGTAACCCCTCTGCGTCTACATTTGTGCACCCTATTTTTGCCCTCCAGAAACCTTGAAAAGTAAAAGAACAAATATTTCTCGCTATGCCCTGCCAGCTCTGCTTTTGCTGTGTTTAAATCTTTTTTTTACTGGCTGCAAAAACTCCAAAGATGACCTTCCTGCTCATACTTATATTGGAGGAAAAATTATAAATCCCACTACAGAATATATTGTAATTAAGAATAACGGCAGTATTCTGGATTCGATACCCCTGGATAATGAGAACCGGTTCAGCTACAAAATAGAAAATGCAAAAAGAGGTCTTTATCTACTGGAACACAAACCAGAGACGCAGAACATTTACCTTTCACCCGGCGACAGCCTGCTGTTGAGAGTAAACACACTTGCTTTTGATGAGTCGCTGCACTTTAGCGGAAGAGGTAATGAAAAAAATAATTTTCTTACTGAAATGTTCCTGAAAGACGTGAACAATTCCCAGCTCCTGCTTTCTTTCCATGAATATCCACCCGAAGTATTTCTTAAAAAAGCAGATTCTATTAAACATGAACGTTTCAATACCTTAAACAGGGAATCTGAAAAAAGGAATTTCTCTGAGGATTTTGTCGGGGTCTCCAGTAATATTATCACCTATGAGAACAATGATCTAAAGGAAAGATATACTTACCTGGTGAATAAATATTATAAAGAGTATTCAAAAGAATTTCCCGAGGGGTTTCACGACTACAGGAAAGACATAGATTTCAATTGTGAAGCTTTACAATCCAGCCCGGCTTATAAAAGGTTTTTGGAGAATTATTTAATCAATCATTCCCTTTCCTGGTGCGCAACCAGCGGCCTTGATAAAGATGACTGCTACAGTCTTACCAATGTGGATAACGTAAAAGCGCGACTGCAAAAAGCCGGGGAACTTGTAGAAGCGCCAACGCTAAGAAAAGAGATCCTGGAAAAAATTGCAGTAAGGGGGATCGTAATGGCAAAAAGCAGGGAAGACATTATATCCATCCTGAGGGAGCTACAGGAGCAAAACATGCCAGAAGAGGATATTCAGAAAATGAAACAACTGGGTACCATTCAATTAGCATATTTACCGGGAACCTCCCTGGAAGGTGTTCCATTGCTTAACATGGCCGGGGAACTCATGGAAATGGGAGAAATCATTGATAAACCAACCGTGATCTTTTTATGGTCTGTTTATTCTGAAGGGCATCAGGAGGAACACAGGCTAATCAACCAATACAGGAAAAAATATCCAGAAATTAATTTTATAGGTATTAATCTTGATCTCGAGGAAGAGCCGGCATGGCGGGTGGCAGTGAGACAGAACGGATACAATCCCGAAACCGAATTCCAGTTAGGAACCACCAGCATCGAAAAAGAATTTTTCAGCTATTTCCTTGACAAAATACTCTTTCTAAATGCTTCCGGAGAAGTTGAAGTGGGAGATATATACCTTTCCTCTCCCGATTTTGAATCCCGACTTCTGGAATTCCTGAACTAAAAAAGCCTTTCTTCCGAAGAAAAAAGGCTTGTAAAATGTCATTTTTGGAACCTTAGTTCCCTTTCTTATGATCTGCAAGGAATTTCTCCAAACCAATATCTGTCAAAGGGTGATTAAGTAAACCTGTGATGGCCGAAAGTGGTCCTGTCATCACATCTGCACCAATCTTCGCACAATCAATGACGTGCATTGTGTGTCTTACAGAAGCTGCAAGAATTTGAGTGTCAAATCCATAGTTATCATAGATCTGGCGAATTTCCATGATAAGGTTCAACCCATCTGTAGAAATATCATCCAGTCTTCCAATAAAAGGAGAAACATAAGTCGCACCGGCTTTAGCAGCTAAAAGCGCCTGTCCTGCAGAAAATACCAGAGTACAGTTTGTTTTGATCCCTTTATCACTAAAATATTTGATCGCCTTTATTCCTTCCTTGATCATAGGTACTTTTACAATGATCTGGTCGTGAAGGGCAGCAAGCTCCTCTCCTTCTTTAACAATATTGTCAAAGTCGGTTGCGATTACTTCGGCACTAACATCTCCGGTGGTGATCTCGCAAATTTTCTTGTAATGAGCAATGATGTTCTCTTTTCCGGTGATACCTTCTTTAGCCATAAGAGAAGGGTTTGTGGTCACCCCGTCAAGAACCCCAAGGTCCTGGGCTTCCTTTATCTGGTCAAGATTGGCAGTGTCAATAAAAAATTTCATAGTGTGTTGTTATAATGATTAAAGAGTGCCGAAAAATGCAATTTTTCGAACTTCTGCAAAACTACAATTTATAATGCTTTAGGAGTAATTTCTCGTAAATTTTATCGGGCAGCACCCGCTTCAGGGCAATCGAAAATTTCTGCAACGGCTCCCCTACCTTATAATGTATTTTAGGATCTTTCTCCTGAATGATGCTGTAGATCGCACGGGCCATTAAAAGAGGGTCTTTGCCTTCATCCACATGTTGATTCATTATTTTTAGCGTATTCCCATAAGGCTCCTCATATGGAGAACCCTTTACCACTGGAGCATGATACCTTCCGGCAGCGATATTGGTTGCAAAATCGCCGGGAGCAATATTGGTCATCTTGATATTAAAATCCTTAAGTTCCATTCGGAAAGCTTCGGTAGTGATCTCTAAAGCCCCTTTTGAAGCTGAATATATTCCGCGGTAAGGAAGTCCCATGTATCCGGCGATAGAGGTCACATTGATAATGAGTCCGCTGTTGTTTTTGCGCATTTCCGGAAGCACGGCTTTAATTACATTGACGGGACCAAAATAGTTCGTATCAAAAGCCTTTTTGATCTCCTCATCGGGGGTTTCTTCTATGGGCCCGGTAATTCCAATGCCCGCATTATTAATAAGGATATCAATTTTTCCTGCGGAAGATATTACTTCAGCAACTGCCGAGCTTATAGTTTCAGGTTTGGTAACATCGAGAGCGACCAGCGGAAATGAAGATTTCTGCCTGCCGGGATTGCGGCTGGTTCCAAAAACTGTAAAATTCTTTGACTGAAGGAATTCGGCTATAGCTTTACCAATTCCTGAAGATGCTCCTGTAATAAGCACCACTTTTGAAGGTGTTTCTGTCATGCTGCAAAGATGCAATAAATCTGACTTATGGAAACAAAAAATGGCAAGCTACCCACATCACACCGCTACGACCACTTACCCTTGCTGCGTTCCCGCCCTGGGGGATTCAGCAGGAGCTGGTTGTGTGGGACTTGCCGGGGCAAATATACAACCTTTCATACTTTTTGCAAGTATTTTCTAAACCGAATTCTTTAATTTAGCTCACAGAAAAATAACTGTTTGACATGAAGGTTTATAACTCCCTCTTTTTGATTATTTTAAGTGCTTATCTTTTTTCCTGCGGAAGTGATCCAGAAGATTCGGAAAGCAGCTATACCCTCAATATTGCCGAAAATAAGACGGAATTTAAGCTTGGAGAAAGCATACAGGCTCAGGTAGAAGGTGAAAAAGATTCGGTGATCTACTTTTTGGGAGAACAACGACTGGCAAAAACAATTGGTCAGGAATCCCTTAATTACACCTTCAAAGACGAGAAACTGGGCAAATGGAATCTTACTGCCCGTATTTTCAAAAATGAAGCGTCAGTTGAAATGCCAAAGGAAATTACCCTTTTTAATGACACTGCCCCTGTAACTTATACCTACGAGATCATAAACAAATATCCCCATGCTACAGATGCTTACACGCAGGGCCTTGAATTTTATAATGACGAATTATACGAAAGTACAGGCCATTACGGCAGCTCTTCTTTAAGAAAAGTAGATCTAGAGACAGGAGAAGTACTTCAAAAAATTGATATTTCTCCCGAATTTTTCGCTGAAGGAATTACCATTTTAAATGATAAGATCTATCAGCTTACCTGGAAAGAAGGAAAAGGTTTTATCTATGACGTGGAGACTTTCGAAAAAACAGGGGAATTTGAATATAATATGAGTGAACAGGGCTGGGGACTGGCCAATGATGGCAATACGATCTATAAAAGTGACGGAACAGAAAAAATCTGGTTTCTCGATCCCTCCTCCCCTTTAGTACCCGAAAAAGATTTTATACAAACGGTTACTCACCGTACTGTAGCCACTCAACTAAACGAACTGGAATGGGTGGATGGAAAGATCTACGCCAATACTTATCAAAAGGACGGAGTAGCTATAATAAATCCTGAAAATGGAGCCATTGAAGGGCTTATCAACTTTTCTGGGCTCAGAGATCAACTTGGAAATACCGAAGATCTTGACCCGATAAACGATGTGCTTAACGGGATTGCTTATGACTCCAAAAATGAAAAACTCTATGTTACCGGGAAAGACTGGGACACTCTTTTTGAAGTAAAAATAATTAAGAATTAGATGGTAGTACCTGCAGAAACCTATACGCATCAAAGAACGGTAGTAGAGGAAGATCTTGATGATCTCCACCACGTTAATAACGTGCGATATGTACAATGGATACAGGATATTGCCAAAGAGCACTGGGAAGTAAGAGCCACAGAGCAACTCAAAAATGATTTTATATGGGTGGTGATTCGGCACGAGATCGATTATAAAAAACAGGCTTTTTTAGGAGATGAAATTCTTATAGAAACCTATGTTGGGGAGACAACTTTTGTGACATCCGAAAGGTTTGTGAACATCAAAAATGCCAAAACAGGAGAAATTCTGGTCGCCGCGAAATCCATGTGGTGCCTGTTGAACGCAGATTCAAAGAAACCCACAAAGATCACCGAAGAGCTTCGTACCGTCTTCCATAAAACATGAAAAAGCTAACCGGCTTCATTATATTCTTGATGCTGGTGCTGTGGAGCTCCTGCCGCAGCGATTTTGAAACTACCGAAACCACCGGGAACTTACATTTTTCCAAAGACACTGTTTTTCTCGATACGGTTTTTAGTAACCTTAGTACGGCAACCTACTCATTAAAGGTATACAACCGCAGCAACGACGATATTTATATCCCGGAAATCTCTCTGGAGAACGGAACAGACTCCTATTACAGATTAAATGTTGATGGACTCCCGGGTACTCAGTTTGAAAATGTCGAGATCCTCGCCCGTGACAGCATTTATATTTTTATAGAAACCACTGTACCTTCCGAAGGTCTTGAGGAAACGGAATTCCTGTACACCGACAAATTACAGTTCAAATCACGCTCACATCTGCAGGAAGTACCGCTGGTAACATTGGTGAAGGATGCAATTTTGTTATATCCGAAGAAAGATGAACGGGGAATTCCGGAGAAAATTCCCATCGACACGAATGGAGATGGAGAACCTGAAATGGTTTCAGGATTTTATCTGGAAGAGGAACATCTCCAGCTTACCCGAACAAAACCTTATGTGATCTATGGGTATGCCGCAGTACCTGAAGGGGAAATCCTAACGGTCAATGCCGGTGCCCGAATCCATTTTCATGCCGACAGTGGGATCCTCGTTTCTAAAAATGCTTCCATCCGGGTCAAAGGCGAACCAAGTACAGATCCAAAAATAATGGAAAATCAGGTGATATTCCAGGGAGACAGGTTACAGAGCCTTTACAGGAATATCCCCGGGCAGTGGGGAACGATCTGGCTTCAAAAGGGCAGTAAAGATCACCTTTTTGAGCATGTAACAATTCGCAATGCCAGCCTGGGAATTCTGGCTGAAGAAACTACCGACTCCCCTCCTATCCACTTAAAGAATGTGCAGATCTATAACTCTGCAATTTCAGGAATAAGAACTGAAGGAGCCGACATTTCAGCTGAAAACCTGGTGATCAACAACAGCGGACAGGCTTCCCTCTACCTCAACGGCGGAAATCATCTTTTTAAGCATGTAAGCATTGGTAATTACTGGAGCCAAAGTTTCAGGATGGCTCCGGCCGTTTTTATTTCCAATACTTCTGAAGAAGGTCCTGTTCCACTCGAGGTGAAATTCTTTAATTCTATCATCTTCGGCAATGAAAACAGGGAATTAGGCATCGAAATAGATGAGAATGGTCCTGCAGAAATATTTTTCTCTCACAGCCTGATTAAATTCAGCAAAGAAGAGGCTTCAGGTAAATGGTATGACTTCAGCAATAGTGAGATCTACAATAATATCTGGTTAGATGAAGATCCTCTTTTTAGTGCGCCAAAAGAGAATGATTTGCGGCTGCTGGAAAATTCCGCAGCAATTGACAAAGGTGATCCCAATGTGGCGCAACAAGTTCCGCAGGATATTTTAGGCAACGATCGCACTCAAAATCCCGATTTGGGAGCTTATGAATTTGTAGAAATCAAGGAATAAAAAAAGCTGCCAAAAATCCCATTTTAGAGACCTTAGGCAGCTAATTTTTTAGAGACAAGTCCGCTTCGCTACAAGAGCCAGGAGTCAAGACTTGATTTGGAAATTACATTTGAAAAAGAGGTTTTCCCTGCATCATGTTAAACACATCTTCTTTTATAGCCTCCAGTTTTTCGTCATTTTGATGGTTAGTGATCACACGATCAACAAGATCTACAATAGCATCCATATCATCTTCCCTGAGTCCACGGGTAGTAACCGCCGGAGTACCAATTCTAATTCCGGAAGTCACGAAAGGAGATTTATCATCAAAAGGAACCATGTTTTTGTTCACGGTAATATCGGCCTTTCCAAGAGCTTCTTCAGCTTCTTTACCGGAGATATTTTTGTTACGAAGATCGATAAGCATCATGTGATTATCTGTCCCGCCCGAGATCACGTGGTAATCCTTTTTCACAAAAGCTTCGGCCATTCTTTTGGCATTCTTCTTCACCTGTACAGTGTAGTGAAGAAACTCATCTGTAAGTGCTTCTCCAAAAGCCACTGCCTTGGCGGCGATAATGTGCTCAAGCGGTCCTCCCTGGTTTCCGGGGAAAACACCGCTGTTAAGCAAGGCAGACATTTTCTTTAGATTTCCGTTTTTAAGTTTTTCTCCGAAAGGATTATCAAAATCCTTCCCCATCATGATAATACCTCCTCTTGGACCTCTTAAGGTCTTATGAGTAGTAGATGAAACTACATGACAATGAGGAATAGGATCACTTAGAAGTCCTTTTGCGATCAAACCTGCAGGATGAGCGATATCGGCAAAAAGAATAGCTCCAACACTGTCGGCTATTTCTCGGAACCTCTTATAATCGATCTCCCTGGAATATGCCGAGGCACCGGCAATGATCATTTTAGGCTTCTCTTTTTTGGCAATTTCGGCTACCTTATCATAATCGATTAAGCCTGTTTCTTTGTCTACACCATAAAATACCGGCTCGTAAAGTTTTCCGGAGAAATTTACAGGAGAGCCATGAGTTAAATGTCCACCATGAGAAAGATCAAAACCAAGAAATTTATCACCCGGTTTCATACAGGCGTGAAAAACTGCGGTATTTGCCTGCGAACCGGAATGCGGCTGCACGTTGGCATACTCGGCATTGAACAATTCTTTTAACCTTTCAATGGCAAGGTTCTCAACTTCGTCCACTACTTCACAACCACCGTAATATCTTTTGCCGGGATAACCTTCGGCATATTTATTCGTAAGCACAGAACCCGCTGCTTCCAGCACCTGTTCACTTACGAAATTCTCACTTGCAATTAGCTCTAGACCATTAAGTTGCCTTTCCTTTTCTGCTTGTATTAAATCAAATAATTCGTTATCCCTTTGCATATGCATTTTTTACGTTAAATAATACTCAAAAATAACAAATACATTCGGTTCTTAGTAAGAAAATAATATATTTGGTTCGAATTGATTTTAACAAAATACCAACATTTATTATGTCCATTACAGCTAACGACCCTACACGAAAAACCTGGCTGGAAGTACCCGAAAATTCTGATTTCCCTATTCAAAATATTCCCTTCGGAGTTTTCCTGACAAGGGATGATATCATCACTATTGGAACCCGCATAGGTGATACCGCCATTGACCTTGGAGCCCTGCACCAGCTGGGCTACTTTGAAGGTATCCCGCTTACCGATGATATTTTTCTTCAGGATACTCTAAACGATTTTATATCTGACGGGAAAAAGACCTGGAGATTGGTAAGAAACCGCATTGCCGAAATCTTTGATGCCAGCAACGACAAGCTTCGTGACCACGAAGAACACCGAAAGGTGGTCTTGTTTGGTCTCGATGAGATCGAAATGCAAATGCCTGTACAGGTAGGCGATTATACCGATTTTTATTCGAGCAAAGAGCATGCTACCAACGTGGGAACCATGTTCCGCGATCCCGAAAATGCTTTGTTGCCAAACTGGCTACATATTCCTGTGGGATACCACGGAAGAAGTTCTTCGATCGTTCCCAGCGGAATTCCGATTCACCGTCCACAGGGCCAAACAAAGCCCAAGGATGCTGATGAGCCCGTTTTCGGACCTTCAAAAAGGATAGATTTTGAATTGGAAATGGCTTTTATAACTACAGATGCCAATCACCTGGGAGAACCTATTCCCATAGATGAAGCCGAAGATTATATTTTTGGACTGGTCCTGTTCAATGACTGGAGCGCAAGAGATATTCAAACCTGGGAATATGTTCCACTGGGGCCATTCCTGGCAAAGAACTTTGCCTCTTCAGTTTCCCCATGGATCGTGACCCTTGATGCTCTTGACCCATTTAGAGTGGAAAGTCCAAAACCTGAAAAGAAATTGTTGCCTTACCTGCAAACCAGCGGAAAAAAGAGTTTCGATATTGACCTGGAAGTTTTTATCCAGCCAGAAAATGGTGAAGAAACCAGAGTCTCAAAGTCCAACTTTAAATACATGTACTGGAATATGAGTCAGCAACTGGCTCACCATACGGTTAATGGATGTCCTGTAATCTCGGGAGATATGATGGGATCGGGTACAATTTCGGGCCCAACTCCAGATTCGTATGGTTCTATGCTTGAACTTTCCTGGAAAGGTGAAAAACCTGTGAAGCTTAACGATGGCAGCACCCGTACTTTTATTGATGATAATGATACCGTAATAATGCGCGGTCATTGCCAGAAAGAAAATTACCGAATTGGTTTTGGCGAAGTGAGCACTAAACTGCTTCCTGTTTTTGAGAAGAAAAAATAAGGAATGTAAGTCATAAAAAAGAGCCGCAAATTTGCGGCTCTTTTTGCTTTAATTAAAAAGACTTTATCTGTTTTCATCTCTCCTACTGCGGTCTTCCTTATTGCGATCGCGGTCAATTTCCCTACCTCTTTCAGCATCTTCTTTTTTCTGCTTGTCGTGATCGCCCGCAGCATGCTTAGCCGGATTCTTAGCGGGGTCCTCGTGCTTTTGCTGCCTTTGTGATTGAATACGATCTTTGTTACGGTCTTCTCTTCTCTCTTCCATAATACAGGTTTTTGAATTATTAATGATTCAGCTCTAAATATACTCTGTTAATGAGCATATAAAAGACTGATTATAATACATTTAACTCGATTTCAGAAGATTAACTTAACGTCCAAAAATTGTACTAAATATGTTCCTTCACACTTTCCAGCTCGATGGAATGATGCGAGGCATGATGAACTACTTTTCTATCTTTTAGGATGATCATTTGCGGGCTTTCGTGTCTCACCCCAAATCGATTCGCCACCTCGTTTGAAATATTCCGGTTGGCTAAAAGATCTAAAAAGTACAGTTTTACTTCCTTATCTTTTGGAAGATCATATCCCCTTTCGAAATTCTTCAAAACCATCCTGCTTATTCCACAGCTGGTGGAATGTTTAAAGATGACCACGGGCTGCTTTTCAGACTCTTTCTCGATCTCATCCAGCTGTTTGCTCTCGGTAAGGGCATGCCATGGCACCTCCTCTATTTCCTTCTTTGCTATATCGCGTTCGCTTTTAAAAACTTTATCAAATAATCCCATTTTTGAATGTTTTAGTTACACTTTTCTTGAACTGTGTAAAATAGTAAATTCAGGTGATTTTTCGAGTAGAAAAGCCAAAGTTTAGTATCTTTATAAGAGACAAAAAGTCATTACTTTTTTCCCGTTATCAGCCATTATGTCTGCTTCCCGCTGCTGGTACATGCTTTGCTTAGCTTCAGTAAAAAAGACCAAACACGACTACTATGAATTTGAACAATTTTACAATTAAAAGTCAGGAGGCCATACAGAAGGCCCAGCAGCTGGCCCAGGAATTGGGACATCAGCAGATAGAGAACGAACATATATTTAAAGCCATCACCCTGGTAGATGAGAATGTAGCTCCCTTTCTTCTGAAGAAATTAAATATTAATGTGGGGCTTTTTCAGCAGATCCTGGATAAAACCCTGCAGAGCTTTCCGAAAGTAAGCGGCGGGGACATCATGCTCTCCCGGGAATCTTCCAGAACTTTAAATGATGCTTCTTCCATCGCCAAGAAAATGGGGGATGAATACGTATCTGTAGAGCACCTTATTTTAGCCATTTTTGGATCCTCAAGCAAAGTTTCTCAAATCCTGAAAGACCAGGGCGCAACAGAAAAAGGATTTAAGGCTGCGATCCAGGAATTGCGTAAGGGAGAAAATGTCACTTCTCAAAGCGCCGAAGAAACATATAATTCCCTAAACAAATACGCAAATAATCTAAACAAGCTTGCCGAGGAAGGAAAGCTTGACCCCGTTATAGGCAGGGATGAAGAAATTCGCAGGGTACTTCAAATCCTTTCCCGAAGAACCAAGAACAACCCTATGCTGGTTGGAGAACCCGGGGTTGGTAAAACAGCTATAGCCGAAGGTCTTGCCCACAGGATAATTTCAGGAGATGTTCCCGATAACCTTAAGGACAAGCAAATCTTTTCCCTGGATATGGGAGCCTTGATCGCAGGTGCGAAGTATAAGGGGGAATTTGAAGAAAGACTTAAAGCGGTAATCAAAGAGGTTACTTCCAGTGAGGGGAATATTGTGCTGTTCATTGATGAGATCCACACTCTTGTAGGTGCCGGTGGCGGACAGGGAGCAATGGACGCGGCCAACATTCTAAAGCCCGCTCTTGCCCGTGGGGAATTGCGCGCTATTGGTGCAACAACCCTGGATGAGTATCAAAAATACTTTGAAAAGGACAAGGCACTGGAGCGTCGTTTTCAGAAAATTATAGTTGACGAACCCGATACCGAAAGCGCTATTTCCATCCTGCGCGGGATCAAAGAAAAGTACGAAACCCACCATAAAGTGCGTATAAAAGATGAGGCGATCATTGCGGCAGTAGAACTGTCCCAGCGATATATCACGAATCGTTTTCTTCCCGATAAAGCTATTGACCTAATGGATGAAGCTGCTTCCAGATTGCGCATGGAGATCAACTCTAAGCCCGAAGAACTGGATGTACTCGATCGTAAGATCATGCAGCTGGAAATCGAATTGGAGGCCATTAAAAGGGAAAATGATGAAAATAAATTAAAATCCCTTAGAGCAGATCTTGCCAATTATAAAGATGAGCGCAATGAACTCAATGCTCAATGGAAAAACGAAAAAGAGGTTGTTGACAATATACAGACTGCGAAATCTAAAGTAGAGGAATATAAACTTGAGGCAGAACGTGCCGAGAGAGAAGGCAACTATGGCAAGGTAGCCGAGCTGCGATACGGAAAAATAAAAGAAGAACAGGAAAAGCTGGCAGAACTTCAACAGCAACTGGAGGAAAACCAAAAAGGAAAAACCCTTATCAAGGAAGAAGTCACAAATGAGGATATCGCTGAAGTAGTAGCTAAATGGACGGGTATACCGGTAACCAAGATGTTGCAGACCGATAGGGAGAAACTTCTCAAACTTGAAGACGAGCTTCACCGAAGGGTTGTAGGGCAGGACGAAGCCATACAGGCAGTAAGTGATGCGGTACGCCGAAGCCGTGCGGGATTACAGGATCAAAAAAAGCCAGTTGGTTCCTTCCTTTTCCTTGGTACAACCGGGGTAGGTAAAACCGAACTCGCCAAAGCCCTTGCCGATTATCTTTTTAATGACGAGAGTGCTATGACGCGAATTGATATGAGTGAATATCAGGAGCGCCATGCGGTAAGCAGGCTCGTGGGAGCGCCTCCGGGATACGTGGGTTATGATGAAGGCGGACAACTAACAGAAGCTGTAAGAAGAAAACCTTATTCGGTCATTCTGCTTGATGAGATCGAAAAAGCTCATCCCGATACTTTCAACATCCTGTTACAGGTCCTTGATGAAGGAAGGCTTACAGATAATAAAGGACGCCTCGCCGACTTTAAAAACACGATCATCATCATGACCTCAAATATGGGTTCTCATATTATCCAGGAGAAATTTGACACCGAAAAGAATGTAGATCTGGCTATGGAAAGCGCCAAAGTGGAAGTGCTGGCTCTTTTAAAACAGAGTGTAAGACCTGAATTCATCAACAGGATTGATGATATTGTAATGTTCACTCCTCTTACCAGGAAGGATATTCAGGAAATTGTAGGACTTCAGTTAAAAGGAGTAAGAAAGATGCTTGCAAAACAGGGAATAACCCTTGATGCTACCACCGAAGCCATCTCCGACCTGGCCGAAAAAGGTTATGATCCTCAGTATGGAGCAAGACCAGTGAAGAGAACTATTCAAAAAGAGGTTCTTAATAAACTCTCGAAAGAGATCCTAAGCGGAAAAATCCATACAGACAGTATAATTCTGCTGGACTCCTTCAATAATGAACTGGTCTTTAGAAACCAGGAAGAAATAGCCCAGTAATAAAAGAGGCTGTGTAAATGAAAAACCGTCATTCTGAATGTAATCAGAATGACGGTTTTTTCGTTTTAAACCTGATTTGATTCAGATCTAATTTGAACCTGAAAAAAACCAGGGTTACGTGGATCAAACTCTAAAAAGCTTTTTTATTTGAAATTTACCACCTGTCTATTTCCTTCCTCAATTCTTCCTTGGAGCGACCGGTCTTTTCCTGCAGCCGTCCAATCATTTCATCGAATTGTCCTTCCCGGTAAGTCGTATCATCGTCGGTAAGATCACCGTACTTTTGTTTGAACTCACCCCTTATCTGTTTCCATTTTCCTTCTAATTGATCATTATTCATAATTTCAGTTTTTATGGTTTAAAATAAAAGTACAGAGAAACAAGCGTGAACAACTTTAAAAATCTCATATTTTGCTCTTAAGATTTTGTTATTTTTAGCCCCATGAAAAAGATATTCTTCCTCACAATTTTTGTCTCTCTCCTCATTAGCTGTAAGAGCACCAGAGTGGGCAGCACTTCAAATGTTCAGGTAAAGTTCCTGGATGATTACAATATTGAAGATGGTCTTGAAGTTCGGGACACTGAAGTTGGCGGACTTTCGGGAATTGATTACCACGACGGCATTTTTTATATGGTGAGTGATCATCCTTCCAACCCACGTATATATGTTGCAGAGATGGAAATTTCCGAAGAAAAGATCGATACTGTGGCGATAACCGACGTTATCCTTCTTGATAAGCAAGATGAAAACCTGAAGGATCAGCATCTGGATCTTGAAAGTATTCTTTTTGAACCTGAAAATGAAAATTTCCTGTTAAGCAGTGAAGGGAACATTAACAGCAACAAAGACCCAATGCTTTTTAAGGTGTCAAAAAGGGGAAATTTTGAATCTTCTTTTGCCTTACCTGAAAACCTTTTAGCCGAAAGCGTTAAAGAACCCCGTAACAACGGGACTCTGGAAGGCCTTGCAGCCTCTTTCGATGGAAAGGGAGTTTGGGCAGCTATGGAACTACCCTTGGTAACCGATGGTCCCAAGCCAAAGCTTTATCCTACGAAATCTCCTGTGAGGATCACCTATTTTGACAAGAAAACCCAGACTGCGACCAAACAATTTCCATACAGACTGGAACGCATTGCAAAGATCCCATGGTTGTATTTTGCTGTAAATGGAGTAACCGACCTATTGGAATACGCACCCAATAAATTTCTCATCCTTGAAAGAGGATTTGCCGCAGGACATGGTCAAAAAGGAAACACAGTGAGGATCTTTGATGTTGATGCTACTTTGGCGACCAATACTTTGGATATAAATAACCTCCGGGTTTCTTTCAATAATCCTGCGAAGAAAACCCTGCTTTATGACTTCAAGTGGGCTAAAGATTTCCTGAGTCAGGAGATCATTGACAATATTGAAGGCATTACTTTTGGCCCCACTCTCCCCAATGGTAACCAAAGCCTTATCCTTATTTCTGATAATAATTTCAACTCCATGGGTCAACAGTTGAACCAGGTGATCCTTATGGAGTACAACCCAAAAGATTAATCTTATGAAGGCATTTTTCATCTTATTAATTTCATTCTTATCTTTAGGAGAAACTTCTTTACATCCTATAGAACCGCCAGTGCAGGAAACTTTGACTCAATATTATTTTATTCGCCACGCCGAGAAAGATGAGAGCAATCCACAGGATCGCGACCCACAACTTTCCGAAGCAGGTATAGAGCGGGCAGCAAAGTGGGCAGAAATATTTAAAGATGTAGAATTTGATCTTATCTTCTCCAGCAACTACAAGCGCACTAACAGTACCGCAAAAGCAATAGCCGATTCACAGGAAAAGGCAGTGGAGATCTATGATCCAAAGAAATTAAATGATCCAGACTTTCAGGAAAAGACAAAAGGAAAAACTGTACTTGTAGTAGGTCACAGCAACACTAATCCCGCCTTTGTCAATCTTGTCCTGGAGGAAAAGAAATATCAGGATCTGGACGAGAAGGAATATGGCAGCCTCTTTATCGTAACTATAACTCCCGGTGGAGAAAGAACCTCACAGGTACTCTACCTCAATTAATCCTGAATCTCAACATTGAGAATCTCATTCTCGATCTGTGAAACTTTCGTAAGCTTTCCTTCCTGGAAAAGGTCATCCAGCTTTTCAAGTGGAGTTGAAAGCTCTTCAGTTTTATAATTCTCGTAGTCTACAAAGCGAATTCCCCCAACTTCTCTTGGATTAACGGCTTTTCTAAACCTTATTCCCCCGTCATTAACAAAAAATCGGTACGCCAGGTAATCTATGGTTAAATCATCTTTTTCGACCCAGTACATATAAACATCCTCATGGTCGACCCCGCCACCTTCCTGTTCAAAAGTCACTTTGATCTCGTGATATACTTTATTATCAATGGTATCCTGCCCCACCAGTTCTTTTATCACCGCATCATCATTCAGCCCAAAAGGCAGCTGCACAAAATAATGCACCGCATTAACACTTTCAGAATATACCCCTTTTAAAGAGTCAGACAGTTTTACTTCCTTGTCTTTGTGATATCGGGTAAAGCCATCATTATTCAGCACATCATAATAGGTAGTGCCGGTAGAATCGGTGATGGTTCGGGTGTATTCGTACTTTCCGTTATTTCTTGTACTGGTGTATTTGTTATTTCTGAAGGTGAACTCAATTTCAGCCTTTTTATACTTCTCACCTCCTGCTTTTTCAATTACTGCGGAAATTATTTTGTCGGCTTCAGAAGCTGAAGGTTCATTGTTACACGCAAAGAGGGAGACCAAAAAAAGGAACAAAAAATACTTTTTCATATCGGGGAATTGTATAACAACAAAAATACCTATTCCATTCCTGAAACTGAAATTAAACACCGGCTTTTAAGAATTCCCTAAAATCGCCTGTATTTCGGGAAAGCTTGTTACTTTTGTTAATATGAAGAACGACATCAACATTAAGAACCGGAAAGCGAAGTTTGAATATGAGATCCTTGATAAATATATTGCGGGGATAAAGTTGGCCGGTACCGAGATCAAAGCTATTAGAGAAGGAAAAGCTTCCATAGCCGAAAGTTTCTGTGAGTTCTCCAATAGTGAATTGTTCGTGATCAACATGACGGTACAGGAATATTCGCATGCCACCTACTTTAATCACGATCCAAAACATGCCCGTAAGCTTCTCCTCAACCGTAAAGAGTTGAAAAAGCTGGAAAAGGAAGTGAAAAATTCAGGATTAACCATTGTCCCATTGCGCCTCTTCATCAATGACCGCGGACTTGCAAAAATGCAGATTGCTCTCGCAAAGGGTAAAAAGCTTTACGATAAACGAGAGACCATAAAAGATCGGGAAAGCAAAAGGCGCCTGGATAGAATTCAAAAAGATTACAGGTAAATCAAAGAAAGACTTTTGAACAAACTTTACTTCCCCCTGTTGCTGTTTCTTTGTTGCTTTTCGGGATGGGCTCAAATTACCGGAAAAGTCACCAACCAGGAAGGAACACCCTTAGCTTATGTCAATATTTACCTTGATGGCACCTTCTCCGGCACTACTTCAAACGAAAATGGCATATATAATTTAGACCTTTCTGAAACAGGAAATTATACTGTAGTTTTCCAATTCCTGGGTTATAAAACAGAGAAAAAATCCATTTCTGTTACAGCTTTACCTTTTACTCTCAATGCCCAGCTTACCGAAGAATCAACCACTTTGGATGAAGTGATTGTAAATTCGGGAGACAACCCGGCGAACAAGATCATGAGAAATGCCATTCAAAAAAGGGAATTCCATAGATCAAAAATCCAGGAGTATACTGCCGATTTCTATTCCCGCGGACTCTGGCGGATAAAAAATGCTCCGGAAAAGATTTTAGGTCAGGAAGTGGGAGATCTGGGTGGCGGACTTGACTCCACCCGAAGCGGAGTGGTTTATTTGAGTGAAACTATTTCAGAAATAACCTATAGGGCTCCCAATGATTTTAAAGAGAAGATCATTGCTTCCAAAGTGAGCGGCAACGATAACGGCTTTAGCTTAAACAGTGCCCAGGAAGCTAATATTTCCTTTTACAATAATACCATAAGCCTCAATACAGAGTTGATCTCCCCGTTGGCCAATTATGCTTTTAATTATTACAATTTTAATCTGGAAGGGGTTTTCTATAATGACCGCGGAGATCTGGTAAATAAGATCCAGGTAACTCCAAAACGACCAAAAGACAAAGTATTTAGTGGGTTCATTTACATTATTGAAGATAGCTGGCAACTTTATGGAGTGGAGCTTGAAACCACAGGGGAAGCTATACAAGTGCCGCCCATAGAAGAACTGGTTTTTAGGCAGAACTTTAATTTTTCTGAAAAAGAACAACTTTGGGTGCCTATTTCCCAGACCATTGATTTTGCCTTCAATATGTTTGGGATCAAAGGAGATGGAAGGTTTACAGCTGCGTATACCAATTATGACTTTTCTCCCGGACTGGATAAGAAGACCTTCACGAATGAAATCGTTTCTTTTGCCCCGGAAGCCAACAAGAAAGATTCTGTCTTCTGGAGTAGTGTTCGGCCTGTCCCGCTTACCGAAGAGGAACAAAATGATTATATAAGGAAAGACAGCCTTCAGGAATTGAGAGAATCAAAGCCTTACCTGGATTCCCTGGACAATGTTCGGAATAAATTTGGGTTAGGTAATCTTATTACCGGTTATACCTATAGCAATTCATACGAAAAATGGTCTATTAACATAGGCTCTCCTATTTTCAATACAAATATTAATACCGTTCAGGGATATAACTCTACCCTCGAAGCTTCTTATAGGAAAGACACGGGGGAATCATTCGGCCAGTACTGGCGCATCTTCAGCGAAGCAAGTTATGGTTTTAGCGAAGAGAAATTCCGGATTTCAGGAGGCTTCCAGCAAAAGTTTAACAACATTTCTAATCCCATCCTGACGGTTTCAGGAGGAAGTGAAGTGAAACAGATCAATAGCCGCGAACCAATTTCGGAAACCTTAAACAGCATTACGACCATCTTCTTCGAAAGAAATTACCTGAAGCTTTACGAGCTTGATTTCGCAAAAGTTTCTTATCAACAGGAGTTGTTCAATGGGTTTTCTGCCTTTTCAGCTATAAGCTATGAGAATCGAAGTCCGCTCTATAACAATCGTGACAAGGCTTTTCTCATCGATTGGGATGAGCGGGAATATACGTCCAATAATCCGCTGCAGCCGAATAATGAAAATTCCGCTCCTTTTGTGGAACACGAGATCTTTAAAATTTCGCTGGCCGCAAAGATTGAATTCGCGCAAAAATATTTGAGTTACCCAAACGCCAAATTCAATATTAAAAATGAAGATTATCCCAGTCTTACCATCAGGTATGACAAAGGTTTAGGCGCTAATATTTCGGAATATAATTTTGACCATTTGAGGCTCAATTTGCTGCAGGAGTTCACGGTAGCTAATAAAGGGGAATTGGGCTACAGCATTACCGGCGGAACTTTTTTTGGTAATGAAGAACTTTCTTTTTTAGATTACCGGCATTTTGACGGAAACCAAACCAGGATCGGGACTTCTTCCAATTACCTGGGGAAATTTAATTTACTGCCTTACTACGCTCTAAGCACCAATAAAAATTATGTGGAAGGACATGTGGAACATAATTTCCAGGGTTATATCCTGGGAAGAGTTCCATTGATCAACCGTCTTAATTATAATTTGGTGATTGGCGCTCACGCTTTATCTACGGAAGGAACTGCACCTTACTCTGAATATTCTATTGGGCTGGACAATCTCGGCTTCGGAAAATTCCGGTTTTTACGACTGGACTACGTGGTTTCCCAACACAGCGGAAACCATAAAGGAGCTTTTATTTTCGGGTTAAAATTCCTGGAGATCTTTTAATCTTCGTCCGGATTTCCAAAAAAACTTGTTCCGCTCTGCTGCTCGCCTGAACACTGATCACTGATGACTGAACACTAATTCCTGTCTTCCAGCAAAGGCACAAACCTGAAGTTCCCGAATTCAGTTTTTTCAAATTCGGTTTCAGATTTTCTTTCGAAAAGTGTCATTACCTGCGTGTCCTTTCCAACCGGGATCACCATCCTCCCTCCTACTTTTAACTGACTAAGTAATGGCTTTGGAACAAAAGGAGCTCCCGCAGTAACGATAATCCTGTCAAAAGGGGCATAATCGGGCAGGCCTTTATAGCCATCCCCAAAAGCTAAATATCGTGGACGATATCCTATTTTAGAGAGGAAAAGCTTTGTTCTTTTAAAAAGTTCCTGCTGCCTTTCAATGCTGTAAACCCTTGCTCCAAGTTCGCAGAGCACAGCGGTTTGATATCCACTGCCGGTACCAATTTCCAGCACCATATCTCCTTTGTTTACCTGCAGCACTTCAGTTTGAAAAGCGACCGTATAGGGTTGGGAGATAGTCTGGTCGGCAGCAATGGGAAATGCTTTGTCCTGGTAAGCATGATCTTCAAAACTACTGTCCATGAACAGGTGCCTTGGGATTTTTTTGATGGTATCCAGCACCTTCTCATCCTTAACGCCTTTGTTTTCCACAACCTTTGCCAGCTGCATTCTTTTCCCCTGATGTTTAAGCGTATCTTTTCGCACCCTTTTTTGCTTTTGAGGGCCAAAATTACATAAAGAATACCTCAGGTTAAAGAAAAAATGGGAATGTCCTCTTTTATTCACCTGTAATTGGATTGGCTTTAGTGCAAGAAATGTTATTTTTGTTGAAAACCTTATAATTATGCTAAAAGCCGGCGTCCTGGGTGCAGGACACTTAGGAAAAATTCATCTGCGTTTGCTGAAAGAATCTGAAAAATATGATCTGGTTGGTTTTTACGATATAGATGAAGAAAGTGGCCGCAAGGTAGAAGAAGAATTTGGATACAAATATTTCAACAATCTTGATGAGCTCATAGCTGCAGTAGATGTTGTTGATGTGGTCACTCCTACTCTTTCTCACTTCGAGGTGGGACAAAAAACCATCAAAGCAGGAAAGCACCTGTTTGTTGAAAAACCCATTACCAACACCGTAGAGGAAGCCGAACAGCTGGTGAAATTAGCTAAGGAGTACAAGGTTAAAGGCCAGGTAGGACATGTGGAAAGATTCAATCCGGCTTTTAAAGCCGTTGCAGATAAGATTGAAAATCCCATGTTCATCGAGGCGCATCGCCTGGCGGAATTTAATCCGCGGGGAACCGATGTTCCGGTTGTGCTGGACCTTATGATCCACGACATAGATGCCATTCTTAGCGTGGTAAAATCTGAAGTTAAGGAGATCAAAGCCAACGGAGTTTCAGTCATTAGTGATACTCCAGATATTGCCAACGCGCGTATAGAATTTGAGAATGGCTGTGTGGCCAACCTTACTGCCAGCAGGATATCCCTAAAAAATATGCGGAAGGCAAGATTTTTTCAGCGGGACGCTTATATTTCTGTAGACTTTCTGGAAAAGAAATGTGAGGTGGTGAAGATGAAAGATGCCCCCGAAGAACCGGGAGATTTTGATATGATCCTTCAAAATGCCGAAGGTTTAAAAAAGCAGATCTATTTTGACAATCCGCAGGTGAACCCCAATAATGCCATTTTAGACGAGCTAAATTCTTTTGCCGATGCTATTGAGAACGACACTACTCCAATTGTGAGTCTCGAGCAGGGAACGCAGGCTTTGCGTGTGGCAAAACAAATTATAAATTCATTTAACTAATACTTTCTATGAAAAATATAGCAGTCATTGGTGCAGGAACTATGGGTAATGGAATTGCCCACACTTTTGCCCAATTCGGTTACAAAACAAATCTTATTGATATTTCAGAAAAAAGCCTTGAAAAAGGTATGAACACTATCTCCGGCAACCTTGACCGTATGGTGTCCAAAGAGAAGATTTCTGAAGAAGACAAAAAAAATACACTAAACAACATCACCACTTTTACCCAAATTTCTGAAGGAGTAAAAAATGTGGATCTGGTTGTGGAAGCAGCTACAGAAAATGTGGATCTAAAATTATCCATTTTTAAGCAGCTAGACGAGCTTTGCGCTGCCGATACTGTGTTGGCTTCCAATACCTCTTCGATCTCGATCACTAAGATCGCAGCTGCAGTATCTAACCCGGAAAGGGTTATAGGAATGCACTTTATGAATCCTGTGCCGGTGATGAAGCTGGTAGAGATCATTCGTGGTTACAGCACAAGCGACGAGGTCACTTCGAACATCATGGAGCTTTCAAAAAAGCTAAAAAAAGAACCTGTTGAAGTAAATGATTATCCCGGGTTTGTTGCCAACCGCATTCTTATGCCAATGATCAACGAATCTATAGAAACCCTTTACAATGGTGTTGCGGGTGTTCAGGAAATTGACACCGTAATGAAACTGGGAATGGCACATCCTATGGGACCGCTACAACTTGCAGATTTTATTGGGCTGGATGTTTGTCTTTCAATCCTGGAGGTGATGTACAGCGGCTTTAAAAATCCAAAATACGCTCCCTGTCCACTTCTTGTGAATATGGTACAGGCAGGAAAACTTGGAGTAAAATCGGGAGAAGGGTTTTATGACTATTCCGAAAGCAGGAAAGCTGAAAAAGTTTCCCCACAATTTACCTCTTAAAAAAGGGATTTTTCGAACCTATTTAATTTGAGCAGCATTTGGCAAAAATAATTCCTTTTAAGGCAGTCCGGCCTTCGCGGGACAAGGTGGGCCTTGTGGCTTCGCGCCCCTACCAGGAATATTCGGTGGAAGAAGTGAGATTTCAGCTGGAACACAATCCCTTTTCTTTTCTTCATATCATCAATCCCGGTTATAAATTTCAGAAGGAAATATCTGGAAGTGAGCGATTTCAGCTTGTAAAGAACCGCTACCTTGAGTTTAAGGAGGAAGAGGTTTTTATTCAGGATGGAAAGCCGGCATATTACCTTTACAAGACTATTTCCCGGGAGCAGGTCTACTGCGGAATTATTGCTGCCACAAGTGTTGAAGATTATGAAAATAATGTAATTAGAAAGCACGAGGATACTATTTCTCACCGGGAACAACTTTTTAAGGACTACCTTAAAACAGTAGGTTTTAATACCGAACCGGTGCTTCTCACCTACCCGGACAGCCCTGTGATCAATGAAATTACTACACAGGTAATGCAGGAAAGGCCGGAATATGAATTCTCCTCCCTCAACCGCGATATTCATTACATGTGGGTAGTGGATGATCCCGAAAGAACAGAGAAAATAAGGCAGGAGTTTGAGCGTATGAAATCTGTTTATATCGCCGATGGGCATCATAGAAGCGCCTCTTCCTGGTTACTGGCGAAAGAGTCACGGGAAAAGAATCCAAATCACACCGGAGAGGAACCTTATAATTTTTTCCTTAGCTATATGATCGCCGAAAGCAACCTTAGACTCTACGAGTTCAACAGGTTGATACGGGATCTCAATGGGCTGGGAAAAGAGGAGTTTCTAATTAAGCTGGACGAATGGTTTCGCATCGAGAACCGCGGAACACAGTATTATAAACCCTCCAAAAAACATCATTTTTCGATGTACCTGGATGGCGAATATTACTCACTTTACCTGCGCAAGACGAACTATGAGTTCACTGATTCGTTGAGCGCCCTGGATCCTTACATCCTGTTCATCAAGATCCTCAAACCTATATTAGGCATTGAAGATCTCAAAAATGACAATAGAATATCTTACCTTCCCGGGAGGAACGAAAGTTTTGACGTAAAGAAGGCGGTAGATGAAGGAGAATTTGCCGTTGGCTTCGGAATGTTGCCCCTCACCATTGAAGAGATCAAAGAAATCGCCGATGCAGGTCTCACTATGCCACCCAAAAGCACTTGTATTGAGCCAAAACTGAGAAGCGGTCTCACCGTTTACGAATTTTAGAGATTTATGAGCATTTCAGAAAACATAAAAAGAATAAAAGCGGAAATACCCGAAGAGGTCTCTCTTGTCGCTATTTCCAAAACCAAACCCGAAAGTGACATTTTAGAAGCCTATAATACCGGGCACAGGATCTTTGGTGAGAACAAGATCCAGGAAATGACAGAGAAGTGGGAACAACTTCCAAAGGATATTAAATGGCATATGGTAGGTCACGTGCAGCGCAATAAGGTGAAGTACATGGCCGAATTTGTTGACCTCATCCACGCTGTTGATTCCCTGAAGCTGCTTAAGGAGATCGAAAAACAAGCCGAAAAATACAACCGCACTATCCCTTGTCTTCTACAGATCAAAATAGCCGAAGAAGACACTAAATATGGAATAGATGTTGATGAAGCAGAAAGTATACTTCAGTCAGACGCCTACCGCGAGATGTCTCATGTTAAGATAGTTGGCTTGATGGGGATGGCAACCCTTACCGAGAAAGAAGAAAAAATTAGAAAGGAATTCAGCTTTTTAAAGACTACTTTTGAAGAGTTGAAATCCAGGTATGATTCCTTTACCACAATATCGATGGGAATGAGTGGTGACTACAAGATCGCCATTGAATGCGGCAGTACAATGATAAGGGTAGGAAGTTCAATATTTGGAGAAAGAAATTATAATTAATAGGGTATTTAGCATTTGTACGCAATTTTAGACATAGAAACTACCGGCGGGAAGTATAATGAAGAGGGAATTACAGAGATTGCTGTCTATAAATTTGACGGTCACAAAGTCGTTGATCAATTTATAAGCCTAATAAATCCCGAAATCCCAATTCAGCCATTTGTTGTTGGCCTTACAGGTATCAACAATGATATGCTACGCCAGGCACCAAAATTCTACGAGGTAGCAAAGCGAATCGTAGAGGTAACCGATGGAGCCATCCTGGTGGCCCACAACGCAAAATTTGACTACCGAATCCTGCGCACAGAATTTAGTCGCCTTGGCTTTGATTTTGAAAGACAAAGCTTATGTACGGTGGAGCTTTCCAAAAAACTTATTCCGGGGCTGCCTTCTTACAGTTTGGGTAAACTCGTTAGATCCCTTGGAATTCCCCTTAGTGACAGACACCGCGCCAACGGAGACGCCCAGGCCACGGTAAAGCTGTTTAAGATGCTGCTGGCAAAAGATTCAGAAAAAGAGATCCTCAAAAGTTCGGTTCGCAATGCACCAAAACTTCAGATGGATACGAAGCTAATCCGGCTACTTGAAGAACTTCCCTCGATCACCGGAGTTTATTATTTGCATAATTCCGAAGGAGATATCATTTACATTGGAAAAAGCAAGAACATCAAAAAGCGGGTGAATCAACACTTCACCAATGAGAACAGGAAATCTTTGGAGATCCAGAAAGAGGTTGCATCCATAAGTTATGAGGCTACAGGCAATGAATTGAACGCCCTGCTTAAAGAAAATGAGGAGATAAAAAGAAATAAGCCGAAGTATAACAAATCCCTTTCCAGGAATATCTTTTCTTATGCCCTGTACCAGTCAAAAGACGACGACGGGTTTATTAATCTCAAAATAGGGAAAGCCGATCGACGGAAGAAAAGTGTAACTACTTTTACCAATCTTCAACAGGCAAAAGCTTTGGTCTCCAACCTTGTGGAAGAGTATAACCTGTGCCAGAAGTACACAGGAATCCATACCGGAAACGGCGCCTGTTTCAACTACAGCATCAAAAAATGCAATGGGGCGTGTGTGAAAGAAGAATCTCCTGCAGAATACAATGAGCGCGTAAAACAAGCCCTTCATAAGTACAGTTACGAAAAGCAAAATATGCTGGTAATTGATCGTGGAAGGGAGCTGGACGAAAAGAGCGCTTTACTCGTGGAGGAAGGGCAGTTTAAAGGGATTGGATACTTCAACCTCAACTATCAACTCAATAATATGGACATCATAAAATCCATAATTACACCAATGAAAAATGATCGTGATGCCCAGCACATCATTCAGAATTACCTTAGAAAAAATAATCGCCTTAAGGTCATAATGTTGGACCCGGCAGAATAGAATTAATGCAGCCCGTAGAGCAGATTCTGCCGAAAAATCCTATTTTTAAGCTGTAATTCGTTATTTGTGGTAAAACCATCTGATTCTTCCTGGAAAAAAAAACTTCATGAGATCATCTATGAAGCCGACACCCCTGCGGGAAAAGCTTTTGATATAGGTCTTCTCCTGGTAATTATTTTGAGTATTGTTCTGGTAATGCTCGAGAGTATTCCCGGACTGAGCGATAAATATTACTGGGAATTTTATACCGCAGAGTGGATCATTACAGCCATTTTCACTGTTGAATATATCCTTCGTATTGTGGTCATTAATCGTCCCAGCAAGTACATCTTTAGTTTCTATGGAATTGTTGATCTTCTCTCCACATTACCTACTTACCTCGCTATTTTAGGTGGGGGTCACAATCTCCTTTTTGCAGTTAGAGCTCTAAGGTTACTAAGGATCTTTAGAATTTTAAAGATCACCCGATATATTGGGGAGTCAAACAGGCTTCTCCTCGCGTTACGTAACAGCCGCGCCAAGATCCTGGTTTTTCTTTATGCCGTTGTTATTCTTTGTGTGATCATGGGAACTGTGATGTACCTGGTAGAAGGCCCAGAGAATGGTTATACAAGTATTCCTACGGGAATATACTGGTGCATAGTTACCCTTACCACAGTAGGTTTTGGAGATATTCACCCGGTTACGCCTCTTGGACAGTTCATTGCTTCGGTTATTATGATCACCGGTTACGGGATCATTGCCGTACCTACCGGAATAGTTACTTCAGAGTTTAGCCGTGCCTCGGCTAAAGAGGTACCGGTAAACACACAAGTCTGCCCCCATTGTAATGAATCCAAGCACCTGGACAAAGCAGAATATTGCCATAACTGCGGAAACTTGCTGAATGAATAAGAAATATCTCGTCGTAGTTGTAGGACCAACAGCTATAGGTAAAACTTCCCTCGGAATTGAGCTGGCACGCCATTTTAATACTGAAATTATCTCTGCCGATTCCCGGCAGTTCTTTAAAGAGATGACCATTGGAACTGCAGTTCCAACTGAAGATGAATTACAAGCCGCAAAGCACCATTTCATTCAGCATATTTCTGTAGAAGAAGATTATTCTGTAGGAGATTTTGAGCGGGATGCCCTGCAAAAACTTCAGGAGTTATTTTTGAAGCACGATGTTGTAGTGATGGTTGGCGGGAGCGGACTTTATGTAGATGCCGTGGTAAAAGGACTGGATGAGTTTCCCGAAGTAGATCCCAATATCAGGGAGAATTTAAAAAAGGAGCTGGAGGAAAAAGGACTGGAAATGCTTCAGGAAGAACTTAAAATAAAGGATCCTGAATATTATTCCGAAGTAGACCTGCAAAACCCGCACAGGGTGATAAGGGCCCTTGAAATTTGCAGAGGAACCGGAAAACCCTATTCCGCTTTTAGAAAAAGGGGTGCCAAAAATCGCTTTTTTGACACCTTATATGTGGGACTTACTTCAGAAAGAGAGATTGTTTACGACCGCATCAATCGCCGGGTGGATATCATGATGCAGCAAGGTCTTTTGGAAGAGGCTGAAGCACTTTTCCCCCAACGGGAACTAAATGCGCTGAACACTGTTGGTTACAAGGAACTTTTTAAATATCTCAATAAGGAATGGGACCTCGAAACGGCGGTTAGTGAAATTAAAAAGAACACCAGGAGATTTGCTAAGCGGCAGTACACATGGTTCAGAAAAAATGAGCAGATCAACTGGTTTGATATCTCCACTCCTCCTGCCAAAATTCTGACTTTTGTCGAAGAAGAAATTACCTGATTATTGCCCTTTTTAGATACTCCCTCCCGTTGGTTTGAATGAGCAATTGATATACTCCCGCCTGGTATTCACTCAGGTTGATCGAATATTCTAAAACTGGTACGCTGTTATCATACCTGTGCTCCAGGAGAAAACGCCCTCTAATATCAAAAACCTCGATCTGATGAATTTGCAGACCTTCAGAAACCTCAAATTTAAATAGTCCATCGCCGGGATTAGGATAAAGTATTAAGGTATCTCTCTCTACAGGTCCGGGTGTTTCACAGATCTCCAAAGGATCCTCAACCACCACTTTTACCACACAGGAACCATTTCCATTGAGTGTGGAATAAGAAAGGGTTACCTCATTCTCTCCCAGGTCTTCACAGGTGAAGTTTGTTTGGCTAAGGGTGTATGTACCGCTCGGACCACTGGAAAATGCATCCTGAGGGTTCAATTGAGCCCTCCCGCTTACATCTAAATCCAGGGTAATGAGATCCCTACAAACTACTCCGGAAGGATTTTCTTCGTTGGGCAGGACCGTAATGGTGGCTTCACAGGTATCGGTATTTCCTGACGCATCCGTAACAGTCAAAGTTACTTTTTGCTCCCCAAGATCGGCTGCGGTGAAGGAAGTGCGGTCAAGGCTCATAGCAGCAATTCCACAATTGTCTGTAGATCCACTATCAACATCCTCTGCGTGCCAAAGTTGCCGTTCCATTAATGTCCAGGGTTAATTCCATATCTGCTTTACAAGAAGCGACGGGGGCAATATTATCCACGATCTCTACCTCGATCTCGCAACTTTGGGAAGGATCATCTTTCTTTGTCAGCGTGATAGTATGAATCCCAATATCTTCACAGGTGTAGGTCACATCCCCAAAAAATTCGGCAGTACCTGGGTCTCCTTCGTAAAGATCCTGTGCGGTTAAAACAGCCTCGCCACCGGCATCCAGCTCAAGGGTTAAATTTTCCACACAATCCAGTTCCCCGGTTGTAGCCATATAAGGTTTTACGTTTACTGTAACTTCACAAAAATCTGAATTTCCCGAGGCGTCGGTTACGGTAAAGCGTACAGTTTGAGTACCAACATCGCTGCTTGTGAAACTGCTTTTGCTCAAAGACATATCTGCAATAGCGCAGTTATCGGTGGAATTTTGATCTACATCATTTACAGATATTTCTCCTGTTCCGTTTTCATCCAGAACCAGATCAATTTCGGAAGTGCATTAACCAGAGGTGGCAAATCATCCACAACAACGATCTCAATTTCACAACTTCCTGTATGTTCGCCGTAATAAGTAGCTGTGATCATTTGAGAACCAATGTCATCACAGGTAAAATCTTTCTTACTTAGCTCCAGTTCAATATTTTCCTGCTCTCCGGAATAAGTAAGACTCAGCTCTGCCTTACCTTCCCAGTCGAGCGACAACGGCACAGATTCGGCGCAGGTAACACCTCCCGATTGTTCATAGGGAACAACATTGATGGTAGTCTCACATGTTTCAACATTCCCATTCACATCAACTACGGTCACCACAACCTGTTTCTCTCCAACATCTGAAGTCTCAAATCGGCTTTTACTCAAAGTTGCACTGGCAACCTCACAGTTGTCTGAAAAACTTTCCAGTAAAATTTCTGCGGAAATTATTCCGTAACCTTCTTCATTCAGAAAAAGGTTGAAATCCTCACGACAATTAATTACAGGTTTTATTTGATCTACTACTTCAATCTTAGTGGTGCAACTTCCGGAAGAACCACCAACAAAATGAACAATTAATTCTACTTCCTGCTCTCCAATATCCTCACAGGTAAATACGTCTTTACTCAATTCAAAAAAGTCAACTGCAGGATTGGCTGGGTCGGCATCATAAAGCGTAGCGGGATCCAGAGTAGCGGTTCCGTTGGGACCCAATGCCACTTGAGTGGAAATACAATTTATCTCCACAGCAGGGGTATTGTAAACAATAGGAAAGGAACATGCCGTGGAAACATTTCCAGCTTCGTCCTCTACTGTTAAGGTCACTGTGGTGTTATTTGTAATTACGTCCTGAGGCGCGGGAACCTGGATGACATTAAGTTGGGTTGAGCAGTTATCTGAATAACTGATTCTATCTTTATAATCCGGAATTACAAAATTCTCACCCGGAGCAAGATCCACTTCGCACAGGTGAATTACTACAGGAATTTATTTCAGGAGGAATGTTATCTTCTAAAGTCACCACTAAATTGCACTCCCCAACAAAAGGAGAATTTGCATCAGTTCCATGATATACCTTAAGATTTACTTGCAGCTTTTCTCCTAGTCTTTCCTCAGTTTGTTCAATAAAAATCCCATCATCAAAATTTTGCCTGTTGATCACATAGGACCTAAAATCCTGCTCAGAATAATTGCAGTCCTCATCAAGCTCCAGAGATAAACCGGCAGTCGATCCACATTCAAAAGAAGGCTGATCTTCCTGAACTAATACAAGCTGAATTGAACAGACATTCGATTCATTATCGAGTTCATCAAAAGCCCGGATGTTCACAGTAACATCCTGAGTAATTTCTTCATTTGCAGCCGGAGTTTGCTCATACCTAATGGGATTGCCGCAATTATCAACTGCCTCCACTTCCTCAAGCAGGTCCGGAACAACATACTTACCATTTACTGCTGAAACAAATTGAGTGGAATTCTGCGGACAAACAGTAAACACCGGCGGCTCTTCATCCTTAACGGTGATCTTTAAGGTACAGGTAGCAGTATTCCCTGTAGCATCTTTTGCCTCGAACTTAATCTCCGTTTCCCCCACCGGGAAAAAACTTCCTGAAACAGCACCCCCATTAATTATAGATATAGTTGGCTCTCCGGCATTATCTGTAGCAGTAGGCCAATCATATTCTACCTCCGCCCCACATGCTCCGGGATCGGATAATACTTCAATATTATTGGGGCAACTTATCACAGGATCTTCCTCATCATCGGCTTCATTTATGGTCACCGTGAAGCTACAGGTGGCGGTATTGCCCGCGGCATCTGTGACTACAAAGGTATTGGTAGTAGTTTCTCCTACCGGAAACAAACTTGCAGAAGGTAATCCGGCTGTTTGATTAACTGTTGCTCCGGAGCAGTTATCTCCATATGGTGCACTGTAGGTTATTATTTTACCCGTTTCTCCTATTGCTACATTTTCTACAATATTTGAGGGACAGGTGATTTCAGGGTCTTCGTTATCTATAACAGTAACATCAAAACTACAAAGAACAGGAGGGTTGATCCCATCACTGGCTTCATATGTAACCGTTGTGGTACCAACCGGAAAAATTTCTCCCGAGGAAGGACCATCATCGGTTCTGGTAATCGAGACCTCATCATTTTCGGGATCTTCGGCTGTGGGATCAGCAAACACGGCAACCGCCCCGCATATCCCCGGTTCTGTATTTAGATCAATATCTAAAGGGCAATCTTTTAAAGTGGGTGGCAAGTTCTCATCTGCAGGATTTACAATTACATTAAACCGGCATATCGCTGTTCTTCCAGAGGCATCTGTAACTGTGAATTCGATAGGATGTGTTCCTTCAGTAAATTGCGTTCCCGAAGTCTTCCCTCCAGTTTGATTTACGGTAAAACCACTGCAATTATCTTCTGCAACAGGATCCGGAAAGTTTACTAGGATAGAAGTTTCTCCTGTTGCTAACTGCGCATTCACAACGTTAGGACAATCAATAAATACAGGGGCTTCATTATCTATAACAGCTATGGTAAAACTACAATCAGTAGAATTTTCGGACTCATCTGTTGCTCTGTATACTACTGTTTTTGTTTCGCCCACAGGCACAAAATCTCCCGGTTTTGGACCACTTATCCAGGTAATTTCAGGATCAACACCAGAATCGTCTGTTGCTTCAGGAATATTGTAATTCACATTAGCTCCACATTCTCCGATATCTGCAGGATAGGTCAGATTTGTACAGGAAGTAAAAACTGGATCTGTAGTGTCGGGAGTACTTTTAATTATCACCTGAAACAAACAACTGTCGGATTCATTACCAGAATCATCTATTGCAACTATTTTGACATCTGTTGTTTCAGTTATTGAAGTATTAGGAGGAGGTGTCTGAACAATATTAAGATCATCGTCACAGTTGTCCTTAAACGCCGAAAGAGATCTATAATCTTCGAGCGCAAAAGCACCATTTATTAATTCTTCTTCCTGATCCTCTGGACAAGAAACTATTGTTGGAGCTTCAGTATCGTAACCTGCCGACCTTTGATAAGCTTCAAGATCAAAATCCATTGTTATATCTGGGACAGATTGGCAGCCAAAAATTGGAAAACAAACTTCCGAGATTTCACCATCAAAAATGGCATTATTCACATATAAAGTTCCACAATTTGAAAGGGCCAGATCAATAGGAAAATCTATTCCTGAAGAAATTTTTGATGAGAAAGTATTATCCGGATTATAGATATTTACATTGAAAACATCATTTTGGATCCCATCTTTAATTATTTCAAAAACATTAAAAAATTCGTCAACATCGTTAGTAGCTCCCAAAAGGCGGGGTAAATCTATTTCATCACCAAAATCGGCAATAAAAATATTATCGAATTTGTCAATTATTATACTACCTGGAGCACCTAATTGCACAGAAGGTCCACTCTTTTCTCCAGAAGGATTAAAATTCGTATCCAACTCCAGGATCCTAACTTTGGCATTATTATCCTGTCCAAGTTCAGACATATACAGGTCACCTTCACTATTTACGGCTATTCTGTAAGGAAAATTTAATAGTTCTCCTTCAACGCTATCAAATTCATTTATAAGATTGCCCTTATAACTTCCTGAAACATCTTTTCTATAAATTTTTATTGAACTGGGTTTAGGAGGCTCTTCGTCTCCCAGATAATGGTCTGCAACATAGAGGTTATCCTCTTCATCAAAGGTTAATCCTACTGGTCCTTTAAATTTATTTGCTCCACTTGTACCATAGGAACCGTCACCTAAAGTTTCATTTTGTAAATAATTTCCATTCGGAGAATAAACTCTTACAAATCTTCTATTACTTTCATTAGTTGCTACAAAAAACTTGCCCTCACTATTAATGGCAAAATCCATTGCATTACTCAGCCTGTCACTTTGATTTGAAATGAAATTTTCCAATCCTCCGTTAGCTCTCACTTTTTTGATCCCGTTTCCAAACGTCAATACATACTTTTCACCATTTGGAGCTATATCTACAGCAATGATTAATCTATTAATTTTTGCTTGAGGATCAACTGCATCTAAGACGGTAATACTAAAATCATCGAGATTTTTTGATTCCGAAGAATCATAAGAATAATCAGGCTCCTGCCCCATTACAGCCAAACAGCCAAAACTTAGGCTAATGGCAAAAAACAATATTCCAGATAAAAAGGAATTTAAAACTCCTTGAGAAACTGACAAACCAAAAAAATGCCGCAAGAGTACGGCAGTAGAATTACATTTTTGGATGGTTTGGAGTCTCCTCATAATGTGCAGCTTACTAGCAAATATAAGTAAGTAAAACGAAGACCCCGATAAAGTATTGTTAACAAATATCAAGACATTGCTGCAGTTTCACTGCAGCGATGCCCGATACCCGGAACTGAAAATTTTATGCTTATTTCTGAGCTTCTTCTTTATTTCTAATCACCAATCTAAATCCTTCCCCGTGAATGTTAAGGATCTCTACGTTCTCATCCTTTTTAAGGTACTTACGCAGCTTGGCTATATAAACATCCATACTACGGGATGTAAAGTAATTGTCGTCTCTCCAAATCTTTGTCAGGGCAAGTTCCCTTGGCATAAGATCGTTCTCATGTAAAGCTAACAGGCGCAACAATTCATTCTCTTTTGGAGACAGTTTTGAAGGTTCCTCATCTCTAAAGGTAAGGAAGCGAAGTTTTGAATTCAGGTGGAAATCCCCAATCTGGAATTCGAACTGCTTACTATCGGCCACGCTGTCTGTAGCTTTACGCTGCATAATAGCTTTGATCTTCATAAGCAAAACCTCACTGTCAAAAGGCTTGTTCAGGTAATCATCTGCCCCTACTTTATAACCTTTCAACACATCTTCTTTCATTGCCTTTGCAGTTAAGAAGATGATAGGAATTTCTTCATTCTTTTCCCTAATCTCTTTGGCTAGTGTAAAACCATCTTTATATGGCATCATCACATCCAGGATACAAAGATCAAAATCATCTTTTTTGAATTTCTCAAATCCTTCCATCCCGTTCTTGGCATGTGTGACCTCATAATCGTTCATGGCCAGGTAATCTTTTAATACCGTTCCAAAGTTTGGGTCATCTTCAACTAGTAAAATCTTCTTATTTTCAGTTTCCATAAATTAAGATATTAGTGGTAGTTTAATTATAAATGTACTTCCTTTTCCTTTCTCACTTTCCACGGTTATTTGTCCGTGGTGGTCATCAAGGATACGCTTGGCATAAGCAAGTCCAAGGCCGTGGCCTTTTACGTTGTGGATATCTCCCGTATGCTCGCGATAAAATTTTTCAAATATTTTTTTCTGAACAGGTTTTGTCATTCCGCTTCCCTGGTCACGTATTTTCATGACAATATAGTTCTTTACATTCTCTGTGTAGATATCAATTTTAGGCGCATCTGTGGAGTATTTCACTGCATTATCAAGCAGGTTTACAACCACATTGGTAAAATGGGTCTGGTTTGCCAGTATTGATGCTTTCAAGGCACCAAAATGTGTTTGAATATATCCCTGTTTATCTTCCACAATTAGATCTATATGCGTAATGGCTTCTTCAATTAATTCATGTAAATCAAGTCTCTCCTTTTTAAGATCGAGTTCATTCTTTTCCAACCTTGAAATTCGCAGTACGTTCTCAACCTGTGCATGCATCCGCTTATTTTCATCCCTTATCATGCGGTGATAATGAGCGACTTTTTCGGGATCGTTCATGATCTTTGGGTTCTTGATCGCATCCAGTGCAAGATTAATAGTTGCAATAGGTGTCTTGAACTCGTGGGTCATATTATTTATAAAATCTGTTTTAATTTCAGATATCTGCCTTTGCTTTATCAATTGTGACAGTGCACTTGAATATGCTACCACAATGATAAGGGTGAAAATGATCGATAAAGCCGCCATTAAAGTAATGGAAGACAATACAACCTGTTTCTTTTCGGTAAAGTTCACGAACAAATTATAATCATTAATCCTGCTTCCCGCAGCAAAAAGCGGCACCCTGTAAGTTGTTCTTGCATCCAGTTTAAAATTCTCTGACTGCACCTTGGTTGCCAGACCATTGTCGTAAACAGCATATTCAAAGGAGGTATGCATCCCCCTCTTCTCAAGTTCATTCTGGATCAAACCTTCCAAATATGACTTTGAAACCCGCTCATGCAAAGGTTTCCTGCTCGTATATTCGTTCACAGTGGAACGGATAAATTCTTTCTCCACATCTTTCATCCTAAAGATGCGGTTGATCCTGCTGGAGGTGGCAAGCAAATCCTCATTTATGCTATCATTCTTCACCAGCTTGGAAACCCTGCGGTTAATAAGCTTTTTAAACTGAATGGTATCTATAGATGCATCCAGAAAAGCTGTAGAAAGCCTGTAATCTTCTTCCAGTCTTTCCTGTGAAGAGAGATAGTCATCTTCGGAGAATCCATTGCGCTCATCTTCAAATATTTCATTGATCATCGCACTATCTGCCTTCGCTCCCAAACTGTCAACCAACTCCTGCATCGCGAAATAATAGTTCTCCAGTTCGTTATTCTCAACTTCTGTAGCTACCCTTCGCAGTATCTGTTTTGCATTGAAAGAGAATTGCTCTTCCTTGCTCTCAACCGTGTTTTTTATCCAAAACCCCTGAACAAATATAATTCCTATTAGAGAGAGGCTCATTAGAACCACCAAAAGAAAAAATATCTTTTTGTTCATATTTTCAAAAGTATGATTTTAACATTTAGCCAAAGACGCCTTTAACCAAATGTTAACAAAAGAAAGTCAGTATTTACGCGCTCTCAAGAAGGGTTTCATGCAAGTCACGCACTGCTTCGCGGGTTTTGGAGAGCTCCTTGTTTTCGATAATAAAATCTGCTAATTCTGCCTTTTTTTCATCACTCCACTGGTGGCTCATCCTGGCTTCGATTTCTTCCAGCGTAGAACTATCCCGCTCCTGTAACCTTGCCACCCTGCGTTCAAAAGGAGCTGTAATGAGTAAATTGAAGTCGCATTTGCGATAACCTCCTTTTTCAAAGAGAATGGCTGCTTCATAAATTACATAAGGAGCATCCTGATCTTGTTTCCAGGTCTCGAAATGTTTGGCCACAGCCGGGTGAATTATTCCATTAAGTTGTTCCAGCTTTTCGTTGTCGCCAAAGACTTTTGAAGCAATAAATTTTCTATCGGGAATTCCCTCTTTGTAGGCTTCCTCTCCAAAAAGCTGAATTATGGCAGCCTTTATTTTTTCATCTTCCAGCATTAACTTCTTTGCCTCCACATCGGCAATATAAACAGGAATACCCAGCTCTTTAAAGAATCCGGCTACGGTAGTTTTTCCGCTTCCAATGCCTCCTGTAAGCCCAAGTACTTTCATTTTTTAATAATAAACTGAATTCTCTTCTCATTTAGCCGAATATTGGAGGTGAATTCCGGCTTCTGAATAACTTCAGGAATAAGAAAATCCTGCTGCCCCCTTACATCATCGAAATCTACAACCACCCTAAAATCTGAAGCTGTCACTTTGCTGAAGTCTTTCAGGTTCACCTGGTAAAACAGCACGACCTCCTTGGGGAAGATCACGACATTAAGCCCTCGGGGCACGTTCATAATTTCAATAGGAACCTGCACCTTCCCTTCGGTAACTTTCTCGACATCTACCGCGTATTTTACTTTATTGCGATAAAAAGTAACATTGGGAAGAGCCGTGGTATCAAGATAGACTGTCCCCTCTTGATCTTCTTTTACTTTTGAAAGGCTAAGCTGCTGAGTGAAAAGTTTTGGACAGGGTATCCAGAATATTGTCGGGACCGCTCACCCGAATAGAATCCGGCTCATATTTAAAGGCCTCCACAGCCGAGTATCCCACGGCGTATTCCATTTTCATGCGGAAAACAACCGGTAATTTTTTCTCCTGTTTTTGTTCATATTTCACAACAAGCGCATCCTTCAAGAATTCGTTATCATCCAGATCGATTTCCAGCTGGGATTGAAGTTCTGAATGGTTTTCATCAATCGCATACACCAAAGCATCATTCTCAATACTTGCTTTAGAAAGATCAATCTTTACAGTGGGCGGAAAAAGAGAGAACCAGGCGACTGTAAAACCATTTTCCTGCATCCTTAATTCCAGACTTTGCGGAATTTTCCCCACCAGCAGTTTATCCTGCGGCACATTGACATATTCCACAGGAATCTCCAGCACCTCACTGTACTGCTTGGAAAATTGGACAAAGATCCAGATCACAATAGCAAAAAAGAGAAAAAATAAAAATGAATTAAAATCGGTTTTTCGAAACCGGGCTTTGGTAAGCGTTTTAAATCTTTTAAGCATGTTTAAAAAATAGCTTTGGGAACCTCTTTTCTGGATCCATATTTAGAATCCTAAGATAGCAGGTTGACTTGCAGTAACCAAACCCATATCCTAAAAATTGAACCATGGCGGCTACTATAGAAAGTCCGGCGATCTTGATACTACGGTTAAGAACAAGGGAATGGAAAAACAAGATCAAAAAATAGGTGACATAAAGCCAAAGCGGCCAATACCATCCAAAAATGGCAAAAATGACAGCTGTTATTAATCCTAAACTAAATAAAGTGGGAAACCAGTAAGTGATCTTAGCCGACTCCGGGTGCCACTTGTTGAGAATTGGCCTCACCATCCCAAATTTCTTCACCTGTTGATAGAATTTCTTCCAGTCTATGCGTCGCTTATGATAGACAAAAGCCTCCGGAAATAATCTCGTCTTAAAATGCCCTTTTTGAAGCCTTAGTGCAAGATCTGGATCTTCGCCGGGATGGATCCTTCCGAAGCCATTGCTTGAAACAAAAGCTTCTTTAGACAAACCCATATTAAAGCTGCGCGGTTGAAAATTGCCCACGCTTTTTTTTCCTCCCCGTATTCCGCCGGTGGTCAAAAAGGAGGTCATGGCATAATTTATGGCTTTCTGCAGATCACTAAAATCCTCATGGGCGGCATCCGGGCCGCCAAAACAGTGAACGAAATCCTTCAGGAGTTCCTTTTCAACTTCAGCGAGGTACTGCGGCGGCAAAATAACATCACTATCCAGGATCAAAAAGTAGTTCCCGGCAGCTCTTTTCATTCCGTAGTTGCGGGAGTCCCCCGGACCCGAATTCGGTTTCCTGAAGTAGCTGATATTCAAACTTCCGGAGTATTCCTGCACCACTGCTTCCGAAGAAATTGTCGAACCATCTTCCACGATCACAACCTCAAATGGCTTTTGATAATCCAGGGCCTGCATACTTTGCAGCAGCTCCTTTATCTCGGCGGGGCGGTTATAGACAGGAATGATAAATGAAAAAGAAAGCTCCATGGCACAAATGTATTAAAGAATGTGGGACAGGGCCCAAAAAATAAAAGGCCTCAAAAATGACATTTTCGAGACCTCTTACTATCGATATTTGAACTAGCTTACTCTTCTTTCCCTTTTATAAAAGCTTCCATAACCTGCTGGCTCACTCCCATATTGGAGAATCCACCGTCGTTGAAAAGATTTTGAAGGGTAACTCTTTTTGTAAGATCCGAGAACATTGTGATAATATAATTAGCACAATCCATTCCCGTTGCATTCCCAAGAGGCGACATTTCATCGGCATAGGCGATGAAACCATCGAAACCTTTAACTCCTGTACCTGCAGTGGTAGGAGTTGGAGACTGGGAAATTGTGTTTACTCTTACTTTTTTCTCTTTCCCGAAGAAATACCCAAAACTACGGGCAATTGATTCGAGATATGCCTTATTATCGGCCATGTCATTATAGTCCGGGAATACCTTTTGAGCAGCGATATAAGAAAGCGCCATAATACTCCCCCACTCGTTCATTGCATCCTTTTTATAAAGACTCTGCATAGTTTTGTGAAAGGAAACTGCCGATACATCCCAACCTTTGGTGGTGTAATCATAATTCATATCGGTATAGTGATTCCCTTTTCGCACATTGACAGACATTCCTATGGAGTGCAGCACGAAATCAAGCTTTCCGCCAAGAATTTCCATGGCTTTCTCTACAAGATTATCAAGGTCTTCCACCTTGGTGGCATCTGCCGGAATAATTTCGGAATTCGTCTTTTCAGCAAGATCTTTGATATTCCCCATTCGCATGGCGATAGGTGCGTTGGTAAGAACGAATTGTCCTCCCTCTTCATGGACGCGCATCGCTGTTTTCCAGGCGATAGAATTTTCGTCTAAGGCCCCAAAGATGATCCCTTTTTTTCCTTTTAGTAGATTATATGACATGGTATGGTTTTATAGTGTTTGTTAAGCGGGTAAATATAATAAACATCTTTTAATTCAAAAGGGCTTTCGCATGCGCCACGGCAGAATCGCTAATGTTTTTGCCGCCCAGCATCATTGCAAGCTCTTCTATCCTGTCTTCCCCTTTCAATTCCTTGATATTGGTGATGGTGCTGTGAACTGCATCTTCTTTATAGATCTTAAAGTGCCTGTCCCCTTTTCCTGCAATCTGCGGAAGGTGGGTAATTGCAATAACCTGCATGTTCTTACCCATATTTTGAAGGATACCCGCCATTTTCTGGGCAATATCACCCGAAACTCCGGTGTCTATCTCATCAAAAATTATGGTGGGCAGTTTGCTGTAGGTCGCAAGAATACTTTTCACAGCCAGCATGATCCTGGAGAGTTCCCCGCCAGATGCTGCCTTTTTTATGTCGTTATAGCTACCGCCCTTGTTTGCTGCCAGCAACCAGTTAAGCTTATCCTGCCCGTTGTTGTAAAATTCTTTTTGTTGCTCCAGCTCAATTTTCAGGGTAGCATTTGGCATTCCCAGGTCGGCCAGGATATTTTCGACTTCCTTAATGAACTTCGGAATAACGCTTTTTCGGGAGGTATGAATTTCTGAAGCTATTTTATGCAGCTCCTCTTTCTTCTCTGAAATGGCTTTTTCTGAACGTGCTATTTCCTCATCGGCATTTTCTGAAACTGCTACTTTCTTCGCCAGCTCTTCCTGAATTTCCTTCAGCTCCTCTACTGTACCGGCAGCATGCTTCTTTTGAAGATTATACAACACCTGAAGCTTTGTGTTCACCTGCTCCAATTCGGTAGGATTTGCCTCCACCTTGTCTAAAGCCGATTCAAGTTCGGTGGCGATATCATCAAGTTCTATGTTCACACTTTGCAGCCGTTCAAAAAGCTGCTGATATTGACCTGAGATGCCTGAGATCTTTTGCAGATTATTTTTTGCTTCCCGAAGTGAGGCCGCAGCGCCAACTTCTTCCTGCTGAATATTATTGATCGCACTTCCCAATTGGTCGGTTAGTTCCTCCACATTGCTAAGCTCTTCATACCGCTCCTCAAGCTCTTCCTGCATTCCGTTCTCCAGCTTTGCCTGCTGAAGTTCGGTAAGTAAAAACAGGTTGTAATCGTATTCTTTGGTAGCCTGCGCCTGCTCTTCTTTCAACTCCTGTAACTGCTTCTGAAGTTTTTTAAGCTGTTGCAATCCTGCCTGATAATTTTTGATTGTTAGTGGCATTTTTGGCCAGGGAGTCGATTACCAGGAACTGGTATTCATTATCACCAAGGCTCAAAGTTTCATGCTGACTATGAATATCCAGCAGCTTCTCTCCCAAAGTTTGCAAGGAGGAAAGGTTCGCCGGAGTATCATTAATAAAGGCCCGGCTTTTTCCTGAAGGTAAAATTTCCCTGCGTATAATGGTCTGGGATTCGTAATCGAGATCTTCTTCAGCAAAAAGTGATTTTAGCTCATAGGAGGAAATATTGAAACTTCCTTCAATAACACATTTCTTTTCCTGATTGCGAATTGCACTAAAGTCGGCACGCTTTCCAAGCAAGAGCGAAAGAGCCCCCAGCATAATGGATTTTCCCGCACCGGTTTCTCCTGTTATTATCGTAAAACCGCTTTGAAGATCCATCTGGATGTCTTCAATAAGGGCGTAATTTTTTATAGAAAGGCTTGTGAGCAAGAGAATGTAAATTTGGGTTAAAGATAATATTTTTTACAGTTGACAAGGAGCGATTATCAATTAGCAATGAACAATTAGCAGTGAATAATTAGCGGTTAGCCAAATTAATTTAATCAGGCTTTAAGCACCAAAAAATAAACTCCAAATTCCAAAAAGGATTCAAAGCTCAAAATTAAAGATTAATTTTTTTTCCGAAGCAACTGACTATGGAGCACTGCGAACTAAATTATAGAGGTCTCGACTCCGCTCGACCTGACAGTAAAAAGTTCTGGTTCTTGATTTTTGCCTCCCCTGAATTGCCCACTAAACACTGAGCCCTTGAAAAATTTCCCGCAGATCCCGCAGATTTCCACAGATTTAAAATTCCTGATTGCTGCTCCTGATTCCTGTTCGTTCTGAACTGCTTACTGAACACTGAGCACTGAGTACTAAAATCTAATATTTCCCCACTTTTCAGAAAAAGTAGGAGCCATGTTATTTAAAGCGTCTACCACTTCACGAATATTGACTTGTGGACCACCGCTAAAGATCTGCTCCACCTCGTCGGCTTTGGCGTCAAAGAAAGTTCTCAACAGGAGAGAATTGGGTCGCCGGCTGTTCATACGTTCCAGGTCGATAATAGCTGCAGCAATTGCTTCCTTCCCTTCTTCCGGAGACATGTGCATTACATCCAGCCCATTCCGGTGGTAATCATAAAGCGCATTTCTGTATCCCGAATAAGTATTCGAGAGCAGGTTAGCATTAAGTTGATACCGGGAACGATTTCCATCTGTGCCTTTCCAGCCGCTGTAGGAACTCTGCTGTGCCGTTCCCACAATCTGGTTTGCAGTTTCAAAATAAGGTGTCCCTCCCTGTTCAGTAAAGGTATCGGCGTCAAGACCTAAGATAGTATAGACGTAATACCCAATTATTGAAACAAGATTGGAGTCGAATTGACTGGGACTAAATTCCAGCGGCTCATACTCGGTATACTCAAACGCAAGATCATCATCGTTAAAGTTAAATACCGGACTTACCATGGTGGAACCAAAAACCGGTCTTGAGGATTGTACCTGTATGCTACCCGAAAAACTGTTCCCGTCATAACTGTTGATGTTGATGAACATACTACAGTTGATGCGCTCCTGCGGAAGAAACTCCCTGTCGGTCCAGCGGGTTTGGTTGATGAATTCGTTAATGGTGTTTTGAAGTGTTTTAAAAACGGAAGCATTTGCCTGTCCTGTTTTTTCTGAATTGACCACAACCTGGCAGTTTAGCTCCTGCGCTCCGGCAGCTACGCTAAGACCAAACATAAACAGTAAAACAAATACTCTATTCATTGCTTAACAGGATTATTTCATTCAGGATATCCCAGGCTACTTCTTCTTTTGACTTTAACTGGAAGCCTTTTGTCTTTCCATCTTTGAACAGGATCTTGATCTTATTGGTTTCCGATTTAAATCCGGCACCGGAGTCGTTCAGGGAATTCAGCACGATAAAATCCAGGTTCTTTCTCTGCAACTTCCCTGCGGCATTTTCTTCTTCATTTTCAGTTTCCAGGGCAAAGCCAACAAGGATTTGATGCTTTTTTGCTTCTCCAAGACTTGCCAGGATATCGGGATTTTTTACCAGCTCCAGAACCATGTTTTCTGCCGACTTCTTGATCTTCTGGGTAGCCGAAATCTTCGGGCGGTAATCTGAAACTGCAGCCGATGCAATTGCTATATCAACTTCAGGAAAGAACTTTGTAGCGGCTTCAAACATATCTATAGCACTCTGCACCCTTATCAAATTGATCTCCTCATTGGGATTCTGCAAATGTGTGGGACCGGAAATCAAAATTACTTCCGCTCCCAAAGCCCGGGCAGCAGCAGCAAGTTCAAATCCCATTTTCCCACTGGAATGATTTCCTATAAAACGTACCGGGTCAATGGCTTCGTATGTGGGACCGGCAGTAATGAGGACTTTTTTATTCCGAAGCGGAAGACTTTCAGCAATATGATCTTCAATAAACTTAAGAATATCTTCGGGCTCTGCCATTCGGCCTTCCCCGGAAAGTCCGCTTGCCAGTTCTCCCGAGGTAGCGGGAATCATAATATTCCCAAAGGAAGTAAGCGTGTCAAAATTCTCCCTTGTAGAAGGATGCCTGTACATATCAAGATCCATAGCCGGGGCAAAATATACCGGGCATTTGGAAGATAAATAGGTAGCAAGTAAGAAATTATCGCTGTGCCCTTTTGCCATTTTTGAGAGTGTATTGGCGGTAGCAGGTGCGATAAGCATAAGATCGGCCCAAAGGCCTAATTCCACATGGTTATTCCATTGGTTGCTATGATCTTCTTCTTTAGTAAAAGAAGAAATAACCTCATTTTTGGAAAGTGTGGATAAAGTAAGCGGAGTAACAAATTCTTTGGCTGCAGGGGTCATTACGACCTTCACCTGCGCCCCGGCCTTAATGAACAGCCGGACCAAAAATGCTGTTTTATAAGCGGCTATACCCGCGGTAACGCCGAGAAGTATCTTTTTGCCGCTTATTACAGACATAATTCTTATTCTTCGCTTTTGGTATTGCGATAGTAGATCTTTTCATTAAGCCACTCCTGAACTGCTAAAGCATGCGGCTTTGGCAACTTTTCGTAGAACTTCGAAACTTCGATTTGCTCTTTGTTTTCAAAGATCTCATCAAGACTATCATTGTAAGTAGCAAATTCATCCAGTTTTTCAAGAAGTTCTTTCTTGATCTCTGAATTTATTTGGGTAGCTCTTTTCGAGATTATTGAGATCGCCTCATAAATGTTGTTCGTAGTAGCATCGATCTTGTTCTTGTCAAGAGTCGTAGTATTAAGTGGAGCCTCTGTTCTCTTTAGATCTATCATATTCTCGTCTCAGATTTTAATTGTTGTTCTTTTGTTTCAATATCTTTTAAGGCAGTATTAGCCATATCAATAAACTCCCCTTCGGAATAGTAACGCTGGTAATCCTCGTAATATCCTCTTGCTTTCGCCAGTCTCTCGGGCATAGCGTATTCATAACTGTTGATGGCATAAAGATAAGCCGATTCAAACCTGTAATACATAGCTTTTTCCCTGAAAGGGGAACCGGGATATTGAGAAATAAAATTATCAAAAGCCGTCATTGCTGCAATATAACTTTCGGTGTGATGATATTGTTTTGCAATTTCATATGACTTTTGCTCAAGCTTCACCCTAAGTTCGGTAACCAGTGCATTGGCCTCATCCATTTTTCCACTTTCGGGAAAACGGTTGATATAATCCTGGAGCTTACTTATCCCTTTTACAGTTTCAGTTTGATCCAGGTAATATGGAGGAGAGAGATAGTAATAACTCTTAGCTCCTTTAAAAGCAGCCTCTTCAAGCTTTTCACTCTCGGGATAGGTTTCTACAAAACGCTCAAACTGGTAACCTGCAAGGAAATAATCCCCCAGCTCATAGTAGGTATCTGCAAACAGGTACATCAACTTTTGCCCCTGTGGTTTACCCCTAAATTCCGGAACGAGCTGTTCAAAAAGCCTTAATGCCTTCTTATATTTACTCCTGCTATTGCCTTCACCTGCTTTAGCCTCGTTATAGAGGTTTTCTGCAGTTGAATACTTTAGACCTGTGTCTTTACTCTTCAACACTTTCTGGTATTCCCCACAGGAGGTAAAAAGAATAGCTAAACTTAAAAATAGGATGATTTTCTTCATTCTGAATTTTAACATCTGGCAAAAATACTCTTTTCTGCCTTATTATAAAAACTTTAGTTTCAGTGCAAATTACACTAAAAACAAAGGTCTGCCCGAAATATGGGAATTAAAAATTATCAATAAAATCGTCGATCTTCGTGGAAAGATTTTCAGTTGAAGCAACCAGTGGCAATCGCAGGTTGTTCTTCACTATGCCTCTCTTTTTAAGCAGGGCTTTTATTCCAACAGGATTACCTTCAGCAAAAATAAGATCAATAGAAGGAGCTACCTTATAGTGGAGTTTATAAGCTTCATCCACTTTTCTTTCAAGCCCCAGCTTTACCATTTTAGAGAATTCGGCAGGAAGTCCCTGCGCAATAACAGAGATCACTCCATGTCCCCCGGCGAGAACCATAGGCAAGGTGATCATATCATCTCCCGAGATCACAAGGAAACCTTCGGGCACCGCGTCAATAATTTTCATTGCCTGCACGATATCTCCTGCAGCCTCTTTAATCCCGATAATATTATCCACCTGCGCCAGGCGTTTCACAGTTTCGGGAAGCATGTTAGAACCTGTTCTTCCGGGGACGTTATACATAATGATAGGCTTTGGCGAAGCAGCCGCCACAGCTTTGTAATGTTGAAATATACCTTCCTGCGATGGCTTGTTATAATAAGGAGAAACCGAAAGCACGGCATCAAAAGCCGAAAGATCTGTACTCTTCACCTCTTCAGAAACTTTTGCTGTATTATTACCGCCAATTCCAAGTACTAGCGGGATACGACCATTATTTTCTGAAACCACGGTGTCAATAACCAGTTGCTTTTCTTTAGAAGTAAGTGTCGCACTCTCGCCGGTAGTTCCAAGAACCACCATATAATCAATTCCGTTCTCGATTTGAAAGTTCACTAAATCTTTTAGTGCTTCCACATCTACAGTAAGATCGTCTTTAAAAGGAGTGATCAAAGCAACTCCTGTTCCAACAAATTTGTTCATTATCTTGTTGTGTTTAATATTTTTAAATACTTTTTCAATTCTTCGGTGAAAATTCCTGCTTCTGAAAGTTCTGCGGAAATATTCAGGTCAAAAATGGTCTTTTCGGAAGTCTTTTCTCTTCCCACCTTTAACCTTGCCCGGGTAACCGAAACGAGAAAATTGGCCATTTTATTTTCTGAAGCCGTAAAAGATACCAGAACATCAAATTGAGCATCTATGAACGCTGAAGCTTTTTCAGAAACCTTGCCGTTCCATCGAAAATCTTCACGGGAAATTTCAGGACATTCAAAAGTGTCATTTTTGACAGCTTTTTTTCCACAAAACACAAATTTCACTTCGTGTTGCTTCAGGTTTAGATCTTCCTTCAGCTTTAAAAAATGCTTTACGGAGTCTTCACTGCTGTCATCCAGAATAATTCCCAGTTTGCACACCTTACCTTCAGCAACCGAATTTTCAGCAGAAATCCGCAGATTTTTTCGCGCTACCGCAAGCTTAAGATCTTTAATTTTCACAGGGCAAAATTAGGAATAATTGTATTACCAAAAACAAGGGAAACAAGGGATTTTCCACTATACCAGGTGCAAAAGCCTGAGTTTTTTTTCGGGGGTGATAAAAAAGAGGAAAACAAGTTTTATCGCCGCAAATTTTATAAGTGTTCCAACGATTTCAATACTTAGATCTCTAAAGTAGAAAACCTCCATATCCCTCAGAACATCCGAAAAAATGAAAGAGAGGGCCAGGCAAATAAAGAAAACCGACTTTTTGGAAAACGAATTAAGATAATACACCAGGGCAGTAATGGCAATAAACAGGATATTGAGATAGTAAATGACATAAAGCCAAAAGGCAAGATCATTTCCTAAATTTCGTTCAATTTCAGTAATATGACCCCATAGTAGATACACATAAATCCCCACAATGGTCACAAAATAAAGTGTAGTGATTTTACTGCCTTTTTCATACTCGGTATGTCCAATAGCCTCCCGGGCCAAAAAGAAGTAACCCGTCAACCATAATCCAAGTTTTATCTGTTCAAAATACCAAATGCTGCCTCCAAAGGAAATCAAGGTCGCCGCCATGGCCATCCCTAAAAACATGAGAAAATTGAAGTTTTTAAAGGGAATCTTTTTGATATAATAAAAAACCAAGGGGAAGAAAAACAGGATTTCACCCGACTTTCTAAGCAAAAAGTTATCATTTACAATACCGGCAAGGTTTACACACATAGCAGTGATAGCCAGGACAGAAAGAAAAACCTTTTGTTTCATTTTTGGGAGAAAATTCCTGCAATATAGAAATTTTGAGAAGAATAAACTTTAATGTGAAAAATATTATTAAAATGGAATATAAAAAGTACTTCTAAAAAGAATACTGCATTAAAAGCCCGGAAGAAGGGAGCTTTTTCTTCGATGACTTGCGTGTTCCACCAATCCAAAAAATGCGATAACATGAAATAAAGGATAAAAGATAGTGACGCTGATATCGGGTATGATAAAAAGCCTGTAGAACAAAGAAAGCTCGGACAACAACAGGGAAGCAGAAGCCAGCATAAGCCATAAGGATGCGTAGTGGGATTTGAGGAGGTACTGCGTAAAGGTCACTGCCAGAAGACAAATGAGCAACAGCATGTATATATAAGCAGTCTCCCGGTGGGATGGAATGACCTGCGGCACAAGATCGGCCATGGTATAGAACAGGAACCCTAGAAAAGTATACATGATCAAAAGGGAAATAAATTCCACTAAATGAATCCTGGCCCATTTAAATCCGGTGAAGGCAAAGACATAAAGTATTAGAACGGCACCACCAAAGCTCCAAAGAATAGGTCTGGGATTACTGAAAAAACCTTCCAGCATTAGCAAATCCCGCACATAGAATAAAAGCAGCACGATCACCATTGGAATGAACCATTTTTTCGTCTTATATCTATAATAAAGAATGAGAACAGGGATTAAAAGAATTGTTGAGGCAACAGCCAGCACGTTTAAATTAAAAATAGAACCAATAATAAAAAGCACTCCAATGACCAGGAACAACAACAGAATTTTTTTATTCGTCTTCACATTTTCCAGTTAGAAATAATCAGCAGATCGTAGCAAATTTTACCGAAAAATAAAACAAATTTCCTTTAGGACGACAATAAGTCTAAAAAAAGTATAAAAAAGCACATTAACTGAAAATTAAAAATCTTTTACGGGTTCCTTTCAAAAACCCATACTTTTGTTTTTTATACAATAGAAATGAAGCGATACCTCCTCCTCCTGCTCATCATAGCCGGTTCCTGTAAATTCAGCGACAATTACACTCCCACCCGTATCGAAGGAACGCAGCTGGAAATAACCCCCGCCATTGAAGCCAATGATTCCATTGAGATGTTCATTCAACCCTATAAGTTAAATATTGACAGGGAGATGGAACAGGTATTGGCATACCTTCCTTACAACCTAACTAAAACTGATGGGGAGCTCAATACCGCCATAGGCAATCTAATGGCCGATGCTTTAATGGAGCTTTCAAATCCCATTTTTGAAAATCGTACGGGAGATAAAATAGACATCGTATTGCTCAATTTTGGTGGAATAAGATCCTCAATCTCTAAAGGAGATGTCACTACCAGAACTGCTTTCCAGGTCATGCCATTCGAAAATGAAGTGGTGGTAGCAACCCTAAAAGGAGAAGCCGTAAGGGAGATGATCCATTACCTTATTGATTCGGGAAGTGCCCATCCTGTTGCGGGAATAGAATTACAACTGGAAAAGGACAATAGCATAAGAAAAGTTTTAATCCAGGGCGAACCCTTACAAGACGACAAGACCTATAATGTCGCAACAAATGACTACCTGCTGCAGGGAGGAGATAATATGATTTTCTTTTCCAGGGCTCAAAAGGTCACCAACCTGGATTATAAAATAAGGAACCTCCTTATCGATTATTTTAAACAGGAAGACACCCTTACTCCAGTAAGAGATCAACGTTTTATAAGATTGAATT
>CAVPXS010000014.1:0-114871 GCA_963709775.1 uncultured Flavobacteriaceae bacterium | reverse complement strand
ACCGCGACTGCCGCACGGAGGCCGCCGCGTTTCAGCAATCGGGTGGTGGGTCGCGCCGCCGAATCCCTGGTCATCGCTGACCGACTCCGTGGCGACCGGGGACCATACATCGGCGAACCGTTCCCTGGCTACGACTCATTTCGAGGGGGTACTATCGTCGTCTGCAATAGGGTTCTGGTAGAGTTCTCGAAAGCGGGTTGATTCGACCCCTCGTCGTGCTCGTGGTTGGGCACTCACGGCGAACCGACGATCCGGATAGCGTTTTCTTCTCGGGTACTCAACGGGCGACAATGACGATCGAAGGCGTGGACGATCTCGATTTCCTCGACGGACTCGAACTCGACGGCCGTGTGACGACCGACCCGGACGTGCTCGAAGCGTACAGTCACGACGAAGGTCCCCATCCGGCTCACCGCCCCGATGTGGCCGTCCACGCCGAATCGACCGCGGACGTCTCGGCAGTTCTCGATGCCTGCCACGACCACGGCGTGGCGGTGACGCCCCGGAGCGGCGGGTCGAGCATCGAGGGCAATCCCATCCCGGTGGCGGGCGGCGTCGTGCTCGACACCCTCCCGATGGACGCTATCGATGTGCGGCCGGCCGACCGCCTCGCCGTCGTCGGCCCGGGGATCGTCTACAACGATCTGAATCGCGAGCTAAACCACACGGGCTGCGGTTCGCACCGGGGATCGCTGCCGGCGACCTCGCGACGGTCGGCGGGATGGTGGCGAATAACGCCAGCGGGCTGAACGCCGTCAAGTACGGCGTGACCGGCGACCACGTCCGTCGGCTCACGGTCGTGCTCGCGAACGGCGAGGTGATTCGGTGTGGACGCGACGTCGCGAAGTCCTCGTCGGGCTACCAACTGAAGGACCTCCTCGTCGGGAGCGAGGGCACCCTCGGGGTCGTCACCGAGGTCGCACTCGCGCTCGAACCGCGCCCCGCCGAGCGCCGGGCCGCGCTCGCAACCTTTCCCACCCGAACGGCTGCAGGCGAGGCGGTCACGAACGTCATGGCCGGCCCGCTCACACCCGGGGCCATCGAGTACCTCGATAGCGGCGCGGCCGCCCTCTTGAACGAGACCGACGACGCGGGCCTCCCGGTCTCGCCCCAACTCCTCGTCGAACTCCACGGGACGAACGACGGTCTCGACGCGGACCTCGACCTCGTCGAGGCGGCCTGCCGGGAAGCCGGGTGCAAATCGTTCGAGACCGCCGACGAAGCCGCGATGGACCGGCTGTGGGCCGCCCGGCGAAACGTCTACCCGGCTGCCTGTGAGTACCGCGACGACGCGACGGTCGCGTTCATCGGCGACGTGGTCGTCCCGGTCTCGAACTACCCGGCGATCGTCGCTGAAGCCGCCGACCTCGCTGCCGATCTCGATTTGACGGTACCGTGCGTGGGCCACGCGGGCGACGGGAACCTCCACTTCCTCCCGGTCGCCGACCTCGACGACCCCGACGAGGTCGAACGCGCGACCGAACTCAACGACCGGATGGTGCACGCGGCGCTCGAGATGGGCGGTACCGCGACTGGCGAACACGGCGTCGGCATCGGAAAACGGAAGTTCATGCGCGAGGAGCACGCTGCCGCCGTCGACCTGATGGGCGCGGTCAAGGCAGCCGTCGACCCCGCGGGAATCTTGAACCCAGGGAAAGTACTACCGGAGATGGGGAACTGAGGATTTCATCGATGAACGCCCTCAGCGAGACTCATCGGTTCGTCCCACCGGTCCACGCCTGCAACGATCGGCTCGTACTGACCGCCGAATATCGCCACCCGTTCGGATGCGTCTCGGCCACCGGCATCGAGATTCGGGCTTCTTCGTACCGGGAGGAGCCATCATCTCATCCGACCGTCGGGACGCCAGCCGACATGTCGTGATATACTATATTCGTCTCAACCACATCACATAAAGTAATCAATAGGTTTTATCTTCATCGCGCACGTATGTGGAAGCGAGGGAAGAACAATGAGTGCAGAAATCGAAGCAGGAAGAGAGAGTCCGTCGCTCGCGGGGAGCTGGCGTGTACTAGCGGGCGTCGGCACGCTCATCGCGATGCTCGGCGTGATCGCGATATTCTCGCCGTTCGTCACCGGTATCACGCTCTCGGCGATGCTCGGCGTGTTGCTCGTCGTCGGCGGTATCGGCCACGGCGTGCACGTCTTCTCCGCCCGCGGCTGGAGCGGAGTCGTCTGGCAGACCGTGCTCGCGGCGGTCTACATCGTCGGCGGGATCGCGTTGTTCGCGAACCCTGTCGTCGGGCTGTTGACCCTCACGCTGCTCTTGGCGGCGTTCTTCCTCGCGGAGGGCGTCGTCGAGGTCGTGATGGGGCTCCGACTCCGCCCGACGGACGGCTGGGGATGGATGCTCGGAAGCGGCGTCGTCGGGATCGCTGCCGGTGCGCTGATCTGGGCCGGCTGGCCGTCGACCGCGTTGTGGGCGGTCGGGGTCATCTTCGGCATCGAACTCCTGAGTACGGGCGGTGCGATGGTCGTGCTCGCCATGGGAAGCCGGAAAGCGTCCCGCGAGACGCAATCGCTCGGTGCCACGCCCCGGGGTGGCTGAGCGGCCAATGGATCGGGACGGTCCATCGCTGACGTGGCACGACCAGCGATGACCACGGGCCGGGGCTCGGCGTCGGCAGACGAGAACGAGGAGCCATGAGCTTCCTGACCGTTCTCCCACTCGCGATCGTCATGATCTCCGGCCCACAGATCCTGAGCGCCATTTTTCTCGCCACGAGCAAAGAGTGGCGACGCAACTCGCTCGCTTTCGTCGTTGGCGCAGCAGTTTCGATATCGATCATCGTCAGCGTCGCGTTTCTCCTTGGCTTCGGTGCCATCGGGACGGGTCAGTCGCGTCCACTACTCAACGTACTCATCCTTCTCATCATCCTGGTCGCCATGGTCTCCACCTTCCGCAAGCGCGAACAATCGGATCCGCCGAGATGGATGGGGCGGCTTGAGGCGGCAACCCCACGGTTCTCGCTTCGACTGGGGTTTTTGCTGCTCGGTTTCTTTCCGACCGATATCATCACGTCCGTCACCGTCGGCGCCTATCTCGCCAGTCAGGACTTGCCGTTGACGGACGCGGTTCCGTTCGTCCTGACAACACTGCTATTGCTTTCACTCCCGTCGCTCGCCGTGATCATGCTCGGAAACCGCGCGAAAACCGCTCTCCCGAAGGTCCGAGACTGGATGAACACGAACTCGTGGGTCGTCAACGAGGTGGTGCTCCTCTTTTTCGTCGGCATCATACTGAACGGCCTCTTGGGGTAGCCGAAGCGGTCGGTAGTCTCCGCCCGCGAACACGATTTGGTTTCGGGCGCACTTCGTGGATTTACGCCCGTCCGGCGTCCAGCCGGGCGGCCAGCTGGTCCGAGACGTCCGTGAGGTGGGCCGTGTCGAAGGTCGCAACCAGCACGCCGCCGACCGTCGTCGTCAACTGGAGCGCGACGACGAGGAGCATGGCGAGCGTGGCGACAGCGACCTCTCGAACGACCTTCGACTCATCGTTCCGATATTGGAATGAATTCCACGATCGGATTCGGGGTAAGGGATGATAACGCTCCGCTCTCCAGGGGGCCCCGCTTTTCCGACGGTCGGACGACGCGCGCGACGACCGGACACCACCCATTCGAACACAACCCACATACTGTGTCGGCCAAAACCACTACGAACGCATCCCGCCATGTCCGCTCCCACCTCCGACCGGCAGCTCGTGACACTCGGGATGATGCTCGGTATCTTCCTCGCCGGGATCGACGGTACCATCGTCAGCACCGCGATGCCCACCGTCGTCGCCTCGCTCGGCGGCCTCGCCTTCTACTCGTGGGTGTTCGCTGCCTACATGTTGTTCGCTGCAATTTCGATGCCGCTGTTCGGGCGGCTCGCGGATATCTACGGCCGAAAGCGCCTGTTCTTCGTCGGCGTAGCGCTGTTCGTGCTCGGCAGCGCGCTCGCCGGCGCGGCCCAGACCATGGTTCAACTCGTCGCGTTTCGCTCGCTCCAGGGGATCGGTGCCGGCGCGATGTTCGCGATCCCGTATACGGTCCTCGGCGTGATCTACCCGCCCGAGGAGCGCGGCCGCGCGATCGGGTATGGCAGCGCCGTCTGGGGAGTGTCGAGCGTCGTCGGCCCGCTCCTCGGCTACGTCATCGTCGCGACCCTCTCGTGGCGCTGGGTGTTCTACTTCAGCGTCCCTATCGGGATCCTCGCCGTGGTCGTGACCGCCCGCTCGCTCGAAGAGACCACGGGTGATGCCGAACGACACGTCGACTATCCCGGGGCCGTGACCCTCTCGGTCGGCGTCGGGGCCATCCTCGTCGCGCTCGAAACCTTCGACACCCAACCGACGCTTGCCGTCGGACTGCTGGTTCTCGGTCTCGCGGGCCTCGGCGGGTTCGTCCTTGCGGAGCGGCGAGCGGTCGTCCCGATCATCCCGCTGTCGCTGTTCAACGATACCACCTACGTGGTCACCAACGTCGCGGGATTCCTCACGAGCTTTGCGGTGTTCGCCGCGCTCACGTACGATCCCCTCTTTCTCCAGGCGCTCCGGGGTGGGGCGGGGGCTGCGGCGCTCATCGTCTTCCCTATCTCCATCGGCTGGTCGGGCACGAGTTTCGTCTCCGGTCGCCTCATCAATCGGTTCGGCGAGCGGCGACTGGCCTCGACCGGCGCGACGCTGATGGCCGTGAGCTTCGCCGGTGCGGTGTTCTGGACCGTCGGCACGCCGCTGTGGCTGATGATGGTGACGGTCTTCGTCACGGGTGTCGGGATGGGGATGCTCACTCCGGCACTGCTGGTCGCGATCCAGAACCACCTCGGGACCGAGCGGATGGGGCTGGCGACTTCCTCCCAGCAGTTCTTCCGGAACCTCGGCGGAACGATCGGGGTCGCCGTCCTCGGGGTCGTGCTGAACACCAGCATGCGGAGCCGGTTCGCGTCGATCCCCGGCGTCTCCAACATCAGCGACGTCCAGCGGCTTCTGCTCGGTTCGAACACACCGCCGCCGGGGCTCGTTGCCGTCCTCTCCGACGGACTGGGACTCGTCTTCGCTATCGCCGTGGTGGTCTGTCTCGGCGCGGCGCTGGTCGCCGTCTACCTGCCATCCGAACCGGCGAAAGCGAACACGAACCCGGGACCGGATTGATTCGGTGACCACGGGCCTCGCCCGGCCATGCTATTCGTGCTCGTCGAGGAGTTCGCGTGCTTGCTGGCGGTCCTCGACGTCCTCCAGCGTCTCGGTTTCGAGCAGACGTTCGAGTTTGCGCTCGAACTGCGCGTCCGTGAGTTCGCCACGTGCGTAGCGTCGCCGGACGATCGAGAGCGAATCCTCGTTCCCATCCTCCGGAGTGTCTTTGCGTTCCGGGTCGGCGTCGTCCTTCGACGAGGACCCCCACCAGTCGTCGGACCAGTCCTCGCCCCACATATCGTCCCACCACTCGTCTCGGTCCGATTCGTCGCCGAACAGCAGTGCGACGAGCGGCACGAAGACGACGAACCCGAGGACGAAGACGAGCCAGAAGTTACTCACACCCAGGAAAAGTGCGGCGAGGCCGAGGCCGATGACGAGCGTCGAGGCGATCTCGACGGCGTTTTCCCTGGCCTGCTCGGCCGGTGTGTCTCGTGCACTCATCACTAGAGGGATGACCTATCGTCCCCAAAAGCGCATGGTCTCGTATCGGAACCGAGAGAGTGTTCGATCCTCGATGCGTCCGGATCCCGGTCTCAGTCGGCGCGGGCCGCCTCGACGGCCCGAACGAACTCGGCCGCCCGCTCGCGAACGCCGTCCATGTCGCCGTTCTCGATGGCCTCGTAGTTGACGAGCGCCGACCCGGCACCCACCGACATGGCACCGGCCTCGAAGTACTCGGCGGCGTTCTCCGCCGAGACCCCGCCTGTGGGCATCAGCGGGATGTCGCCCAGCGGGCCCCGAAGCGCGCTGATGTGGCCCGGCCCGACCGTCGCCGCCGGGAACACCTTTAGGACATCCGCGCCGGCGTTCATCGCATCGACGGCTTCCGTGGGGGTCATGATCCCGGGAACACAGACCACCTCTTCCTCGTTACAAACCTCGACGACTTCGGGTTCGAAGTTCGGCGCGAGTACGAACTGCGCGCCCGCGTTGATGACCTCACGGGCGGTCTCGGCATCCATGACGGTGCCCGCCCCGACGAGCGCGTCCGTCCCCTCGAGGTCCTCGTCGATGGCGGCGATCATCTCGGCGGGGCGCTCGGCGTCGGCCGTGACTTCGAGCGCCGTGACGCCGCCCTCGTGGATCGCGTTCGCCACCTCGACGATGACGTCCTCCGGGATCGAGCGGAGCACCGCGACGACGCCGCTGTCGGCGAGACGCTGTTGGACCGCCTGTTTGTCGACCATGGGCGGACTACCGACGGTGGCGAAAAAAGCACTCCGGTCATCCGTTCGATCGACGTGGTGTGGGCTTCCCCGACCCAGCGCTTACGACCGGTCGGCGAGCGCGTCGCGCCGGACGAGCGTATCCTCCGCGAGACACTTCGCGAGCGTGTCCCCGTCGTTCTCGAGCGTCTCCAGGTGCTGACGGAGGAGTTCGCTCGTCGCCTTGTCGCCCAGTCGGTCCGCCTGTTCGATGTGTTCGCGCATCCGAACGACGAGCGTCGCGTAGCCGTCGAGGTCGCGTGCGAGCGACGACCGGGCGTCGTAGCGATGGGCGGCCTCGATGTCCATCGGCGCGTACTTGCGGAAGCCCATCGGGCCACAGACCGGAACCCCACCGAGCGCGTGGACGCGGAGGGCGAGTTCGTCGGTTATCACGGAGAGTCGCTCGGCGGCCTCCGCGAGGAACTCCGTGAGGAGGTCGAACTCGGCTCCCGTGAGAGTCCACTTGTGCTTGCGGACCTGATTGAAAAGGAGGTAGAGTCCCGAGAGCTCCTGGTTCAGGGCCTCGACCATCCGCTTGGCCGTCTCCCGATCGATCCGGAGAGCGTTCTCGGTCACCGTCTCCCACTCCTGACGGAGGTGGACGGGGTCGGGGCTGCGGAGGTGCGGCGTGCTCGCCATCAGTTCATCGCCTCCGAGCGAACCAGCGTGTCGCCTTCGAGGAACTCCTCTATGTCGTGGGCGTCGTCTTCGAGAACTTCGAGGTGTTGGCGCAGACGTTCGCCCGTGTCCGGGTCACCGAGCTCCTCCGCCTGCCGGATGTGTTCGCGGAGGCTCGCGACCAGCACCGCGTACCCATCGAGGTCGCCCGCCAGCGAAGCGCGCACGTCGTAGAGGTTCTCGGCTTCGAGGTGGACCGCGGCGCGGGCCTGGATGGTCGGCGGCGTGTTCGGGGGGATCCCGCCGAGTTCGACGATCCGCTCGGCGATGTCGTCGTTGATCTCCCGGGTGCGTTTGTAGGCGGCTTCGAGGAACTCCTCGAGCTCCTCGTGTTCGGCCCCTTCGACCGTCCAGTAGTGCTTTCTGAGCAGGTAGAACAGGTTGAACGTGCCGGCGAAGTCGACACAGAGCGCGTCGACCACCTCCTCGGCGACGTCCTTCGGGATCCGAAGTGCGTTTTCCTCGACCGTTCCCCACTCCTGGAGTCGCTCACCGGTGTCGGGTTCGCGTACCAATCGACCGTCTCTCGTTGCCATTGTTCCTGTTTTGGCGGTGTACGTCTTCAAAGATGCGGGTCTCGGAGTCGGCACAGAGTTGGCCGAGACATCGAGACCGGACGGTGGCGTGGCTCGTAATCGTCCATTCGAGCGGTTTTCGATATGTCTCACACCGTCCTTAGAGGCGAGCGCGTGACGACCGGAATTAGCTACTCGGTGAGGGCTCTAGGTACCCGAAACACGCGGCTCGACGTTCGTGGCCAAATCCGCCGCTGTCCCGTTGTATCCGGCGCTTTCGGCCGTATTGCTTTCAGAAGCAAGCACGATCCTCATCGCCGTGCCGCCCCCACCTGTCATCCTCATGTCCTCTCCTGTTCTCTCGTTTCCACACGGGATCATCGGCACACCACCGGAATCGCTCGACCTTGAACCGGTGTTCCGGTCATGAGCGACCCCGGTCCTGGATCCACGATACGTGAGCGGACCGATACCGGGCGGGTCGGCGTCTGGGTGTTGCTCACCGCGAACCGAACCGTTCTCGCACTCCTGCTGACGGTCGGTCTCTTCGTCGTCTTGGTCGTCGCTGGTTCCCTCAACGTCTACCCGCTCCGCATGACCGTCCGCAACGGAACCCACGTCGAGCGGCTGTTCCAGGCATTCATCATGTCCATCATCACCGGGATCACGCTCGTCGTCACGTTGAACCAGCTCGTGCTCTCGCGCGAGTTGGGGCCGCTCGGCGAGAAGCGTGACGAGATGGCGGATGCCACGGAGTTTCGCCAGCACATCGAGGAACTCACCGGGTCGGTCGTCCCGCCCGAGCCCGCCTCGTTCATGCAGGTCTTCATGGAACTAAGCAGGGACCGGGTGGACACACTGGCGGACGTCTCGGCGACCAACGCCGACGACGAGCTCCGTGACAGCGTGACCGCGCTGAGCGACCGAATCCGAACACAGGCGGACGAGATTGACGACCAGCTCTCCAGTGCCCAGTTCGGCGGGTTCGAGGTCATTCCCGCCGTTCTGAACTACGACTACTCGTGGAAGATATACACGGCACGACGGCTCCGAGCCGAGTACAGTGACTCGCTGGGCGAGGACGAGCGAGCCGCGTTCGACGACCTGATACAGGTCTTGACGCTCTTCGCGCCGGCTCGCGAACACTTCAAGACGCTCTACTTCCGACGGGAACTCGTCGACTTCTCGCGGAAGATGCTCTACGCCGGCGTCCCCGCCCTCGCGATCTCGATCCTCGGATTGCTCTACATCGATCCGAACTCCTTCCTTGGGTCGACGCTCGGGGCGGCGAACCTCGTGTTCGCCATCAGCGGGGCGGTCGCCATCGCGTCGCTGCCGTTCTTCGTGCTGGTCGCGTACATCCTTCGTCTGGGATCGATCGCGAAACGGACGCTCGCGATCGGCCCATTCATTCTCCGACGGTCACAGCGATCCGACGAGATTGGGAGCGGAGGCGACCAGTGAGACGAGCGTTCTCCGACGACAGACGACCGCTCAGTCGGCGTCGGATCCTCGCCCTTCTCGGCACGAGCGCGTCGGTCGGCCTCGCCGGCTGTACGACCGGCAGCGGAAACGTGGCCTACGGCGACCGCCGGACCGTCGACCTCCCGACTACCACCGGCGCGAACGCCTCGAACGCGAGCGCGGCGAGCGCCGCGGCGGCCCGCGCCCAACTCGACGGCGACAGCTACGCGGTCGCGCTCGACGTGCTCACGCTCCGAAACCACGAAATGGTGGTCAAGGACGACTACCGCGGGGCGGTGGTCCAGGGCACTATCGAGAACACCGGCCACCAGCGGGTCGAAGTGGTCGAAGTCCGCGCTCGAGTCTACACCAGCGACGGTGCCCAACTGGGTCGGTACCTCGACAGCACGCACGACCTCGCTCCGGGCGGGACCTGGGACTTCGAAGTCATCGTCCTCGAAGACCCGACCGATATCGATTCGTATGATATCGCGGTGCTCGGCTCGCTGGGATAAGTCCTCATCCCGCAATGCGTTCCCGTGACGAACCCGTGCCGCCGGTAGGTTAGCTAGCCGTTTTCGTGTGCTATGCGGCGGGGCTGCCCGCGGCGATGCCGGCTCCCTGACGTTCGGGACGTTTGCCGAGTGTGACTTCGAGGGTCCGTCGGCTGCCATCTCTGAGGACGGTGACGGCTACCGTCTTGCCGGGCGAGGTGTCGAGCGCGAGGACCGACGAGAGATCCTGACGGGTATCGACCTAAGGTGCCACCGACCCCGACGACCACGTCACCATCCGTTGGAACCGCGCTCCCATCGACGCGAGGTGGAATCGATGAACACTCCGTTTACACCGTCCCGCGAAAACCCACGAAAGATTCTGTACAGTATTTATCCCCGCCTCCCGTTGGAACGCGAATGGAGACTCGCCCACTCGGTGACATCGGCCACGAGAGTTCGATCCTCACCTTCGGTGCCATCGCACTCGACTTCCTCCCGCAGAACGAGGCGAATCAGATGGTTGAGGACGTCCTCGACGCGGGCGTTAATCACTTCGATGTCGCGCCGACCTACGGCGACGCCGAACTCAAACTCGCACCGAAACTCGCCGAACACCGCGACGAGGTCTTCCTCGGCTGTAAGACCCAGGAGCGCACCTACTACGGCGCGTGGGGCGAACTCCAGAAGTCGCTCGACCGGCTCGGTACCGACTCCATCGATCTCTATCAGTTCCACGCCGTCACCCGTTACGACGAACTCGATACCATCACGGGCGACTACCAGCCGGAGATGTCCCAGGGGGACCACGACCCGGGCGCATTGCAGGCGTTCAAGGACGCCAAAGAGGAGGGACTGATCGACCACATCGGGCTCACGAGTCACGGCGACCCGAGCCTCATCCGCACGGCGATCAAGCGAATTCCGGAACTCGAATCGGTGATGTTCCCGTTCAACTACACCCTCGATTCGAAGGAAGGCCCGGAATACGACTACCGCTCGGTGCTGGAACTCGCCCAGGAACGCGGCCTCGGGACGCTCTGTATCAAGGGGTTCGCGAAACAGCCGTGGGCCGACGACAGCCCCGAAGCGGAACACCCCTACGCGACGTGGTACGAACCCTACGACGAGAAGGACGACCTCGTCGACTGCCTGCGATACGCGGTCTCACAGGGGATGACCAGCATCCCGAGCGCCGGCGACCCGCAGCTCGTTCCGAACATCCTCGAAGCAGCGATGGCGTACGAACCGCTCGACGACGCCGACGAGGAGCGCCTCCGCGAAGCCGGACGAACCAAGGAATCGCCGGTCCCCGAGCCCTGAGAGAACGTTATCCCCGAGAACGACGCCGGAAACCGCTCTCCATCGCTCCCACTGCTCTCCGCCGCTTCCCGACCACGCTTTCACCGCACGATCCCTGATTGGAGGGAAAAACTCCCGCAAGCGTGGCCCATTCCCGGCTGGGGTTCGAAACGCTCCCGATGCCGGACGAGATGACCGCATATGTGATCGAGGAGTATGGCGATCCGGATGTGTTCACGGAGACCACGCGCGAGATACCGGACCCCGACGCGGACGAGATCCGAGTCTCGGTCGCCGCCTCCAGCGTGAACCCCGTCGATTACAAGATCCGCCAGGGGGCGCTTCCCGACTTCGCTCCGGCGTTCCCGGCGACGCTTCACTGCGACGTCTCCGGCGTCGTCGACGCCGTCGGCGAGGACGTCGACCAGTTCGAGACGGGCGACGAAGTGTACGGGATGCCCGGCGGGGCGGGCCGTCAGGGTGTGCTCGCCGACTACGCCGTCGGCCACGCGGGGACGTTCGCGCCCGCCCCCGAGTCGCTCTCACTCGAATCAGCTGCATCACTTCCCATCGTCTCGCTCACAGCCTGGGAGATGCTCACCGACAAGACGACGGTCGACAGTGAGGAAGACGTGCTCGTCTACGGGGCGAGCGGTGGCGTCGGCCACATGGGCGTCCAGGTCGCCGACTGGCTCGATGCGGACGTGACGGGAACGGCTTCCACCGACGCGAAACGCGACCTCGTCTCGGAACTCGGTGCCGACGCGGTCGTCGATTACACCGCAACCGACGTCGAGAGCTACGTTGAGGAACACAGTGATGGCGACGGATTCGAGACGGTGTTCGACCCCGTGGGCGACGACCATCTCGCGACGGCCTTCGAGGCGGTACGACCCTACGGCACCGTCGTGACGACCGAATCGAGTTCCACGCAGGACCTCTCACCGATGCACGCGAACTCGCTCGACCTCGGGGTCGTGCTCGTCATCCTGCCCGTGTTGCTCGGCGACCACCAAGACCGCATCGGCGACGAACTCGCGGATATCGCCGACCTCGTCGACGATGGCGATTCGGAACCCCACATCGAGGAGCGCTTTAGCTTCAGTGAAATCTCGGCGGCTCATCGTCGGGCGGAGGAGGGTGATTTCAGCGGGAAACTCCTGCTCGTCAACGAATAAGCGGTCCCTCTTCCGTCTTCCCCGGGCCATCGAATGGAATGACGGACACCAGCCGTCTCGGTTTCCCCTCCTTCAGCCGCTCGGAAAAGCAACCCTCATTGGCTGTGGTAGAGGAGTGCTCGTATGTTGCGATCGGCTGCCTCACGTCTGTTTTCGGTTTCGAGCCCTCGTGAGGTGTGGCTGATCACGGTGGCACACGGCGTCAACGAGTTCTACAGCGTCGCGTTGCCGCCGATCCTGCCGCTTCTGGTGAACGACTTCTCGATCTCGTATGGCGAAGCCGGGGCGTTGTTGACCGTCTTCTTCGCCACCTACTCGATATTCCAGCTGCCAGCAGGCGTGCTCGCCGACCGGATCGGCCAGCGGTGGCTCCTCGCCGCCGGGATGGTGGTGCTCGCGGTCGGTATCCTCGTCGCTGCGAGCGCGCAGGGCTACTGGACGCTCGTCGTCGCCGAGGTGATCGCCGGCATCGGCGGCAGTACGTACCACCCTTCGGGGATGTCGATGATCAGCGACCTCGAAAGCGGCACCACCGAAGGCCGGGCGATGGGCATCCACGGTCTCGGCGGCGTCGTCGGCACCGCGCTCGCTCCGGCGCTCGTCGGTGGTCTCGCGGCGTTCTTCGACTGGCGGCTCGCGCTCACGGTCAGCGCGGGCGTCGGGATCGTCTACGCGGTCGTGTTTCTGGTCGCGTTCCACCCCGACGACCGTTCTGCCACCGATGCTCCGCTCGAATCGGACGGCGGAGCCGACGAGCCGGCTGTCTCCGGGTCGACTGCGAAATCGGATGGACGGTTGGCGGGGCTCGCCGACCTGGTCTCAGTCCCACTCGAAGCCTGGGTCGCCGTGTTGTTCCTCGCGAACCTCGCGATCGCGACGGAGATCGGTGCCGTTCGAACGTTCGCGACGTCCTTTTTCGTCGAGCAGGCCGGTACGACGGCCGGCGTCGCGAACGCGATTCTCTTCGTCCTCCTCGTCGGTGCCGGGCTCTCCTCGCTCGCGGCGGGGTCGCTCGCCGACAGCATGGATCGCCGGACGCTCGGGTTCGGTGCGCTCGCCGTCTCGACGCTCTTTCTGGGCCTGACCGCGGTTATTCCACTGGTCCCGATCGCGCTCTTCGTGTGGTTTTTCTTCCTCGGCGTCGCGATGTGGGCCGCCCTGCCCGCGATGAACGCGATCACCTCCCAGTACTCCGAACGCGAGTTCAGCGGGAGCCTCTTCGGCGTCATGCTGACGGCGGGGTCGCTCGGCGGGGCACTCGGTCCTCTGCTGTTCGGCGTCGCCGCGGAGCAGTTCGGCCTCGGCGCGGCGTTCCCGCTCATCGCGGTCATCAGCGCGAGCGGTGCGCTCGCCTTTCTTGGTATGTACCGGCTCTAAATCTCATTTCATCGCCGCAGTGACGGACCAGACGACAACGGTAGCCACGCGACATCAACTGAACACCGTGACCCAGCGCCCTCCGAATACTTCCGTTTCCGTCACGGATTGGAGCTATGCCACGCGTACTGGTCGTCGCCGACGACCTCACTGGCGCGACCGACACCGGCCACGCTTTCGCCGCTCGCGGTGAGACGACCCGCGTCGCGGTCCGACCCGACTCGGCCGTCGTCGAGTCGACCGTCCGCGTGGTCAACACCGACTCGCGGTACGTCGACCCACGGACCGCCGCCGAACGAGTCACGAAGGCGGTCGACGGCCTCGATGGAGTGGTCTACGACAAGGTGGATTCGACGCTCCGCCGGGAACGTCGTCGCCGAGGCGGACGCCGTCATGGACGCGACGGACGCACAGTTTGGAATCGTCGCGCCCGCAGCACCCGAACTCGGACGCGTCACTGCCAGCGGTCAGCATCTCGTCGATGGTCGGCTTCTCACCGACACCGAGTACGCGGACGACGCCAACGGCCCGACGACGGCGCACCTGCCCACCCTCTTTTCGGCGTCGACCTATCCGGTGGTCCACCTCGACATCGGAACGGTCGCGGACGGCGCGGCGGCGGTCGCCGAGGCGTTCGCGGGCGTTGCCCCCGACCGAGCTTTCGTGGTCTGTGACGTGACCACCAGCGCCACCTCGCGACCATCGCCCAGGCGGGTGCGTCGCTCGATGAGCGCGTGGTCTACGTTGGGGACACTGGCCCGGGCCCGGCCTTTTTAAACAGCCGGTTCCGCCAGATCCTTGAGCTTAGGGAAAGCGGAAAAGCGATCATCCAGGACCGTACTATCTATGAAGATGCTCATATTTTCGCACCCAACCTGCATGCGATGGGGCTTATGACCAACAGGGATTACGAGAATTATAAATCTCTTTTTGACCTTATGGAAAGTGTGGTACAGGGACCCGATCTTTTGATCTACCTGCGCAGCAGTATTCCCAACCTGGTTTCCCAGATCCATAAACGCGGCAGGGAATATGAAAATTCCATTTCCATCGACTATTTAAGCAGACTTAACGAGCGCTACGAAGCCTGGGTACACAACTACAACAAAGGTAACCTGCTCATCATTGATGTGGATAACATCAACTTCGTAGATAATCCAGAAGACCTGGGTAATATTATCACCAGAGTGGATGGCGAACTTCACGGACTTTTTAAGTAGAGGTTAGACTTTATATCTATGATCTGAGACATTAGATTGTACATTTTAAAGAAGATATTCCTTCCGGACTTTCCACCCGGAGTGGAAACCTGATGAGCCTAACCCTGATGTTTCCTACATTGGGATGCAGTCTCACAACAGAAAAGAATTCCCTTGACATTTGCAGCAGAGTGTACTAACTTAGTAAGGATCAAATGATTGAACTCCTAAAATCCTGCTATGGAATCTCAAAAGCTAAAAAGACCGCAACACAAAGGTTCCCCGAGTTTATTCAAAAACCCTTTTTTAGAGAGACTTACTCATACTCACATCTCGGCACCGCTGATTATCTTTTTTTCTATTGCCGCAGTACTTATCTACTACGGAATTTTCGAAAAAAGTTTTGCAGTACCTGAAATTATCCTGCTATTCCTCGCCGGACTTTTCTTTTTTACGCTCGTGGAGTATCTGATGCATCGCTACCTCTATCATATTCCGGCCACTACCGAAAGGAGGAAAAAGATCTCCTACACCATGCATGGAGTGCACCATGATTACCCAAAAGATAAATCCAGATTAGCCATGCCACCTGTGTTGAGCCTTTTAATCGCGAGTGTCCTCTTTATAATCTACCGTTCGTTATTAGGAGATTTTGTTTTTGGTTTTCTTGCCGGTTTCCTGGTCGGGTACGCCGCATATCTCGCTATACATTACTCTATACACGCATTTAAAGTGCCCAACAATCCCCTTAAGATCCTGTGGCACCATCACGCTATTCACCACTACCGGGAGTCTGATCGCGCTTTTGGAGTTTCCTCTCCACTATGGGACCATTTCTTCGGAACAATGCCCCGGAAAACTCCTGCGGAAAGACAAAAAGGGAACCTCAATTAGTTCTTATGGTTCTGCCGTGAGTTGTTGCAGGCTGCATACTGATTCGGCTTTACATTCCTCTCTTCTCCGGGGCTCAAAATGATCATTTACTCAAATCTGTTTAGCCTAACCCGACGTTACATTACCGCCCTTAGCCCCCCTTTATTTTTTGATTTTCATTATCTTATAGTGTGTAAAAAAAGAAGATTATGAAAACGACATTTTTTACCTTGACTTTTATTCTGTTCTTTTTCCTACCCTCCAAAGATCAGGATAGATATCAGCAACAGCGCGAGAGAATGGTGAAGCAACATCTTGCTTCCCGCGGAATAGATGATAAAAATGTTCTAAAGGCCATGCGGACTGTGGAGCGACACAAACTCGTACCCCCGAACATGAAAAGCTATGCCTATGATGACAGGCCGCTACCCATTGGAAAAGGGCAAACCATTTCTCAGCCATTTATCGTTGCTTATATGACCCAGGCGATCGACCCAAAACCCGGAATGAAGGTGCTGGAGATAGGCACGGGTTCGGGATACCAGGCGGCGGTACTGGCCGAGATCGTGGATGAAGTTTACACCATTGAGACGGTAGAATCCCTGGCTGCAACTGCTAAAAAGAACCTGACTCAGATGGGGTATGAAAATATCCACTTCCGCGTGGGGGACGGCTTTTACGGCTGGGAAGAACATGCACCCTATGACGCTATTATTGTTACCGCTGCTCCCGAAGAAATCCCTCCCCGACTGGCAGAACAGCTCAAGGTGGGTGGGAAAATGATCATCCCCGTTGGCCCCATGTCGGCTTCGCAGGAACTCAGACTTGTAGAGAAACAAAAGAACGGCAAGCTGAAGATCAAAAATTTGATGCCGGTGAGGTTTGTGCCGTTTACAAGGCGAAATAATTAGTGTTCGGTCGGTCATCAGTGGTCAGGTTCAAGTATGACAGTGCACAGTCCTATGTCGGCAGTGGTGGCAACTTACTTCTCTAAAAATGGGCATAAAGGGATAAAAAAGTACCAAGTCATCAGGAAGTTGGTATCCACATTCAAAAGATGCAGATTGCTTCGGTCGCCAAAAAGCTCCCTCGCAATGACGTTTCGCATGAAGCGTGGAACGTGGAAAGGGCAACTTGCAACCTGGAACCTGGAACTAAATAAACCCGTGTTCCCTCGCATGTTCCTCGGCTTGCTGGGAATTTTCGACCATTAGTACGGGAACGGTCTCGAAGTTATCCACTATACTTCTCACCCGTCTCATTTGTCGGCGGTGTTTTACGCTTCTCAGGTAAATTGCCAGAATACGATCGGGGTATTGGGCAGCGATCTCGGTATAAATCGCAGGATCGTGTTCGCCGCTGTCGCCAATTAAAATAAATTTCAGATGCGGATAAGTCTTTAGAATATTGATGATCTCCTTTTGCTTGTGCGGCTTCTCCGGCCGCAGCGTTTTGTCAAAAGGTGTCCTGAAATGCCGCAGCAAAATAGGCCCTTTAGGGAAATCATTGACCTCCAGGAAAATTCTGAGATACTGGTATAGATTCCATGGACTATTGCTTAAATAGATTATGGGGTTCTGTTCATCTCCTTTCTTTCCGGCATGCAGGTCCCGATAAAATTTAGGAGACCCTTCTAAAGAGATCCTGTTGTGAGCATGTTTAAAAAGGGAGTTTTTGATAAGTCTCCACTTAAGAAAAGAGGTAACCCCTGTATGTAAAATAGTATCGTCAATATCGCTTATGACTCCGTAGCTGGCCTTTATGGGTGGAATAAGCAAGTCGGCTTCAAATTCATTGCTGTTGGTGATAATACTATTATGCACCTCATTCACAAAGGAGACCTTTAGCTTCACCCAGCCTTCATCATCGGCAAACTCCTTCAGGTTTAGGGAAATGGTCTTGTCGTAGAGAAAATACCCTTTGGCATTTGTTTTTGTCGTAAGCACCACACCATTTGGGAGTTCCAGGGCAATTTCGGCATTCGCGATCTCATAGCTGTCGAACTGCTTATAGGTGTTGGAAAGTGTCCTGAAAAATGATTGATCCTCATGCATCTTCAGGTTATCGTCATCAATAGCCCGTCCCAGCAAATAAAGGTGGCTGGAAGTTCCATAACTGCGGTAAGTAGCCAGTTTTACTTCAGGTTTTGCGGTAAGATGATTTTTAAGCCTGGAAAGGAGCTTCATAAATAGGTTTTAAAAATGCCATTTTTGACACTTTTTTCAAGATACATCTTAAAACAAAAATCCCCTGCGGTTGCAGGGGATTTTAAAAATATTTTAGGAAATTTCCTTCTGAATTACTCTTTTTCAGGAGTTACTTCTGAAGCTTTTTCAGCCGGAACAGCTTCCGAAGCAATAACCGCATCAGCAATTTTTTCCGCAGCAACAAGAGCTTCATTCTTATCGGTGGAAAATTGTACCACAGGCTCTACTTCTGCTTCTTTCTGCTCATGAATGATAGTTACTTCATCAACTTCAGGAGTATTGGCTACTGCCATATCCTGTCCAAGGATCGGAGCGATTACAAGACCTATCAAACAGGTAAGTTTAATTAAAATGTTCATAGATGGACCTGAAGTATCTTTAAAAGGATCTCCCACAGTATCACCGGTTACGGCAGCTTTATGAGCTTCAGAACCTTTATAGGTCATTTCGCCGTTGATCATTACCCCGGCTTCAAAGGATTTTTTGGCGTTATCCCATGCACCTCCAGCGTTGTTCTGGAAGATCGCCCAAAGCACACCACTTACGGTAACTCCGGCCATATAACCTCCAAGCATTTCGGCGATAAGAGGGTTTTCATAACCAAGTGCCATTGGGATAAGAACAATAAGGATAGGGAATCCAATGGTTAGAAGACCCGGCAACAACATTTCGCGTAAGGCTGCTTTTGTGGAGATCTCCACACACTTATCGTACTGTGGCTTGCCTGTTCCTTCCATGATCCCGGGGATCTCACGGAACTGCCGACGTACTTCGTTTACCATTTCCATGGCCGCTTTCCCAACAGATTGCATTGCAAGAGCCGAGAACACAACAGGAATCATACCTCCTACAAACAACATGGCAAGCACGGGAGCTTTAAAGATGTTGATCCCGTCAATTCCCGTAAAAGTAACATAGGCTGCAAAAAGAGCAAGAGAAGTAAGTGCCGCCGAAGCGATGGCAAATCCTTTTCCTGTCGCTGCAGTTGTATTTCCTACTGAATCTAAAATATCTGTTCTCTCTCTAACTTCTGAAGGCAGTTCGCTCATTTCGGCTATACCTCCGGCGTTATCGGCGATTGGTCCAAAGGCATCAATAGCCAGCTGCATTGCCGTGGTAGCCATCATGGCCGAAGCCGCAAGCGCTACTCCGTAGAAACCTGCAAAGGCATAAGAGGCCCAGATCGCGATCGCGAAAAGAAGTACAGAATAAAAAGTAGAGATCATTCCGGTAGCAAGACCGGCGATTATGTTGGTTCCGGCACCTGTGCTGGAATTTTGAACTATTGAAAGTACAGGTTTATTACCCAACCCTGTGTAATATTCGGTAACGGCAGAGATCACTCCCCCAACTACAAGCCCCACCAAAGTGGCATAGAAAACTCTCATTGAAGAAATCACTTGTGGGCCTTCGCCAAAGAATTCCATTTGCATGGTTTCCGGCAACATCCAGGTCACAAGGAAGAAAGAAGAGATGGCAACCAATATGATGGAAACCCAGTTCCCTCTGTTAAGTGCTGACTGTACCTCAGCTTCTTTAGCAGTACTACTGCTAATTTTCACCAATAGGGTTCCCACGATAGAGAAAATGATCCCGAAACCGGCGATCGCCATTGGTAAAAGAATAGGGCCAATTCCGCCGAAGCCTTCAGAAATAATATCACCACCCATGTCTTTGATCACATAATTACCAAGAACCATGGCCGCTAATACCGTAGCTACATAACTTCCGAAAAGGTCGGCACCCATCCCGGCAACATCTCCTACGTTGTCACCAACGTTATCGGCAATGGTGGCAGGGTTACGAGGGTCATCTTCAGGAATACCGGCTTCCACTTTTCCAACAAGGTCGGCACCAACATCGGCAGCCTTGGTATAAATACCACCACCTACACGGGCGAACAAAGCAATAGATTCGGCTCCAAGAGAGAACCCTGCAAGAGTTTCCAGTACAATGGTCATTTGGTGAACGTCTGTCCACTCCCCGCCCATAAAGACATGATAGAAAATGATAAAGAAGGTCGTTAAACCAAGAACGGCAAGACCGGCAACACCAAGTCCCATAACGGTTCCACCTCCAAATGACACTTTTAATGCCTGTGGCAGACTTGTTCTTGCGGCCTGGGTTGTACGAACGTTAGACTGGGTTGCGATGCGCATCCCAATATTTCCGGCGAAAGCCGAGAAAATAGCTCCAAAGATGAAAGCTACAACGATTAAAATATGTGTGGTAGGAACAATGAATGAAATTCCTGCCAGTAAAATACTTGCGACGATGACAAAAATGGTAAGGATCTTATACTCGGCATTAAGAAAAGCCAGTGCTCCTTCGTAAATGTGAGAGGAAATATCTTTCATCTTTCCATCTCCCGCATCCTGTTTCAAAACCCAGGAGCGTTTTGCCCACATAAAAATGAGCCCTATGATTGCCAGGATAGCCGGCAACCAGATCATCAATGATTCCATAATTTTTTGTTAAATTTATTTACGGTGCTAAAGTTAGCAAAAGAGGGGAAATTATGGCATCCTAAATATGATGTTTGTCAGTAACAGGCAAAAAAGTTTAGATATTCTCAGTCATAGGTGCCCCTAAGGCGATAAAAATATATTTAAGAGAATAATTTTATGGAAATGTCATTTTTTCATTGGTTTTTTAACGAATGCAGAATGAAAGGAAGTTAAACCTCAGGAATATCTTAAAATAAAAAAGCAGCTATTTTTCAATAGCTGCTTTTTTAATATGGTAACAATTGGAAGATTAAAGGATCGAAAAATTTCCTTTTTCCCCGTTGCTGTCTTTATATCGTTTAATACAATCATCGATAATTGCATTTGCCTCTTTAACGTCTCCCCAACCTTCAACATCAACCTTCTTTTGCTCAAGATCTTTATATACCTGGAAAAAATGCTCGATCTCCTTGATTAGGTGACCATTTACATCGCTAAGGTCATTAAGCCTGTTCCAGATAGGATCGGAAATAGGTACACAGATCACTTTTTCATCTGGTCCCTTTTCATCGGCCATGTGAAAAACACCAATAGGCTTTACCTCCATCACACAACCCGGGAAAGTAGGTTCGGTCACCAATACAAGTACATCCAACGGGTCACTGTCTAAGGCAAGGGTTTCGGGAATGAAACCATAGTCGGCAGGATACATCATGGAAGAAAAGATCATCCTGTCATAGCGGACTTTCTTTAGATCAAAGTCATACTCATATTTATTACGGCTCCCTTTTGGGATTTCGATAAGAACGTCAAATGTTTTACTCATTATATTATTTTTAATTTCTTTTTTCTCTTAGGGGCGGCAAATATAATACTTCCTTCCGTTTTAAATAGGCATATCTTATTGAGAAGTTGCTCCTTAAAAAAAAGTTTAGGTTTTTCTTCACAAATGGCGGAGGCAAATTCCAAATTCCAAATCCTCAAATCCCAAATTCCAAATTCCAAATTCCAATTTGAAGATTTAAAGATTTGGTGCTTTGGTGCTTGGTGTTTGGTGCTTGGTGCTTGGAATTTTAACAAAAAGAGCCTCCACGAAGGAGGCTCAAAAATGCTATTTTTGAAAGGTTTTATTCCTTGTACATTACTTTCTTTACCGCTTTGATCACGTCGTTGTGATTTGGCAACCACTCTTCCAGCAATACCGGAGAATAAGGCGCCGGAGTATCGGCAGTGTTTATCTTTACAATAGGAGCGTCAAGGAAATCGAAAGCCTGTGACTGCACCTGGTAAGTGATCTCTGTCGCAATATTTCCAAAAGGCCATGCCTCTTCCACGATCACTAACCTGTTGGTCTTTTTCACAGATTCCAGGATAGCCTCGTGATCCATTGGGCGAATAGTACGCAGGTCGATGATCTCACAGGAGATACCTTCTTTTTCCAATTCTTCAGCAGCCTTGTAACAGATCTTGATGATCTTACCAAAGGAAACGATAGTAACATCGCTACCTTCTCTTTTAATATCGGCTTTACCAATTGGCAATACATATTCTTCTTCGGGCACTTCACCCTTGTCGCCATACATTTGTTCAGACTCCATGAAGATCACAGGATCGTCATCGCGAATAGCAGCTTTTAAAAGCCCTTTTGCGTCGTAAGGATTAGAAGGAACAATAACTTTAAGTCCCGGAGTATTTGCGTACCAGCTTTCAAAAGCCTGAGAGTGGGTAGCACCTAATTGTCCCGCAGAAGCCGTTGGCCCACGAAATACAATAGGAATATTAAATTGCCCGCCGCTCATTTGGCGCATCTTGGCAGCATTATTTATGATCTGGTCAATTCCCACCAGGGAAAAGTTAAAGGTCATGAATTCTATAATAGGGCGATTGCCGTTCATGGCGCTACCAACCCCTATTCCTGAAAAACCTAATTCTGAAATGGGCGTATCGATCACACGATCGGGACCAAATTCGTCCAGCATCCCTTTTGATGCCTTATAAGCTCCGTTATATTCAGCAACCTCTTCTCCCATAAGGTACACAGTTTCATCCCTGCGCATCTCTTCACTCATGGCCTGGGCTATTGCTTCCCTGAACTGGATTGTCTTCATTACACGTATTTGATTAAAAATTTCGAACCACAAAAATAGTAATTCAAATAAGGATTATCGCCTACTTCAGAACAAAAATTTCTTATGCACGCACAGTATTTTTCCTCAGTTTTTATGTATCTTCGTAAACCATTTATAAATTTTATTTAAAAAATACTGAGATATATGAAAATATTAGTGTGTATTAGTCACGTACCTGATACTACCTCCAAGATTAATTTTTCTGAAGGTGACACAAAATTCGACACTGCCGGGGTACAGTTCGTGATCAATCCAAATGACGAATTTGGTCTTACAAGGGCCATGTGGTTCAAAGAAAAACAAGGCGCAACAGTAGATGTGGTAAATGTAGGTGGTACAGAGACCGAGCCTACCTTAAGAAAAGCACTGGCTATTGGAGCCGATAGTGCTATACGCGTAAATACTCCTGCTACAGATGGGGTATATGTTGCAAAACAAATTGCCAAAGTAGCACAGGACGGAGGTTACGACCTTATTATCGCCGGCCGTGAATCTATTGACTACAACGGCGGAATGGTTCCCGGAATGGTTGCAGGCCTAATTGGAGCTAATTTCATAAATACCTGTATTGGTTTAGAAGTGGAAGGAAATGAAGCCACGGCAATTCGCGAAATCGATGGAGGTAAAGAAACGCTTAAGGCAAGCCTTCCTTTAGTTATAGGAACACAAAAAGGAATTGTACAGGAGAGTGATCTTCGTATTCCTAATATGCGCGGAATTATGCAGGCCCGTAAGAAGCCTCTTAATGTAGTGGAACCGGTGGAAGCAGGAACACATTCTGAAGCTGTGAAATTTGAAAAGCCACAGCCAAAAGGAGATATTAAACTTATCGATCCCGATAACCTTGACGAGCTGGTGAATTTACTTCACAACGAAGCCAAGGTGATTTAAGGTTCAAGGTTAAAAGTTTAAAGTTCAAGGTTCATTGTTTGCGAACCTGATACTTTGGAATTTGAGATTTGTTTAATTGGAATTTAAAGAAAAAATTTATGTCAGTTTTAGTATATACAGAATCAGAAGAAGGGAAATTTAAGAAGACCGCTTTCGAAGTGGCCTCTTATGCAAAAGGTGTTGCCGACATGTTGGGAACAGATGTTACTGCCGTTTCCTTTAACGCACAGGGCGCAGGTGACCTTGGGCAATACGGAGTAAGCAAGCTACTTAAGGTAAATGATGATAAGCTTCAAAAGTTCAATGCCAAAGCTTATGCCGATGCCATCAAACAGGCAGCCGAAAAAGAAGGGGCAAAAATAATTGTCCTAAGCCAGAGTGCAAATGCAAAATATTTAGCTCCGCTATTGGCGGTACAACTCGATGCAGGTTATGCCTCCAACGTGGTTGCCCTGCCCGAAGGTACCGAGCCGCTACAGGTAAAAAGAACAGCTTTTACAAACAAGGCTTTTAACTTCACAGAACTTTCTACAGATGTGAAGATCATTGGTCTCTCCAAGAATGCCTTTGGTCTAAAAGAAAGCGCAACAGAGACTAGTGAAGAAGATTTCTCCCCTTCTCTTGCGGAAGGAGATTTCTCAGTAAACGTGGTTTCTGTAGACAAAGCAGCCGATAAGGTGACGATTGCCGATGCCGAGATCGTAGTTTCTGGCGGAAGAGGAATGAAAGGCCCGGAAAACTGGGACATGCTTGAAGAACTTGCAGATACTCTTGGGGCAGCAACAGCATGCTCCAAACCTGTGAGCGACATGGGCTGGAGACCACACAGTGAACACGTAGGTCAAACAGGAAAGCCGGTTGCCGCAAACCTTTATATTGCAGTGGGAATCTCGGGTGCCATACAGCATCTTGCCGGGGTAAGTGCTTCAAAAACAAAGGTGGTGATCAACAACGACCCCGAAGCTCCTTTTTTCAAAGCAGCCGATTACGGGGTGGTGGGAGATGCTTTTGATATCGTACCAAAGCTCACCGAAAAATTAAAGGAATTTAAGGCTAGTAACTCATAATTTTTTAACTTGCGAGCCATTAAGAGGGCTGTCTAAATTAGGTTTTTTGCCCGTTTAGACAGCTTTTTTTGTATTTTTGAAGTATGAGCTTAGTGCGCCTTAATATTAAAGGAATTTCTTACAGCCAGACACAGAACGGGGCTTATGCCCTTATCCTGAGCGAGGTAGAAGGAGAGCGCAAATTACCCATAGTCATTGGAGCCTTTGAAGCCCAATCTATTGCCATTGCTCTCGAAAAAGAGATCAAACCTCCCCGCCCGCTTACCCATGACCTTTTTAAGAATTTTGCCGATAGGTTTGAGATCGTGGTAAAACAGGTGATCATTCACAAGCTGGTAGATGGCGTTTTCTACTCCAGCCTCATTTGTGAGCGCGATAAGATCGAGGAGATCATTGATGCCAGGACCAGCGATGCCATTGCTCTTGCCTTGAGGTTCCAGGCACCCATTTTTACCTATAAGAACATTTTAGACAAGGCCGGTATTTACCTAAAAGGGGATGCCAGCAAAGAGGCAGAAGAAGAACAGAAGAAAGAAAATATCATTGTAGATGAACTATTTTCTAAAGAAGTGGAGATAGAATCTGACCGACCCAATTATAAAAAGCTTTCCCTTAACGAACTGAATAACATGTTAGATCAGGCCGTAAAAAATGAAGATTATGAAAAAGCGGCCCGCATACGAGATGAGATCTCCAAGCGAAAATAACTCCCCCCTTTTATGAACAAAATTTGGTGCTGCCTGTTCCTGATCTTCTTCGGAATATCCCCCCTTTTTGCCCAATCTATTTCTAAAACCTGGGATTTTGAAGCTGTTGAAGACAGTGCCCAAAATGCCATTTTTGAGATCTCTCCCGGGAATGACTACTTAAAACTTGATAACGGCGACTTTGAATTTGCCCTTACCAATGAAGAAGTTTCCAACGCAACCGGGAATTACGTCTATCAAAATGATGTCCTTGTTCTTTTTTTCGACACTCCCGGCGATAGTATACAGAATTTCAGAGTAAATACGTTAACCGATTCTACGCTGGTTCTTTCTGCCAGGAATGTCACTTATTCCTTAAGAGAAATTCCCCAAACTGTTGGAGAAGTACTTCCGGTAGAAACCGCAAAAACCGTCGTCCCCAATCAGGGTTTTACCTTTACAAGCTTCTGGAGAGGGGCACTGGGAATGGTTTCCTTGATTTTAATAGCATTTCTATTCAGCAGCAACCGCAAAGCGATCAACTGGAAAACGATTCTGGTAGGATTGACAGCCCAGTTATTACTGGCTGTAGGGGTGCTAAAAGTTGAATTTATTCAGGACATTTTTGAATTTGTTGGAGGTATTTTCGTTCTAATTCTTGACTTTACTGCGGCCGGAAGTGAATTCCTGCTGGGCGGACTTATGAGTGTGGAGAGCTACGGCTTTATCTTTTTGTTCCAGGTGTTACCTACAATTATTTTCTTCTCGGCGCTTACCTCAGTTTTATTCTATCTAGGAGTAATCCAGATAATCGTAAAAGGAATGGCCTGGGTGCTCACCAAACTTATGGGCATCTCCGGTCCCGAAAGTTTAAGTGTGGCAGGGAATATTTTTCTGGGTCAAACAGAGGCTCCGCTTATGATCAAGGCCTATCTTGAAAGAATGACACGCTCTGAGATCCTGTTGGTAATGATTGGTGGAATGGCCACGGTAGCAGGAGGAGTACTCGCTGCTTATATTGGCTTTTTGGGAGGGGATGATCCCGCCTTAAGACTTGAATTTGCAAAGCACCTGCTTGCGGCTTCGGTAATGGCGGCGCCGGGAGCGATCGTGGTTTCCAAGATACTTTATCCGCAGCAGCAGGAGATCGATACCAACGTTGAAGTTTCTTCAGAAAAAATTGGATCGAATCTTCTTGATGCCATAGCCAACGGTACTACCGAAGGTTTAAAACTTGCAGCCAATGTTGCTGCCATGCTGCTTGTGTTTATCGCTTTTATTGCACTTATCAACTACGTGTTGGGCTGGTTTGGGGATCTTACCACCCTCAACGCTGTAATGGCTGAAAATACACCTTATGCAAGGCTATCTCTGGAATCTTTGCTGGGCTTGGTATTCGCACCTCTTATGTGGCTCATAGGAGTGGCTACAGAAGATATGATGCTCATGGGACAGCTTCTTGGAATCAAATTGGCAGCCAGCGAATTTGTTGGTTACATACAGTTAGCAGAGTTGAAAAACCCTGTGAACGCCCTAAGCCTTACCTATGAAAAATCAATTATCATGGCCACATATATGCTGTGTGGTTTTGCTAATTTTGCCTCTATTGGAATCCAGATTGGTGGAATAGGTTCCCTGGCGCCCGGCCAGCGGAAGAACTTATCAGAATTTGGAATGAAAGCTCTTATTGGCGGTACTATTGCATCTTTACTTTCGGCTACTATCGCCGGGATGATCATTGGTTAATAATTGATTGATATTCATTTTCCTAATTAACTTTTATATTCCGGACAGTTTTCTATTTTAGCTGAAATTGATCCGGAATTTGTCATTTTTGACAGGTAAGCATCAGCACTATCTTTAAAATATAAACCCTTCAGAATTCACTCATAATGAAGCAGTATCACGACTTGATAAAACATGTCCTGGAAAACGGAAATGAAAAAGGAGATCGCACCGGCACCGGCACCAAAAGTGTTTTTGGTTACCAAATGCGGTTTGACCTAAGCGAAGGTTTTCCTATGGTCACCACGAAAAAGCTTCATCTAAAGTCTATCATTTATGAACTGCTTTGGTTCCTTAATGGGGATACGAATATTAAGTATTTGCAAGAAAACGGGGTGCGTATCTGGAACGAGTGGGCCGATGAAAATGGGGATTTGGGACCGGTATATGGCCACCAATGGCGCAACTGGAACAGTGAAGATATTGACCAGATAAAAGAGGTGGTGGACACTCTAAAGAAAAATCCAAACAGCCGTCGCATGCTCGTTACGGCCTGGAATCCATCGGTACTGCCGGATAATTCCAAAAGTTTTTCAGAAAATGTGGCTAACGGGAAAGCGGCACTTCCCCCCTGCCATGCCTTCTTTCAGTTTTATGTAGCCGATGGGAAACTCTCCTGTCAGCTATATCAGCGAAGCGCCGATATTTTCCTGGGAGTGCCATTCAATATAGCCTCCTACGCGCTGCTCACTATGATGATCGCCCAGGTTTGCGGTTATGAAGCCGGGGATTTTATTCACACTTTTGGTGACGCACATATTTATAATAACCATATGGAGCAGGTGAACCTGCAGCTGTCAAGGGATCCAAGGCCGTTACCGGTGATGAAGCTCAACCCGGAGGTAAAAAATATTTTTGATTTTAAGTTTGAAGATTTTAAATTGGAGAATTATGATCCGCATCCGGCCATAAAAGGCCGCGTAGCGGTTTAATTTTTGTTTAATTTAAAATTTTCAACAGTATGAAGAAGTTCTTAGTTATCACATGTTTTTTCTTTGGAGGAATTGCAGTTTCCCAGGCACAACAAACCTCCCCGGTTTGGCCCGGTTGTGAAGACGCCGAAGACAAAACAGAATGTTTTAACGAAAAACTAAATGCCCATGTGAGGGAACATTATGAATATCCCATGAAGGACAATGCGTACGTACGTGGGCAGGTGAAAGTTTCCTTTGACATTAATAAGAAAGGGGAAGTCGTAGTAAAATCGGTTGAAGGCTCGGAGCCCCTGGTCAATGAAGCAGCAAGAAATATGCTGGAAAAAATTCCTGATATGGAACCGGGAACTTTAAACGGCGAACCCGATTCGCGCAACTTTACCAGCACCTATCGCTTCTAATATTTATATCCCGATTATGAAAAAACTATCTTTTTATTCCTCTTCCTTTTTACCGCAGGCACCAGCATTGCTCAGGAAGGTGTGAAGGTTTCCAAAAACACCGTTACCACTAAAGAGATCCCACCAATATGGCCGGGATGTGAAGCATCTGCCGGGGATACAAAGGCCTGTTTTAAGGAGAAACTTACACAGCACCTTAAAGATAATTATAAGTTCCCGAAGGATGCCAATGGCAACTTTATCAGGGGAAAAGCAGTAGTTTCTTTTGTGATCGACAAGGAAGGAAAGCCGGTGGTAAAAAAAGTAGAAGGACCAAAAAAGGAGCTTAATAAGGAGGCAAAGCGAATAATTCTCGCTATTCCCCAAATGAAACCGGGAGAACTGGCAGGAAAACCCAGGGAGATTAGTTATAAAGTTCCATTCACTTTCTAACAGAACCGTTTATTGTTAATATTCCTTTAACTAAAAGGGATTTTTAAAAGATTAAATTTGAAGGAAACCCGCGGGTTTCCTTTTTTTATTCTCAAAATAAAGAAAGGAATGCGGAAAATTTTTTCAATGAACGAGACAAAACCTCCCGAGTTTAAGACGCAATTTGCCGAAGATGTTTTCAAAGGCCTTACCTCCTATCCTAAAAAGATAAGCTCCAAATTTTTCTATGATGAAAAAGGGGATGAGCTCTTCCAAAAGATCATGGAGCTGCCGGAATATTATCTTACGGGAAAGGAGTATGATATACTTGTACAGCACAGGGAGGAAATAGGAAACGCTTTTTCTTCTGTTAATGGTTTTGACCTCATCGAACTTGGCGCTGGAGATGGAAAAAAAACTAAGGTCCTTTTAAGACATTTTGAAGAAAAAAGCTACGACTATAAATACCTGCCGGTCGATATAAGTAAGAATGTACTGGAGCAGCTAGGTGACAGCCTGCAACAGGAGTTCCCTGCATTAGATGTAGAACCACAGCAGGGCACTTATGCCCAAGTGCTCACCCGGCTTGCAGATTACCGGGACCGGAAAAAAGTAATTTTATTCCTGGGTTCGAATATAGGTAACCTCACTCCCGAAGAGGCCGTTGCCTTCCTTAAAAAGATCTCCTCTGCCATGCACGAAAATGATCTGTTTTTCATGGGGGTGGATCAAAAAAAGGAACCACAGGTGATACTGGACGCTTACAATGACAATGCAGGAGTTACCGAAGCCTTTAACAAGAACCTGTTGACGCGGATGAACCGGGAGCTGGAAGCCGATTTTGATCCCGAAACTTTTATGCACTGGCCGCTCTACAATCCTGAAACCGGGGTAGCAAAAAGTTATCTTGTTAGCACAAAAGAACAAACAGTGCAGGTAAATGCACTAAACCTGGAAGTACATTTCCAAAAATGGGAAACCATACATACCGAAGTGTCTCAAAAATTTGATGATACCTCGGTCGCGTGGCTTGCAGAAGAAGCCGGGCTGGAAATTGCCGGAAGTTGGGCAGACCAGGATAAATGCTATAAAAATTACCTTTTTAAAAGAACAGGATTATGAAAGCAATTTGGAACAACACCATTGTAGCAGAGAGTGACAATACTGTGGAAGTGGAAAACAACCAGTATTTCCCTCCCGAAGCTATTAAAGCTGAATTCTTTCAGCTGAGCGACACGCACACTACCTGCCCCTGGAAAGGCCGGGCTTCTTATTTTCACCTAAAGGTGGGAGAAGAGAAAAACCCCGATGCAGCCTGGTTTTATCCTCATCCAAAATCTGAAGCTGCAAAAATTAAAGATCATGTAGCCTTCTGGAAAGGAGTTAAGATCGAAAAATAAATTTGGTAGTTCATAAAAAAGAAGTAAGTTTACAAATATCAAAAGACACAAACAGGTGATTTTCAATAACAATAATAATAACTTCAATAACAATCTTAATCAACTAAGATTGCGGAGAGCTATTATTGTGTAAACAGAATCCTAAACAATATTTAAAGCCTTTCCGCCACCAGGAAAGGCTTTTTTTTGCTCAATTATGAAACGACTTCAAACAAATAATATCAATAATAATAGTCCGCCACCCGGGGGAGAGGATCTCTGTGCTTATAAGCCTGCCTCCTTCCCGGGGCAGGCTTTTTTTATTACTAAAAAATCTAAAACAAGAATTATGAAAACTACACTACAACAACTATCGCAAAAACTTGAAACCGAAGAAGCTGTACACTTCGTAAAAGCCGAATTTGAAAAACATTTAAAAGAGAAGCTTTCTTTAGTGCGGGTCTCTGCCCCCACCGTCGTTCTTCAGGGCACCGGCATCAACGATGACCTCAACGGGATTGAACGTCCTGTAGGCTTCCCTGTAAAAGAAATGCAGGAACAGCGGGCCGAGGTGGTGCAATCTTTGGCAAAATGGAAAAGGCTGCGTTTAAAGGAATATGAGCTGGAACCCGGTTTGGGAATAGTGACCGACATGAAGGCGCTGCGCCCCGATGATGAGCTGGGACCTATGCATTCTATCTCTGTAGACCAGTGGGACTGGGAGAAAGTTATGTCTCCCGAAGATCGTCACCTGGGATTTTTAAAACAACAGGTGACCAGGATCTATGAAGCCATTTTAGCCACCGAGGCAGCAGTCACTACCCAATATCCCCTACTCACTCCCATTCTTCCTGCAGAAATTACTTTTTTACATACCGAAGATCTACAGGAAAAATACCCCGGGCTTACACCAAAGGAAAGAGAAAACATGGCCGCTAAAGAGTTTGGCGCTGTCTTTCTTATAGGAATAGGTGGGGAATTGCAAGGGGGAGAATCTCATGATGGTCGTGCCCCAGATTATGATGACTGGAGCTCCCCAACCTCTGCCACCACGAAAGGTTTAAACGGCGATATCCTGGTGTGGAACCCTGTGCTTGAAAAGGCCTTTGAACTCTCCTCCATGGGAATAAGAGTGGATGCTGCCATACTGGAACAGCAACTAAAAATGCGACAGGCAGAATCAAGAAGTGAACTGTTCTATCACAAGCAGTTACTTGAAGGAAAGCTCCCCCAAACCATTGGTGGCGGGATTGGGCAATCCAGGCTGTGTATGTTCCTGCTAAGAAAAGAACATATTGGAGAAGTACAGGTAAGCATCTGGCCGGAAGCAATGAGGCAGGAAATGGCGCAGGCAGGAATACATTTGCTTTAGAATACCTACTCAATAATTTGTTTATGAGCATTCACAAATGAACTCACAGATTTTGAAAACCTGTGAGTTCATTCCAGTTTATACCCTTTTACAATATATGATCTCTGAATAAAATATTTTATCCAAAAATGGCATTTTGGATCCTTCATTATAAATTCCTGAGCAGTTTATCCAGGTCGGCTTCGGTATTAAAATAATTGAAGCTTACCCGAATTCCATCACCCCGCATAGAGCAAATTATCTTGTTGCTGCGCAGCTTTTGAAATAATTTTTCATCTCCCTTAATGTTGAAAATGGAAGAATGCAGCTTCCGGTTCACCACTGCAGATTCCAAAAGGCCTCTTTCTGCTAATTTTTCTTTGGCGGGAGCAGAGAGTTCCTTCACTCGGGATTCGATCTTGTCTATTCCTATTTGTTTAATAAGATCAATGGCTGCTTTTAAACTTCCGAAGTTGAGGGTGTCCAGGTGACCAGGCTCAAACTTCCCGATAAAGCTGCCTTTGTGAGGCTTGTTCTTTCCCTGAAGGTCTTTTAGCTCCAGCTCCTTTGGAGCAATTTTCTCCTGCATATGTTCTTTAAATAGAAAGAAAGCATTCCCATAGCCGGCATTTAGCCACTTATATGCACTGGCCCCAAGTACATCAAGAGCCGAGGCTTCAAAATTAAATTCTTCGGTTCCGCAATATTGGGTGCCATCAGCAAAAAGCAGCAGCTCCGGGTATTGTTCCTTCAGCTTCAGGAGGAAATCGGGATCTATTTTGATTCCGTTGATGTATTGTACGAGACTAAAAGCGAAGATATCCGGTTTTTCCTTTTCTACTGCTTCAGCAATATTTTGCTCCAGATTTTCGTCAATTTCGGCATAGCAAACTTTAAAACCTCTGGACTCCACAGCCCAGTTGACTGAAGGATAATCCTTCCGCAGTAAAAGAACCTTTTTGCTGCGATCAATTCCTTCCATAAGTAAATTGAATCCATAAGAGAAATTGGGGGTTAGCGCCACCAGGTTGGGAGCGCAATGAAAAAGATCTCCAACTGCCTTTCTCACCTTTAGGAACAGCGCCTCGCGATTCTCCCGGAATATGCTACCTCCTATTAAAAAGTCAAGGTCGTGATCCTGCCGAAACTCCAATACAGCCTCGGGCAAAAGACCCGAAGCAGCAGTGTCGAGGTAGGTATAATGCTCTAAAAGGGGAAACTGTTTCTTAAAATTCTTCATATACATGGAATATTCCGCAGTAAAATCAATAAATTTGGGTAGATATCTAAATTACCTATAAAAATGGGGCTGGAAAAAAATAGTTCTTCAAAAATTGATCCTGAGCAGCGAATACTCATCGAAAGAGCGCAAATGCGGGCGAGACAAAAGAGAAGGTTGTACCAACACTTCATTGTCTTCCTGCTGGGCTCGGTGGTTCTCATCCTTTTAAATGTGATCTTTGAAATAGGTCGTGACATCAATCCTTTTGGATTGGACTGGTTTGTATGGGCTATAATTTTCTGGGCTTTGCTCCTGCTTATTCATGCTTTTAATGTGTATGTCACCAATAAATTTTTTGGAAAGGACTGGGAAAATGAGCAGGTAGAAAGACTTGTGGCCAAACAGCGACAAAGGATCGAGGAACTTCAAAAGGAAGTGGAAAGGGAGCATCCATTGCCAAAAAAAGATGAACCCTACATTCCTCCCACTACCCACAAACCTATTGATCCAGATGCTCCAATAAATTCTTAATAAATGGGAAAAGTTACTTTGATCGCAGCTGCAGGTGAGAACAATGAATTGGGTAAGGACAAAGACCTGGTGTGGCATTTACCCGATGATTTCAAGAGGTTCAAAAAACTAACCACGGGCCATACGATCATCATGGGACGCAAGACATTTGAAACCTTTCCTCAATTGCTTCCAAACCGCAAGCACGTTATCATTACCAGAAAGCAGGATTACAATCCCGAAGGAACTATTGTGGTGAATTCTTTGGAAAAAGCACTTGAAAAGGCCAAAGAAGATCCTCAGCCTTTTGTAATTGGTGGAGGTGAGATCTATAAATTATCAATGGAAAAGGCAGATTGTATCGAACTCACCCGTGTACACGGAACTTTTGAAGCCGATACTTTTTTTCCGGAAATTGACGAGGAAAAGTGGAAGCTTGTAGCTTCTGAAACGCATCCAAAGGATGAACGTCACAATTACGCCTTTACCTACCTTACTTACGAACGTGCCAGGTGATCAACAGGTCATAAAGGAACTGGCCAACAGGGAAGGCTTTGAATTAAACAAGGTCACATCCCTTTCGGGAGGCAGTATTAATGAGGTTTACCTTCTTGATACTTCGGAAGGAAAAAAGGTCATCAAGATAAATTCTGCGGGGAAATTCCCTAATATGTTTGCTGCCGAAAAGCAGGGACTTGAAGCCCTAAAAAAAGCTGAAGCCTTTGATGTGCCGGCTGTTTTGGGTTTGGGAGAAATAGAGGACATGGCTTACCTGCTCCTGGAACACAAAAAAGAAGGGGTTCAAAAAAGCCATTTTTGGGAGGTATTTGGGGAGCAGCTTTCCAAACTTCACAAATCATCGGCAGAAGAATTCGGTTTTTCCGGGCCAAACTACATTGGCAGCCTTCCCCAGTATAACGAAAGACGTAAATCTACAGCCGATTTTTATATAAGTCAGCGGTTGGAACCACAGGTGAAAATGGCTTCAGAAAGAGGATTTTCGCTGGGCGATCTTTCAGGATTTTATCAGAATATTTCAGAAGAAATTCCCGAAGAAGCCCCTGCCCTGCTACACGGAGACCTCTGGAGCGGCAATTATATTACAAATGAAGAAGGTTTGCCTTGCCTCATTGATCCTGCTGTATGTTATGGCCCACGAGAAATGGACCTGGCAATGATGAAGCTTTTTGGCGGATTTCCTTCGGAAGTATTTGAGGTTTATCACGCACATTTTCCGCTTCAGCAGGGATGGGAAGAGCGAATTCCTTTGTGGCAGCTCTATTACCTCCTGGTCCATCTTAATATTTTTGGCAGCAGTTATCTTCCGCAGGTAAAAGGAATAATCCGCCGCTTTTCATAATCTTAACAGGCTTCGGGGTTCTTTTAGCAGTTCTTTAGAGGACATCCCTCCCTAATTCCTTTATATTTAAATGGATAAACATAAAAAAAGATATGAGCACAGAGAATTTAAATAAAGAGAAATCGTGGGAAAAGCTAAAAGAAATGGTAGACGACATAAAAGTAGCCATGATGGTTACCGGGCTTGAAAAGAAGCCGATCAATGCCATTCCCATGAGTACAAAAAAAGTAGACGAAAAAGGAAATATTTGGTTTATTAGCATGGGCAATAGTGAACACAACCAGAATTTAAAGACCAATCCCGATGTTCACCTGCTCTACAGTGATCCAGACGATATGGAATTTATGAGTCTTTATGGAAAGGCAGAGATCACCAAAGACAGGGCAGTACTCGAAGATCTATACAACCCCAGAACCGACAACTGGTTTGACGGGCCGGACGATCCAAACTTAACCGCAATAAAAATTACTCCTGCAGAGGCATATTACTGGGACACGAAGACCAATAAGTATGTTACCCTCTTAAAAATGGGAGTCGGCGCCCTTACAGGTGACAATAAAGATATTGGCGAAAAAGGAAAATTAAACCTTTAGAACCAGCTTCATAAGACAAATCCTTACAGCCCCGCTGTAGGGATTTTTTTATTTTACTAATTTTGCAGACTAATCACCAATGATATGAAAGCATATATATTTCCAGGCCAGGGAGCACAGTTCAAAGGAATGGGACAGGATCTCTATGAGAAATCCCCTCTTGCAAAAGAACTGTTTGAAAAGGCCAATGATATTTTAGGTTTCTCGATCACAAAGATCATGTTTGAAGGAACCGATCAAGACCTGAAACAAACAAAGGTAACTCAACCGGCAATTTTTCTCCATTCGGTAATTTTATCCAAAGTATTGGGAGATTCCTTTAAACCAGATATGGTCGCAGGCCATTCCCTTGGGGAATTCTCGGCCCTTGTTGCCAACGGAACTTTACAATTTGAAGATGCATTGAAATTAGTCTCTAAAAGGGCTATGGCTATGCAAAAAGCCTGTGAACTGGAAGAATCTACCATGGCTGCAGTTTTAGGACTTGAAGATCATTTAGTAGAAGCCATTTGTGCCGATGTTAAAGGTACAGTTGTGGCCGCTAACTATAATTGCCCGGGACAACTGGTAATTTCCGGGGATCTTTTAGCTGTAGAAAAAGCCTGTGAAGAATTAAAAGAAAGAGGTGCTAAGAGAGCCATGATCCTTCCAGTAGGAGGTGCTTTTCACTCTCCATTAATGGAACCTGCAAGAGAAGAGCTGGCAGCTGCTATTAAAGAAACCGATTTTAAAACCCCGACCTGCCCCATATATCAAAACGTATCCACTTTTGCTGTTACAGATCCTTCTGAAATAAAGAAAAATCTGATCTTTCAATTGACTGCGCCGGTAAAATGGACCCAAAGCGTTCAAAACATGATCAAAGACGGCGCTACTGAATTTATTGAAGTGGGCCCGGGAAAAGTGCTTCAGGGATTGGTCAAGAAAATCGACCGGAGTGCACAGGTGCGTTCTGCAGAATTTTAATCATCAGTGTCAAGAGTCTGAACAAGGACTCGGGGCAATAACTAAAAAGCCGGAGAATATCTCCGGCTTTTTAGCATTATATGTTTAGCAGGTTATTATTTATGCTTGTAAACTTTTCCTTCTTTCATTACAAACTGCACGTCTTCCAAAGCTTTTACATTGCTGGTGGGATCTTCCTTTACTGCAATAATATCGGCAAAGAAACCAGGGGCCAGTTGTCCTAATTCTTTTTCCATCTTCAAAATTTGTGCAGGAACAATGGTGGCCGACTGAATGGCTTCAAGTGCCGGCATACCTGCCTCCACCATATAACCAAACTCTTTCCCGTTTTTGCCATGTTCAAAAACTCCGGCGTCTGTTCCAAAGGCGATCTTTACTCCCTTTTTATAAGCTTTTCCGAAGGTGTTTTGAATTTGCGGACCTATTTCACGAGCTTTTGGCACTACCAACTCTGGATAATAATTTTCTATTTCGGCTTTTTCGGTCACTTCTTTTCCTGCAGTTATTGTGGGGACCAGATAAGTACCGTGCTCTTTCATAAGCTCCATTGTTGCGTCACTCATCAAGGTGCCGTGTTCAATAGTGGTAACCCCTCCTTTTATTGCCCGCTGCATACCTTCATCTCCATGTGCATGAGCTGCAACATGAAAACCATAATCTTTTGCGATATCTACGATAGCTTTTATTTCCTCAAGGGTGAACTGCGGATTTGAACTGCTTTTAGCCACACTTAATACTCCGCCGGTAGCTGTGATCTTGATAAGATCGGCTCCATTTTTATAACGTTGCCTCACGGCTTTGGCTGCATCTTCAACAGAGTTCACCACACCTTCTGCAGGCCCGGGGTCACCGGCAAATTCCCTGTTCATCCCGTTAGAAGGATCTGCATGACCTCCCGTGGTCGCAAGAGATTTACCCGAGGTAAAGATCCTGGGGCCTTTCACTTTGCCTTTATTAATGGCGTCGCGTAATGAAATATTTACTCCGCTGCCTCCCAAATCCCTAACTGTAGTAAATCCTGCCAGGAGAGTGGTTTCGGCAAAAGCAACAGAATTAAAAGCATCATCTGCAGGGTCATTAGTGAACCGCTCCAGGTATTTGGAAGGGTTGGTTTCACTTTCCAGGTGCACGTGCATATCGGTCAACCCGGGAAGCACGAACATGTCCCGCAGATCAATCAAACTGTCTGAAGATCTCGCCGGTTGCACAAATCCATCCTTAATTTCCCTGATCTTTTTTCCCGAGACGATAATGGTCTGGTCGGTAAGGACCTTTCCTGTTTTGGTGTCCAAAAGTTTTCCGCTGTGAATGTAAGTGTCCTGTGCAGCAGCTACAAAAGTGAACAGCAGAGTGCAGGCCCAAAGAAGATGTTTCATATAATACTTATTTCGTCAAAAAATCGGTTATAGTATTTGTAATATAGGAAATTTGTTCATCATCAAGTTCGGTGTGCATTGGAAGGGAGATTACCTCCTCTACCAGGCGATTGGTCACAGGAAAATCGGCCTCATTATAGCGCTCATCCTTATATGCCTTCTGGCTGTGGAGTGGGATTGGATAATAAATTCCATGAGGAATACCTTTTTCTGCAAGATGTTTAGCAAGACCATCCCTTTTCCCATCGGCTATTTTGATCGTGTATTGATGATAAACATGGGTATCATCTGCACCTTCGGTGAATGGAACGGTTACACCCTCTACTCCTTCAAGGGCGCGGCTATATTTTTGTGCAGCTTCCTGCCTGGCTTTATTATACCCATCCAACTGTGGAAGTTTCGCTCTAAGAACTGCGGCCTGTAAGCTGTCAAGTCTTGAATTCACGCCCACTACATCATGGTGGTACCGCTCGTACATCCCATGGTTCACAATTCCTCTTATGGTATGGGCCAAATCATCATCATTAGTAAAAATTGCGCCTCCATCTCCGTAACAACCCAGGTTTTTAGAAGGAAAAAATGAAGTGGATGCCGCGTGTCCTATTGCGCCGGTTTTTTTAGTTGTACCGTTCTTAAAATGGTAATTGGAACCAATGGCCTGGGCATTATCTTCGATCACATAGAGATCGTGTTCCCTTGCAATTTCCATAATTGCATCCATGTTTGCAGCCTGCCCGAACAGGTGTACCGGAACGATAGCTTTGGTCTTTGGTGTAATGGCCTTTTTTATGGCTTCGGGATCGATATTAAAAGTATCGGGTTCCACATCTACCAGGACAGGAGTTAACTGAAGTAGTGCAATTACTTCCACGGTTGCCGCAAAAGTAAAATCGGCAGTGATCACCTCATCACCTGGTTTTAATCCCAATCCCATCATCGCTATTTGTAAGGCATCTGTACCGTTGGCGCAGGGGATCACGTGTTTTACATCCAGGTAGTTCTCCAGTTCCTTTTGAAAAGCATGAACTTCGGGACCATTGATAAAGGCAGTGGTATCCAGGACTTCTAAAATAGAGCTATTGACAGTATCTTTTATTTTTTCGTATTGACTCTTAAGGTCAACCATTTGTATATTTTTCATAGTATAAAATTAGGACTACGAAAATACGAAGAATGCCACTTTTGCCAATGGTATTTTATTATTTTAGCACCCAAACCACCAGTCTTGCATTTTCTCTACAATTTCGCCATTAAATCTGCTGAAAAGTTACTCCCCCTGGCGGGAAAATATAATGAAAAGCTCCGCCTTTTTAGCCACGGAAGAAAGGACCTTTTTGAGCATCTGGCTGCCGAAATTGCACCTACAGATAGGACCATATGGTTCCATGCCGCATCCCTGGGAGAATATGAACAGGCCGTGCCGGTGATCGTACAGGTAAGGGATATTTTTCCCGAACATAAAATCGTGCTCAGCTTCTTCTCCCCTTCAGGTTATGAAGTAAGAAAAAATACTTCCCTGGCAGATGTGGTAACTTATCTTCCTCTGGACACCAAAGAAAATGCCTCAAGGTTCATTGACCTTGTTCACCCCGATTGGGCTCTTTTCGTAAAGTATGAATTCTGGCCCAATTTCCTTGAAGAACTTCGGAGAAGAAAGACCAGGACTTTACTGGTTTCGGGAGTTTTCAGGGAAGATCAGGTGTTTTTTAAGCCCTATGGAAAATGGATGAGAGAATACCTGAAGGCATTTGAATACTTTTTTCTTCAGAATCAAAAATCCAAAAAGCTTTTACAGGAAATAGGCTTTAAAAATGCCGAAGTAAGCGGCGATACGAGATTTGACAGGGTGAGTGCACAACTGGAGCAGAATAACCATCTAAGTTTTGTCGAGGATTTTGTGGGCAATGATTTATGCATTGTTGCCGGTAGTACATGGCCGGAAGACGAAGATTTACTAATCAACTTCATCAACGAAGCACAGGCAGGAGTTAAGTTCATTGTTGCTCCACATGCCATTAAGAAAGAAAAAATAGAAGCATTTCAAAAAAAGCTTGAGGTAAGTTCAGTCTTGTATTCAGAGAAAGACAGTAAGCAGCTAAAGAATTTTAAGGTGCTCATTATCGACAACGTGGGGTTACTCACCAGGATTTATAGTTATGCGAATATCGCGTATGTGGGAGGTGCTGCCGGAGAAACAGGGCTGCACAATATTTTAGAACCTGCCGCTTTTGGAATTCCCGTTGTTATTGGAAAAAACCACACAAAATTTCCTGAAGCAGGAGCGCTTGAAAAATGCGGAGGATTAATTTCGGTTAAAAGTAGTGAAGAAGCCGGGGCCGCACTTACCCGTCTGGTTGCTGATGAGAGGTTTCGGGAAAGAATGGGCTTAAATTCAGCTGCTTACATCAGGGAAAACAGAGGCGCAACTACAATGATTTCAGAATATTTCTTAAAAAAATGATAAAATCCCCGTCATATTCCTCCCTGCCGCAGCAGTTTATTTAAACACTTCTTTGCATATATAAAAAATAGTTTAAATTTGTTTCAACTAATTAAACATACTCACATGAAAAAATTATTTTTAGGATTACTTGTAGCTGCATTTACTCTTTCTACTTACTCTTGTAGAGAGACTACTGAAGAAAATGTAGAAACTGAAATGGAAGAAGTAGAAACTGATCTTGAAGAAACAGGAGAAGACATCGAATCTGGTCTTGAAGAAGCAGGAAATGAAATAGAAGAGGCTGGTGAGGAAACTGAGCAGGAAATTGAAGAAGAAATGAACGAAACTGACGACATGCAGTAGTTCTTTCTTTTTTAAAGAATTTAAAGCCATAAGTTTACTCTTATGGCTTTTTACTTTTAAAAATAGCAGTTATGAAAAAAGTTTTTTTGAGTTTATTGATTACAGGGATCACCTTCACAACCTACTCCTGTAGGGAAAGTACCCAGGAAAAAACAGAAGAGGCTGTGGAAGCAATAGGTGAGGATATTGAAGACGGTACCCGACGTGCTGCCGAGGAAGTAGAAAAAGGTGCGGAGAAAGTAGAGCGAGAGATCGACGAAGAGATCCATGAGACCGATGACCAGGTGCAGCAGGAAGATATAGAATAGTAAATTCATGAATTTACTCAGCTCCCGGAAAGCTGCCCTTAAGCAGTTTTCTCTAAAGGAGATTATTTTTCTAAAAGTTTCAAAAAAGATATTTTAAAGCCGTTCCTAAACAGGGACGGCTTTCTGGTTTTATAAGTAACATTTCTCTATCTTTAAATAGAACCTATTTGAAAAATGAGAAATCTTCTTCTAGTGTTTGTGACCTTAAATTTCATGTCTTCCTGTATGGGTTCTAAAAATGTCATGTTCAATCCCGATTTTCAGATTATTGGCCACAGAGGATACGTTTCCCTGTACCCGGAGAATACTCTTGAAGGTTTTATAAAAGCAGTCTCCCTTGGAGTTGATGCGGTAGAGATGGACCTCGTGATCTCTGCCGATAAAGAAGTGGTGGTTTCTCACGAACCGTACATGGCCGCTGCCACGGTTGTTACTCCGGAAGGAAAAAGGATAAGTCGTTCAAAACAAAAAGACTATAACCTGTACAGGATGACCTATGATAGCATCAGGCAATTTCCGACAGGCACTATCAAAAGCAAAAAGTTTCGCAATCAGCAGCAAAGGTCTGATGCTCACAAGCCTCTTCTCAGTGAAATATTTGAGGCAGTGGAACATTTCAGAAAAAAAGAAGAACTGGAACCAATCACCTATTATCTTGAGGTAAAATCAGGACCTCGCGGTTATGGCATTTTTCAACCGCATCCCGGGGAATTGGCAGAATTGATCATGGAAACAGTTAGGCAGCATGAAATGCAGGAGGTTGTGATTGTCAAATCTTTTGATGCAAACTTCCTCAACATCCTGAAGCAAAAGTATCCTTATGTAAAGACTTCATATCTTATCTATCAGACTCCCTGGAGAGAAGGATTAAGCCGCCTTGACTTCACTCCCGATGCAATTGGGCCCTACTATAAACAGTTGAGAACAAAAGAACAGGTAAAGGAACTACAGGCCAAAGGAATAAAAGTTGTCCCCTGGACCGTTAACAGCAAAAAGAATATAAAAAAAATGATCAGCCTGGGCGTTGACGGTATAATAACCGATTACCCCGAGCGGATCATCGACCTGCGAAAGAAAAAGCGGTAATTAACTTTTCTCGTTAGAATCCAGGATAACACCTATCTTTTTAACCAGATCATCCATCTCAAAAGGTTTGGCGATAAAATCATTGGCCCCGGCCTCCCTGCATTTGGTACCGGCATCATGAAGGGCAGACATCATAAGGACCGGAGTATTTTCCGTCTGAGGATTGTTCCTAAGACGCGCACAGACATCTGTACCATTAACGCCAGAGATGAGCATGTCGAGAAGTACCAAATCTACCTTTTCGGCTATGATGAGCTTTTCGGTTTCTTCGGGTTTAGCGGTTACAGTGACATCATATTCGTAGAACTCGAGAAGGGTTTTTAGCATTTCACCAATTCCCGAATCGTCATCAACTACCAGAATTTTATTTTTCTTCATTTTCTTTTTTATTTTCCAGAAGCACAAAACTAAAGTCTGAACCTTCCCCTTTCTTACTTTTTACTTCTATATAACCATTATGGCGCTCAATGATCTCATTAGCAAGATACAGTCCTATCCCAAATCCCGAATAAGTATCCTCGCTCTCCACTCCTATCCTGTAAAATCTTTTAAAAATATTCTTATGGTATTTTTCATCAATACCAATTCCTTTGTCTCTAACGCTAACACCTACCTTATTGTCATCCACCTTTAAAATGTGGATCTCAATGTACTGACTCTCGGGTGAATATTTAATTGCATTAGTAATAAAATTAATTAGCACCTGTCCAATTCTGTCTTTGTCTGCACAAACATTCGCATTATAGGAATGAAAAATATCCATTTGATGCTGAGTGTTCGTAAGCTTTATATCCTGAACAGTTTCTTCTACAAGGGCATTAAGATCGAAGACTTCTTTTTTTAGTTCCAGTTTATTCTCCTCCAGCCTTGAGAGATCCAGAATCTCGGCAATGAGCCTGGTGAGACGTACTACCTGATTGTCTATTCGCTCCAGCGAAGGTTTAACTGGAAAGGCTCCCGGTATTTCTATCTTATTCCTTTCGAATAAATTCAGTAAAAGCTGAACATAACCTTTAATGGAAGTCACAGGGGTTTTCAATTCGTGACTTACCATTTTAAGAAAATCTTCCTTCCTTTTTTCTTCTTCTTTAAGCCTCTGAATTTGGGTATTAATACCAATCCACATTGCTACTTCCCCATCCTCTCCTCTTACCGCCTCGGTCCTGCTTAGATGCCACAGATAGTCGCCGTTCCTGTCCCGAAGTCTCAATTCCATCTCAAAATCGGTTCCCGTATCAAGCGAATGCTGCCATTTCTCATTGAATTCTTTCTCCTCCTCCGGATGAATAAAGCTTTCCCAGTTCTGTTTCTTAAGCTGTGAAAAACTCATGCCGGTATAGTCCAGCCAGTTTTTGTTGAAATAGATCGCTTTCCCCCCGGCATCTGTATTGATAACCTTTCCAGGCATAAGATCTGCCATGAGTCGAAAATGACGTTCCCTTTCTTTTAAAAGGATTTTTGATTCCACCATTTCGGTAACGTCCAGACCCATATTGAGAATTCCAATGATCTCACCTTCTTCATTGCGAAGCGGCTTGTAAGTAAAATTATAGTAACCTGTTACCATCTGGCCATTCTTCATTAAATCTACCCGGTCTTCTTTTCCCCAGTAGATTTCTCCTGTCGTGAATACTTTATCCAGGAGGTCATGAAAAGGCTGCCCCTCAAGCTCTGGTAACGCCTGGCGCAAAGTGGTTCCAATTACAGACCTGCCTTTTCCCCAGAGGTCCAGCATAGCATCATTAGCCAGCTCAATATTCATTTCCTTACCTATATAGACTGCTGTGGCCACAGTAGCCTGTTCTACTATGGAACGAATGCGGTGCTCATTTTCTTTAATTACCTGCTCCTTAAGTTGATCATCATGAACATCTGTAACCGTACCTATCAAACCTTCGAATTCCCCCTGGGAATTCCATTTGGGGCGACCCCGGTCGATCACCCACCTGTAATATCCATTCTTATTGTGAAGGCGGAATTTCACATAATATTCCTTTTGCTCTTTATGGGCCAATTTAGAATGCTCGGAAACCATATCCCTGTCTTCGGGATGTACCGCGCTCAACCAACCAAAACCTAAGGATTCATTTCTGCTCTGCCCTGTATATAAATACCAATTCTTATTAAGATAATAGCCTTCTCCCTGCGCATTGGAAATCCAGATAATTACCGGCACCGTATCAATAAGATTTCTCAATTCTTTCTCACTGTTCTCCAGACTTTGCCTGTTTACAACTTTTTCGGTGACATCTACGGCATGAACAAAAATTCCCTCTACTTTTCCTGAAGCATCCTTTATAGGCTGATATACAAAGTCAAGAATTAAACTTTTCCCTCCCCTTTTACTTTTTAAGTCCAGCTTTATTTCTTTACCTATGAAAGGTTCTCCCGTAACATAAACCTCATCCAGCATTTTTATAAAGCCCTGATTTTCTACCTCGGGCAGTACTTCTTTGACAGTTTTACCTATTATTTCACGGTATTCTACAAGAGCAAGATATTTATCGTTCGCCAGTTCAAATTTGTGATCGGGACCGCGCAGAGTGCATATAAAAGCAGGAACTTCAGAAACAATCTCGCCAAGTAATTTGCGGTAGTGCATCTTGTCCCCTTGCGGAATATTCACATCCTGAAAGCAAAGCAGGAAACTGGGCGAACCCGAACCATTGTCGGGAATATAATTTGCATTGATCGTGAAGCGGTTCTTTTTAAGTCCTGCAGATGATAAAATTACCGGAAAATCTTTTACAGCTGCTTTTGACTTTAAGAGAGTATGTATAAGATCATTTAAACGTGAAGATTCTTCCCTATCCTCCAGGATGGGAACCAGGTATTCTCCCGTAAAATTATCGGGAGGAGTTTCAAAGATCCTGTAAATAGCATCGTTTGCAGCAAGAATTTTCCCTTCGTCGCTTATAACCACAACCGGTTCGCGCAAAGAAATTATTAAACTTTCGGCAAATTTTATCTGTTCAGGATCTTCCATAAAGGGTGCCCGGCTGCTCTTCATTAAAGTAATACTTCGTTAAGGGAAAAAGCTAAAATAACCTTTTCCAATTGCTATTTTATAAAAGATATCTCAAAATTCGAGGAAAAGATAATTTTAGCAGAAGGTTAACACCTCGAACAGAAAGAACCCTTCAGGATTCTGTTTCTCATTCCATTTAATCAGGTGTTGTAACCGAAAGAAATTATCTTTTTAAAAATCCACAAAATATATCGTAATATTGCGATATATTTACTTTTCCCCGATCGGGCTCTGGTATCCTTTGGGGGATTGTTTGCAACTTTAAAATTCAGAATAAAATGGGAGTAACAAAAAATGACCTTTTTACCAAATCTCAGAACGAAATGGCACTAGCAGCAAAAGCCTTTGCCCACCCTGCCCGCATTGCCATACTGGAATTCCTTCTGAAATCTGACAGCTGTATCAATGGAGATCTAGTAAATGAATTAGGACTGGCCCAGGCTACTATTAGTCAACATCTTCGGGAACTAAAAGATATTGGCATCATACAGGGGACCATTGAAGGCACAAAGGTGAACTACTGTATCAACCCGACCCGTTGGGCAGAAATAAAGGAAAAATTTATTAAAACCTTTAATGAATACAACAGGCCTTCTTCAAACGATTGCTGTTAACCTAAGATAGATCCAAAATGAAAATTGCATTATTTAGTGATATACATGCGAACCTTCCGGCTCTCGAAGCATTTTTTAAGGATGTGGAAAAGCGTGATATAGACTTCATCTATTGCCTGGGAGATCTTGTGGGCTATAACATCTGGCCAAATGAGGTCATTGAAGAATTGAGGAAAAGAAACATTTCTGTAATTGCCGGGAACTATGATTTTGGCATTGGTATAAACAGTGATGACTGTGGCTGCGCCTACAGCACCGATGAAGAAAAAGCCAATGGAGCAGTCTCCATTTCCCTTACCAACGAACTTATTTCAGAAAAGAACAGGGCTTACCTTAGGAGCCTTCCGGCGCATATGAGGGTAGAATTTAAAATGAACGGGGAAAACTTAAACCTGTTGATGGTACATGGCAGCCCGCGCAAGATCAACGAATATCTCTTTGAAGACCGGGAAGAAAAAAGTCTTTTGAGAATATTGGAAAAGGCCGGGGCAGATATTATGTGCTTTGGCCATACGCACAAACCTTATCACAGGATCCTGAATTCCGGGGAAGAAGAAAATCCGCATTACAGGCATGCGATCAACCTGGGCTCGGTAGGAAAACCTAAAGACCGGGATAACCGCGGCGGATATGTAATTCTGGAAATAGATGAGAATAGCTCTACTAAAAAGGCAGAAAGTATAAAAGCAGACTTCATAAGGTTTAGTTACGATGTTGAAAAAGCTGCAAAAGCGGTAGAGGTAAGTCGGCTACCCAATGCTTACGCAGAAAATCTTAGAAGAGGATATTAAAAAACAATTCTGAATTACTAACCACCACCAAAATTTCAAATACATGTCTGAGAAAAAAGAGATCGCGTTTTTTGAAAAGTATCTAAGTCTATGGGTAGCCCTTTGTATTGCCGGAGGTATATTTATTGGCTATCTCGCAGGAGATGCAATGGAGGTCATGAGCACCTGGGAAATATATCAGGTAAATATTCCTATTGCCATTCTTATCTGGTTGATGATCTATCCAATGATGTTACAGATAGACTTTAGCAGTATTAAAAAGATAGGAAAAAGGCCGAAGGGCATTGTGCTGACACTGGTAATGAACTGGCTGGTCAAACCCTTCACAATGGCATTTTTTGCCTGGATCTTCTTTACCAAGATTTTTGCCGCCTTTATTGATCCCTCGCTTGCCGGGGAATATATCGCCGGAGCTATTATTCTTGGAGCCGCGCCATGTACGGCAATGGTCTTTGTTTGGTCCTATCTTACCGATGGCGATCCTAATTACACCCTCATGCAGGTTTCGGTAAATGATCTTATTATCCTGTTTGCTTATGTGCCAATTGTAGGACTCCTACTTGGAATAACCGATGTTGTTGTTCCTTATGAAACACTTATTTTGAGCATACTTATCTACGTGGTTGTACCGTTACTGGCAGGTATTCTTACAAGTAGTATGCTTATTAAAAAACACGGGGCAGATTGGTTCCAGACTGACTTTCTACCCAAGTTCAAGCCGCTGAGTGTCATTGCACTGTTACTGACCCTGGTTCTGCTTTTCGCATTTCAGGGGGAGAATATCCTCAACAATCCGCTTATTATAGTTTTGATCGCGGTACCATTGATCATTCAGACGTATTTTATCTTTTTTGCCACCTGGTTCGCAGGCCGAAAACTCCACCTGACCCATCAAGTATGCGCCCCGGCCGCCATGATTGGCGCGAGTAATTTCTTCGAATTATCTGTTGCCGTAGCCATTGGGCTCTTTGGACTGGAAAGTCCGGCAGCATTGGTTTGTGTGGTCGGCGTTCTGGTGGAAGTTCCTGTGATGCTCTCCCTGGTGAATTATGCTAACAAAAAGAAATATTAGACTTTAAACCAAATCTGCATTCATAGAAGAAGGATGCCCGACTATGGCTACATTCTCTTTTAAAAAAGATTGATTCACAAACCTGATTATTTCCTCAAATCTCTTGTTTCTACGGAATCTAATTTGATTTCCAGTTTCAGGGTTTCCCTTAAGAACTCTACGATTTGCCTTGTAACCACATGAGTATTTTCAGACTTTATTTCACTTCCTAAAAAATGATTTTTCGGCTCCACCAGTCTCACTAGCTTCTTTAGAGAATCGGGGGTAGCCAGTAATGCGTGGACTTCAGGATAAACTTCTACCTCAACATGATCATCCTCTTCCAGAAAATTCTCGTAATAATAGAGGGTAAGGACAGGAGAAGTCACCTTCCGGAAAGTTTCTTCAGAAATGAGCGTTCCCAGTAATACCTGCAGGTCCACCAGGGCCCGGGAAGGATAGATAGTATCGAAGTATTGTGCGGCTATTTCTTTTTCATGTTCAACTTTCATGTGGTCTCCGAAAGAAATAAGATGTGCCAGTTCATAGCCCCATGGTGAGTTCAACAGAAAAGCTCCATCTGTCTCATCTTCTATGTACGGGGATAAGTTAATAAGCGCATGAACCTTATCCGGATAGGCAGCAGCTAATTTAAACGCAAGTGTACCACCTGTGGAGGTGCTCATAATGATCACTTTTTTACCAATTTTTTCACCCACTACCAGCGCTTCCTTAGCCGATTGCCAGGCCGCCCCGGGAGAAAATTCTTCCAGAGCTTCCCCGGCGACCATGCCGTGTCCTGCCCAACGGGCGAGGTAAAGATTGGCTCCTAAAGTGTCGGCTATCTTAACATTAACAGGATATCCATCCCGGTAACTCCCGCCAAAACCATGCAAGTAGACCACACTGTATTCTGTAACCTGCGGCTCGTTTTGCTGCCAGAGTATCCGCGCCTGATTGTCCTCCCTGAGTGGAAGCTGTTTTTCCCTTTTTTCGATATAGGTTTCCAGCTGCTCCAGATCATTGGGAAGATCAGGCAATTCTTTGGTGTAGTCTGGGTTAGGCGGTTTAGGACCTAAAAAATAAGTGATTATAAGCAGGAGGAGAACAACAGCAGGGATCCAGTATCTTTTCTTCATTGGGAATGGGGACATCTTGATAAAGGTAATCATTCTCTCAAAAACCACTGAATAGCGCATGAATAGGAGAATACGGTTCTTAACCAACTGACGATGGGGTTCAAGCGAGAAAATTTCTGTAAAATTAGTCTGAGGCGCGAGAGCTTTATATTGAACCTTGAGAATGATAGAAAATTTGCGGAAAATAGCCCTGGAACATAACTTTAATATTTTTTGCTACCTCACAACGTTATTTTTATTTCCGAACAGATACTTTTTCCCGTACAGCACATTAGATCGACCACTCATCATATTTTCAGTATTGAATGTTTAATCCTATTATATCTTTATAGAATAGATTTAAAAACAAAAATTATGATCGTCTTAATAACAATATTGATCGAATTAATTATTCAGATGATATTAGGATAATTAAACAATCATCATGAAAACAACAGGAGTAAACCCGGAGGCAAAATTCAAATATTTATCAAAATGATCGGCAACTGCCAGAAATTTAAGCTTTGTTTATATTTTGGTTGCCACTATTTTAGCCTTTAAGATGAGAGTTCATATAGAATATGTATTTCCTTTAATCGTAGAAAAAGAAAAAGTCTGAATCAACAGTATTTTTTATCTGGATCTTAACAATCATGCCAGCTGCGTTATTTGGAAAAGAGATATCTATAGCTACTGTCATAATAATTATTGCTTTTAATTTTTTTAGTGGTTGTTCTTGGAAGCCATTTATTCAAAAAAGGAAAAAATCCTAAAGAAGAACTGGAACTTCAACTAAATAAATTTGACTGATATTTAGAAAATACTATGCAATTGGAAAAATTGAATGTGAGCTCAAAAAGCATTTCTTACTGGATAATACAGGTACTTATATGGACTTTTTTATCTACTGTAATAGCCGTTGCGTATTGGGCCAATGGCAATGAATTAGAGTTAGAACTATGGCAAGTGGTTACAGACTTTTCAGTAGTAATTCTTCTTTCCATCTTTTTCACACATCAACTTAAAAGAGCACTCAATAAATTTATTCAATTTGATAACCTGAAACTAAAAGATATTTTTAAAATATTGGGTTTATTATTCGGAGGATCGCTTTTATTTTATCTGGTATATGATTTATATATTTATTTCGCTTATAGCTTTGTTTATAATAGGCTTGATGTATTAGACCATCCTTCCCAGGATATAGGAAACAAGATTATTTTTATTTTAAATTATTTTATTTATTTCATTGTCTGGACTGTATTTTATGTTGCTATTAAAGGATTGATGGAATTGAATAAAAGCAGGGAAACCAGGTTACAACTTGAGTCTAACCTTAAGGAGTCACAGCTAAATACCCTAAAAGGGCAAATAAATCCTCATTTTATGTTTAATACCTTAAACAACATTCGAGGTTTGATGTTAGAGGATGTCCATAGAGCCAGGAATATGCTTACGAGCCTATCAGAAACATTACGATATTCCCTTACCAAAAGTGATGTAAATTCTATTGCATTAGAAGATGAATTGGAAATGATTTATAATTTTATGGAGATCTCTAAAATTCAATTTGAGGAGCGGCTTCAGTTCGAAACAAACATCGATAAGACATCCCTGAACGTTCAAATTCCCCCCATGATTATACAGATGCTGGTCGAAAACGCAATTAAACACGGTATTTCTAAGCTAAAAGATGGAGGAACTGTAAGTCTTTCGACCCAAATTAAGGATGCTCAATTGCTTATCGATGTTACCAATACCGGAACCCTGAGAAACAGCGAAGGCAGTACGCGACTAGGCTTAAAAATATTAAGCAGCGACTTGAACTACTTTATGAAGAAGCAGCGACTTTTAGTTTAATAGAAAAAGAAAATAAAGTAGTTGCGTCAATAAAAATCCCGGTAGCATGAGATCATTAAAAGCAGTTATTGTTGAAGATTCCAGATTGGCCCGTAATGAACTTAAAGAATTACTTAAGGCTCATAAGGAAATCGAACTTTTAGGGGAAGCAGAAAATGTAGACGAAGCTTATAAATTGATTAATGAACAAAATCCAGACCTCTTGTTCCTGGATATTAATATGCCGGAAAAAGATGGGTTTGAATTATTGGAAATGTTAGATGATGTTCCTTTAACCATATTCACAACTGCTTTTGATGAATATGCCATTAAATCCTTTGAATACAATGCATTTGATTATTTATTGAAGCCTATTAATCAGGTTCGGTTTTCAAAATGTATAGATAAGGTAATTGAGAAAGGAAGTAATAATTCTTTATCAAATACTAAAAATGATGATGCATTAAGTTTAGACAAGCAGATATTTATTAAAGATGGGGAGAAATGCTGGCTGGTCAAAGTCCAGGATATCTATATGTTCGAAATTGTGGGTAATTACACCCGTGTTTACTTTGAGCACAACAAACCATTAATCTATAAATCGTTGGGGCAGGTTGAAGAAAAATTACCAAATGATATATTTTTTAGAGCTAATAGACAACAGCTTATCAATATCAACCACGTCAAAAAAGTCGTTTCCTGGTTTAATGGTAAACTAAAAATAGAATTGAATTCTGGTGACGAAATTGAAATCTCCAGAAGACAGTCCTATCTATTTAAAGAGCAGTTGAGTTTTTAGCATAAAAAAAGTCGTTCTAACTAATGAAAAATAAAAGAAATGAAGAAAGGTAAAACAAAATCGACCAAAGCTTATTCTGTAATTGGGATCAGTGTTTTCTTTATTATTCTATTCATTTTAATACTCCTTCTTTCCGATAAAATTGTATTCGGAATATCTCGAATTTAAGTATACCCTTTTTATCCAGGCTTAATAACTATCGGGGTTATTCCGCAACCTGCGATTCAAAAGAAAGGTTAAATGATAATTCTGAGTTCTAAGGCTAGAATATTCTGGCTATTCTTACACTCCAATTGGACGGCAGAAGTCTGTTTTTATCACCGCGCTTCCGCAGTTGCTTTAAATACCTATGGAACTTTTAACCGGTATGGAACTGCTTCAAAATTCTTCTCCGAAAAATTCTTTGTTTCTTACCACTATGCAAAATTTAAAAGTAGAAGAAGATACCGGTCTATGAGATCACCGTTTTTAAACAACATAAGTGTTCAAGTAATGAGGCTCAATTCAGAAGAGAATAAACAATTTTAATTATTCCTTTTTCTTTTTCTAAAATCTTTTATATCAACATCCCTAATCTTATGACTCACACAGTTTCAGGTTTAAATACTGGCTATCGGAAGTTATGCCTGTATCTTGATTTTAATTGACCCCTATGTTTACCCCTAAAAAGTTTTTACTATAATTCCTAAAAAAGCAAAAGCGAGGATAATCCCCGCTTTTGCTACTTCTTCTTATTGTTGTTTACTCCTCAATGGTTTTTAAATTATCATCGGAGTTACGGTCAATTAATTTGTTGTAAGGATCGATCCCGGCTTTAACCGGCTTTTTATCAGTAATTATAGTAAAGGTATTTTCCCCGGGTTCTAACCATTTTAGCTTGAGATACAACGGGTTTTTAATAGTTACCCCGTCAGCATTTTCAATATCTTCGCTAAATAGCCCTACATCTACCAGGTTTTTCTTTTCATCAACACGATCTTCCTTACCTGTATTATCATAATAGAATTTTTTAGCATTTACAGTAAAAGTGGTTTCCCATTTACCATTATCTAAAGGTTTGGTTTTGGCATTAATGACCCTGTTTTCATACAAAACGATTTCTTTGAATCCATCATCTACTTTATATTTTAAAGAATCGGGCGTTACAGCATATATAGCTTTATACAAATCTTCAGAAGTTGGATAATAACCTTTCTTCTTATATTTAAATTCTTCCAAGAAGTTTTTGAGTCCCTCATTCACCACTTCTTCCCCAATTACATCCTGTAGGTCATACATGATCATAGAACCTTTTTCGTACCAGATATACGGGCCTACTTCAACATCAATTAGTGTGCGCTCAGGTTTGAAACTAAACTTACGCCCATTGAGATATTTGTCCAGGGATACTTTTAAGAACGACTTAATTCCGTTTTCACCATATTCCTGTTTCATTGTCATTAACGAAGCGTATTCTGCCAAAGTTTCAGAAATGATATTAGCACCTGAGGTTTTACTCGGCGTAATGATATGCCCCCACCATTGATGTGCCACCTCGTGGGAAGTAATCCTGAAAGCATAATTATAACTGTCTGATTTGGAAAAGTCTGCTGCAAATCCAAAATTTTCGGAATAGGGAATTGACGTAGCAAAAGATTGGGCAAAATTGTCATAAGCCGGGAATTCAATCACCCGCAGTACAGAATAGGGATATTCAAGAAAGTTTTGCGAGTTGTATTCTAAAGCAACTTTAACACCTTTAATGAAATGTTCCAGGTTCTCTTTATGCTTTGGGGAATGGTAAACCTCTATGGTTACTTCCTTTCCGCTTGGTGCTATCCAGGTATCCTTTTCAACGTCATAAGTAGCCGAAACAAAACTAAAAAAATAGTCGGTTTTGTCTTCCAGTTTATAATGAAAGAAGCTCCTGTTATCTTCATCCCATTGCCTGGTAAGGGTTCCCGGAGCTATGGCCGTTTGTCCTTTTGAAGTACTTACTATAGCTTCAAAATTAAGATAATCTGCATCTTCATTAAAGAGGTTTTTCTTTAGGGCAGTACTATCTGTTTTTGGGGGCAATAAGTAATCAAGCTCCTTTAGACCATATTTTTTCCGTATGCCATTTTCCTCCAGTGCACGTTCATAATGAAAAGAAGGAAAAATAGTATGCCTAAAGAAGGTTCCATTGGTCAATACTGCTGTTTCTGAACTTGCAGAGAATCCATGCGTACTGGCTCTTGTTTCGATGACTAATGATGCTGTGTCTCCCGGCTGCAGGCTTGTTGGCAGTTCGTAAATAAACATCCTGTATTCATCATCTTCTAAAAAGGGTTTAAGTTCTGTGCCGTTATACACCACTTTCATAATCTTTGTATCTGCTATGGGAAATTTTACTTCCATCAAAAGCGTATCAATAGGCGCATCAAAGTTATTGATGACCTCAAATTCTCCTTTGGCTGTTATACGCCGGTCTTCAGGAAAAATATCTATAAAAGCCTTTAGATCAACTACCTGAACATGGGGTTTGTCGATATAATTTTCATATTTTTTCTCGGCTTCAGCATTAAGGTTTTCGCTGTAATTACCATCTTCCAGTTGATTTAAAACTTTTAAATTGTAATAGCTGTAAGCACCTACAGAAACGAATGCGAATACAAAAAACAGCATTAGACTCAAGGTCTTTCCGTTTAACCGCTGCTTTGCCAGATGCACTCGTTCTTTGGGGGAAGAAATGAAACCACGATTCCAGAAAAGGACACCAATAGTCGCAAAAATACAGGTTATCGAAATCCAATAGATATTCAGCCAGGATTGTCCATATAAGTAATGTCCAAAGCCATTTAAATCACTTAAAAAGGAATAAGGAGTACCCCCAAAATTCAATAAGGGATTGGAAGTTTTAAATACTAAGCCCAAAAGAATAGGTAAACCAACATAAATTATAATGACTATAAAATGTCCTAAAAATTTGTTGTTTACCAGAACATGAATAAAAAACGCCAACAGGACGGTCATAAGGTAGCTTGGAAAAATCGTCATGAAGTTATAGGTCAAATACATACCTATTTCAAAATTGAAATAACCATTAAAGCTTTGATAAATAAGACCAACTACAACGTTGAGTATGGTTAGCACAAGGGCAACACCAATTAATGAGATAATTTTAGAAAGATATAATGTGATATTGCTAACCGGTAAAGCATCGTAAAATTCAAAGGTTTTGTTCTTTCTGGTTCTATGCACAGCTTCCCCTGCATAAATAATTAAAATGATAACAGAAAATAACGATATTCCACCTGAAATTTGTACCACCATATATCGTGTTAACGGTAAGGATGGTGTTCCATAAATCTGATTGGACTGGTAGGTTATAAAACCTGCCACAATGATTCCAATAACGATCAAAATCGCAAAAACAGTTTCTTTTACAATAGATAAAAATTCAATTTTACTTAAAGATAAAAGGTTCTCTCTTCGGGCTTTAGAATTGAACTGCTGTAATACTTCGGGAATAAAAGTGGAGGGAGAATAAGCTACTTCTGATTCTTTGGCCGATTTCTTTTTTGATGAAGTTAAAAATCCCTTGTATGAAAATTTAAATAAGGTGAAAAAGAAAATCAGTAAAGCAACTCCCAGCCACAACAACCTGTTTAATGCAAATTTGCCAGAAAGTGACAATTGGGTGTGATTTAACTCATCAACAGTCCAATACTTTGTTATATATCCATGAGCTGTCTCCCCAAATGGATCTACATAAACACTCAACCATTCGGTATCTAAACCAGATAATAATTGGCCTGACGCAATGGTTAGGATAAAAATTACTATGCCCCCCAAATATAATATCGACATGCGTTTGAAAAAGGTCATCAAACAAAAGAATAAGCTTCCTATGAAAAAAGAATTGATGGTTAAGAGATATAGAAAAGGTAAAACATAAGAAACTAAATTAAAGGAAGTATAGGTTCCGTAGTCTGGCCGGTTTAACAAAGCACCAATACCAAAACCAATCATCGCCCCTATAACCGCTCCAATATTCATTACCGTTACAATGGCAAAACTGCCAAAAAATCGGCCCAAGATGTAGTTTTTTTCTGAAACAGGAAAAGTAAAATAAGTCTGTGCGGTTTTATGTTCCTCATCCCGATATACTGGTACTCCCATTATAGCGGCATAAAAAAATAAACTCATTATACTCATCACGCCTAAGATACCTACAATGGCGTTTGGACTATTGGTATATTGAGCTGTGTTTGAATCCTCAAAAACACTCAATAAAAGAGGAATAAGAAACATTATAAAAATGTAAATGTAGGTAGCCGGGCGCCTTAGCCTGTATTTTAATTCAAATGAGAAAATTTCCTTCATAATTATACGGTTTGAGGTTGGTTTATGCTATAGAAGTAGAAATCTTCCAGATTATTATTTACTCTTTCAAAACCGTCACCGGGATGAATATCAGAAAACACATTAACGTTCATATTTCCACTTCGTAAATAGGATGAAAGCACGTTATAATCTGATTCATATTTTTCAATCTCATTCTTTCCAATTCGCTTCCGGTATACCCTCTCGTTTAGGGAATCGGATAACTCTTGCGGGTGGCCCTGAACAACTACCTCTCCCTGATTGAAAACCGCCATATTAGTGCATAAATTCACTACATCATCTACTATATGAGTAGATAAAATAACTACTGCATCTTCGCCTAATTCACTTAGTAGATTATGAAAACGGTTACGTTCCAAAGGATCTAAGCCAGCCGTAGGTTCATCCACAATAATTAATTTAGGATTTCCTATCAAGGCTTGAGCGATCCCAAAACGTTGACGCATTCCGCCAGAGTAATCACCTAAATTCCGTTTCCTGAAGTTGTACAGATTCACTTTATTCAAAAGATCTGCCACGTACGCTTTACGATCTTTGGCACTGTGAATCCCTTTAATTTTGGCTATATGGTTTAGCATCATTTCTGCAGATACTTTCGGGTAAACCCCGAAATCCTGAGGTAAGTACCCTAATACCTTTCGTAATTCTTCAGGTTGGTCAAAAACATTGATCCCATCAAACATAATTGTGCCGCTATCGGCAATTTGTAAGGTTGCAATGGTACGCATCAAAGTAGATTTACCTGCCCCATTGGGGCCTAAAAGCCCAAACATTCCCTTTTGAATTTCAAGGTTTACACTATTTAAGGCCTGTGTTCCATTAGGATAGGTTTTGTTCAGATTTTGAATTGAAAGCATAGTTTTGGTTTAAGAATTTAGATATGAAAGTATTAGTGGCTTAAGAGGATATTTTGTTACAGTTGAAAATTTTTTATGTAGACTTTATAATTGAAGAAGTTTACTTATACACAATAGTGAACCTGGCAGAAGCCAGATATAACACTTAAGGTGTATCCTTAAAAGACTAGTGGAAATTGTGTAGGTATCGGGTAAATAGAAAATAGAGAATTACAACAAATGAAATGCTCCATCCCGGTTTGATTCTTTTTTTAATTTTTAGAATTTTCATAATGATCGTGGTTTTAATTTAGAAGCTAAAACTACAGGAGTTCAGCAGGCAACAACACGAGAATATGATAAGTGGTAACTGGAAGAGCAGGAGCGGAAAACTCCAATGGTGAAATTACTGCTTAGACATGTGCCATCCTTTTTCTCTTGTAGATTTGCTCCACTGCATAACTAAATAACAACCACATTTGTCCTACCTACTAAACATGAATTATTTATTTCTGTATCCTGAAGGGTCTCTGTATTCTTTTAAATATTTCATCCTGAACAGGTTCACCGTTTCTATAACTTTTCTCCTTTTTTTTCTCTTTCTGGTTAGACGGTAAAATTTTGGCAATCAAACTTAAAGACAGTTATCAAAAATGACTTTTTTCAGCGATAAATTCCTCCAGTTATTTCAATTTGGATATGCCGTTACACCGGAAAGCGTCCCCTTCCTGACACGCCACTTTTGAGAGCCGGGAGTATGCAACCGGAATAGCAACCGTACAGTTGGTAGTATAGTATGCAGCCGGTAGCAACCGTACCGTTGGAATATGCAACAGCCTCATATCCTAAAAGAACTATTATTAAATTGCTCTAAAACAAAAATATATCAGCAGTGGAGAACCCATTTGAAATGATATGGGAAAAGCTTAACAAGGTTGAAGAGAAGATGACTCGCCTTGAACAAAACAAGCCGGACCAGGATGAACTTATGGATATTGATACTTTGGGGAAGTATATTAATTCCCAGAAGACCTCAATCTATAGACTGGTACAGAAAAACAAAATTCCCTATATCAAAAAAGGAAAATTGGACTTCCTAAAAAGAGACATCGATAGCTGGTTAAACCGAAGAAACTATCTCAAGAGGATATTAAAAAACATACGAAAGTGAAATCAACCAACAGTGCCGTTGAAATCAACCAACGGTGCCGTTGAAATCAACCAACGGTGCCGTTGAAATCAACCAACGGTGCCGTTGAAATCAACCAACGTGCCGTTGAAATCAACCAACGGTGCCGTTGAAATCAACCAACGGTGCCGTTGAAATCAACCAACGGTGCCGTTGAAATCAACCAACGGTGCCTTTAATAGCCGTTGAAACGGCTATTAACTATTATCTCTGAATGAAAATATTACAGTTTTTTATTAATCATACTAGCTCATTGCATATCTTAGAATAAACTCAATGTAATGTGCTACCGAGCAAAACTTAATTCTCGTCTACAGGATATAGAAAAATCTTTTAGCGTCACCTTTATTGATCCCGATGCATATAATCCAAATGAAGAAATAAACGGTTTTTCCTTTCTCCCCCACTCCGGTTATTACAGATGAAAATTCAGGTGAAATACAAATGTTTAATTGGGGACTTATACCCTTCTGGGCAATAGATAATGATATTCAAAAAATGACTTTGAATGCGAATATTCAAACTGTTGAAGAAAAGCCTGCTTATAAAAATTCCGTGCATAATCGTTGCCCGATCATTGCAGATGGATATTATGAATTGCAATGGCTGGATCCTAAAGGGAAGACCAAACAAAAAATATCTCCTAGAAGTTCAGGATCAGGAAATATTTGCCTTTGCCGGAATCTACTCTTCCTGGAAAAATCCCACTACTAATGAGCTTATAAACTCCTACTCCATTCTAACTACTGCAGCAAATGAATAGATGAGCGCATTCATAACAATAAAAAAAGAATGCCGGTTGTCCTAAAAAAAGAAGATCCATCAACATGGATGAATGATACTAAGCTATCCAATTTTGCCTTTCCATACGAGGTCGATTTAATAGCGACCAAACTCTAGTGGAATGAAGATAATGGTCATTTCTAGAGTTCTGCAATGGTTACGGCTGGAATAGATAAACTTTCAAGTTTTCAAAACCTATTGAATTGCTAGCGAATTGAGATTTAAATTGAACCTGAGAGTTTCCCAATTGGTAAACTTCTTTTTTTGTCAAATTATTTTGTGAATCATAGGTAAGAACAACTCGGTCCTCGTCGGAGGTCAGTTCAGTTAAATTTTCTCCGGTATAAGTTGTGGTGTAAACTTTACTACCAGAATAGAAGCCATAAGTCACAGCTGAAATATTGCAGTCTGCTGCTTCTGGATTTTCTCCAGCCGGATTCTCCCCTGTGGGCGTTTCTCCTGTTGGGTTTTCACCTGTTGAATTAGTATCCTCCGTACTGCAGGAAATAAGAGAAAGAATAGCGACTATGATTAAAATTTGGACCTTTTTCATTTGTTTTGTTGTAAAACGTTTTTCTTATTTTTTGTTCTGGCAATTGCAGGTGAGTTGCTTTAAAAATATTATTACCATAGACTCGAACAATCATATGAATAGACCGTACTACCATCTTTTGCCCAACCACTAAATAATGTCATTTGTGGTTCATCAATTTGAATACAAGAAAGGTGTGGATTATTGCGAGCATTCATCAAAGTTAAAGCGGCATTGCCACTTACATCTAATCTGGAGAGAAGATTATCATTTACATAAACGGAAGCTAAATTTCCATTGTTGCTAAGATCCAAATTTATTAATTGATTATTATCTGCAATCAAATGTTTCAAAGCTTTATTTTGACTCACATCTACTGTTGCTATATTGTTGTATCTAAACCACAATTCCTTAATATTAGGGTTATTGGATACATCAAGGGAAGTTAATCTGTTCGCGTAAGGATAACTGTAAAAACTTTGGGGGATATTGTGAACATAAACAAATTTTAGTTCGGGATTATTTGATAAATCAACCTTGGTTAATTGATTATTAAAGACCTGAAAATTGATCAAACGTTGATTATTTGAAATATCAATGGTTTTTAGTTGATTGAATCCGGCACTTAGTAATTGTAAGTTGGGATTAGAAGAAAGGTCTAAGGCAGATATTTGATTGAACTGAATCTCCAAATGTAATAGGTTTGTGTTTTTGGAAATGTCCAGGGATTTTAGCTTGTTTTCTCCCAAATCCAAATATTCCAGCTTTGTATTATGGGAAACATCTATAGAAGTTATCTGGTTTGCATTTTCATTAAGTTTATAATCAAGAGCTCCATCTGATGTTTTTAAATACACCAATGAAGCAAAGTCCTGAATCCCCGTTAAATCGGTTATTCCTTTATCTATGATCACTAGGGACTCAACTACATCAATGTTACCTGTCAACACATAATCATCCAGCACATCATCATATCCTAAATCAATTAAAGCCTGCTCAAAATTATTATCTGGAACAAAGGTTTCCTTTGGACATTCATTATAAGCACTTAAATAATCATTTAAGTTATCATCGGTAACTAATGAATAAAAGTCCGTATCATCCATGTCATCATCCTTATAGTCATATTTTACCGACAGCTGATTATCTGCCGTTATGGACAAGGTCACCAGGACATCACCATTTGGTGTGTTATCCAGAATATAGGTCATTTGCTCATTATTATTTTCAAGTAAAACTACTTTGTATTCACTAGTCGTGTTTGTCATTGATGTATTCAAACATTTCTTATCATGATCAAATGAATATTTTTCTATCCAGACATTTTCCAGGTTATTAGTAAGACGTACAAAATGTTCATCTTGTGACCAGACATTGCCATTATTACAATTTAAGAATGAAAGACATTCTCCTTCAGTATAGGATTCATCATCTGTTGCATTACCATTAGAGGAACATAGATTGTCCAGATATAAACTATAACTCAGTACATTATTTTCTAAGTGGAGATTCTCAACTTTTCCCAGATCGATCAAGAACGAGTGAATTAGCGCTGTCGAAATGGTAAGTTCCTTCAATTTCACCTGAACTAAGACTGATGGTGAAGGTTCCTTCTGAATTAAAAACCAAAGAATACACTAAACAATCACCATTGATTGATTCTAATGAATTGGTCTCATCCCATTTCCCCACAATTTGACTGTATAAGACAGGTTGAAATTTTGCCCTTATGTTTTTCGGTTTGTCTATGGAAACAGTAACGGGATTATCAACTCCTAAAAAATCACCACTCCATTCAATAAACTCCCAACCATCTACAGGAACAGCGGTCAATCTAACAAAACTTCCCGAAGGATACTTGCTGTCTCCGGTACTTGTGACCGATTCTTCCTTAACTGCTCCTTCCCCTTCTACTTCAACCACTAAAGAGTAATCCCTTTTTTCAAATACTGCGGTTATAATCCTATCGGAATTCATTACAGTTGTTGTGGGATTATTGGTACCCGAAGCGCCACCGGACCAATTTTTAAAGACATAATCTCCTGAAGGTGTTGCTAAAAGTATCACCGTTTCTCCATTCTCGAATTTTCCGGATGAAGCGGATACACTTCCTCCCTCCATAGGTGTAACCTCGACAGATAAAGTATGTTGCGTTATTGAAGTCTCATCTTTTGAACAGCCAGTAAATATTAGACAGGAGAATATAATAAGAATTACGGAGGAAAAGTTTTTCATAAAGATTGGTAATAAGTTAATTAAGAATTGTGCTTCATCTAAGGCCGGACAATGATTTTTCGCCCGGAATACTTGTTTCCTTATCTTAATTCTTGAAGCAGGGAGACAGATTCAGGATAAGAACGGTAAAACTAAAAATTTTCTTAAAACAATGAAAGAAAATTCGTGCGTTTGTAACCACTTAACAATGAAATATAAATCTATGTCGATGAATATACTTTTTGTGAAGAACACTCCAATCTCACTTCTATTGATGATGCTTAAGTAATCGAATACATCATGCCGAAGCTGTTGATCCAAAATATTTAAATCCGAATTGTTCAATACCAATTTCTAAATCTATCCGCATTAGCTCCTTATCCAGTAGATCAGAAGAATACTCTCTTTTCCCATTTTGAACAAGATATTCTGAGACTGAAACATTAGATTTAATAATATCCTCTTCGGAATAGTTTTTAATCAATTCGTGAACCTTACCTTTTCTATACCTTTTAAAAGCAATAAAAATATGGATTGCGGGGAAAATGCGGGGAAACTAGACCTTTATAAAACAAAAAACCCTTGAAAATCAATCGATTAACAAGGGTTTCAGTACTCGGAGCGGGACTTGAACCCGCACGACCGTTGCTGATCATTGGATTTTAAGTCCAACGTGTCTACCAATTCCACCATCCGAGCGTGGAACTTTAAAATGAAGAGTGGCTTTTTAATCCAAAGTTTAAAAAACAAACCCGGTCTGCCCGGGCTTCTCCACTTAAGAGCGAAAAACGGGATTCGAACCCGCGACCTCCACCTTGGCAAGGTGGCGCTCTACCAACTGAGCTATTTTCGCATTTTAAAGAACATTAAAAATAGAGAGGCTTGGTGGCGCTCTACCTCCCGATAGCTATCGGGAGAGCTATTTTCGCGATTTTAAAGAACTTCTCCTGTTGCGAGGAGTATTGCGGTGCAAATTTAATACATTTCTGAAACTGGCAAAGATTTTTTTTCAAAAAACCCCCGTCTTTTATTAGTCCGCCGGTAACCATCTAAACCCCTGCCTGTTGCCTGCTGGTAAGCATTCTTTTGATCTCATTGAGCTTCATCAAAGCTTCCACGGGAGTAAGGGTATTGATATCTGTATGCAGTATTTCTTCTTTAAGTTCTTCCAAAATAGGATCATCGAGATTAAAAAAGCTGAGCTGCATATCGTCTTCAGCCGACTTCCTTACGGCACCCGATTTTTCCTTCATTCCGTGGGAATCTTCAAGTTTCTTCAGGATCTTGTTGGCCCTTCTTAAAACCTGTTGGGGCATACCTGCCATTCGCGCAACATGTATCCCGAAACTGTGCTCACTGCCTCCCGGCACCAGCTTTCTAAGGAACAGCACATTATCCTTAAGCTCCTTTACCGAAACATTATAATTCTTGATACGCCCAAAGGTCTCCCCCATATCGTTAAGCTCATGGTAATGAGTTGCAAAGAGGGTTTTTGCTTTCGCAGGATGCTCATGAAGGTATTCTGTGATCGCCCATGCAATAGAAATACCGTCGTAGGTGCTCGTTCCACGACCTATTTCATCCAGCAGCACTAGACTTCTTTCCGAAAGGTTATTAAGGATGCTCGCGGTTTCATTCATTTCCACCATAAAAGTGGATTCCCCCATGGAAATATTATCGCTGGCACCTACCCTCGTAAAGATCTTATCTACCAGCCCAATCCTTACCGCTTCAGCAGGCACGAAACTTCCCATCTGCGCCATAAGCACAATGAGGGCCGTTTGTCTTAAAATTGCCGACTTACCACTCATGTTAGGCCCGGTGATCATGATAATTTGCTGGGTTTCCCTGTCCAGGTAAACATCATTGGCAACATAGGCTTCAGAAAGTGGCAACTGCTTTTCAATAACAGGATGACGGCCATTGGTTATTTCGAGTTCAAAAGAATCGTCAATTTCCGGTTGACAGTAATTTTCTATTTTGGCTTGTTGGGCAAAGGAACATAAGCAATCGAGCTGCCCTATTATAAAAGCATTTTGCTGCACCGGCTGAATGTAATCTCCAATCCATGTCACAAGACTGGCAAATATTTCCTGTTCAAGTTGCAGGATCTTTTCTTCGGCTCCAAGGATTTTTGCCTCGTATTCCTTAAGTTCTTCGGTGATATATCTTTCTGCATTAACAAGGGTTTGTTTCCTCACCCAATCCTCCGGCACCTTGTTTTTGTGCGCATTACGTACTTCTATATAATAACCAAAGACATTGTTGCTCCCAATTTTGAGGGAGGTGATCCCCGTGGCAGCACTTTCCCGCTCCAGGAGCTTATCTAAATAATCCTTACCCGAAAATGCTATTTTTCGCAGGTCATCCAGTTCAGCTGAAAATCCTTCAGCAACAGTATTTCCCTTCTGAATATTTACTGGTGCATCTTCGTAAAGTGTTTCTTTTATTTTATTCCGAAGCAGATCACAGCTTTGCAGGTTCTCCCCCATCACCTTTAAAGCCTCTTCTCCCGAAGAAGTCGCAAGTGCCTTGACCGGAATCACTGCTTCCAGGGAATTTTTTAGCTGGATCACCTCCCGTGGACAAACCTTTCCAGTAGCCACCTTGGAGATCAATCTTTCCAGGTCGCTAATCTTTTTAATATGATTTCTGGTCTTCTGAAGTGTTTCGGGCTGATCAACAAGGTAAGCGACCACCTTGTGACGCTTCTTTATTTTTTCGGCATTTTTGAGGGGTAAAGCAAGCCAACGCTTCAACATCCTTCCCCCCATTGGGGAAATGGTATTATCAATGACATCAAGAAGCGTTACGGCATTTTGTGCATTTGAAGTGTACAGTTCCAGGTTACGAATAGTAAACCTGTCCATCCATACATACTCTTCCTCGGCAATACGGGTAATCCCGGTGATATGCTGCAGGCGGTGATGTTGGGTTTCTCCCAGATAATAAAGAACAGATCCTGCCGCAATTATTCCCTCCTCCAGGTGCTCTACTCCAAAACCTTTTAAAGACTTCGTTTTAAAATGTGTGTTGAGGTTCTCGTACGCATAATCCAGTTTAAATACCCAGTCCTCCAGGAAGAAAACATGGTGATCCTGCCCAAAACTGTTATAGAACTCCTTTTTCTTCTGCTTTGGAACCAGCACCTCGCTGGGACTAAAATTTTGCAGCAGCTTATCAATATATTCCACAGAACCTTCGGCGGTTAAGAATTCCCCCGTAGAAACATCCAGAAAAGATATTCCCAGAGACCTCTTTCCGAAGTGAACTGCACATAAAAAATTGTTCGTCTTGCTTTGAAGCACCTCATCATTCATAGACACGCCGGGAGTCACCAGCTCGGTCACCCCGCGTTTGACGATCTTTTTAGTGAGTTTTGGATCTTCCAGCTGGTCACAAATTGCCACCCGCTCGCCCGCCTTTACCAGTTTGGGTAAATAGGTATTTAAAGAATGATGTGGAAAACCAGCCAATTCACTGCGTTCACTGCCATTATTGCGGTTGGTAAGCACAATATTTAGAATACGTGCAGCTTTTACGGCATCTTCCCCGAAAGTTTCATAAAAATCGCCTACCCTAAACAGCAACATCGCATCGGGATATTTCTTCTTGATGCTGTTATACTGCTGCATTAAAGGGGTCACCTTCTTCTCTGATTTTCCTGACACTGTGCTTAATTTTTTGCTGAGGGCTAAAATATGGATTCTCTCAATTTAAAGATAATCTTCCCCTCTCTCATTTTCAAACTTTTATCCACAACCTGTCAAACACATTGATTGTAAATTTCCCGATTATTTTGTTCTTATAAACACGGAATTTTCTACATATTTATACTAATGTCCAAATTCACTCTTAGGCGTCAAAAATTCATATGAGAACTTTTGCCCAGGATTCCCTTAGATAGGCGAGGTAAGAGCTAGGCTTAGTTTAAACCGGACTAAAAGGAATATCCAGCATTTAAAAAAATCCCCTCAAAGGAAGGGGTAACCTCGAAAAGTAAAAAATCTTTACCCAGTTTAGCTTTTAATCCGGCTCCAACATGGATAGTGGGAAAGGGATAGAAGGATTTTGTGACTCCTGTTATTTCATAATTTTCGACTACATAATCAGTCCTTAATAAAAATCCAACTCCCAACCCTATATAAGAATAGGGTCTAAATATTCCTTTATTAGCCTGATACTTTATACCAATGGGAATAAGACTTAATGACTGCCATCGGTAACTAGAGGTCCCTGTACTGAGCCTTTCGCTATTTTTTTCATTATCATTCTCCCAATACCTATAGGAAAAGCCTCTTATGTAACTCCAGTTGGTTGATCTCTCTACTCTTAGTTTATCCCTGTAAACTGCGACTCTAAAATCAGTTTCACCTGCTAAATCTTTGGGCATCATTCCAAATGTTACCTCATAGCTGTTCACCTGGCTTTCTTCATAGTCTGAAACCGGATACTTTTCCGAAAATTGTATATTATAATTTCGAAGATCTTTATATATCTTATTTTCGTTGTACCTGATCTCTTTTTGTTCCTGACCTTTAAGATCAGTTTTAATTTGATTAAGCAGCTCCAGGTATTGCTTATTTTTAACAGAGTATTTCTTTCCCTCTTCAGAAGTGATTACCTTTTTAGATGGAGCATTAAGATGAACCGTCTTGTTAATTTGAGTATTAGTAACAAAAAAGTCAGGTTTTGCTTTACCTTTTTTCCTCCATACAAAAAGATCTGTCTTTCCCTTTAAAATTCTCTTTGCAAAAATATACCTCTCGTTACCTTCTGCATAAATTCTATGCCTTTTAAAGATCCTCCCACTATCAAAACCAAAACCGAGAAGTTCATTTGTAGTATATTCTTTTGCTGAAGCCTCCAGGTTTTTTTTGAAGCTTATCCTTTTAGCGAGCTGGGCATCAGTTTCCTCCTTAATAAAACCCCTGATTGTATCCGTTTTAAGATCAACAACATAAGCAGGTTCAAATTTCTCCTGAGCGACAATTACCGAATTACCAATAACCAGAAAAAAACAGATTAAAAAATGATACACTTTCATTTAAATAGCGAATACATTAAAAATATATATAAAAATGAAGCAAAGATGCACCTTTTTCAATAATAAAGCACCAATTATGCGGAATGTGGATTGTAAAGGACTACATGATTACCACAGAAAAGATGTTCTGTTTTCATAATTTTGCCGCTATGGAAAACCGAAAGCTGAAAAACAGCGAACTCGTAAGAAAATCTACTGAAGAATTTAAGTCAGCCGAAAAGACGCCGCTTATTGTCATTTTAGACAATGTACGCAGCCTTAATAATGTAGGTTCTATATTTCGCACCTCAGATGCATTCCTGATAGAAAAGATCTACCTCTGCGGAATAACAGCCACTCCGCCTCATAAAGATATTCAGAAAACGGCGTTGGGAGCGACAGATACTGTGGCCTGGGAATATAAGGAAGATGTCCTGGAGCTGGTGAAAGACCTTCAGCAGGAAGACGTTCGGGTTTATTCGGTAGAACAAGCCGAAGATTCAACTTTGCTCGATACTTTTACCCCTCAAAAAGGGCAAAAATACGCCCTGGTCTTTGGAAATGAAGTAAAAGGCGTGCAGCAAAAGGTGGTTTCGGCCAGCGACGGAGTCCTCGAAATCCCGCAACTGGGCAGCAAACATTCCCTCAATATTGCCGTGAGTGCAGGAGTCGTCCTTTGGGATATTTTCTCAAAAATAAAAAAATAAGACCTGTCAAAAATGCCTTTTTTAACTCCTATTTTTCGGTAATTTCCTGCAGCAGGCTTAGATAATCTTCCCTTCTTTTCACGAAATCCAAATCGGAAATATCAATGATCTTGACATTGAGTCCGGGCTGGGATTTGATGAAAGACAGGTAGCTGCGGTTGATGTTTGCAAGATAATCGGCTTCAATGTTCTGCTCGTAATCCCTGCCCCGCTTCTTAATATTTTCCAGCAATCTTTCTGTATTTTGATAGAAATACACATAAAGATCGGGTTTTACCAGCTCCTTGTACATAAGGTTAAAAAGTTTCTGGTAAAGCGAATATTCATCTTCATGAAGGGTGATCTTTGCAAAAATGAGGGATTTAAAGACATCATAATCGGAAACCACGAAATCCTTGAAAAGATCGTATTGAGCAAGGTCATCTGAAAGCTGCTGATACCTATCGGCCAGAAATGACATTTCCAGCGGAAAAGCATAGCGGGATTTATCCTCATAAAACTTCGGAAGGAATGGATTGTCCTTAAACCTTTCCAAAATAAGCTTGGCATTAAAATCCTGGGAAACCATGGTTGCAAAACTCGTCTTACCGGCCCCTATATTCCCTTCAACGGCAATATAATTGAATCCGGAAAAGGAAGATTTCTTCGGAAGCTTCAGTTTTTCAGGAATGAGTTTTAAATCTGTTCTATCGACAGATTCAAGAAGGACTTTAATTTTAATATTTTTGAGAGGGTGCTTTACTTCCGAAGCAATATCGGCAAGAGGCGCCAAAACAAAATTCCGGTTCTGTATTTCGGGGTGTGGCACTGTGAGGTCTTCAGAAGTGATCACCTCATCCTCCACAAGCAGGATATCAAGATCTATTGGCCGGTTTTGATAACGGTTGCCGGTTTTTCTCTCCCGCCCCATTTTTTTCTCGATCTCCAGCAGCTGCTTTAGGATCTTATGAGGCTTAAAACGGCTATCTACAGCAATACAGGAATTAAGGAAAGGCTTCCCTTCAAAACCCATGGCAGGGGTTTCATACACCCCCGAAACTGCTCTTACATCTCCCGTTTTTTGCTGAATTTCTTCAACAGCCCTTTGTAAAAAGTCAAATCTGGCACCTTCATTGCTTCCTAGTGCTATATAAACAGTTTTTAAAGGGTTCAAGAGATATTAAGAAATTTTTAGTAAGACGGGATCGAGATATTTCACAGCAAATTAAATAAAAGAAATGCACATACCCTTAACTTTGTTATAAAGAGTTTCAACAAAAAAGCTCCTCGAGGAATTCGAGCTTAAGGCACGGATTTGAGGAGGATATGATCTCATAAAAGTAAAAGATGAAAAAATTTTTAAAAATATTCGGAATTATCCTGGGAGTGATCCTTCTCCTGCTTTTTCTTACTCCATTTTTATTTGAAAAGCAGCTGAAAGACCTGGTACAGGACACCATCAACAAAAATGTCAATGCGACAGTGAGCTTTGAAGACGTGGATTTAAGCATCTTCAGGAATTTTCCCGATGCCACCCTGGCCATTCAAAACCTGAAGATCATAAATAATGCTCCTTTTGAAGGCGATACCCTTGCCCTGAGTGAAGAAATTATTTTGCAGATGTCGGTTCGGGAACTCTTCAAAGGTGCAGGTGAACCTAAAAAAATAGATGCTCTTAAGCTGGAAAACACTTTTCTAAACGTAAAAGTGGATTCCATGGGGAACAATAATTATGATATTGCCATACAGGACACGGTTTCTACGACCACCTCGAATGGTGGAGGCTTTAAATTTGATGTAGAACATTACGAGATCAATAATTCCCGGGTAGACTATGTTGATCAGGGACAAAAGATGAAACTACTGGTAGAAGATCTTAACCACGAAGGTACGGGAGATTTCTCTGCACAGACTTCTACACTAAGTACTTTTTCAACCGCTTTGGTAAGTTTTGAAATGGACAGTGTCAATTATTTAAAGCGGAACAAGCTACAACTTGATGCCGATTTTAAGATGGACCTGGAAAATATGCGCTACACCTTTTTGGAGAACGAAGCGCTTATAAATCAGCTCCCCCTCACCTTTGACGGCTACGTTCAGGTGAATGAAAACAATAATGAAGTGGATCTCACTTTCAAGACCCCCACTTCCTCCTTCAAAAATTTCCTTGCAGTAATGCCCGATGAATATTCTAAGGACATTGAGAATGTTGAAACAAAAGGGGATTTTATAGTAAATGGATTCATCCGCGGAATTGTTGACGAAACTTACATTCCGAAGATGGAGATCAATATTGCTTCCAACAATGCAGCCTTTAAATATCCCGACCTGCCGAAAGCAGTGGAAGATATTACGATTGCTGCTGTGCTAAAAAATGACACCGGTCTTGCAGAGGATACCTATGTGAACATTGATCGTCTCAACTTCAGGATTGATCAGGACGCTTTTAACGCCAGCGGAAGCATTAAAAACCTTACCGGCAATATGCTGGTGAATATGGCCCTACAGGGAACTATCAACCTCGCAAACATCACCAGAGCCTATCCGCTTGAACTGGAGCAGGACCTGAATGGTATTGTCACTGCCGATCTTACTACAAGCTTTGATATGGAATCTGTAGAAAAGGAGCAGTATCAAAATGTAAAAAGCAGCGGTACGGCGATCATCAGGGATTTTAGCTACACCTCTCCCGAAATCCCGAATGAGATAAAACTCTCTACTGCGCAGCTGCGATTTAATCCGGCTACCGTTAGCCTGGAGAACACAGTTTTAACCACGGGACAAACAGATCTCGCTGTTACCGGAACCATTCAGAACCTGATGGGTTATTTATTCACAGATCAAAAGCTAAAGGGGAATTTTACTGCTGCTTCCAAAACCTTTTCGGTGAATGATTTTATGGTGAAAGAAACTGCCGTAGAAGGAGCAGATAGTGAACCGGCAACCACTGCAGAAATTCCCGGCGATGAAGCGATCAAGATCCCGTCATTTTTGGATGCCAATATTGACTTTACCGCAAATAGGGTACTTTATGATAACCTGGTACTGGAAAATACCCGTGGAAGTTTAAGAATTGTAGATGAAACTGCCCGCCTGTCCAATGTTACTTCCAACATCTTTGCCGGTAACATCCTGTTGAACGGATTGGTTTCTACTAAGGACCTTATTCCAAATTTTGCCATGCAGCTAGAGTTGCAGTCCATTGACATTGCACGTGCCTTTAAAGACATGGAGCTATTAAGAAACCTCGCACCTATTGCCCAGGCGTTACAGGGAGAACTAACTACAAATATTGATTTAAGAGGAAATCTAAATGATGACCTTACGCCGCAGCTACAAACTTTAGCGGGAAATGCACTTGCAAAGGTTCTGGGGGCAAGGGTGAACCCGGGTCAAACTCCTCTGCTAGCAAAACTGAATCAAAGCCTTACTTTCATTGACCTTGATAACCTTAACCTAAAGGACCTGGAGACAAGATTGACCTTTAATAATGGCCAGGTTGAAGTGCAGCCGTTTGATTTTAACATCAAAGGAATTAAAGGCCGTGCCTCGGGTGCTCATGGTTTTGACATGGATATGAATTACAATGTAGCCCTGGAAGTTCCAGCACAATATTTAGGCAGCGAGATAGGCAGCACTCTCTCCCGTCTCAGTGCACAGGACCAGGAGAATATGACTGTTGGCCTACCGGTAAACATTACGGGTAGTTTTAGCAATCCAAACGTCAACCTCAACGTACAACAAGCGGTAAATAATCTAACGCAACAAATTCTCGCCACTCAAGAAGAAAAACTCAAAGATAAGGGCCGGGATGTTTTGAGTGACATTATTAGCGGAGGCCAAAAGAAAGATACCACAAGTGGCAGCAGTACCACTCAAAAAGATTCTTTAGCTAAAAAGAATCCTAATGACGCCATAAAAGAGACTGCCAAAGATATCCTGGGCGGAATTCTGGGCGGCAATAAAAAGAAAAAAGATACTACAAAGAGCCAGTAACTATTTTATAGACAGAGAAACATTATACCCCTCATGTTTCCTCACGTTGAAGACCATGCCGTCTTCAAAAATAAGATACTGTCCTTTTATCCCTTTTAAAACCCCCTCGTAAAATGGCATTTTTGCGAGGTTAAGGGTTTTGCATTTTGTGGGATAGCTCATAACCGGAAACTTTATCTCGAGCTCTTTAGAATTGGCCAGGTAGTAATCCAGAACTTCGGCAGGCAGATATTGTTTCATGTCTTCACGAATGGCCGCCAAATCAAGATCTTTAAGATTATTGGTAAGCATACTGCGCCAGTTCGTTTTATCAGAAAGATGTTCTTTAAGAGCAACTTCTGTGATCCCGGCAAGATAGCGGTTGGGAACCTCTACCACCTCAATGGCTTCGTGCGCCCCCTGATCGATCCAACGGGTAGGGATCTGGCTTTTTCGGGTCACCCCCACTTTCACGTTACTGGAATTAGCCAGGTAAACCACATGTGGCTGCAATTGAGCTGCTTTTTCATATTCAAGATCCCTGTCTTCCTGGTCGAGATGTGCTTTGCTTAATTCCGGCCTAATTACCCACTCCCCCATTTCGGGCAGTTCCATAAAACAGTTATAACAAACCCCATTGGCAAAGATTTTCTTTTTCTTATGACAACTGGTACACTCGTAGTTTAGGAAATTAATCGCCAAACGCTTGTCCAGCACCTGATTCATATTGAGAAAATCCTGCTCAAAAATGAGGTAATATTGAACTGTTTCTGCTAATTCAGTTTTCATTTTTGTAAGCACACCCTCATAAGTCATAGAAAAGAAGATTTTATCGCAGCCTTATTTTTTGTCAGCTGTAAGAATAGTTTTAATTTTAACCGGTTGCATACCGATTTGAAGCGCCCAAAGATAAAAAGAAAAAATGCCAATTCCTTTAGTACATTCTGTGGCTTCCTGGTTCCTCAAGAAGCGGATCCATCAAATGGAGTTGTTTATCAAATATCCCCAGGAAGTGCAATTTGAGCTACTTAAAAAGCTCATACATAAGGCAAAAAACACAGAAGTTGGGCTGCAATATGATTTTGCTTCAATAAAGACTTACGAGGATTTTGCACAACGGGTGCCTTTACAGCAATACGAGGATTTTGAGCCGCAAATAGAACGCAGCCGTCGCGGCGAAAACAATATCTTTTGGCCTACTCCCATCAAATGGTTTGCAAAGTCCAGTGGCACCACTAATGCCAAGAGCAAATTTATTCCCGTTAGTGATGAATCCCTGGAAAAATGCCACTACGCCGCAGGTAAGGATATGCTGTGCATGTACCTCAATAATAATCCGGGATCGCAGTTATTCAGCGGTAAAAGCCTCAGGCTGGGCGGCAGCAAGGAACTGTATAGCAGCAACGGCACCCAGTTCGGAGATCTTTCTGCGATACTAATTGACAATATGCCTTTTTGGGCAGAATACAGTAGCACCCCCAGCAACGAAATCTCCCTAATGAGCAACTGGGAGGTGAAAATGCCGGCGATAGTAAATGAAACCATTGATGAAAACGTTACCAGCCTTGCGGGTGTACCATCCTGGATGCTGGTTCTTCTCAATAATGCCTTAGAGGCTTCGGGTCGACAAAACCTTTTTGAGATATGGCCTAATCTTGAGGTCTATTTTCACGGCGGAGTAAATTTTGCACCTTACATGGATCAATATCAAAAAATTCTGCCTTCCAGCAGCTTTAGATATTTTGAGATCTATAATGCTTCGGAAGGATTTTTCGCCATTCAGGATACCAATGACTCCAAGGAGTTACTGCTAATGCTTGATTATGGTGTCTTCTATGAATTCATCCCGATGGAGAATTTTGGTACTCCTGAAGAAAAAGTAATTCCACTTTCTGAAGTGGAATTAGGTAAGAACTATGCTGTGCTTATTACCACCAATGCAGGTCTATGGCGCTACAAGATTGGAGATACCGTACGCTTTACCTCCCTGGATCCATACCGCATTAAGATCACGGGCAGAACCAAACATCACATCAATGTATTTGGGGAAGAACTTATTATTGAGAATGCCGAAGAAGCATTAAAAAAAGCTTCTCAACAAACAGATTGCGAAATAGTGGATTATACCGCTGCACCTGTTTTCATGCAAGGCAGGGAAAAAGGAGCGCATGAATGGATCATTGAGTTTAAGACTCCTCCCGCCGATTTTGATTTTTTTGTGGAATGCCTGGACAAGCATCTGCAAAACATCAATAGCGATTATGAAGCCAAGCGCTTCAATAACATGACCCTCAATTCACCAAAAGTCCATATCGCCAGGGAAAAGCTATTTTACGACTGGCTAAAAAAGAGAGACAAACTGGGAGGGCAGCATAAAATACCCCGCCTATCCAACCAGCGATGTTATGTTGAGGAGCTGCTGGAGATGAATGGGTAGATGTGAGATGTGAGATGTTAGACTTTAGAATTTCAAAACCTGATAAATTTTTATTGTCTTCCCCTTGACAGGGCCTAAAGGGATGAACTATTATATGCCGCTCCTCTGGAGCTCCTGTCACTCTACTTCCATTCTTGCTATAAAAATTACGCTCCTCCGGAGCCAATTTGTGATTAATCAAGCTCCGGAGGAGCGACATGTTTATAGAAATGTCTAAGTGATTCAAAATAGCGCCGGAGGTGCGGCATATTTTTAATATTAAAACTAAAAACCTCACAGATTTTAAAATCTGTGAGGTTTTTAGTTATTAGAACCCTTTCAGGGTTTGAAACCCTGAAAGGGTTAATTTTTTAATTACAATCCCTTCGACACCTGGTGCACGGCTTCTATAGTGGCATCAAGATCTTTATAAGTCAAAGCATCTGTAATGAACCAGGTTTCAAAAGCACTTGGTGCAATATAGACTCCGTGATCAAGTAAACCGTGGAAGAATTTATTGAATTTTCCATTCCCGGCAGATCTTGCTGCAGAGGCAAAATCTGTCACAGGTTCTTCCCCAAAATGGATTGAGATCATCGAACCTTTCCTGTTAATGGTGTGTGCCACCTCGTTGCGGTTAAGCACATTTTTAATGCCTTTATGCAGGTAAGCAGTTTTATCTTTTAAACGATCGTAGATCTCTTTATCGTTATTTAGTTCCTGCAGCATTGCAAGTCCTGCAGCCATTGCCAGAGGATTTCCGCTCAGGGTTCCTGCCTGGTAAACAGGTCCTACAGGCGCAAGATAATCCATGATCTCATTTCGGGCAGCAAAAGCTCCCACGGGAAGTCCGCCACCAATCACCTTTCCGAAGCAAACGATATCTGCGTTAACTCCGTAAAGTTCCTGCGCACCACCTTTTGCAAGACGGAAACCGGTCATTACCTCATCAAAAATAAGCAGTACATCATGTTCATCACACAGCTGGCGAAGACCTTCCAAAAATCCCTTTTTTGGAGGGATACATCCCATATTTCCTGCAACCGGTTCCAGAATAATACAGGCTACTTCCCCTTTATTTGATTCCAGCAGTTGCTTCACATTTTCCAGATCATTGAAAGTGGCCAGCAAGGTGTCCTTAGCAGTTCCTTTCGTTACCCCCGGACTGTTAGGCGTTCCAAAAGTCACTGCCCCACTGCCCGCCTGGATCAAAAACGAATCACTATGCCCATGATAGCAGCCGGCAAATTTGATGATCTTATCACGATCCTTAAAGCCGCGGGCAAGACGTACGGCGCTCATGGTAGCCTCGGTACCCGAATTGACCATACGTATCTTATCGATATTCGGAACCATGGAAACAGCAAGTTCTGCAATAGTGGTTTCCAGTTCTGTCGGGGTTCCAAAAGAGGTTCCCTTTCTCGCCTTTTCTACTACCGCATTAACTACAGGTTCAAAGGCATGACCTAAAATAAGAGGTCCCCAGGAGTTGATATAATCGATATACTTATTCCCGTCCTCATCATAAATGTATGCCCCTTTGGCTTCTTTAATGAAAATTGGTTCCCCGCCAACGGCAGAAAATGCCCGAACAGGGGAATTTACCCCACCGGGTATAACTTTTTTAGCTGCAGTGAACAACTCGCTGCTTCTTTTGTAGATCATAATATTGTTTTAAGGAGTCACTAGAAGAGTCTGGCCAATGCCAATATTAGTGCCTTTAAGATTATTTATTTTTTGTAACTGTTCAACGCTAAGGTTGTGCCTTTTTGCGATAGAATATAAGGTATCCCCTTGCTGTACGGTATATGCTCTTTCCCCAGTACTGCCGGGCGAGTCTGTTTCTGTATAAACAACCACCTGTCTCGCAGGAGTGTCGCCATCATACAAATGGAGTTGATATCTTTCTATAATGCTAATAAGCTTATCGGGGTACCGCCTGTCTGTCGCGTAACCTGCAGCTCTAAGACCATGTGCCCAGCCTTTGTAATCGTAGGGGTCAAGGTCAAAAAGTGCAGCATATCGTTTTCTTTCGGCAAGGAAAAGCGAATGGTCCCTAAAAGAATATTTGGGATCCTTATATTTCCTGAAACACTCCTGGGACCTGTCATCATCGTGATATACCTTCCCCCCGGTCCAGCCATGGCATTTTATTCCAAAATGGTTATTTGCCCTGCGGGTTAATTCCCCCTCCCCGGCGCCCGATTCCAAAATGCCCTGGGCAAGGGTAATACTGGCAGGAATTTTATAAAGTTCCATCTCCTCCTGTGCCATGGGTGCGTAAAGCTCAATATACCTTGTAACCTTATCCTGGTAAGTCCCCGGAGTGGGCGCAGGAAGTCTGCCAGCCGGTCTCTCCCCATTGGTCCTACGTTCTTTACTGGCGACCTCTCCCTTTTTGGAAGCTTTTTTACTTGTTCCACAGGAAACCGTAAAAATGAGGAGTAAAAGTGTAAAAATTTTAAATGCGGCTTTCATATTAGGTCAAAATTGGAGGTAAATTTCTCATTTTTAACACCTTATTCATACCGGGAATTCCCTGAATTCCCCCTGTATGAATGGCTAAAATACGAGTATTTTTCAGAAAATGCCCGTTCTGCGCGAGATCAAAGATCCCATACAGAAGTTTTCCGGTGTAAACGGGATCTAATTGGATCCCATATTCCCTTCGGAAGTTATTGATAAAGTCAATGAGCTTTTCATCCACCTTAGCATAACCTCCAAAATGGTAATCTGGTATAATCTTCCAGTTATTTTTTTTGCTGAAGCGCTTTATTTCCGGCTTCAGAAAATCCCCTTTTAGAGCGGGAAATCCCAGGATTTGCTGATGCTCTTCAGAGGAATTTATTAGTCCGCTGATGGTTCCTCCTGTTCCAATGGCACAACAAATCACGTCAAATTCAGCATCTTCAGGAGTTAATATTTCCTCACAGCCTTTTACAGCCAGTTCATTGGTGCCTCCTTCGGGTACGAGATAGAACTCGCCAAATTTCTCCTTCAGCTCTTTTACAAATTCTTCGGAAGCTTTTTCCCGGTATTCACTTCGGCTAACGAAATGCAATTGCATTCCGCAGGAATGAGCGAACCTCAACGTAGAATTCTCGCGGAGTGTCTTTTCCAGATCTTTCCCCAGTTCTTCTCCCCTTATTACTCCTACTGTTTTAAAACCCGAAAGTTTCCCTGCAGCAGCGGTGGCTGCAATATGATTTGAATACGCGCCCCCAAAGGTGAGCAGGATTTGCCTTTTTTGAGAGGCAGCTTCAGCCAGGTTGTATTTAAGCTTTCGGAATTTATTGCCCGAAACATCGGGATGCAGAAGATCCTCCCTCTTTAAATAAATGGAAACACCATTGACTTCAGCTATAAACTGATTGGGAATCTTGGGAGGTGCATAAAATACATTCGCTGTATTGTTCATTTCGCAGGGGATAATAATATTCTTCTCTATCGCTGAATGATCTTCAGCATGCCAGTTTTTAAAATTCAGGTTCAAATATTAAGAACTAATTATAAGAAAGAAAGCTCAGTTTCTCAAAAAGAATCTATAATTTCTAAAAGTAACTTTTGCAGTTGATTTTCCTTCAGAAGAAACAAAGATCAGCAAAAGAAATAAAGACACATGAAAACATTTGATGCAATAATCATAGGCACAGGCCAGGCAGGGCCTCCCCTGGCTTCCAGTCTTGCCAAAAACGGTTTTAAAACGGCAATCATTGAAAAAGATGACCTGGGAGGAACTTGCGTGAATACAGGATGTACTCCTACCAAATCTTATGTCGCTGCTGCAAGGAGAGCTTTTGTGGCAAAGAATAGCCGGGATCTGGGGATAAGTGTCGAGGGTGAAGTAAAAGTAGATCTTAAAAAGATCAAGGCCCGGAAGGATGATCTGATCTCCGATTCACACGCCGGACTGCAAAAGATGTTTGAGAAAGAGGAAAAAATAAGTCTTATTCGGGGTAAAGCGGTCTTTGTTGACAATAATACCATTGAGGTAAACGGCGAGAAGCTTACTGCAGAAAAGATCTTTATCAATGTTGGCGCCAGACCGAACATCCCAAAAGATTTTAAGGACGTGAATTATTTAACCAACAGGAGTATGCTCGAACTGGAAGAGGTGCCGAAAGAGCTGGTTATCGTAGGAGGAGGATATATAGGCCTGGAGTTTGGGCAAATGTTTAGCCGCTTTGGAAGTAAGGTCACCATCCTGGAGCGGGGACCAAAACTTATGAAGAAAGAAGACGAAGATATTGCCGACGCCATAACAGAGATCATTGAAAACAGTGGGATCGAGGTGCTACTGAATTCAAACTGCATCAAAGCCACCACAGAAAAAGGAGGCATTGAAGTAACTTATGACTGTGAAGAAGGAGCAAAAAAGATCCTAACCAACCATTTGTTGCTGGCGGTGGGAAGAGTGCCTAACACAGATGATCTGGGTCTGGAACACACAGGAGTGCAAATGGATAAGCGCGGATTCATTAAGGTAAATGATCAACTTCAAACTTCTGTGCCCCACATTTGGGCCCTGGGGGACTGCAATGGAGAAGGAGCCTTTACCCACACCGCCTACAACGACTTTCAAATTGTAAATTCCCAGCTCTTTGAGGAAAGGAAAAGAACTCTTTCTGATAGGTTTGTTTGCTATGCCGCCTTTATTGACCCTCCACTGGCTCGGGTAGGAATGAATGAAACTCAAATAAAGGAAAAGGGTATAAAAGCGAAAGTGGCAGAAATGCCTATGAAACATGTGGCCAGGGCAAAGGAGAAAGGCGAGACTTCAGGAAAGATGAAGGTTTTTATTGATGCAGAAAGCGAAAAGATCCTTGGTGCAACATTTTTGGGAACCGGAGCAGACGAGATCATCCACACGATCATCGACCAGATGTATGCAGGAGCTTCTTACAAAGTAATAAGAGATGCAATTCACATACATCCTACGGTAAGTGAACTTATTCCTACTATGCTTGAAGATCTGAGGGATCTCTAGTCCAGAATTTCAACTGACTTAGAGATAATGTCGAAAACCCCAAAAAGGTCTTTTCTCCAGGTATTTCAGGTTTTTTTCGTTGGCATAGGCTTCCCGTTCAAAACAGATCCTGTTATAGGCCTTGTAAGAATCCCGGTATTTGATAAGTCTTATAAAATATTCGAAAAAGTACCAGATAAAAAAGAATATGATAAGCAGCTCCAGCTGTTGCTTGAGGTGTATTCGCTCGTGATTCATAAAAACTGAATTACGCTTGAGCTCTTTTCGCTTTATTACAATAAATGGCCAAAGGACGACGCCATCAAATTGTTTGGCAAGAATAAATTTATTTACCACCACAAACATTAGGGCAAGATAAGAAAATGCTATTTTTGTAATATGAGTTTTTTAAAGAAAAAAATTCCGCTTGAGGAAGGGGACTTCTATATGACTCCCGAAGGCTACCGTTGCTTTACCGAACAATACCACCTTAAGAGAGGTTACTGCTGTGAAAGCGGCTGTCGCCACTGCCCCTACGGCTTCAATAAGAAAACCAACCAACAGAAAAAATAATTCTATATGGACTTCAAAAATGCCATTTTAGAAGGTATTCCCAACACTTTACCGGCTGCAAAAAATTTTGATTCCGCAGTAAATCATGCGCCAAAACGCAAGGATATTCTCTCTTCCGAAGAAAAGAAACTGGCACTGCGCAACGCCCTTAGGTATTTTGATAAAAAGCATCACGAGGAGCTGCTTCCGGAATTTCGTCACGAACTTGAAACCTACGGAAGGATCTACATGTACCGCCTGCGCCCAGATTATGAGATGTATGCGCGTCCAATTTCTGAGTATCCCGGAAAATGTGAACAGGCAAAAGGGATCATGCTCATGATCCAGAACAACCTGGATCCTAAAGTGGCTCAGCATCCACATGAATTGATCACTTACGGCGGAAACGGAGCAGTGTTTCAAAACTGGGCGCAGTACCGGCTGGTGATGAAATATTTAGCCGAAATGACCGGGGAGCAAACCCTTGTTATGAACTCGGGCCACCCGCTCGGGCTCTTCCCTTCCCATAAGGATGCCCCACGCGTAGTGGTCACCAACGGAATGATGATCCCCAACTATTCAAAACAGGACGACTGGGAAAAATTTAATGCGCTGGGAGTAACGCAGTACGGGCAAATGACGGCAGGAAGCTATATGTATATTGGTCCGCAGGGAATTGTTCACGGTACCACTATCACTGTGCTAAATGCATTACGAAAGATAGCCCAAACTTCCACTTCCCCCGATGGTACAGGTATCAAAAAAGGCAATTTGGGAGAGGGTTCTTTATTTGTGACTTCGGGACTTGGAGGAATGAGCGGTGCCCAACCCAAAGCCGGAAATATTGCCGGCTGCATCACGGTGTGCGCCGAGGTAAATCCAAAAGCTGTTAAAACCCGTCATTCCCAGGGCTGGGTTGATGAAGTTGTAGAAGACCTTGACGTACTCGTGCAAAAGGTGACAGAAGCTAAAGCCGCAGGAAAAACAATCTCTTTTGCTTATTTGGGCAATGTGGTAGAGGTGTGGGAAAAATTTGATGAAGAAAATGTACATATTGACCTGGGCAGCGATCAGACTTCTCTACATAATCCCTGGGCAGGTGGTTATTATCCTGTAGGATTAAGCCTGGAAGAAGCTAATGAGATGATGAGCAAAGATCCCGAACGCTTTAAAGAGAAAGTGCGGGAAAGCCTCCGCAGACAGACGGAAGCGATCAATTGCCACACCAAAAAAGGAACTTACTTCTTTGATTACGGAAACGCCTTTTTACTTGAAGCTTCAAGAGCAGGCGCAAAGATCTATAAAGACGGGAAAGGCAATTTTGTAAGTGGAACTTCAGCCGGAGAAGAAAAGGATTTTGCTTATCCAAGTTACGTACAGGATATCATGGGGCCTATGTGCTTTGATCTGGGATTTGGACCATTCCGCTGGGTGTGTGCTTCGGGAAAAGAAGAAGACCTGGAAAAGACAGATGCCATTGCCCGAGAGGTGCTTCAGAAGTTAAAACAAGAGGCTCCTGATGAAATTCAGCAGCAAATGCAGGACAATATAAAGTGGATCGAAGGAGCAAGAGCCAACAAACTGGTGGTGGGTTCCCAGGCACGCATACTTTATGCCGATGCCCAGGGCCGCATCGAAATTGCAAAAGCTTTTAATAAGGCAATCGAAAAAGGGGAAATTGGAATGGTAATCTTAGGAAGGGACCACCATGACGTTTCGGGCACAGATTCTCCTTATCGCGAGACCTCCAACATCTATGACGGCTCCCGCTTCACGGCCGATATGGCCATACAAAATGTAATTGGCGACAGCTTTAGAGGAGCCACCTGGGTGAGTATTCACAATGGCGGCGGCGTAGGCTGGGGAGAGGTGATCAACGGCGGGTTCGGTATGGTTCTTGAGGGTAATGAGGAGTCGGAGAGGCGACTCAACGCTATGTTATTCTGGGATGTAAACAACGGGATCGCTCGTAGATCCTGGGCTCGTAATGAAGGGGCCATCTTTGCAATTAAACGGGCTATGGAAACAGAACCGCGTTTAAAGGTTACACTTCCAAACATGGTCGATGACAGTCTACTGGACACTTAACCTTAAAACCATATTAGTATGAGAGCTATTAAAATTACTTCGGTACTTGTTCTAATCGTGCTGGTTATGACTTCTTGTAATAGCGTGCGTGTAGCGACAGATTACGACAAAGAAGCGAATTTTGCACAGTACCAAACTTATGCCTTCTTTAAACCCGGAATTGACAAAGCAGAAATTTCTGATCTTGACAAGAAGAGGATTTTAAGAGCCATAGATGAAGAAATGCAGGAAAAAGGTTTTACCAAATCTGATAATCCAGATATGCTGGTGAGCATTTTCACGAAGACAAAAGAAAATATAAATATTTATAATAATTCTTATGGCTATGGATATGGCTGGGGTTGGTATCCATGGTACTGGGGTGCAGGTCATAACACCGTCAATTCCACTACCGAAGGTACTCTCTACATAGACCTTGTAGATGCCGAAAAGAAAGAATTAGTGTGGCAGGGAATGGGTACCGCTGCCCTTTCCAGTAAAGTAGATCGAAAACAAGAGAGGATAAATGAGATTGTAGAAGAAATTCTGGAAAAATATCCTCCCTCTCTAAATTAATACTGAAGTCCCCCCTTTTATTAAAAGCCGCTATAGTGAAAACCTTAGCGGCTTTTTTTGTTTCAGTCAAAGCCTACTTTGCTGAAACTCAAAATATTGGATCTTCAATATTTTTGTATCTTTAATTTCTGTCATTTTTGATACTATCATGGAACAAAAATTTGAATCAAACGAAATTATTGACCGGCTTCCGGCACACCTGAAGCAATTCATAAAACCTCAAAATTACGAGGACTACACCCCTATCAACCAGGCTGTGTGGAGATACGTGATGCGCAAGAACGTGGATTACCTTAGCAGGGTTGCCCACTCTTCCTATCTTGACGGACTTAAACAAACCGGAATTTCCATTGACCACATCCCCAACATGTACGGGATGAACAGGATCCTTAAGGAAATTGGCTGGGCTGCAGTAGCGGTTGACGGCTTTATTCCGCCGGCGGCATTTATGGAATTTCAGGCGTTCAATGTGCTGGTGATCGCAAGTGACATAAGACAACTGGAACATATTGAATATACCCCGGCACCCGATATTATCCACGAAGGTGCAGGCCATGCGCCCATCATTGCCAACCCGGAATACGCAGAATACCTTCGCCGGTTCGGAGAAATTGGTTGCAAGGCAATCTCCAGCGCAAAAGACTACGAGATCTACGAAGCCATAAGACATCTTTCTATCATTAAAGAAGCCGAAGATACTCCCGAAGAAGAAATCGCAGCTGCCGAAAAAAGAGTTGATGAGCTACAAAACGACCAGAGGGAGCAAAGCGAAATGGCACAAATAAGAAATCTTCACTGGTGGACAGTGGAATACGGATTGATCGGTACGCCCGAAGATCCGAAGATCTATGGCGCCGGCCTCCTTTCCTCCATTGGGGAGAGCACCTGGTGCATGACCAACGAAGTAAAAAAGATACCTTATACCATAGAAGCGGCTCAACAGGAATTTGATATTACGAAACCTCAGCCCCAGCTATACGTCACACCCGATTTTGCTCACCTAAGCATGGTCCTGGAAGAGTTTGCCAATAAAATGGCACTCCGCGTTGGCGGACTGGAGGGTTTACAAAAGCTTATCCATTCCAAAAACATAGGTACAATAGAACTAAGTACCGGGATACAGATTTCCGGGAAATTCACCCGGGTAATTGAAGAAAACGGAAAGCCGGTGTATTTCCAAACCACAGGAGAGACTGCGCTTGCTTCAAGAGAAAAAGAGTTGGTTGGGCACGGCAAAGAGAATCATCCCGATGGTTTTGGATCTCCCGTGGGAAGATTAAAAGGTATAAACCTCGCCATTGAAGATATGAGCCCCCGCGACCTTCGCGCCTATGACATTTATGAAGGAGAGCAGGTGAATTTTGAGTTTGAAGGCGGCATCGCCGTCAAAGGTGAGATCATCACCGGAACCAGGAATTTACAGGGAAAGGTGATCTTAATTAGTTTGAAGAACTGTACCGTCACCTGGAAAGACGAAGTGCTGTTTAAACCTGAATGGGGTAATTATGATATGGCGATTGGAAAAGAAGTGATATCGGCTTTTGCAGGACCTGCAGATGCAAAATCCTTTGACCTGATCACCCACACCCCTTCTTCCACCACGATCAAGAGCAAAAAAACGCCTGAGCGTGAAGAACTGGAATCCCTGTATAAATCGGTAAGAAATATCAGGCAGGGAGAAAATACGAAGTTTTCACTGGACGCTGCTTTTGATCTCGTGAAAAAATATCATCCTAAAGACTGGCTGCTTTCAGTAGAAATCTTTGAATTGACAAGCGGTAAAGATGAGAAACTGGCTTCAAAGGTGTTGGAACATCTGGAAGATGTAAAACAGCGAAGACCCGAAGTAGCGCATTTAATTGATAATGGAATTGGGCTCGTAAAACCGGAACTGGTTACAGGATAATTACAGCTTAAGTTCCTGCATTTCTTCCAGGGAAGCTCCAAACTCCTGGTCATTATAGGTAAGGGTCCAGCCAAGGGTATTAGTAAGGATATATATCTTTTGCAGTTCGCTTATGAGCCGGTTCTCTGCATTAGATTTTAGGGAAGATTCCTCCACCTTTTCCCGCATGGATTTAGTTATCCGGGTTTTGATCTTATTATAATCGGCGGCTGTGAATTGATTGAGATAGTCCTGGGTGATGTCGTAGTACTTAATATCGGGATAGATATTGATCTCCTCTTTGGGAATGTATTTGATATGCACCGTTTTATTCTCCACATCCACCTCGGTTTGTAGTTTACTCAGGTCATAAGCAACTGTGGCTTTGGCATTGACAATAATAAGCGCCCTTTTGCGGGCCGGGAGCACATCAAAGAACCTTTTTTCAGTATCCTTATAAGTGTAGACTTGTGAAAAAGTACCTTCGGTCACTACCAGTTTCCCAACATTTTTGATCTGTTGCTGTATCATTGCAGTGCTCTCTTCCAGGCGGTCCCGTTCGGCATCCCGGTTTTCACAATAACGAAAGGTCAAAAAGATGATCAACACTACGAGGGCACCAACAAAATATTTCTTCATGTTCTAAAAATACGAATTAGAAAAAGGGTTTATTTGAAGAAAATGTGAAGATTTACTTCAGAACTTGATTTCCGGATATTCTTTTTCAAGTTTTTCAATCTTTTGCTGAAGATCTCTGCGGAATTTTTGATGTGCTTCGGAAGCTTCATTAAAAGGCCGGTGTGAAAGCCCTTTTTTAATGGTATCAATTTTCTTCATTACTTCGGAAGCTTCTGAAGCTATCCATGCCTCCTGAAATTTCTCCCAGATGTAATCCACAGCCACCTGATTTGGATGTACCATGTCTTCTGCATAGAACCGGTAATCCCTAAGTTCATCCATCATAATCTCATAGGAAGGAAAATAAGCGCAGTGATCTTCAGAAGCAACAATTTCCTGGATCGCTGTGATCAACTTAGCCTTGCTTAGCTGATTTTCCACAAAACCATCCTTCAAATGCCTCACAGGAGAGACTGTAAAGATAACCTGTGCCTCCGGATTCAATTCCTTCACAATTGCTGCAGTCTCAAAAAGGGCATTTTGAGCCTCTGTTATTTCTTTGCTGAAATTTGACTGTGGGACCTTATGGCAATTAGCCACCATTTCTCCCGATTCTTTAAGCCTGTAGCCCCAGGCGGTGCCGGGCGTAATGATCACATGAGTAGCCGATCGTAGAAAGTCTGCTGTTTCCTGCACAGCAGCATTCAGCTTGTTAAGGATCTCCTGTTTTTCTACCGAATTAAGATCGGAATGGGCTTCGTAACTGTGCCAGGCTTCGTTGTGGTAAAAAATATCGGCTTCAGTAAAAGTATGTTGGGATTTTACCCTTTTCAGGAAGTTATGGATGGCTGCAGGGTGAAATAAAATTCCGAAGGGATTGAGCAGGTTTGGGAACTTGAAATAATCAAGTTTCTTCCCGATATTTTCCACAAAACAAGAGCCCAAAAGCAGCACTTTTGAAGAGTAACCAATCTTTGGTTCTTGAGGTGTTATGGGAACTTTGGTTCGGAATTCCATTTTTTTGTATTTCGGTGACCTGCAAGGTTTCCAAAACCTTGTAGGTCTTTTTTACTATAAAACCTACAAGGTCTGGAAAAAGACCTTGCAGGTTAGGTATGATTAAAACCTCAGGTGACCTGTTACTCTTATTTCACAAACTCCTCTGCCTTTTGCAGCGCCTCGTTAAGTCCTGCAGGATTTTTACCTCCGGCAGTTGCGTAGAAAGGTTGTCCGCCGCCACCGCCCTGGATGTATCGGCCTAATTCTTTGACTACCTTTCCTGCATTCAAACCTTTTTCCTCTACAAGGTTTTTGGATATATAACAGGAAAGCATTGCTTTTTCGTCCTGTTGCGCTCCAAAAAGAAGGAATAGATTGTCCATTTCATCTCCTAACTGGAAGGAAAGATCTTTGATCCCACCCATATCCAGGTCTACTTTTTGAGCTAAAAAGTTTACTCCGTTGATCTCTTTGATCTGGCTTTTTAGATCTCCCTTGAGGTTCTTAGCCTTGTCGCGAAGCAGGCCTTCAATTTGCTTTTTAAGGTCTGCATTCTCTTCCTGCAAACTAACCACAGCTTTTACCGGATCCTTTGCATTCTTAAGAACTGCCTTGATCTCGCTGAAGGTCTGGGTCTGTGCAGTAAAATATTCTTTGGCAGCTTCATTGGTGATCGCTTCGATCCTGCGGATCCCGGATGCCACAGCACCTTCAGAAATGATCTTAAAATGCCAGATATCTGCAGTGTTTCCAACGTGGGTTCCCCCACAAAGCTCCATGGATTTTCCGAAGCGAACTGCACGAACCTTGTCGCCATATTTCTCTCCAAAAAGGGCAATTGCACCGTCATCTATGGCTTCCTGGTAGGTCATCTCCCTGTTGTCAACAAGCGGAAGTTTATCTGCAATTCTTGAATTTACAAATTCCTCTATTTGCTGTAATTCTTCTGCACTCACTTTACTAAAGTGGGAAAAATCGAATCTCAAATAATCACTCTGCACCATAGAACCTTTTTGCTCCACATGGGTTCCCAGGACGCTCCTTAAAGCCTGATGCAGCAAATGGGTAGCACTATGATTAGCCGCAGTACGTGCACGTTGCGCAGCATTTACTTTTGCGGTAAAAGTACCCGAAATATCATCGGGCAATTCTTTTGTGAGGTGGATGATAAGGTTGTTCTCCTTACGGGTGTCTAAAATGTAAATTACGGCACCATTTTTTGCTTCAAGAACTCCCCTGTCCCCTACCTGGCCACCACCTTCAGGATAAAATGGTGTTCTGCTGAAGACCAGCTGATAAAGCTCACCTTCTTTTTTGGATTCCACTTTTCTATATCGCAGGATCTCCACTTCGGCTTCAAGGCTGTCATAGCCTACAAAACCTTCAGTCTCTGCATCCTTCACCACCTGCCAGTCGCCTGAAGTTACTTTGGATGCATTCCTGGAGCGATCTTTTTGCTTCTGAAGTTCTGCCTCAAATCCTTTCTGGTCAAGGCTGAATCCTTTTTCGCTTAAGATAAGCGCGGTAAGGTCAATCGGAAATCCGTAAGTATCGTATAGTTCGAAAGCCTTTTTGCCTGAAACATTCTTGTCTTTGCTCTCCTCCATGATTTGATCCAGCATGACAAGCCCCTGATCCAGGGTGCGTAAAAAGGAATTTTCTTCTTCCCTTATCACATTCGTAATCAAATTTTGCTGGGAACGCAGCTCGGGGAAAGCTTCTCCCATTTGAGAAGCAAGGGTTTCAACCAGCTTATAAACGAATGGCTCCTTTTGATTTAGGAATGTAAAGCCATAACGTATCGCTCTGCGAAGGATACGACGAATCACATAACCCGCTCCGCCACTTCCGGGTAACTGCCCGTCTGCAATAGCAAAAGATACTGCCCGCACGTGATCTGCGATCACTCGAATGGCTATATCGGTTTCTTCATCCTTTCCATATTCCGAAGCAGTGGTCTCACTAATCTTTTTGATAAGCGGGGTAAAAACATCGGTATCGTAATTTGATTTTACTCCCTGCAGCGCCATACAAAGTCGCTCAAATCCCATTCCTGTGTCCACATGGCTCTCAGGTAGTTTTTCGAGGGAACCATCGGCTTTCCGGTTGAACTGAATAAAAACCAGGTTCCAGATCTCCACTACCAGTGGGTGATCATTATTTACAAGGTCTCTTCCGGGTGTTTTCGCCTTCTCTTCAGCCGACCTGAGGTCAACATGGATTTCAGATGAAGGTCCGCAAGGTCCCTGGTCGCCCATTTCCCAGAAATTATCCTTTTTATTTCCGTAGATAATGCGCTCTTCGGGCACAATTTGTTTCCATAGATCCAATGCCTCTTTATCCAGTGGCAGGTCCTCTTCGGGGCTGCCTTCAAAAACCGAAACGTAAAGATCTTCCTTGTTGAGTTTGTAAACTTCGGTAAGTAATTCCCAGGCCCAGGTTATGGCTTCCTTTTTAAAGTAATCCCCAAAACTCCAGTTGCCCAGCATCTCGAACATGGTATGGTGATAGGTATCTTTTCCAACTTCCTCCAGGTCATTGTGCTTTCCGCTCACGCGAAGGCATTTTTGAGTATCGGTAATCCGCCTGCTGCTGGGGGTTCCATTGCCCAGGAAGTACTCCTTGAACTGGTTCATCCCTGCATTTGTGAACATTAGCGTTGGGTCATCCTTCACCACCATAGGTGCCGATGAAACAATGGTGTGGGACTTACTTTGGAAAAATTCGAGGAATTTAGAACGTATCTCCTGGGATCTCATGAAAAGTTAAAATTTTTATATTATGCTTTCGGGAAAACAATTTTTATCTTTGTTCGTTTCTCAAGCTGATTGTTGCACTGTTTTTGCAACATTCTAGGTAACGCAAAAATAGAATAATTTAACTTATGTCTAAGGTTAAATATTATTACGACAGTGAGACGCTTTCTTATAAAAAGATAGAGCGCAAGAAGAGCCGTAGGTGGGGAATTGCTGCTCTTAGTGTGCTTGGAGCCTTTCTCGCAGGCTTTATATTACTGGTCATTTACCTCAACATTCCGCAGCTCGAAACTCCCTAAGGAAAAAGCCCTTACCAGGGAACTTGAAAATATGAAACTTCAATACGGCCTGCTCAACCGAAAAATGGAGCAGGTTGAAAATGTTCTGGCCAATGTTGAAGACAGGGACAATAACATTTACCGACTCTATTTTGAAGCCAACCCAATCCCCGAAGAGCAGCGTCTTGCAGGATTTGGAGGTATCAACCGCTATAAAGACCTGGAAGGTTTCAACAATTCCAAGCTTATTGTGGACAGCCATAAAAAGCTGGACATGCTTACTAAAAGACTGGTTGTACAGTCGCGTTCTTTGGATGAAATTGTTGAGCTTGCCAATGATAAGGAGAATCTACTCGCTTCCATCCCGGCAATTATGCCGGTTAAGAATGAGAATCTTAAAAGAATGGCTTCGGGTTATGGCTGGAGAACAGACCCTTTTACCAAGGTGAGAAAATTTCATTACGGAATGGATTTCACTGCACCTCGTGGCACCCCCGTCTATGCTACCGGTGATGGCGTGGTGGAACGTGCAGATAACCGCTCCAGCGGTTATGGGAACCACATTAGAATAGATCACGGTTATGGCTATGTGAGCCTCTATGCGCATTTATACAAATACAATGTACGAAGAGGGAACAAAGTCCAGCGGGGAGACCTTATTGGCTTTGTTGGAAGCACCGGGCGCTCCCAGGCTCCTCACCTGCACTATGAGATCTTTAAGGATGATGAGAAGATCAATCCTATCAATTTCTACTACGGACATCTATCTCCTACCGAATATGATGAGATCCTGGAACAGGCACAACTTGAAAACCAATCCCTGGATTAATGCATGTAGACCTGCCCGATAAACTTTATTACTCTATAGGAGAAGTAGCCACAGCTTTTAGTGTCAATGCCTCTTTAATAAGGTTCTGGGAAAAGGAGTTTGACGTGATCAAACCCAAGAAGAACGCCAAAGGCAATCGCAAGTTTACCCGTGAGGATATTAAGAACCTGGAATTGATCTATCACCTGGTCAAGGAAAGAGGGTTTACCCTGGAAGGTGCTAAAATCCACCTAAAGGAGGAGAAAAGCCGGAAAACATTATCTAACTTTGAAATCATTCGAAAGCTGGAAAATATAAAATCCACACTTATCAATTTAAAAAAGGAACTATAACATGAAAAAATGGCTTGTACCCGTATTGATCATAGGAGCAATACTTTTGGGAATTTATTTACTAACTGTGGGTAAATACAATACTGCTGTAGAAAGACAGGAAAATGCAAAAACTGCATGGTCACAGGTAGAGAGTGCTTACCAACGCCGGAGTGATCTTATTCCAAACCTGGTGAACACCGTAAAAGGAGCTGCAGATTTTGAAAGAGAAACCCTTACAGATGTTATAGAAGCCCGCGCAAATGCGACCTCCGTCCAGGTTGATGCAGATAATTTGACCCAGGAACAGCTGCAGCAATTTCAACAGGCCCAGGGACAGGTATCTTCTGCTTTGTCCAGATTACTGGTTACAGTTGAAAGATATCCCGAACTGCGTGCAACGTCGAACTTCCAGCAATTGCAGTCCCAGCTTGAAGGTACAGAGAACAGGATCAATGTAGAAAGGAACAGGTACAACCAGGAGGTAAGGGATTACAATACTTATATTCGAAAATTCCCAAACAACGTTATTGTTGGTATGTATGGATTTGAAAGGATGCCGCTTTATGAAGCAGATCCAGGATCAGAAGATGCCCCCGATGTAGATTTCGACTTTTAAAACTTTCAAAAATGTCAAAAATAGAAGAATTTCTTAACGAAGAACAGGAAGCCGAAGTGGTAGCAGCCATAAGAAAGGCAGAAAGTCATACTTCTGGAGAAATTCGTGTGCATATTGAGAAGACCAGTAAAGGAAATATTTGGGACCGCGCCATGGAGGTTTTTCATTTGCTAAAGATGGATAACACCAAAGAAGACAATGGGGTGCTCATTTACGTTGCAATTGATGATCGCCAGTTTGTGATCTACGGCGACAAAGGCATCAACAAGGTCGTGCCAAAGGATTTTTGGGAGACTACTAAAGATGCCATTGCCTCCAGTTTCAAAAAAGGTGATTTTAAACAGGGACTTATTGACGGGATCTTAATAGCCGGAAAAGAACTACAGGAACATTTTCCATGGAGCGAAGGTGATAAGAATGAACTTTCGAATAAAATATCCACATAATGAATAATTTACTTCGGAATTCTCTTTTTTTAATACTCTTAATTTGCTTCAGTTTTACGGCCAGTGCACAAAGGGATATCCCGCCAAAGCCTTCTCTGGCGACGAGTGTCTATGATGAAGCCGATGTGCTCACGCCTCAGGAAGAACAGGCGCTGGAACGAAAGCTTATCAATTACGCCGATACCACCTCCACCCAGATAGTAATAGCTACTATAGAGAGCCTCCAGGGAGAAGAGATCGCTACTTATGCAACCGAATGGGCACATGAGTGGGGTGTGGGACAGGAAAAAGAAGATAATGGAATCTTCATCCTCCTTTCTGAAGGAGATCGATTAATACAGATACAAACCGGATACGGGATAGAACCCTATCTTACCGATGCCCTTTCCCACGAGATCGTGCAGAACATTATTTTGCCGCGATTCAGGGAGGGAAATTACTACGCAGGCCTGGATGTGGGAACAAGTGCTATTTTCCAGGTCCTTAACGGAACTTATGAAGGTTCAAGACCAGTTTCGGGCGGAGGGTCTTCCTCCCGCTTTATCATTCTTGCCCTCATCTTCGTTGTTTTTCTTATCATCCTTAGCTCCCGAAATAAAAGAGGTGGCGGCCGTGGCGGATATCGTCGTGGCGGCGGACTCCTTGACATCCTGGTTCTAAGCAGCCTTGGTCGCGGCGGATTCGGCGGCGGCAGCTTTGGTGGCGGAGGCGGAGGCTTTGGCGGTGGCGGAGGCTTCGGAGGAGGTTTCGGCGGCGGCGGATTTGGTGGCGGTGGTGCCGGAGGTGGATGGTAGTCGTGAAGTAGGCAGTATTCAGTAATTTAGTGGGCAGTTTTTGTGAGCAGGAAATTGAAAGCATCAATTCCCGGGCACTGATTCCCTTTTTAACTGCTTACCGGCAAAAATATATTGAAAAAAATAAATGCTGCTACTTTAGGTAACAGCATTTATTCGATTTTAAAAAGGCTTAAATTACACCTTCACCTTATTTTTTTCTGAAGTAAACCGAAACAGGCACACCTGTGAAGTCAAACTTCTCTCTCAATTTATTCTCCAGGAATCTCTTATAAGGATCCTTTACATACTGTGGTAAATTACAGAAGAAAGCGAATTGTGGCTGCGGGGTAGGCAATTGCATACAGAATTTTATCTTCACGTATTTCCCCTTGTAAGCCGGCGGTGGATAAGCTTCCATGATAGGAAGCATTACCTCATTAAGTTCGCTGGTTTTGATCTTTTTGCTTCTGTTTTTATAAACATCTACAGCAGTTTCTATCGCTTTAAAAATACGTTGTTTTGTGAGCACCGAAATAAAAACAATAGGCACATCTGTAAAAGGTTCCATTTCAAGACGAATTTTGGCCTCGTATTCTTTCATGGTGTTGGTCTCCTTTTCCAGGAGATCCCATTTATTCACAAGTATCACGATACCTTTCCTGTTACGCTGGGCCAGCCAGAAGATATTCTGCACCTGTCCATCGAACCCACGGGTTGCATCCATCACGATCAAACAAACATCGCAATGTTCTATAGCTCGTACAGAACGCATCACAGAGTAGAACTCCAGGTCTTCTTTAACCTTTGACTTGCGGCGTATACCGGCAGTATCTACCAGATTAAATTCAAAACCAAAACGGTTGTATTTCGTATCGATGGAGTCCCGGGTAGTTCCGGCAATATCTGTCACTATGTATCGATCTTCCCCTATTAATGCATTAATAAAAGAAGATTTTCCTGCATTGGGACGACCAACCACAGCAAAACGTGGTAATTCGGCTTCTTCAGGACGGGTATCTTCGGGTAGAGCTTCTACCAAAGCATCCAACAATTCCCCCGTACCACTACCGCTGGTACTGGCTATTGGAAAATATTCGCCCAATCCAAGGGAATAGAATTCCACTGCATTTTCTAATCTTTTTCCATTATCTACCTTGTTTACAGCAAGGAAAACAGGTTTATTCACCTTCCGAAGGAGCTGAGCTACATCTTCATCCATAGGAGTAACCCCGGATTCCACATCAACCATAAAAATGATAGCATCGGCCTCTCCAATGGCAAGTTCTACCTGCTTATCAATTTCGGCTTCAAAAACATCATCACTTCCAAGGATATATCCCCCGGTATCAATTATTGAAAAATAACGGCCATTCCAGTCGGTTTTCCCGTAGTGACGATCGCGGGTCACTCCGCTCACTGAGTCTACGATGGCTTCCCGGCGCTGAATTAACCGGTTAAAAAATGTGGATTTACCAACGTTAGGCCTACCTACAATGGCTACTATACTGCTCATAATAAAATTTTCTTAATAAGGCTGCAAAATTAGGGCATTTAAAACAATTGCCCGGCACTTATACCTGCCTAATTTTCAGGAATAATAGAGATAAATGTTTTTTAAATTTTGCAAAAAATAAAATGTGGTCGAGATTAACTTTTGCTACAAAACAGAATTTAAAATTTACTTTTTATCCCCTGAGTAACCAAAGCGGCGCAACTGTTTTGAATCACTTCGCCAGTTCTTGTTCACCTTCACATATAGCTCAAGGTGTACCTGTTTTCCGAAGAATTTCTCAAGATCCTTGCGCGCCTCTACTCCCACTCTTTTTAATGCGGCGCCTTTATGGCCAATAATAATACCTTTTTGAGTTTCCCTTTCGACCATGATCACACTGCGCATACGAATGATCTCCTCCTCTTCAAAAAATTCTTCTGTATCGATCTCCACGCTGTAAGGAATTTCCTTTTTGTAGTGCATAAGGATCTTTTCCCTTACGATCTCATTGACAAAAAAGCGTTCGGGCTTATCTGTAAGTGTGTCTTTTGGATAGAACGGAGGCGACTCTGGTAAAAGTTCCACAATTCTATTGAAAACCTGCGGCACATTAAAACCTTCAAGTGCAGAAACAGGAAATATTTCGGCATTTGGAACTTTCTCCTGCCAAAGCTGTACCTGTTCTTCAAGTTGTTGCTGGTTCGATTTATCTATTTTATTCAGAAGCAATAAAACAGGGATTTCTGAATGGATAATCTTGTTGAAGAAGGATTCATCTTTGAGTTCCTGTTCCCCAATCTCCACCATATAAATCAAAACATCTGCATCTTCAAAAGCAGATTTGACGAAATCCATCATCGACTCCTGAAGTTGATAGGCGGGTTTTATAATACCGGGGGTGTCGCTAAGGATGACCTGAAAGTCATCTCCATTTACGATACCAAGAATGCGGTGCCGCGTGGTTTGCGCCTTGGAAGTAATGATACTCAATTTCTCCCCCACAAAGGCGTTCATTAGGGTAGATTTCCCAACATTAGGGTTACCTATTATATTTACAAATCCTGCTTTATGCGCCATAATTCAATTTTTCTTTGCAAAGATACTCATTTATAACAGCAGGTAACCTTTATATGGTTTCCGGTCATTATATAGAATTGCATTTTTAATCTCCAATGTCCTCTCTAAATCCTTTTAACAGATTATTACAACTAGTAGAGGTACGCTTTTGTATTTTTGAAGGGATTAACCACCAAAAAGAAAATATAATGAAAAAATTTATGATTTTAGTTTTCACCATGGGACTTTTAGCTTCTTGTGGTGACAATGAAAAAGAAAACTTATCCAAAGAGTTTGATGAATTGATGGCACAGAACGATAGTATTGCAGAAGTTCATGCAGAGTTCCAGGCCACCCATCAGAAAATGCAGCAGAGCCATAACGAGCTCATGCAGCAGCTGGACACTATGCAGGTTTCAGATTCTACCTATTATGATCAAATGGCACAAAATGAAGTTATCCTTAAAAAGCATGAAGGCTTGTTAGCCGGTCATGAAGAATTAATGCAAGGCCATCAAGACCTTAAAGATAACTTCGGAAACCTGAGCAGTTCAGAAATGAAAGCCCAGATCTCCAAAATGAAAGAGGTGCATCAAACCATGATGGATGAGCACAGCACCATGCAGAGTGAACATGAAGAAATGATGAATAAGCACGATGAAATTCGTAAAAATCTTATTGACAGCAACAGGGAAGTTGAACAGCAGCCCGCAGCTTAGGAAAAATAAATCCTGAAATGTTATTTATTCCCATAGCCCTTGAAAAAGGTGTTATGGGAATTTTTTTTGCTTTAAATATCAATGCTGTTAATATTCAAAACGTTATTCCCCAGTACCTGAACGGAAACAAGTAAAGTTCTCTGGCCCGGAATAATATCCTGAACTCTGAATTCATTAATCTTCCCGGTAATATTCACCCCCTCTGTAACCTGCAGTGCACCGGTAAGTTTTTCATTAAGTTTCTCTAATTTTTTAGAAACTATTGGGCGAATGTCAAATTTCATTTTCTCTTTAAGCCTGGAGTATAAGAAGTTATTGATAAGCATTTCGACAAGGTTATTTATTACCCAACCATTGTTTTCACTCTCCACTTTAAATCGTCTAATTAGTAACTCCTGCTCTGCTTCCTGAAATCCCAAAGAAAGATGTGCAACAGCAGAAATTTCCCTGTTCTTAAAAAAGGTAGTGAGCAGCCTTAACTGCACATGTACTGCAAGATCAAAGTCTTCTAAATGGCTTCGTTCAAGGTTAATCTTTTGTATTCGGGCATGGTCGGCGGTTTGGCCATTTGCTTTTCCCTTACTTAAGACTTTTCCTAGTAATTTCTTCTGAAGATAGGTTTCCAGCACCTTATAATTGATTTTCACAGGTAGGCGCAGGATCACATTATACTTATTTTCAGGACTTTTTTCCTCCATAATTTCTGGTTCCTTAAAATTAAAAGATAGTCATTTTTGTTTTTCCAGTCAACTCTATCCGGAAGGGCTAAAATTTGTCCCAGAACAATGAAAGGAACCCGGCCTTTTGTATTTTTACAGAACAAAAAAAGATTCTTATGCCTCTCATCCTTCCCGTAGAAGATAAAAAACCTCAAATAGGCGATAATTGCTTTATTGCCGAAAATGCAACAATAGTAGGAGATGTTGTTATTGGAAAAAATTGTTCAATTTGGTTTACAGCTGTAGTACGGGGGGATGTAAATTCCATCCACATAGGAGACCGAACAAACATCCAGGATGGAGCTGTTATACACTGCACTTATAAAAAAGCAGCTACCAGTATAGGAAACGATGTTTCAATTGGCCATAGAGCAATAGTACATGGCTGCAGTATAAAAGACAGGGCATTAGTTGGAATGGGAGCAATAGTGATGGATGATGCAGTAGTTGAGGAAGACTGTATTATTGCTGCAGGAGCTGTGGTTCTGGAAAAAACAATTTGTGAGGCGGGCCATATTTACGCAGGAATTCCTGCAAGAAAGATTAAAAAATTATCTGAAGCCCAGATCGCAAATCTTGAGAAAACTGCTGCGAACTATATCATGTATAGCAAATGGTTTCAGGAGGAATAGCTACTTCTCAAAAGAACCACAATCTGTGAAGGGAAAGAATAAGAATTATTCCTGCCACAGCCGCCAACACAAAAAGCCCAATGCAGGGAACATCGGAGTTTTTGATAAGCTTTATTATATCCTTTTTAGACATAGATCCTTTTCTCCTCTATCTGCAAATTGGATGCCATTTCGCACCTTCTGTTGAAAATAATTTTTTAATCGTCTTATGTAATTATTTGTAAACCAAAACTTTACTTCAAAAAGAAAATATATAAGGAAGATTATTTTACTTTACATTTTTTGTACCCTTAACAAATGATACCGGAGGGCCTTTCATTGTCGAACTAAAGCATGATCTTAATTTAAGAGTTCATCACAGGCACAAAATATTTGTAACACGCGAGAAACACTACCGCTAGCCCTTCCTTAGTTATTGTATTTAGGTCTTAAGCTCCCCGGAGAAAATTTGCTTTGTATATGGCTTCGAACTAATTAAAGCATATATTGTATTAAAATTCCCACTTTATCGAATGAAGATAAATTCAGACTTTGTTTGGGCTATAATCCTTTTAGGATTAGCGGCAGCTGCTTTTCTCCTGGGCATGAAAAAAGGAAGTATCAACGCCGAAGATCAACTGGAGAAAAGACTTGAAGAAATAAGAATCCTCGAAAACAAGAATCAGCAGCTTTCAGAAGAGCTAAGATCCCGGGGTGTCTATAGTTATCCCCAGGCCAACATTATTTCAAAGACGCAGGATTCTATTGCCATGGTTCTCATCACCCTCAATGGAAAAGATCCCATTCAAAATCTTAAAGTGAGAAGAAAGGTTCATTATGACTATTCTTTATCTGAGGATACGGTATACAGCCAGGATGGAAAATTCACAGATCTTGGAACTCTAAAACCTCATAATCCCTCAGCCTTTGAAATACCTTTGCCCGGCAAGGAAGCAGCTGTTCATCTTGAGTATGAGGCAAACAGAAAAAAATGGCATCAATATATCTGGCTCAGGAAACCGGGAAATGGAACAATCAAATCCTTTTGGGTGATCACCAATCAGAATTCTGTGATTATAGACCGCCATATTGATCCGGGTTTTCCTACAAATAAACAGGGAGAGGTAGTTCTTTCAAAAGACAGGAGTATCAACTATGAAGACCTGGAAATGAATTCCATATTCTCTCCAAAAGGTTAAATCTGCACTTCCTCCAGTTCGGCTGTAGCAGGATTTACCCTGGAAACAACAGCTTTTGCCACTAAGCTGGAAACTGCGGCATCTCCGGAGACATTCACCACGGTCCTGCACATATCTAAAGGTCTGTCAATTCCGAAGATCAAAGCCAATCCTGCCTCGGGTATTCCTGCCTGGGCAAGAACTATTACCAGCATTACCATTCCTGCTCCCGGTACTGCTGCCGATCCTATTGAGGCAAGCGTAGCAGTTAGAATGATTCCCAATTGGGTTCCCAAAGAAAGATCGAGTCCAAATGCCTGGGCTATAAAAACTGCTGCTACTGCCTGGTAGAGACTGGTACCATCCATGTTTATGGTCGCCCCAACCGGAAGCACAAAACTGGCGACTTCTTTTGGCACCCCCAGGTGTTCGGTTACCCTTTCCATAGTTACAGGAAGAGTTGCAGCACTGGAACTTGTCGAGAAAGCCAGTAATTGAGCAGGAGCTATTCCCTTAAAAAAAGAAAGTGGGGATCTTCGGGTAAAAAAATAAACCATTAAGCCATACACGCCAATCATTAAGAGCAATCCAAGAATAACAGTGAAGGCATACATACCAAGGGCGGCAAATAGGTCAAGGCTGGGGGAATCAATCACCAGAGTCGCCAAGAGAGCAAAAACACCAACAGGCGCAGCCATCATGATGATATCGATCATTTTAAGAATTACCTCGTTGAAACCATCAAAGAATTCCTTAACCGGTTTTGCCGTATCCCCGGGAATAAGAATTAATCCCACTCCTACCATTAGGGCAAAGAAGATCACCTGAAGCATATTTCTGTTATCTGCAGCGGCTCCCATAAAATTTTCGGGCACAATATCCACTATTCCCTGGAGCGGACCGGTCTCCTGCTGTACAACAGCTTTAGAAATATTTGTAGAAGCCTCGGTTTCATAACTTGAAAGGAGGTCCAGTCTGGTCTCTTCAGAAATTGAAGCACCGGGTTTAATGAGGTTTACCAGAAGAAGACCTATACAAACTGCCACTATAGTGGTGAGAACAAAAGTAAAGACCGTTCGAAATCCCATTTTTGAAAGGTTAGAAAGGTCTTTCAGGTCGGAGACACCTTTGATCAGCGAAGCCAGGATTAGAGGAACAGCAATTAGCTTCAGTGCATTTATAAATATATTACCGAAAGGTTTAATCCAATCCCGGACAAAAGAGGGACCCCATTCAAACTGCGCCAACGCCAGACCCAGAAATACACCCAGACTCATTCCAATAAGAATCTTCCAGTGCATTGGGATATTTTTTTTATCCATGACTTCAGAAGTTGTTTATATTAAAGACCTGCCTTATCCACAGATTTTATATCTCTTTAAGAACAAGGTAGGTGGTGTAGACCAGATAAATCAGGAGCAAAACACCTGCTTCCCATCTTTCGAGCCTTCTCTTTCCACCAAGAAACATGAATAGAAACAACAGAGCCGTACCTCCAAACAGGAGAAACAGGTCGTTGTTAAAAACGGCATTGTATCCAATAGGTCTTACCAGAGCACTTAATCCCAGAATGAAGAAAATATTAAAAATATTGGAGCCAATAATGTTACCTACTGCAATATCATTGTTCTTCTTAAAGGCCGCAATAACAGAAGTGGCTAACTCGGGCAAAGAAGTACCGGCGGCAACAATGGTAATACCAATGATCTTCTCACTCACCCCAAGAGTTCCTGCAATTTGCATAGCACTTTCAACCACCAGCCTTCCTCCCAGGATCAAACCTGCAAGTCCAAGAATAATAAACCCGAAGATTCTGGTATTTGACTTTTCCTTTTCTAAACCCGGAGAGGTTGAAGGGACATCTTTTAATTGCTTATAGACATAAAAAAGAAAAGCCAGAAAGAATAAAATCAGAACCAAAGCGTCCCACCTGCTCAAAGAACCTTCCTGATCTACAAAAAAATCATTGACCAGGAAAAAAAGCACTACTGCAGCAAGTAAGGAAATTGGAATCTCTTTCCACACAGTAGTTTGCTGTACCAATAAAGGAGAGATCAATCCTGCCACTCCCAGAATAAAGAGAAGGTTGAAATTATTACTTCCTATCACGTTGGCAAAGACAATCTCCTCGTGCCCCTGATAGGCCGCAACGGCATTCACCACCAACTCGGGGGCCGAAGTTCCAAAAGCCACTATGGTAAGACCAATGGCAAGATCGGATATCTTTTTCTTACGGGCGAAGGCAGAGGAATTTTCCACAAGCCAACCGGCACCTTTGATCAACAATAAGAGACCGGCAATGAGAAGTAAACTTTGAAGTATCATTAAATATGAGAAAAATATTTAGTTAAAATGAATAAAGGAAAAAGGGGAATTTGGGAAGAGACAGTGAAGATTGTCTCTTCCCGGATTTTTTGCGGCTATGCTGCAGAATTAATGGTAGGGCGAAAAGCTATAAAGGAATTTATTGTGTTATTCCATTTCTCTGCATGTTTCAACTCATAATCCTGAGTGTAAGTCTCTTCACAGTCGTACAATTTTATGATTCTGAAGGAACCGTCATACAACTTCAACTGCAGATCTATCTTTTGAAGGATCTGTTCGTTCCTTTGTTCAATTCTTACGGTCTGCACCTCCTGGAGCACTTCACACGCCCGCACTTCCCGAAGGTCTATAACTTCTGTCAACAACCCGGTTCTTCTTTTTTGTACCAGTAGAAGAGTTGTCTTTTCTTTGTCCAGCCCTATTATATTATTATTCCACTTATCCTTCTCATCAAGCCGAAGACGAAGTTTCCGGGCCTCTTCTAAAAATGTATTTTTCAAATTACGTTCTTCTCTTTTCCCAATAAGGATAAAAATAAGATAAGGTACAAACACTAATGCCAGCATGGCAAAATCCACAATCAATATATCAAGTTTCATATAGTTCAATCATTAAGTTTCAGGTAACAGATTTTAGTGTCTATTCTAAAAGGACGACACAAGTGATGGTACTAAGCACCAATACACGAATTCTGGACTGAAACCCTAGAGAAAAATGTGAAACGGGAAAATTACTTCCTTTACTCCCAAACCAGGAATAATGTAACGGGAGCGCTTAATGTAATTAAGGGAAGTAAAAGTATGGTTAAGGATATGAGCTTCAAAATCACTTCCTGTACTATAACCACCGCTTGAAAAAAGGAGATTTTTGTGGGTAGGGAGTATAGAATCAAACAAAGAAGTGATCTGCTCACCTAACAGGTCATGGCTTTCTGCCTCCTGCTCCTTTTCCTGTACCTGATTAACAGGAAGGTCTGAACTGGCCGAAAAAAGAGAGCAGGTGCTACCAAGAAGCATCAGCAAGAAGAGCTTTACTCTCAAATTCATAATAGATTTTTTCAGCATTTTCATGATCAAATGTAATACATAGTTATGTTAAAAAAACATCACTCGATCTACAGATGAAAATTTTTTTTGGACGGTTTTCACCGGGTATCTTAAGGAACTGGATAAACGAATATGTGAAAGAAAAATTTTACTCAGTTGTGCTGCTCACAAAAATGGTCGTTACATCACTTGTTCCCTGTGATTCATAAGTGGCACCTGTTATTTCTAATGCTGTAAGCTTAGTAGAAGTACAACCTCCACTACTCGATTCTTCCAGGGTGAATGCAATAGTAAATTCTATTTCTTCAGCGATGGTAACGGTATAGGTATCAGATTTGGACTCCCAGCCCAAAAGAACATTAAAGACATTTCGCTCGGTCTCAAAACGGACATCTACTCTTTCCTCTTCATTATTTTCTATATGGAGTTGATTTGCATTGAATTTGTCTTCGAACAGATTCTCCCCTGTAGCTTCATCAATGACTTCAAAAGTTAATCCTACAGGACCCGTTTCACAAAGAATACGTTCATCAGACGAAGTACAGCCCGACAATAACACCATGATAAATAGAACACTTATTAAACTTTTCATTGTATAGATGTTTTATAAAAGTTTAAGATAAGCTTTTTCAGGGAAAAAAATTTTGGAAACAAAAAAAACCACCTTAAAAAGGTGGTTTTGCTAGTAGCGGGAACTGGACTCGAACCAGTGACCTTCGGGTTATGAGCTGCAATTAGAGGATCACCAAAATTCATCAAACCCGCATAAACACTATGATTTCCACCGTTCCACATTTTTATTGATATCAAAAAATAGCGGGTAAAATGACATTATTCTGTACCTATTCTGTACCCATTTTTGAAAAATTACCTCTATATTTAAAAGACTAAAAATTAGATGGTTATGGCAAATATTCAAGTAGTCTTACGATCCAATAAAAAGAAGAAAAATGGCACTATTCCTCTTGCTCTTAGAATAAGTGAGAATTACAAGACTAACTATTACTTTTTGAGCCAATCCATTTTAGAAAAGGATTGGGATGATGATTTGAAAAAAGTAAAGAAAAGTCATCCAAACCACAAAAAGCTAAACTATTTTCTCACTAAGAAAATCACCGAAGCACAAGATCTTTATTTTCATTCAGAAGAAACTTTGACCCCAAGACAGATAAAAAATAAACTTAAAGGACCTGGTGGCTCTCAATCTTTCTTTGCCGTAGCCGCTGAGCGTGTAAAGCAAAAAAATGATAAGGGAACTTTTTCTGTCGCGAAATCAGAGCTATCCATTCTTTATAACCTGGAAGAGTTCCTGAACCTTAAATCCGGTCAAAAGAAAGAGGATGTTATACAGGCTATCAGAGAACGAAGAAGAAAGCGGGTGAGTAACACCAGAAAAGGTCAATATTCTTTTGAGGATGCGGTTACCTATTTTAAGAGAAATACACGACTGGAATTTCGGGAAATGAACGAATCTTTTCTTAACAAGTATAAGATCTTTTGCTCCATTTACATGGGGCACAAAACCAGAACCATCACAAACCAGCTCATTTTCATTAGAACCCTATTTAATGTCGCCATAAAAGAAGGAATTGTTTCTCCAAAATATTATCCTTTTGCGGGCGAAAAAGAAAAGATACGGATTGGTTCAGGAAATAAAATTGGACTGACTGCTGAAGAGGTGACAAAGATAGAAAATTTTGAAGCAGAAAGCCATTGTTCAATGTGGCATACCAGGAACGTTTGGCTCGTCTCCTTCTATTTTGCCGGCATGAGAATTTCAGATGTAGTCGCCCTCAAGTGGTCAGACATTAAAGATGGCCGTCTCTATTACGTGATGAATAAGAATGAAAAACCTCTGAGTTTTAAAGTTCCGGATAAAGCCAATAATATTTTCCATCTCTACAAGAAGGATAAAAAAGAAAGCAACGGCTATATATTTCCCTTTTTAAAGGATGTGGATCCACAGGATCAAAAAAGTGTATTTTTGAAAATGAGGAATGCTACCAAGGTTCTGAACAAATTTCTGAAGCGTATCGCGCGCGAATGTGAAATAGAAAAAAACCTTTCGAATCATATAGCTCGCCATACTTTTGGAAACATAGCCGGCGAAAAGATTCACCCTCTTATGCTACAAAAGCTTTATAGACACAGTGATTTAAAAACGACTCTTAATTATCAGGCCAATTTTATTCATAAGGATGCGGATGAAGCTCTGGATAAAGTAATTAATTTTAAACACAATCTCTAACGCACAACGTCTCGAAAAAAGCTGTGCGAGCTTGATTGTCCGCAGGACAATAAGGCGTTGCAAACGAGTACGGAACTTCGATCTCAGACAGGTTTAAGCATTCTTTTTATATTGTTTTGTGAGCCAATGGCTTTTTTTTACTCGTCCAAGCGGTCAGATATCTGTTCTCTTACCCACTCAACGTTTCTTTTTTGTCGGAAGTCAAACCATTCCTGCCTAAAATCCGATTCGTGGATCAGATAATTAAAATTCCTGAAAGGTTTTGGTCGGCTTAAAGCAGCAAGTAATTTTTTTCGAAATCCGTCCGCTTCCAATTGGTCCGCAAAAGATTCCATTACCACAAAAGATTGATTGGAATTCATTGGCTCGATCCGAATATAATCATCCCAATTATTCTCGACCTTATCTATTACTTCTTGCCAGGGATTTTCCTCGTCTGGAAAAAGGTCTATTTCTGTCGGATGATATTCGAAGTCACCGGTTATAGTATTAAAAAAACAAATATTGCCACACAGAAGGTGTTCTGCCATTTCCCGAATATTTGCTTCCGTAACTTTCATTTTTTCAGCTATTGGGTAACGTCTCGTATAAAAATACTGCGGCTGGCGAGCTTGCTTGTCCGCAGGACAATCAGGCGTTGCAAGCGAGCACGGACTTTCGAATTGAGACTGGTTTTAGCATTGTTTTTATATGTTGTTGCCCACAGTATATTTTAGAACATAAATCCTATTCCTAACTGAAATCCGGTATTATTTATATTATCCTCATAGTTTTCTCTATCAAAGGCATCAGAAAAACCATAAATATATCTCGCACTGCCAAATAAACTACCGCCAAATTTATAGGATGCGCCAAATGCACCAGCAAATTCAAAATTACTACCAAAATCTGCTTCTTCTCCATCTATTTTCTCATTCACTAAAAAATTAAAAGAAGGGCCAGCTTCAATAGATAAAGATTCTGTGAGGTATATTTTAGCTAAAACTGGAACCTGTATATAATCTAGATTGAATTCAGTTTCTATAGGACCGCCTCCAAGCATAATTACATCTGCCTCTGCACCTTGTGTGGAATATAAAATCTCTGGTTGTAATGAAAACCTGTTTCCCAACGGAATTTCTGCTAAGAGACCTAAATGAAATCCAGTTCGAGTCTTTGTCTCAGAGAAGTTGTCGGAACTCGTATTCGTAAGATTAAGGCCTCCTTTAGCTCCGAAATAGATAAATTCCTGAGCTTTAATAGTTGAACCTGTAAAAATAAAAAGTGTGAAAATTAGAATTAGATTTCTCATTGTGGTTAAAATTTATGATTAATTAAAAATTGACTTTATGATATTGTGGGCAACGTCCCGTATAAAAACAGTGCGATTTCTATGACAATTCCAAGCGATTTTGATAATAGGTTTTATTTTTAATTAAAGCCATTGCAATATGGATCAACTTGTTTCTTACTGCATTTAGTACACTCATTTTGTTTTTGCCTTCTTCTACCTTACGTTGATAGTAGCTCTGTAATTCATTATTCATTCTTACTGATCTCATTGCAGCCATTTGTAGTACAGTTTTTAATGAGCGATCTGCCATTTTAGATACTCTGGGCTTTGTTTTGAGGCTACTCCCGCTCTGTTGGTCAAAAGGCACCACTCCGGCAAAACAGGCTAGCTTTCTTGGGTCGAGCAATCGTTTGAAACCATGGGTCTTGGCAGCGATCATCCAGGCGGTAATATCTCCTATTCCTGGAACTGTTTTGATTCGGTCTATTTCTCTTTTTAATGAAGTTTCCTTAGCAATTTCTTCCCTTATCATTTTCTCGATTTCCTTAACCCTTTTTTGGATTCTCTGTATCTCCTTTTTGTTCCTGGTGATAAGCTTTGGAACAGAACTCACTGATTTTTGTTGATTAAGACCTTCTATTCTTTGTTTTAAAGCTCTTATTCGAGCAACCTCTGCTTTTCGTTCAGTTAATAGAACCTTTAAAGAATAGACGCTTTCTGAGAGAGGTTCCCATGGGTCCAGATCTTCATTATTTCTTTCAATAAACCTAGCAATTCGCTTGGCATCCACTTTGTCATTTTTTCCCCGAACTAACCCAATACTTCTCTTGATATGCTTGGGGTCTACTACATATACAGTAAAATCGAAATTGGGTAGGACTTTATAAAGCTGGTGGTTGTAATGCCCAGTGTTTTCCATAGCTATCACAACACAACTATCAACTTTGCTTAATTCCTTAAAAAGCTTTTTAATACTATTGGATTTGTTATCAATTTTAAAAAACTGTTCTTGCTCAGAACCTTTTACACAAACATCCAGAGTTCTTTTACTCACATCGATACCAACATAAATACTTTTCATAACTTCGTAATGCTTTAGTGAAAGAGGGAATTTCATCAATAACTCAACTCCTTGATAATGGGCTTTAAATCCCGAATTTCTATTAGAGATTGTTGATGAAAGTCTGAACTTAGGTCTGAATCGCACTATGAATTTTTAATTCTGAGCGGGAATAGTTTACCTAAGTTCAGCTCTCTTTTCTTAATTAAACTTCCAATAAATATAATAATGCAAGTCTAAAGGAGCTGGCGAGCTTGATTGTCCGCAGGACAATCAGGCGTTGCAAGCGAGCACGGACTTTCGAATTCGAGACAGGTTTAAGCATTGTTTTTATACGGTGTTGCCACACGTTTTATTTACTTCTTTTTCGCAATAAACTCGTCAGCAATTATATATGGCTGACCTAAACTATAATTATTAGGGCAGACTTCCTCATTTCCGAATATCAAGAGTTTAGCATTTGGTCGATTTGTGTAACCTTTTTGATACCTGTTAATTTCTTTCATTTACCTTAAACTCAATCCCGTGTTTTTTACATACTTTTTCAATTGATCCTTTTAAAGGGCGGGGGATAGTACATATAGCGTTTTCCAGTTTCTTTGTAAATTTGCTTAAAGCCCAAAAATTTTTGTGAAGTGGAATCCAGTTACGTCCGACGCTTTCGTATTCAAAGAACAAATCCCCTATAAATTCACTCGGATTTTCTGGGTATTTAATTAATTCACATTCTAACTCCGGATGGTTCAAGACCCAAAGTAAGGGATGGTCGGTTAAAATACTTAATTTGATGTAGGGAAGATAGCAGTTGCAAATAGGCCCTTAAAATCTTTGGCTTCTTTAGCGATTATAGTCCAATGCTCAATGTTCTGCATTTCTCCAAGATCATCCTGCTCCTCAACCACAAAACTGAACTCCAGAGTTTGACGATTCCCTATTCGACCTGTTAATTCCACCAGGCGTAAATAGCCATTTTGATAAAACTCGTTTGTATTAGTTCGATTAATTAAATTTTCAATCATCAGGTTTTGTTAATGTGTGGCAACGGTACGTGTAAATGCTGTGGCCCCTTTTCAGGCTAATGATTTTGGGCCATTGCATTTACATAGTGTTGTAAGCTGTTTGGTTATCAGATTGAAAAGATAACCAAAAAGGAACTGTTGGTTGAAGCGGCCGAAATTTAAAAGTCATTTTTTGAAGTCCGTACCTCGTTTCCATTGGGTTTAGAAGTAGTTCTAAAGATTGTGGAATAAGGGGTGGGCGCAATCAGTGGTCCGTCCAGGTAAGGGAAAAATTAAGTTAGTTGAACCCATTGACTATATCAAAAATTTCAACTACCTTAACCACAAGTATTTGTAACGTGATAACGTTTGGATAGTTAAAAGACTCTCCACGATCTCATCGCAACATACTTGGGGATAGTTCCCTATGGTCATATCCTTTTCTTTCCCTTATCTGTACTCCCCTATTAAACCAGCCCAGGACTTTCAAAAAATGCCCATCCGCGTAAAGCAATGGCTTACAACGTCCCGTATAAAAACAGTGCGAGCTGGCGAGCTTGATTGTCCGCAGGACAATCAGGCGTTGCAAGCGAGCACGGAGTTTCGATTCGAGACAGGTTTGAGCATTGTTTTTATATGTTGTTGTAGCTAGTTTATTTAAGTTATTGGAATTATAATGACCCAGATGATAAAGAAAAATATCATTTATATCCAGCAGGTCAATGTTTCTGTTGTCAATTATATCAATTTATCCGTCTCAAGAATTGCTACTATTCGAGTATTCTTTATCTTTAAATGAACAATTCTTGCCAACTGAAAATAAGTAGAATAGTTTAAATTACAATAATCCGTCAACGCATACTCGTGGAAATGTCAAAGTATAGTTTATCCTGAATTACAAAATATTGCTAAATTTGAAATAATGAGAAAATCAGCCAAATCCGTCAAATGATAAAATTACTTAACGATTTATTTTAATTATACAAAATTAGAGTTTCGAAATGCGTAATTGAAATAAAATGTTCTTTAAATTCATAACCTTTTAGTCCTTCAAAAGAATGGACATTGAGTTAAAAAATCAACAGTCAGATTATTTATCTTAGTGTTTAATTTGTCGTAACGGATTATGTTGGTTTTCATTTTTTAAATTGCTACAACGTCTCGTATAAAAACAGTGCGAGATTGCGAGCATGATTTTCCGCAGGAAAATCAGGCGCAGCAAGCGAGCACGGAGTTTCGATTCAAGACAGGTTTTAGCATTGTTTTTATATGTTGTTGTGCACTGTTCTTTTTCATATATCGGTATCCAAAAACTCTCTTTTGCTGATATTTTTTGTAATACCTGAAGGAGAACAAGATTAAAATTAAGATAGTAAAATAGACCCACCTTCCTGTGATTAGTAGAAGAAGATAGTCCAGGACAATTCCTATGGTCAGATATAAGGCAAATTTTAAAAGGAATGCTCCGCCATCCGATATAGGAGAACTTGTGGTAGGAAGACATATAGTTCCCCAACGGTTTAATGTATTCGTTGAAATATTTGTCTGACAAGTCATCCGTCACTCGCTTTTCTTCCTCTAATTGTTTAAGGTATTCCAAAGTCAATTCTTTTTTCCTCACCCTGCTCAATGCAACTCTATTGGAGTTGTTCTTTGAATCTGTGTCCTGTGCAGAGGTCAGAGTATGAACAAAATTGGAAAGAGAACGCAAATGAATCATCTTGCTGTTTTCCCGATACATACTTTTGATTTGAATCAATGTTTGGATCAATTCTTTATCTAAATCCGCTTCTTTCAATCTTGGTTCTTTATTTTAGGTTCTGGTGAATAGTGCACAACGTCTCGTATAAAAACTAGTGCGAGCTGGCGAGCTTGATTGTCCGCAGGACAATCCGCTGCAAGCGAGCACGGACTTTCGATTCAAGACAGGTTTGAGCATTGTTTTTATATGTTGTTGTGGGTAGTTAATTTAATCTGGACTTATATAGGAAACCAATTTTCCTTTCTCCGTTGCCCCAATAAATCCAATTCCTTTTTTATAAAAATAGTCGTATTCATCGGAAAATGTCGATACTTTGACGACTAGCAGATCCTCATAATCACAATGAGGCGTGCTCAATTTGCCAGATAGACTTAAAACCACGTGTTTTTTTTTAAAATCAGCATTTAACCATTCTGCGCCTTCAATAATTTCATCTGGTAATTTAGTGGTGTCATATTCACAACATTCTTCATATTGGCGAATCATTCCATCTTCTTTTCTTAAATAAATTACGTTGGTTGATCCGTCTTCCCAGTTTTGGACAAATTTTGTATAACTCTTATTCTCTATAACAACTGTATCCGTTAATATCTCGTTATAAAAGGTATCCTTCCAGATAATTTTCTTTTTCTTGATGTCTAAAGGGAAATATTGATCACCTTGAAATTCACCACAGATGCCTTCAAGATTTGACTGGGCGTGATTGCAATTAAAAAACATTAGAGTTAGAATCAGTAGTTGGAATTTCATTGCTGTATTTTTGTTTTAATTACCCACAACGTCCCGTATAAAAACAGTGCGAGCTGGCGAGCTTGATTGTCCGCAGGACAATCAGGCGTTGCAAGCGAGCACCGATTTTGGATTCAGACAGGCTTGCAGCATTGTTTTTATACAGTGTTGGCAACTGTTTTATTTAGATTCCTCAAGGTTCCAAAAAGTACAAAAGTGCTAAAAAGGGAAATATTTTTCCAATCCAGTCGGACCATTTTATTACGAACATTAACTGACTGCCACTAATAAAATCCGAGTCTTCTACAAGGTGATTTATATAAAGATTATGAGCTAAGATATTCCCTCCAAAGATCAAAATATTTAAGCCAATCAGTAAGTATAACTTTTTCACTGACAGGTTATTTGTCTTTAAGAAAATTTTGTAAAAATAAATTAATAGGAGAATTGAAAATATAGCGATTAAAGAAATCAAGCCTATTTGAATAGTCGAATCAGTTAACTGAAACTTTAGAATTATAACGAAAAGGAGCCTTACAAAAAGGTCATAAATTTCCGTAACCGCCAAGTAAGCCAGAACAGCGTCAGAGCTGTCAAAAGTGTTGTTTTATTCATTCTTTTTTAAATAGTTGCCAACGTCCCGTATAAAAATAGTGCGAGCTGGCGGGCTTGATTGTCCGCAGGACAATCAGGCGTTGCAAGCGAGCACGAACTTTCGAATTGGGACAGATTTGAGCATTTTTTTTATACAGTGTTGTAAGCAGTACTTTTCCCTATGTAATTTTTAAGTCTCTTACTAAATTATAAATAGCTTCATCAAATTTATTTTGGGTTGAATTATTGATGAACTTGGAAAAATCAAGTGAATTCAGTTTTTTTAATTCCTGGATGTTTTTCCAATATTCATCTTGTTTTTCAAGAGGTCTTATATCATCTTTTTCAACAGTAAATAAATAGCTATCTATATGAATTGGAAAGTAAATATCTTTCCATAATTTCTCCTGTTTCTTTCTTCCCTCTGATAATTCGAATTGACAAGCTGTACTTCTTAACGAATCTTCCGACGCTATAAATAAAACTCTGTCAAATTTATTTACATTGTCTTTCATTATTTTGTTTAACCCTTTTCCTCCTCTAGCATCTTTTTCCCAGAGAAATGTTATTACACCTTTAGACATTAGTGCAGAATTAAGTTTTTTGGCAAATGTTTTATTTTTAAAGCTATATGAAATAAATACACTTTGGAATTTGATATCATTCGTTAATCCAAAAACATACTCCTTGATGTCAGAATTTAAGATTCCAAAAAGTGTTTTTAAAAGGTTATAATCAAGTTTTATTGACTTATTTATAGTTGAGAAATCAATTGAAATTGTACTCTTGTCCAGTAGTTTTGACGAATTCATCGAAATGTATGTTCTCTAATTATACAGTTTTGAAATACATTTAAATTAAGACTGCTTGAATCAGAAAAATCTAAATTTTTCTAAATCAATATTTGTAAAATAATTTCGAGTTATGAGGCAATTTTTGAAAACCAGTTCAGGTAATTCTTGAGAATAATTATCTTCAAATCTGCAGTATGTAATACTTGATCTATTGAAAAATGTTTCTTTGAAAGTGCAATTTCCAAAATATGCATCTAAAATTCTTCGTAGCAATTATTAAAATAAAAACTTTTAAAATTGCAGTCGGCAAAGTGTAGTAATCCGCATTGCAGTTTTCAATCTTGGTTGATTGAAATTCACTTTCAAAAATTCTTAAAGTTGTGAGGTGGCTATTAATAAATTTCAATTTCAACTGAACAACTCCAAATCATAGTTTCTCCAAATTCACAATTGTTAATAACACAATTGTTAAAATCAAATCCATTGTAATTGTAAATTACTGAAAAATCTATATTTTTAAAAACTTCATTATCAATTAAAACTAATTTAATCGCTTCAGCCGTTCCCTCCTCAAATTCAGAGTTAATTGATAATGCGATTCCTTTTATGCTTTCAGTCTTTTTCTTGACAGAATTTTGAATTTGAAGCATAATCAGAAAAATCCTTTTTCTCTAAAATGGCCAAATGGTTCTGGTCTTTCTTGGATATTGCTCACAACGTCCCGTATAAAAAAAGTGCGAGCTGGCGAGCTTGATTGTCCGCAGGACAATCAGGCGCTGCAAGCGAGGACGGACTTTCGAATTGAGACAGGTTTGAGCATTGTTTTTATATGTTGTTGCCTGCAGTATTATCTGACATGCATATAGATTAAATCTAAAAATAATTTACGGTATTCAATTTCTTTAAATTTCTCCTCTGGGATCAGCTGCAGAGCCTTTTCTATTTGATTGGTATTATCTGAATCCAGGTCACCGTTTGCTTCAAATTTCCAATAAGCGTCTCTAAATTGGGAGTGCCAGCCTTTTTCATTCACAAGTTTAAATTCTTCGATTAGCATCGTATAACAGCTCATGAAAGTACTGCTAGGAAATAATAAAGACGGATCAAAATCTAATTCCTCTCTAAATTGTTCAGTTGATTTTTCACTTACTTCACCACGTTTCACTTTTTCCAACAAATCTTCATACCCAGCCTTACTTATTTCAGTCAGATAACCTTGTTTTAATAAAAAGTTTTCGAAAAGGCTGTGAATGTTTTTCTTTAGGATTGTATTTCCTTCATTGGGATAGAACTCAGTAATCAGTCGGTCGTATTTAAGGTCAGAACAAAGTGTAAACTTTTCATCAGCAATCCCTTCCTTCTCAATTTTAGACGAGCCACAAGAAGAGATAAACGCTGTCATTATGGTAATAAATAATGTTTTTTTCATATTGCAGGCAACGTCCCGTATAAAAACAGTGCGAGCTGGCGAGCTTGATTGTCCGCAGGACAATCAGGCGCTGCAAGCGAGCACGGACTTTCGATTTGAGACCGATTTAAGCATTGTTTTTATATGTTGTTACCTCATGTTTTTTATTGTGTCCATCCAGCTTTGAATAATTTCATATTTACCCGACCCAGGTTTCGATTTCATAGAAGTCAGCTTCGTATCGACCACATTTGTGGTCTACATAATGGCTTGTAGGAACCGACTTTTCGAATAAACCTTGATTGGAATTATCAGTACTGGAAAATTTACCTTCTTTAAATGTGATATTATACAGGTCCTGGAAAAATTTATTCGAGTTGGGAGCTTGCTCCATTCCAAGTGATAAACATCTATCTAGTCGTAAGATTGGTCTAAAGGGATTTTAAGATCGTTTAATATTTGTTTTGGATTTTTTCTCGAAGTCTCTGCTTTTGAAATCCTAAAGTCAAATTCAATTATGTTATCCGCTTGTTCAGGTAAACTGTCGACACGGATTAAATCCGATTTTCGTACAATATCCATTGATGAAAGGTTTTTCCTTAACAGTAGTAACTTTTTGAAAATCCGTTCCGTGATTTGTCCGCTAAGATCCATTCGAAATTATCTGAATATTTTCATCGATTAAGAATACTTCATTTTTCTAGTTTATTATAAATTCTTAGAATTGATTGTGTCGGAAAAAGCCATTTGATGCCGGATGATATTCAAAATGACCTCACTTGTTTTTGAAAACAAATTTTGCAAGAAAGTGTTCTAAGGAGCCATTTCAAAAATAGTTGTTTGATTCATTTTTTTAAATTATCGACAACGTCCCGTATAAAAAATAGTGCGAGCTGGCGAGCTTGATTGTCCGCAGGACAATCAGGCGTTGCAAGCAAGCACGGATTTTCGAATTGAGACAGGTTTGAGCATTGTTTTTATATGTTGTTGGCAATAGTGTTTTTTACTTTCCCTCCATATTTTTCCATTTTTAAATAGATTAGGACAGATAAAATAATTACAGTCACTAAATTAATCGCTAAAAAATGAGAAGATGTTTCTTCTCTAGTATACAGCATTAAGGTTCCTGTAAACAATTTATAATTAGTCCAAAACTCTATTGAACTATTGAAAGGTTTTTGATAACCGATAGTAACATACGGACCAATGATAAAAAAGTAATAAAGACCAGCGAAACTGAACTGAAACAACTGCAAAGAAAAATTAAAAATAGAAAGATTAATACCGCGTTTCCTGTTTGTAAAAAGGGATATTCCAGAATAGAAACATAGAAAGGTAAAAAGTGTAAAAGGTAATATAACAGTAAATGGATTTAACATTCCCACCTGAATGAACCGATCAACCATTGTATAGGTTAACATAAGTCCGCCAATCACCTGTATTAGTCCGATAAAGGCTTCTAAAGAAAATGAGCTTTTTGTCATTCGTTTAAATGAGATTTATTTTTTAAAAATCAGATTTCATTTGAATCCAAAGAATATCACATTATTGCCAACGTCTCGTATAAAAACTGTGCGAGCTGGCGAGCTTGATTGTCCGCAGGACAATCAGGCGTTGCAAGCGAGCACGGAATTTCGAATTGAGACAGGTTTGAGCATTGTTTTTATATGTTGTTATGCCCAATGTTTTTTATTATTCTTTCAATCCTTATGATATCTTCGTAATCGCTAACTTCAGAGTTTTAACAATCAAATTGTCGTTATAAAAATTCAATTTCCAATCCTTTTTGATTTTCAAACCCCTCCAGAAGTCTTTGAAGTTTTAGAAATTTTGAACTTTTGAGGAGGGTAAAGGATTCGTAATCCTTCAGTTGTAAACAGTCATTCATCTGCGAAATTTATCTAATACTTTCTCAACATTAGTTTTTTCTCTTAAATAATAATGACCTTTAATATCTTCAATTTTCTTCCAGAAACATTAAACCTGTGATTCACTATAATCTTCATCAAAATAGGTCCTCTCCATATATCTCTGGAGCCAGGTAGAGAACTATTCACTTTTTCAAAAAGAAAATGCACTTGAATAAGTCCAATTATCATATTTCCTTAAGGTATGAGTATGGTTTAAAAAATCAACTTGAGCTTCACTCAACGTTGTTCTTTTATAATATGTATTCTTGATTAAATAATTTAAACCCCTTCCCAATATTTTTTGATCATCCGAAATCTGCTCTTCTATATCGGAATCAGGGATAGGAAGAAATAATCATTATCATGAGAAATCTCCAATGTCCGGACTCTGCTTCTTCAAGAGTCAAAGTTTTACTCCAGTATCAAATCTATAATATATTCATCTTCTAAACTTTTAGTAATTTTATTTTCATACTCTTTTTCCACCTTATGATTTCTCAGTAAAACGAATATTAATCCCGCCATCAATACCAAAAAAAATCCAAAAGGCTATTATCATTTTTTACAATTGTGTACAACGTCCCGTATAAAAACAGTGCGAGCTGGCGAGCTTGATTGTCCGCAGGACAATCAGGCGTTGCAAGCGAGCACGGACTTTCGATTCGAGACTAGATTTAGCATTGTTTTTATACAGTCTTAAGTTTGATTTTCTAACTTTTACTCACTAATCAGAAAGAACAAAAGAGAGGATTAAGGTTATGTTATATCATGGGAACCTGGAGATTCCGACAACATTGATAATCCCCTCTCTTTTCTACTTCAATTTCGTTCAGTTCTATGAGACTTTGATCTCGATTTTAAGTTGTTGAAAGCAAAGTAGATGTCCTTTCCTAATCAATTATCTATGAATAAATGTAACCAAATTTATGGAGTAGACATCAGTAAAAATGTATTTGATGTTGTAGACTCCAAAGGAACTCACTCTCAGTTTAAGAATGATGGTAATGGGTTTAAAGCCTTTCAAAAAGCTCTTCCTGCCGATGCCTTAGTGGTAATGGAAGCCACAGGATATTATCATTATCGGTTGGCTCAATTCCTGTATGAGCAAAGCGTAAAGGTCTCTGTAGTAAATCCATTGTCAGTTAAAAGGTTTATCCAAATGAAGACTTTCCAAAGTAAAAACAGATAAATCTGATGCTAAAGCCATCTGTGAATATGCCACTGTAAATGAAGTTCCACTATATACTGCAAGAGACAAGAACCAGGCGGAATGTCTACAGCTCATGCGCCTGATCGATATTTACCTGAAACAAAGCACTGCCTTAAAGAATAAGCTGCACGGAGAGAAAACCCTGGGGAAACCTTCTAAAACAGTATATCATTCTTTAAATCGCTCCTTAAAAGCTGTACAGAAGGAAATCCAGATCCTGGAGGACCGCCTGATGGAGATCGTAAAAGAAGAACAACAAAAACAATTGACCCTTCTAAAAAGCATTCCCGGAATGGGCAGTAAAACAGCCATTATGTTGATTGTCTTAACCGACGGATTTTCAAACTTTGAAAACGCCAGACAACTTTGCAGCTATACCGGGATTACGCCCACCTTACGAGAATCAGGAATTAGTGTGAGAGGCCGAAGCCGGATAACAAAAATGGGGAATGCAAAGCTTAGAAATCTGTTATTTATGTGCAGTTTTTCGGCTTGTAAACACAACAAAGCCTGTAGGGAGATCTATGAACGAATTATAGCAAAAGGGAAAAGTAAAAAACTAGCTCTAATCGCTGTATGTAACAAGCTATTGAAACAGGCATTTGCTATCGCTAAATCAGGCTTGCCTTATCAGGAAAATTTTGTTTCGAAATTAGCCTAGAGAATTTGTTTTTTAACTCAGTTCTTTGTTGTGCAACGTTTTTACCTATCCCAACCATCAATAACATAGTTGACTTCGGTCAGTTTTGTTTCATTACCCGAACTTTCTGATGTAAACCATAATTCAAATCGAACTGGGTAAAAGTTAGAGAAAGTACCTTCGTAAATAACGGAATTTCCTTCATACAGCTTATAATCGCTATTTAATTCGGAAACTGCATTTTTAGTCCGTTCAGTTAATTTCTCTTCCGAAAGCTGCACGTTTTGTGTCAGTTCAAAAGCTTTGATATACACCTCTCCTTTTTCTATAGGTTTATGCCACATATAAAAAGTATAACCATTATAACCATCGCCGACTACAACAATTTTCTCTTCATTTACATCAATTGACTTTAAAGAGTCTATTTGATGATTTGTCAGAAACTGTATCGGTCGTTCAAAATCCATATTTTCAGGAATATTAATACCATAGAATTTTGATCCCTCCTTTTCTCTGCTTTAAGTCCGAAATATCCCAGACAATGAAAAGTCCGAATAAAATTAAAATTCCGAATATTATTTTTTTAGTCAAACTCATTTTTTATGTTGTACAACGTCCCGTATAAAAACAGTGCGAGCTGGCGAGCTTGATTGTCCGCAGGACAATCAGGCGTTGCAAGCGAGCACGGACTTTCGAATTGAGACAGGTTTTAGCAGCAATACGGTACGACGAAGGAGACGTATAAAAAAAAA
>CAVPXS010000013.1:0-128775 GCA_963709775.1 uncultured Flavobacteriaceae bacterium | reverse complement strand
GCTATCTCCTTCTGGAAATAGTCAACCCATCCCTCACTGGCAACATCACCGTCTCCAGTCTTTCATCTTCTGCCAGTAATTTATTGTATTCCAAAAGAGCTTGGGTAGATTCATCATCTTCTTTGACCGGCTCCACTACCTTCCCGCTCCAAAGTACATTATCTGAAAGTATGACTCCGCCGGGTCGAAGCTTCTCCATGATCTGCTGAAAATAAATTGGATAATTTGGTTTATCGGCATCTATAAACACAAGGTCAAAATCCACTTTTAGGGAGGGAATGATCTCTGTAGCGTCACCAAGATGTTGCACGATCTGTTCTTTCCAGGGAGAGGCTTCAAAATACCTTTTTTGAAGATCCACCAATTCTTCATTGATGTCAATGGTGTGAAGCACACCATCGTTTTTCATTCCTTCAGCTAAACATAAAGCCGAATACCCTGTGTAAGTACCAATTTCTAAAATGTTCTGCGGATTAATCAATTTGGACAACAGGCTCAGTAACCTGCCCTGGTAATGTCCGCTGAGCATCCTCGGTTGCAGGACCTTCTGGTTCGTTTCGCGGTTTAGTTGCTGAAGTAATTCTGGTTCTTTGGCTGAGTGTGCTACAACGTAATCGTCTATTTCTTGTGGAAGAAAATGCATTTTGAAGTTAGATCTTAGAAGTTAGAATTACGAAGTTAATATTTCTTTTGAAGAGCTGTTCGCAATTAAGCCTTAGCTGTGGCTTTTTTATTCCCTCTCGTCCTTGCAGTCGGTCAAAGGGTTCATTTAAAAAGTTTTAAAAAGGGCGGTTGATGCGTGAAATTCGGGAGTGGAATTTTGTGCCTGAAAGATTAGAATCTTCGCTTGATAGAGCCGGTTAGCTCCTCAATTTCCTCTTTTACTTTGTCAACTTCTTTTTTGACATCATCTCCTACAGAAGTATCCATTCCTTGTTTTTCGGCGCTGCGCATTACTTCCGATTTAATATCGTTGGTAGCATTTTTTATGCTGCGCATACCTTTCCCCAGACCACGGGCGATCTCAGGAATCTTGTCGGCACCAAAAACCATTACCAGGATAAACATGATAAAGCCAATCTCGGCACCACTAATAAATAACGGAAGTGTTTGCATACGTTGCAAATATACTCACTATTCCAATCACTAAAAAAACCGTGTTGTTAAAAACAAGATGAAAGACCGTTTGGCTGCAAGAGTCAAGAACCAAGACTTGAACCATCCCGCCCTATGGGCACTCCTCCCTGGAGGGGCCGGGGGAGGATGAGTGGAAAATAGATTAGTGGCCGCTGAGCTACAAGAACAAGAGCCAAAACTGGTTTCCAACAGCTACGCACCTCCTACGGAGAAATCTGTCTTCGGACCACCCCACCCGCCCCCGGCGGGCACCCCTCCTTAATAAGGAGGGGAACTCACAGGGTGCCTTTGGCACCCCCTTCCTTCGGAAGGTGTGCATGGTGGAAAAGAAGACGACAGACTGTGCTACAAGAACCATTATCCGGGACTTTTACAACCTGCCATAAAAAGAAAAACTTCCCTTGGAAAAGGGAAGTTTTTCTAAAATATTTTTGAATTCATGGGCCTCCCAACGGGAGGAAAACACCTTCAGGTGTTTTGAACCCCAATCCGCTCCCCTCCTTTTTTCAAGGAGGGGTGGCAGGCGAAAGCCTGACGGGGTGGTCTAGCCCTGGTTCTTCTCCTTGAACTCCTGGAACTTATCCACCTCTGCCTCTTTAGGCCATGAATTATTGTTCACATTCACATCGGCAGTTTCCAGATCGGGATCTACTACTATTTTAGTGATCTCTTTATCTGTGGCCAAAGCCCTGCTTACCTGCTGGTCGTTCTTTCTCCAGATTTGCGCCGGATAAGTCACTTTTTCAGAAGTACCATCGGCATAAGTATATTCCACTATTACAGGCATTACCAATCCGCCTGGTTTATTGAAAGTCACCTGGTAGAAATACTTCGGCATCTTCATCTCTGCTCTTTGCTGCGGAGTGAAATTGTCCATCATGTATTCATTAAGAGTCGGTGCATTTTCCGCAGGAGCTTTTCCTTTCATATTCGCATCAAACTCTTCACTACCTTCTTCCACCACATAAATTAAGTCCATAGAAGATGGATCTTCAACTCCATAACGATTAAGCAACTCGGTACCTTGTTTGGTAGGCTTATCTGTCACGTGAAACTTCTTAACTTCCTCTACTCCTATATCGACAAAATCTGTAGAATAGAACCAACCTCTCCAGAACCAGTCCAGATCAACAGCCGAAGCATCTTCCATAGTTCTAAAGAAATCTTCGGGAGTTGGGTGCTTGAACATCCATCTTTGGGCGTATGTCTTAAATGCATGATCAAAAAGCTCTTTCCCCATTACTGTCTCCCTAAGGATATTTAATGCGGTCGCGGGTTTTCCGTAAGCATTATTCCCCAGCTGATAAACATTCTCTGGATTTGACATGATTGGAGAAATAAATTTTTGATCTCCCTTCATATAGTTCACGATCCTGGCAGGCTCTCCTCTTCTCGAAGGATATTTGGTGTGCGGCGCTATATCTTCAGGATATTTCTCCCCATACTCCTGCTCGGCAACGTATTGCATAAAGGTATCAAGACCTTCATCCATCCATCCCCATTGACGCTCATCTGAGTTTACGATCATAGGAAAGAAGTTATGTCCTACCTCGTGAATAATTACACTCATCATTCCATACTTCACACGGTCGCTATAGGTCCCGTCTTCATTTGGACGACCATAGTTCCATGAGATCATAGGATATTCCATTCCCTGATTTTTAGCATGAACTGAAATTGATTTAGGGTAAGGATAGGTAAAAGTATGGTCTGAAAAAGACTTCAAAGTATGTGCAACTACTTTGGTCGAATAATCTTCCCACAGTGGATTTCCTTCTTTTGGGTAAAGCGACACTGCCATGACATCTTTTTCTCCCAAATCAACAGCCATCATATCCCATATAAACTTTCGCGAAGTCGCAAAGGCAAAATCCCTAACCATTTCGGCCTTAAGTTTCCAGGTTTTTTTCTTATCAGAAAAGCCTTTTTCGGCAGCTTCAGCTTCTTCCTGCGTCACGATCATCACAGGCTTATCATAAGATTTTTTAGCCTCCTCGTAACGACGCATCATTTCTTTTGAAAATACTTCCTTGCGGTTTACCAGTTCCCCGGTTCCGTCAAGAATATGATCTGCAGGAACAGTAATATTCACCTCGTAATCCCCAAAAGGAAGCGCGAATTCTCCATTCCCCCAAAACTGGTAATTTTGCCATCCCTCTACATCATTGTAAACGGCCATACGTGGAAAGAACTGGGCAATAACATAAGCGTTGTTCCCATCCTTCTCAAAATTTTCAAATCCCGAACGGGCACGATCTGTAATGTGGTTGTTCACATTGTACCACCATCCAATATCAAAAGTGAATTTCTCTCCTGCCTTTAATGGCTGCGGAAGGTCCACTCTCATCATAGTATTATTGATCACTGTTTTAAGAGGTTTACCATCGGCGCTCACTTCAGTAATATTGAACCCGCCGTCAAAGGGTTCCTTCATATATTCTGAAACAAAATCTCCCGGCCGGGCCACCGGCGAAATGCCATTCCCATCTTTTAATTTCGCTACAGCATCTTTGGAACGTATATTTTGATCCAGTTGTACCCATAGGTACTCCAGGTCATCGGGGGAATTATTGTGATAAGTAATGGTTTCGTGACCGGTCAATTTTTGATTGCGATCATCAAGCTCGATATCCATTTTATAATCGGCCTCATTTTGATAGTACGCGGGACCTGGCGCTCCACTTCCTGTGCGGTATTGGTTTGGAGTTGAAAATTCCTGGTACAGTTGCCGGAATTTATTCTCATTAATGTGTCCTCCTTCTGTTTGCTCCGTTTGCTGTTCAGTCTCCTGGGCAAAAACGCCTGCCGAAAACAGAATAAAAAAAGCTGCAAAGGCAGTTCTAATTGATCTCATATATGAATTTAAGTTTAGGTTGCTAAAAATAATTGAATTCTGAAGTTTCACAATTTAATTGCTGAATTTTAATGTTCCGCTTGGGTCGTCGCGTATTAGCAGCAGACTTTTGATCTTCCCGTTATACGCTACTTTGACCACATTCTTTTGCTCCGGAAAAAGGTCGGTTAAAACGGCATTTTCAACACGTATATTTTTTATTGGCTCCACGTCTTCAATCTCCAGGTACACAAGTAACTGATCTTTATCGTACTCTTTCCCTATGTAATTAATGCTCCGGTCTTTTCCATTTACGCTTACGCGGAATTTATCATTAAAGTACTTCTCTATGTAATCATCGGCTGCCGGATGTTCATCTCCTTTTACTAAAGCTAGTTTATCGCTATAGCGCGCCTGAAGTAGTTTCTCCATGTCATCTGTAAACACGTGCGAGATGATCTGCAGGGATTTTTGCTTTTCATTGTATTCAATATCGGTTGCACTAACATAGAATTTATGTGCAGCAGTGAATGCCAGCAGCGGCAGGAGCGCCAAAAAAAGTAGTATTGTCTTTTTCATGAATTGATTTGTACCTGAAGTCATTACCTTAACTACAAAGACCGTTCCACAGCAGGTATAGTGTATAAGACTGGGAGAATTGGAAAAGGTTTAATTTCAGTTGCGGCAGGTAGTTTTTTGGCTCAAGGAAGAGAGACCTGCCAAAGTTCCTTTTTGTGAGCCTCGGAAGAAATTCAATTACTTCTTCACCTGATGAAAACTTTGGCAGGTCTGGAATAAGCCTCGGTTAGAAGGAACTACGAGAAGAGAGACCAGAGGGGCGGCAGACAATTCCCCACCCCGTCCTGCGGACACCCCTCCGAAGGAGGGGACGATTACCGAGAAAGTTTTGAGTTAATGATGGCGCAGTTCAAAAAAGAAATTCTTACTTAACTACTGTGAGATTGCCGCGCTTCCTTCCAGTAGTTCGCAAAGACGGTGTAAAGATCAGCTGGCGCGGATTTGCAATCCGTGCCAAGAAGTCCTGAAATCCTCCTTTTGAAAATAGTGTTGCAACAGAAGTACGAGACTACGCCGTTTGATGAAAACTTTGGCAGGTCTGTTATGAATTATAAGCCTCGCAACTAAAATCAGTTATCTCTTCAGTTGATGAAAAATTTGGCAGGGCTGGACTCGCTAGAGGAAAAGAGAGACCAGAGGGGCGACAGACAATTCCCCACCCCGTCCTGCGGACACCCCTCCGAAGGAGGGGACGATTACCGAGAAAGTTTTGAGTTAAAGATGGCGCAGTTCAAAAAGAAATTCTTACTCAACTACTGTGAGATTGCCGCGCTTCCTTCCAGTAGTTCGCAAAGACGGTATAAAGATCAGCTGGCGCGGATTTGCAATCCGTGCCGGGACCCGAGTTCGGAACTTCGTACTTCTAACTTCTAAAATCTAACTTCTTATTTACTCGCAAATAACCTTACATCCTCCTCGCTTACTTCCTGTCCGCCGAGGATGATCAAACGTTCCACGACATTTCGCAGTTCCCGTATGTTTCCTGTCCAGTTGTATTCCTTTAGGAGGTTAAGTGCATCTTCGGTAAAAGTTTTCTTATTAACTCCCTGTTCCTCTGTGATCTTATCGGCAAAGAAATTCACCAGCAACGGGATGTCGTCTCTACGTTCATTGAGAGCGGGTACTCTGATAAGTATAACAGCAAGCCTGTGGTAGAGATCTTCCCGAAAATGATTCTCATCAATCTCTTTTTTGAGATCCTTGTTGGTTGCGGCAATTACACGTACGTTAACTTTAATATCTTTATCACTACCAACCCTGGATATTTTACTCTCCTGCAGGGCCCGTAACACCTTCGCCTGTGCAGAAAGGCTCATATCCCCAACCTCATCAAGAAAGATAGTACCTCCATTGGCAGCTTCAAATTTTCCCGCTCTGTCTTTGTTGGCCGAAGTAAAAGCTCCTTTTACATGTCCAAAAAGTTCACTTTCTATTAATTCTGAAGGGATTGCTGCACAGTTTACTTCAATCATAGGCCCGGCAGAACGGTCACTTTTTTGGTGCAACCAATGTGCGACCAGCTCTTTTCCGGTTCCGTTAGGACCTGTTATAAGCACCCTTGCATCTGTAGGAGCAACTTTTTCAATAATGTCTTTGATCTTTGTAATCGCTTCAGATTCCCCGATCATTTCGAAGTTCTTACCCACCTTCTTCTTGAGTCGGGTATTTTCAACCATCAGTTCCTTGCGGTCGAGGGCATTACGAACTGTATTCAAAAGCCTGTTGAGATCGGGGGGTTTGGAGATATAATCAAAAGCCCCCATGCGCATTGTGTTCACTGCTGTGTCGAGATCGCCGTGGCCGGAGATCATCACGATCGGGATTTCCGGTTTGATCTTCTTTACCGCTTCGAGCACCTCTACTCCATCCATCTTCGGCATTTTGATATCGCACAGAATAAGATCGTATTCCTGGTCCTTTATTTTTTCGATTCCCTCAAGTCCGTCGGCAGCTTCCTCCACCTCATAAGAAGAATTTTCTTCGGTAAGGATCTTAATAAGTACTCTTCTAATGGCTGCTTCGTCTTCGATCAACAGTATTTTTGGCATGCTTTTAAATTTTAAATTTTATTCCGCTTCGGCCATATAAAGTGTTTTCTTTAAACATCATTTTTTTCGTTCCGAAGCCTGATGTCATTCATGAGTGTACGGCCGGTATACAGGTAATATACTAAGTTTTTTCAATGTTTGAATAGTTGGTCTTGTAAAGTAACACAACCTCTTTTGGGAACCCTCTCAAAAAAATCTTAATATTTGAGCCACTTGTACAGATCCTTGTATCCAGGTTTTTTCCCATACATAAGAATCCCGACTCTGTAAATTTTAGCTGCTATCCATACCACTCCCGCAATTGTAAGAATGAGTATCCCAATAGAAAGCGCCAGCTCCCACCACGCCACTCCAAAAGGAATCCTCATGAGCATGACTATGGGTGACGTAAGTGGCACCATGGAGAACACGGTTGAAACCACCCCATGCGGATTTTCGATCACCGCAAAAAAGCCAACGTAGATGCCCAGCATGAGCGGAAGTATAACCGGAAGCATGAATTGCTGCGTATCGGTCTCATTATCGACAGCTGCGCCAATAGCCGCATAAATTGCGCTGTAAAGAAAATATCCTCCAATAAAATAGATCAAGAAGCTTACAAGCAATAACAGCATAGGTAATTTGGCTATATCAATTACCAGCTGCTGGAGTTCATTGTCGGATATCTGCTCCATTGCCTGCTGCTGTGGGCCATGAACCTCTCCTATATCAACCCCCGCAATAATTGACACCAGACTTAACATTACTCCTCCCAGGATCACCCAAATTATAAACTGGGTAATTCCCGCAAGGGAGGTGCCCAGTATTTTTCCAAGCATAAGATGAATGGGTTTTACCGAAGAAATTATGATCTCAATGATCCTGTTCGTTTTTTCCTCGATCACACTCCGCATCACCATATTTCCGTAGATGATTATGAACATCATCAATAGGTAACCGGCTGCCCCGCCAAAGATCATCTTTACATAAGTAGACATCTTGGAGGTTTTTTCTCCCGAAAAATTCTGGATCCCTATATCCACTTTTGTTTGGGAAGCTTCAATTAAATTCACGTCTATTCCGCGAGCCAGCAGCTGCTGATTAGTAAGTTTGTCTCCTATAGTCTTCTCCACCTGAGAAAGAAACCCAAAAGCAGGGGCTTCCTTGGCGAAGAATTGAATATCGGGAATTGTGTTGTTCTGAAACTTCGGAATGTACAGCAGCCCAAAATATTCCTGCTCTTTAACAATGGTTTTAGCTGCTTCAAGATCGATACTGGAAAGATCAATAAACCTGACATCTTCAGAATCATTAAAATCTCCTACGAACTGTTCGCTTTCATCATTGATGGCTACAACCCGCTGTTCGTTAGAATTAAGATTGACGAGATAAGCGATGAGCACGATCATCCCCACCAGGATAAGAGGGCTCAAAAATGTCATTACAACAAAGGCTTTATTTTTCACCCTTGCCAGGTATTCCCTCTTAATTATAAGCTTCAGGTTACGCATTGGTGGTCACGGTTTTAATGAAAATATCATTTACAGAAGGGATCACCTCCACGAAATGGTTCACCTCTGCCCGGGAGGTTAGGAAAGTAAGCAGATCATTGGGAGAGGATTTTTCTCCTATCTGTATCTGTAGTTTCAGGTCGTCATTAATGCTCTTAAACTCGGTATCGGAAATACGGAATCTCTCCTCCAGTTCCTTCCGAAGACCTTCAGGATTCGCAGCCATCAATCCCACTTCATAGGTATTGGATTTGTAACGGCGCTTTATTTCATTCACTTCTCCATCGAGCAATTTATTTCCGCGGTGGATCAAAGCCATGTAATCACACATTTCTTCCACACTTTCCATGCGGTGGGTAGAAAAAAGTATTGTCGCCCCTTCCTTCCGAAGTTGGAGGATCTCATCCTTGATAAGATTGGCATTGACCGGATCAAAACCGCTAAAAGGCTCATCAAAGATCAATAATTTGGGGCGGTGTAATACGGTTACCACAAATTGCACTTTTTGAGCCATTCCCTTTGATAGCTCCTGGATCTTTTTTCCCCACCAGTCCTCTATTTGCAAGGCGCTCAAACCAGTATTTAAGCCTTTCCTTGGCTTCAGCTTTGGACAATCCTTTTAATTGTGCCAAATACAAAGCCTGCTCCCCTACTTTCATGGATTTATAAAGCCCCCGCTCTTCGGGCAGGTAACCAATGTGTCGTATATCATCGGGGCGCAGAGCATGACCATCAAGCATTATTCCTCCTTTGTCGGGTAGGGTTATTTGGTTAATGATCCTTAAAAAGGTAGTTTTTCCGGCTCCATTAGGTCCTAAAAGACCAAAAATACTACCTCTTGGGATCTCCAGAGAGACATTATTAAGTGCAGTAAATTCACCAAATTGTTTTGAAACATTTTCTGCTACCAGGAGGTGATCCATAAAGGTTGTTTGTATAAAGATATAGTTTTAAAAAAAGCCATGACGGCATTGGGAAGAATTTAAGAATCCTGCAGGCTGTCAAAACCTTATTCCCTTAAAAGCAAAACCCACCCTTAATTACTTAAGGATGGGAAAAAAATTGCTATGAAAAAGAAAAATTTACCACTAACCTGAATTAGTGATGCTCAAATATATGCAAAAATTTTTAACAAATAAAAATTATGTAAACATATCTTTAACTTTTTCAAAAAATGATTTATCCGATTTTTCCGGTTTCGGCTGGAAGTGTTCATCACTGGCCATACGCTCAAAGAAATCACGTTGTTCCCTGTTCAAAGTTTTTGGCGTCCATACATTTACGTGTACCAAAAGATCTCCTCTTCCGTAGCCATTAATGTTTGGAATACCTTTGCCACGAAGGCGCAAGATCTTACCAGATTGTACTCCTTCATCAATCTTTATACGCACCTTGCCAGATACTGTATCTATCTCTCTGGAGGTTCCTAATACAGCTTCAGAAAGGCTTATGTAAAGGTCATAGTGCAGGTTGTCTCCTTCCCGTTGCAGGACAGGATGTTCCTTTTCCTCTATAGCGACCAGCAGGTCTCCCGGAACTCCGTTACCGGGCGCTTCATTTCCTTTTCCAGAAACTTTAAGCTGCATTCCTTCAACTACCCCCGCAGGAATTTTAATTGCAACAGTCTCCTCATTTACTACAAGACCTTGTGCATCGGCATCGGCAGGACGTTGATCTATCATCTGTCCGCTTCCACCACATGTGGTACATGGAGTAGCAGTTTGCATACGTCCTAAAATGGTATTTGTAACTCTGGTAACCTGTCCTGTACCATTACAGGTTGAACAGGTCTTATAGGTCGTTCCCGGCGCCTGTACTTTGCGCTTAACTTTTATTTTCTTCTCTGTTCCATTGGCTATTTCTTCCAGGGTAAGAGCTACACGAATTCTCAGGTTACTACCTTTAACCCTACGCTGGCCGCCGCCTCCAAAGCCGCCGCCAAAGCCCGAAAATCCTCCGCCGCCGCCAAAGGCACCGCCAAAAATATCTCCAAACTGGCTAAAAATATCATCCATGTTCATTCCGCCACCGCCGCCAAAGCCGCCATTCTCGAAAGCCTGGTGACCAAAACGGTCATATCTCGCCCGCTTGTCTTCATTGCTTAGAACTTCATAAGCCTCGGCAGCCTTTTTAAACAGCTCTTCTGCCTTGGTGTCTCCCGGATTCTTATCGGGGTGATATTCTATGGCTTTCTTGCGGTACGCCTTTTTAATTTCGGCTGTGGTCGCATTCTTGCTAATTCCTAATATTTCGTAATAATCCTGTTTCATGATATCTTTAAAATTCTCAAATTAAAAGTTACTTGCCGGTCACCACCTTTGGATAACGTATGATGCGGTCACCTAGTTTATAACCTCTCTCCACTACGTCAACAACCTTGCCTTTTAATTTGTCTTTTGGTGCAGGGATCTGTGTAATTGCTTCATGGATCTCGGGATCAAAGGTATCTCCTTCTTTTACTGTCATTTGTTCCAATCCCTTTGAACGCAATGTTTCCCTGAATTTATTGCTAATGAGTTCAACACCTTTCAACAATTCCTTGTCTTTAGCTTTATTGATCTCATTAATGGCGCGATCAAAATCATCAAGCACAGGCAACATTGCCACAATGACGTCCTGGCTGGCAGTTTTGAACATCTCTATTCGCTCCTTGCTGGTACGGCGCTTGTAATTTTCAAACTCGGCGAATAATCGCAGGAACTTATCTTTTTCCTTCTCCAGGTCGGCTTTAAGTTGCTCTTTTTCTGAAGTAGTCTCTTCCTGCGCAGTGTCCCCCTCGTTGTTCTCCTTACTTTCGGCTTCTTCTATTGCGTCATCAAGTATTTCCTCTACCTGATCTTTTATACTTTCTTCTTCTGAGTTATTCTCGTAGTTATGTTCTTTATCGCTCATGTGATACAAATTTTATTCTGTGAGACAGTTGGCAAAAGTACTGCCAAGAAAACTGAAATGCCAAAATGTCACGGGAAACTTTTAGTATTCTATTGGGAAAAAGCGACTGTTAAAATTTTAATTTTGCCAGCTTAATTAAACTTGAACAACAATGAAAAAAAGAGTATTAAATTTTGTACTGGTAGCAGGAATTACCTTCGGAAGCGTTGCCTGCAAGAACGATAAAGAAAATAAAGTTGAACCGGGAGAGGCCCAGCAAGCGGCAGTTGCCGGTGAAGAGGCTATGACCTATGAGATTGATACAACTCAATCTACCATTGAATGGAGAGGTACCAAGCCTACCGGAGAACACCAGGGAACCATCAACATACAGGATGGAACTTTAATGGCTACGATGGAAGAGATCACCAGCGGCCGTGTGGTAATAGATATGAATTCTATTAATGTGACAGACGAAGGGATAGACCCGGATGATAAAACAAGCCTGGAAAATCACCTTAAAGGAACCGTTGAAGGAAAAGAAACAGACTTCTTTAATGTAAATAAATTTCCAACTGCCACTTTCGAGATCACGGGAGTGACCGAAGAGAATGGACAGAAAATGTTACAGGGAAATCTTACTCTTAAAGAAGAGACTAAAAATATCCAGTTCCCGGTAAATTCAAATCTTGATGGAGAAACCATCACTCTTGAAAGTGAAACTTTCACCATTGACAGGACAGACTGGGGAGTGAATTATGGATCTAAATCTGTATTTGATAACCTGGGAGATAAATTCATTAGTGATGAAATGGAGTTAACTATTAACGTTACCGCAAGAAGAACTGAATAATTCTTCTCTCCAAAAATGACAAAAAACCGGCTCTTTTTCAGCCGGTTTTTTTGTTCAATAAATCCTGAATTGCAGGTCTTAGGTTAACAAAATGAAAATCAAAACCTTCATCCTGAATTTTTCCGCTGCTCACCAGTTGACTTCCCAGCACTACACTTGACATTTCTCCCATTGCAGCTTTCAATGCCAGCCCGGGAACTTTTGGAAGCCAGAGTTTTTTATCAAGCGCATACGCGACTTCTTTTGTGAGCTCCTCATTGGTCGCAGGATTGGGTGCTACGCCATTATAAATTCCGGTAAGACCATTGGAAATAATATAAAGAAAGATCCGTGCAAGATCCCGAATATGTATCCAGGATTGCCACTGCTTCCCGGAGCCCAGAGGTGCTCCTAAATTAAATTTGACCGGTTTCATGATTTGCGGTAATGCTCCGCCATCTGCCGAGAGTACGATCCCAATGCGCACTTTTGCAACCCGAAGCTTTAGATCTTCGAATTTGTCGGCCGCAGCTTCCCATTTTTCAGAGACCTCTCCCAGGAAATCGTCTGCCACCAAATTATCATCTTCTTCATACATCTTACTTCTGGAGCTGGGATAGATCCCAATAGCACTGGCCGAGACCAATTGTCCTACCTCATGACTATTTTCTTTTAGAGTTTTGTACAGGAGATTTAGAGATTCTATCCGGCTATTAAGAATCTTTTTCTTGTTCGAATCTGTCCAGGGTTGGAAAACACTGGCACCTGCCAGGTTAATAATAGCGCCAACCCCTTCAAGGCATTTCACATCGATCTCTCCCGAAGAAGGATTCCAGTAGTACCCGCGGTAAGTTTCGCTTTTTTCAATCTTGCCTTTACTTGTGGTAAGGAAATTTACATTTATTCCCTGTTCATGGCATTGCCGTGTAATTTCGGAACCTACAAGGCCGGTGGCTCCGGTGATAAGAATACGCATTTTTATTTTTAATTTAATGGATATAAACGGGAGTACGAGCCGGTTTATCAAAGGTTTAACATGGTTAAATCTTTGTCGCCCGCAGCATTTCCCGTTTTCCCGGTGGCCCGGGTAATCTTTCCACGACAAAGCCTGCAGCCTGCATCGCCCGCCTCACATCACCTTTGGCCGAATAGGTTACAAGAACTCCATTTTGCTTTAAAGTCCTGTACATATTTTTAAAGACCTCTTCGCTCCATAATTCCGGTTGTACCCGGGGACCAAATGCATCAAAGAATATGAGGTCAAATTCTTCACTTACTGAAATCTCACTGAAAAATTTCTTCTCCTTCTGAAGGCTGAAAAATGGCGAAATTTCCTTCCGTTCCTCCCAGTCGGTCTCATGTAATTTTTGAAAAACTCCGGAAGCATTATTTTCTGAAACAACTTCAGCATAATCCAAAGCCGAAAGTTCTTCCGCAGAAACCGGATAAGCTTCCACGCCGGTATAGTTAACTTTCACCTTATTCCTTTCAGCTTCAAAAAAGGTAAGAAGGGCATTTAGGCCCGTGCCAAATCCAATCTCAAGAATTGACAGCTGAGAGGGTTTGTTTTTTTCAAGAAAATGATAAAATCCTGTTTTGATAAAAACATGCAACGCCTCCTGTAGGGCACCATGTTTAGAATGATAGTGCTCATTCCACTCGGGAATAAAAATGGTGGCAGAACCGTCCCCGGTTTTGATAATTTCTCGTTTCAAAAGCTATTTTTTGATCTTCACGCCATCGGCCAGAAAGGAAAGGGTAACAGCCGGAGAAATAATGGAATTAACCTCCCCTGCAGATTTACCTGCATCTTCGGCATAATGCTGTTGATCTTCCACAGACATTTCGGTCACATAAGCCTTTCCTTCCATAATAACCTCCTTGTTTTCAATATCTTTAGGCACAAAAAAAGCATAGTCCTTAAATTTCACCATCACTTCATTTCCATCTTCCAGAGCGACTTTCATCCAGCAACCTTTGTTCTTGCAAACAGAAGCAACATCTGCTCTAAAAGTGACGTTTAAAGTGTCCCCCGGCTTCAGGTTTTCATAGCGTTCCTGCATGTGGTGAGCAGAAAGAATATTAGAGACTTCAACTTCCTCTCCCACAGAAAAATAAGTGTCATTTTTACCCGAATTTTTTTCCTGAGAAAAAGCCGAAAAAGTTGTCATTATGGAAGCTAACAGCAGTATAAATCTAATATTTTTCATTATGTTCCTGTTAAAGGTTTAAAAAATTCAAATTAAGATAAAATTAGTTAAATCCCACCTTTAGAAGCTGTATTAATTTAGGTAAATTTGCTACAAATATAAAAGCATGAAAAATTTACCTCTCGCAATCGATGTAGTTGAAGCCAAAACTTCAAAGATCGATTCGGTTGATTTTGACAATTTGGTATTCGGTAATGTCTTTACAGATCACATGATGGAATGTGATTATATCGATGGGCAATGGCAAAATCCTGTTATAAAACCTTATGGTCCCATTCAGTTAGATCCTTCAGCAAAAGTTTTCCATTACGGGCAGGCTATTTTTGAGGGCATGAAAGCTTTTAAAGATGATGAGGACCAGGTGTGGCTTTTTCGTCCCATGGCGAATATCGAGCGCTTTAATAAATCTTCGAAGAGACTGGCAATACCCGAGTTTCCTGAAGATATATTTTTAGAAGGCCTTGAAACCCTTATGGACCTTGATCGTGACTGGGTGAAAAAAGGTTTTGGAACATCACTTTACATACGTCCTTTTGTTATTGCTACAGAGACAGGAGTCTCGGCATCGCCTTCAAAAAAGTATAAATTCATGATCATTTGTTCTCCTGCCAAGGCTTATTACAGCGGCGAAGTGCGGGTGTTCTTTGCAGATAAGTTTAGTCGTGCTGCCGATGGTGGTGTGGGATATGCAAAAGCTGCCGGTAACTACGGCGCCCAGTTCTATCCAACCAATCTGGCCAAGGAAGAAGGTTACCAGCAAATCGTCTGGACAGATGCCAATTCACATGAGTACCTGGAAGAAGCAGGAACCATGAATATCTTCTTTAGAGTTGGAGACAAACTTCTCACAGCTCCAACCAGCGACCGTATTCTTGACGGAGTAACACGTAAAAGTGTACTTACCCTTGCCGAAGAATTTGGAATTGAAGCTGAAGTAAGACGAATTAAAGTTTCCGAAATTGTTGAAGCTGCCGAAAAAGGAGAACTAAAAGAGATCTTTGGTTCGGGTACTGCTGCGACTATTAACCCTGTAAAAGGATTTGGAAACAAAGGCAAAAAATACGAATTGCCACAACTTGAAGATTCTTACGCTTCCTTTTTCAAGAAGAAGTTAATGGAAATTCAATACAACAAAGCCGAAGACAAATTTGGCTGGAGATATCTTGTAAAAAAGAACTAATCAAATACCACCGGAATTCGAAGCATCCTGTCATGCTCCGGTTTTCCTGAAGCATTGGCGCGGCTAAAGATCAAATAGCCGCGCTTTTCTTTTGTATCAAATTCAAGCTGTCCCCGGAACGGCACCCAATCTTCGGTCATCCACTCCCCTTGTGCTTCTATATATTTTTCTGCGAGTACTTTTCCACTTTCGGTTACCAGCCTTACAGGTGCAGTAGCCTCAAAGAACCAATAGCCTTTTGCCTCTCCTTTAATTTCCAGGGGAGAACTTACAGTTGCATTTTCCTGCGGCATTTCAACTTTTATAAGATCTCCTGTATCTTCGCGTTCCCGGTTAGGATCTGTAAAATATAGGCTCTCTAAAATGGCATTTAAGGCAGCCTTTTTTTCTTCGGAAACATCTCCGTAAAATTTCATGGCATCGCCTTCCATGGGATTGCATTGTTCCATTGGGATCTCTTCACCCGTATTACTGCTGAAGCATTCAGCCCTAAAATTATCTACCTGGTAGAAAATGTAAATTCCGCCATACTCATTCCAGCCCGGAGGCGGCGATTGAAAGCTAAGACCCGCTGCCCATGGTTGTCCGTTCTCCATCAAATAGACATAGGAATTCTGGCGATCAACATTAAAAGACAAAGGCAGATCTCCCTCCCAATCATTAAGTGATTTTCGTGGGCCACCGGGACCATCAACTCCAAAACCTTCGGGTAAAACAGTGATATATGCCATGGAAGCGTCATTGTGGATGCCAAAAGGAGGCTGCTTCTCAATGCTGCTGTCGTAGAAGTTTACAACAGGTGCTTCGCCGGGAAGTTCTCCTTCAAAAACCTCAAACCCCTGCGGAATTTCTGCTGAAAAATGCCATTTTTCAGAAGTGTATTCTGTCGTGCTTTCAACAGGCTCCGGCGCTGGCATGGCAGGTTCCTGTTCCTGCTGTTCCCTCTCTCCTGAATTTCGACAGGAAATAATAATTAAACCGAGTAGTAGAAAAATTAGTGCTCTCATACTAACAAGGTAGTAAAAATGAGCAACAAGAGTCAAGAGGTAGCGAGTTACGGGTTGCCGCTTCAAAATTGTTGCAGGTTGCAGGGTTGCGGGTTGCCAGTTGCGAATTCTTTTGTCATCCCGACAGAGAATTTACTTCCGCCAGAAAGAAAGTGCGACGAGAGATCTCGTCCTGTTTAATGATATATCTTAAAAATTATGAGATTCTTCGCTCCGCAAAAGCTTCGCTCTGAATGACAGCGTTTCCTGCCTATAGTTTGAAAAGCGCAATATTTTGGAATTTGGTGCCTGGAATTTGGTGCTTTCTTTTACAATTTTAGGATTTTTTCCAGATCAGGTTGTGAGTAATCCGGGCCTTTTAGCACTTTCCCATCTTCACGATAAACCGGCTTCCCGTCTTTGCCCAGTTTGCTCATGTTGCTGCGTTGTATTTCTTCAAAGACTTCAGATATTTTATGTTGTAGCCCATGTTCTACTATTGTCCCACACAAAATGTAGAGCATATCCCCCAGCGCATCTGCCACCTCAACCAGGTCTCCGTTCTTTGCAGCCTCCAGGTATTCCTCATTCTCCTCTTTCATCAACTCATATCTCAAATGCACTTTTTCAGCCCCAAGAGCTGCTGTGGGCTGCTGTTGAACTCCAAGACCAAATGCTTTATGAAACTCCTGTACGGCGGCTAAGGCTTTTTCCATTCTAATACTTTAAATTCGCATAAATTTATAAAAATTAGGGCCCAATGGAAATGTTTAGCACAGGACAAATAATTTTTGCCGCATTGTTTTTCGTGGCTTTTGTCGTAGTGATCTTCTTCAGCTATCGCAAGGACCTCAAACTCCACCGCAAGTATTATAAAGGCACACTTTACATCCTTTTAGGATTTATTGTTTTTATAGCGCTGTTATTCCTTTTAAAGACTTATTTAAAAGGATAGGCTTCAGCAAAAAAAAAGCCGCCACTCTTTTCAGAATGGCGGCTTATGAATCTTCTTATTAAATTCTAGTTCTCCAGCGGAAGTACATCAAATTTCTCTGAGTAGTCCATCATTTGCTCTTCAAAAGATGTTGGCTGTACCACCTTAATTGCAGTGATCTCACCGCTAGCATCTGTTTCGGGCACGAGAACAGGGTTCACGAATCCGCTGTAAGGTGCAGATTTGAATTGCTTGTTTCTCTCAAGTACTTCCCTGTGAATATCCTGATCAACTTTAACTCCGTAGTTCTCTACAAGGTCTTTGGCTGCCTGGAAATCCCCTTCAGATTTTATTCTCTGGGTCTCTTTAAGTAGCTCTCCGAAAAGCCCACGCAAAGCAGCATAATCTGTAATATTAAAATAAGTTTTACCGTCTCTGGTCACTTTTTCAATAATACCTTTTTCCTGGCCTTTTTCAAAGACCCAGGCACTAACCCACTGGCGGTTTCTCATGTGAGCCTCTTCAATGTTAGCTCCCGGTTCAAGTCTTATAAGCTGCGTCATCAAACCATTCCTGATGTAACCGTCATAAGCTGCCTTACCCATTTTTTCATAATCGTCTACCAAACCAAGCTCTTCCAGTTTAGGATCCATTAAATAGTAAAGCCCAACAAGGTCGGCACGGCCTTCTTCTAAAGTAGAAGCATAACTTTTCAAAGTTTCCTTTGTCTCTCCTACTCCAGGATTAAGTTGACCAGAAGCGTGTCCCACAACTTCGTGAAGTGCAGTGTGAAGTTTATCGGCAAGTTCACCATACTCTTCTTCAAGAGCTACTTCTTCCTCATCATGTGCAAATTCCTGAAGCCTTCCGGTACTACCGGCATTATTATATGCTTCGATAATGTTCCCCAGAGATACAGATTTACTTCCGTGCTCTTTTCTAATCCAGTTGGAGTTTGGCAGGTTTACACCAATTGGCGTAGCCGGTGATGCATCTCCTGCTTCTCCTGCAACAATTACTGTTTTGTAGGTTACTCCTACAACAGAATCTTTTTTGTGTTCCTCCATTAAAGGTGCGTTGTCTTCAAACCACTGCACGTTTTCCTCCAGTACCTGCATCTTCTTGCTCATATCAAAATCCTTGATCTGCACGATAGTTTCGTAAGATCCTGTGTAACCCAGTGGGTCATTATAAACTTCAATAAAGCTGTTGATGTAATCAATGTTTCCATCGGTTGCCTCTACCCATGCAATGTTGTAATCATCCCAGGTTTCAAGGTCACCGGTTTTGTAATAATCAATCAAAAGTCCAAGCGCATCTGCCTGTTGCTTATTTTCGGCAACACCTTGTGCCTTTTCAAGCCAGAATACGATCTTATCGATCGCTGCGCCATACATTCCCCCGCTTTTGTAAACTTTTTCAACTAACTGTCCGTTTTCTTTTACCAGCTTGGAGTTAAGACCAAAAGCAAGAGGTCTATTAGGATTGGGAGACTTTTTATTGGCATAAAACTGCGCCACATCTTGTGCGGTAACACCTTCCCCATAAAAATTCACTGCAGATCCTTCTACAAGACCTTTAGATTCATCCAGGTTTACCTTTTTGGCATCCATATCATTAAAGATCACCTCATAAGCTTCCCCGGTAAGTTCTGTTCCGGTCTCAGCCAATAGCGTATCGAAATATTCTTTGCTGAAAGCAGGCTTCAACTTATCCATAGAATAATGGTGGTGGATACCGTTTGCAAACCATACTCGTTTTAGGTAAGTCTCAAAATTCTTCCAGTCTTCGGAAGTCTTGTCACCTTCATAACTGGTGTAGATATTCTCAAGGGCTTCACGAATCTTTAAATTGTGTTTGTAGTTTTGGTCCCAGATGATATCTCTACCGCTAAGGCCGGCTTGTGTTAGGTAATATACAAGCTTCTGCTCTTTAAGACTAAGATCTTCCCAGCCCGGAATCTGATACCTGAGTACTTTAATATCGGCAAATTCATCTACCTGATAATCAAAATCGTTAGTTTGTGCAACTTCTCCCACTTCTGCCGGATTCTCCCCTATGGAGTCGGCGCAGGAAATAAGGATCATTGACGCCAACAATGGCATCAAAAAGAATTTAATTTTCATTTTCTTAAAATTAATGGTGTATTAAATTAATTAGGGTGAGATCTTCCGCAGAAAAAATAACAGCAGGTCCTGGCGGGAGGGCTTCACCATTTGCTAACAAATGTAAGAATTAACAACTTCAAATTATTTATATTAGCCTAATTAATACAACAAACCTGCCAAGCAAGATGAAGATCCTTAAATACCTCCTGTTTTTACTGCTAATTGTTATCATTGCAGGATCTATTTATATAGCCACCAAAGATGGCACCTATAAAATCGAAAGCTCCAAAGTCATTAATGCACCTGCTCCTCTGCTCTTTAGAGAAGTGGCCGATCTTTCTAACTGGAAAACCTGGAACGCGTGGAGTAAAATAGAAGGAATGGACATGGACGTGACCGGGGAACCTACAGGTGAAAATGCAGCAATAAACTGGCATGCAGACCAAATAAGGGACGGCAGGATCGTCACTACAGCTGTTATTCCCTATTCCCGGCTGCAACAGGCCCTTACTATGCAAACCATAATTGGAGAAGCTGAAGGCGAAATCACATGGACTTTTACCCCCGAAGATGGTGGCACCAGGGTGAATTGGACCCTGGAGGGCGAACAAAGTTTTAAAGAGAAGCTTGCCTTTACCGTACAGGACCAGGATCTAAGCGGAGTTTTCTTACCCATTTTTGAGGAAAGCCTTACCAATCTCGAGCAAAACGTGATACAGAAAATGGAAGCATATTCTATAAATGTAGACGGGGTAACCGAACATGGAGGTGGTTATTACATGTACACTACCACAGCCTCCAGACTGGGAGAAGTGAATATGCGTGCGGCAGACATGATCAAACAGGTTAGGCTTTATATGGAACAGAACAACATTTCCATAAGCGGCCAACCTCTTATCATTTATAATCAACGTGATGATCGCAACGGCACTACCATTTTTTCTACCGGAGTACCCACTCCCAGCCAGGTGATTACCCCGGCCGGTAGCGAAGTTCTTAACGGGTATCTTGAACCTCAAAAAGTAGTCAAGACGACTTTGAAAGGTCATCATAAAAATGCTGCGGAAGCCTGGGAAAGCACCTATAGATATATAGAAGAGAACGGGCTAATTGTAGATCCTAATGGGCAGCCTTTTGAACTTCTCATTACCGATCCTGCCGAAATTGACAATCCCGCTCTTTGGGTAACCGAAATTTACATTCCGGTAGAATGATGAAACAGGTTTTGCTTGTTTTTGTAGGTGGCGGTCTTGGCAGTGCCTTGCGCTTTCTCATCTCGAAGAACCTCAATCAGGTTTCTTCGATTCCCCTGGGAACACTGCTGGTAAATTTCTCCGGAAGTTTGTTGATAGGCTTTATATTAGGATTAGGCCTAAAACAGGAAATGCTTTCTCCCAACACTACTTTACTCCTCGCTACCGGATTTTGCGGTGGATTCACCACTTTTTCGGCATTTAGCTTTGAAAATCAGGCGCTGTTGAAAGCAGGGGATTATGTCAACTTCGGAATTTATTCCGCCGGAAGTATTTTTCTGGGGATCGCTGCAGTTCTTATAGGAATGTGGCTTTCAAAAATCCTTTAAATTCAGAATTTATCTGCTCCTGAAAAACCACAAAAGCAGAATCTTATTTCACCTGCTTTGCAAAAACCAGCCCTGCAAATGTTTGAAAGATAATGAGCCTCAAAAATGTCATTTTTGAGCTCCTTCTAAGGCATCATAAAATTTTGATTCTCCCAGATGATTTTCGATTATCTGGTTGTATTCGGGTGTTAACCGCAAACCGAGTGTTCCTTCAATATTATAAAGGTTTGGCATGTCCTTGTAGCCGTGCTTGAGCATTTCTTCAAGATAAAAATAGGCAGTTTGGAAATCATTGTCCTGCGCACTTAAAGAAATAATTTTTCGGTAGGCATCAAAGGCCTGGGGATCAAAGATTGTTTGGATCATGTTTGCCACCAGCTTGCTCTCGAGTGGGGTACGCCTCTCTTCCATGTCCTGTCGTTTTAGCCGCACATATTCACTAATAAAATCCTGAAGTCTCATAGCCATTTTGCTTTCAGCATTACTCTTTTGCGCCAAAGAGTCCAGTTGATTTTTTTGGTAATTCCACCAGCCCAGGTTTTCAAAATTAGCTGTGCGAATATCCTCTTCCAAATAATAGATGAAATCATCTATAAGCCTTGTTTCCTTTTGTGTGACGGTAGTTTGTTCCCGTTTTTGCTGGGAATAATTACGGGAACGGGAGAGTTGATTCTGTTTAGCTCTTATTTCGGCCGTGCTTATAAAACCTTCATATTTTTCTTCCATGATCTCCAGAAGCGCATCGGCATTCATAAGTTGATTAAGGCTCATCAATTTATTTGCCCGGGCAAGATCCTGCCGGTATAGGCGCTCCACCAGTTGTGGGTCTACAGGACGGAATTTTTTCCGAATCGCTTCCAGGGTAAGGGATCCTACCGCACTGTTAATGATTTCGGGTTGAGGCCAGTCTTCGTCTCCCGAATAAGTATAGATCTGGGTAGGAAACCTGAGGCGGGAAAGGATATTTGCAGTATTCTGCATTCCCGAGGTGGAGAATTGTTCATCTCCAACGATCCCGATAAAGACAAAATTCTTTTTATTATCTAACAAGTTAAAATTAACCCAGTGATCCCCCACTGCGATAATCCCAAGAATATTATCAAAGATAAGCGGCACCGTACTCGCCACCCTTCCTCCGGTCATCGATCCCACACTGGCGATTTGGCTGAAATCAATAGGAAGAATTGCTGCCACGTGTTGTACTAGCCTTGCCGATGTAAGGACATTTTGTTCCAGATCTTTTTGAGGACTTATATTATTAGAAGCGACTATTATATAACCCTGCTCCTCGGCAGTGGACTGGAAAAGATGGGCAGCAGCCTTTCCACGTCCTTCCCCGTCAAGAACAAAAAGCACCGGCCAGAGTTTTCCATTTTGGTATTTTGTGGGAAGATATAAGGCATAGCTTTCATCCAGAGTGTCTGACACCTTAAGGTCATCTACCACTATTCCCTTTTTAACCACTAACTCCTGCGCAGAAAGTTGAAGGCCCAGGAATAAAAAAAAGATTATTTTTTTCATGGAATTAAGTTAGTGAATTTTCTAAAATCCAATGCAGAATTTCACTTTAGGGCATAAAAAAAGCCTTACATAAATGTAAGGCTCAGGAATATAAATATCAAAAATTGAGACTAAGCTTGTCTCACGTTTACTGCATTTACACCTTTTCTACCTTCTTCAAGGTCGAAAGTTACTTCGTCATCCTGTCTGATCTCGTCAACAAGACCGTTAGCATGTACGAAATACTCATCATTTGATTCTTCGTCTTTAATAAATCCGTAACCTTTTGATTCGTTAAAGAACTTAACTGTACCTTTATTCATTATATAAAATTAAATTGAATGCAAATATACAATTAAAGGATGGATAACCAACTAAAAGTCAATTTATTATTTTCTTATTCCATGAAGGCAATATGAATCCCCTGTATCAACATATTAACTCCAATAATGGCAATAATAAGTCCCATTATTTTCTCGACTACCACGATCTTATTTGCTCCTATGTACCGCACCAGATATTCACTTGAAAGAAATGCAAGGTGGTTGAGCCACATTACCAGTGCAAACATGACCAAAATAATTCCCAGCTGTAGATAAGTAGCCGTAGTGGTAAAGTTCATGGCGGTTACTATGGTTCCGGGACCGGCAAGAATAGGAATACCCAGGGGTGAAATGGAAATCTCTTCATTAAAGTTCACCTCCTTCTGGTTATCAATACTTGAAACCTGCGCCCTTATCATTTCAAAGCCCACAAAGAAAACAAGGATTCCTCCAGTGATCTTAAAGGCAGGGATGGTCAATCCAAAAAAATCAAAAATATACTTCCCCAGAATAATAAAACCTGAAACAATAATAAAGGCCGTGAAAGTGGCTTTTTTGGAGATATTTTTTCTGGTAGGGCGATCGGCTTGCCGGGTGAGGCTTAAAAATATAGGCACGTTTCCAACCGGGTTATTGATCGCAATAAACCCTGTAAAAACTGCAATGGCAAATACCCAGATCCCTTCCATTTATTTTTTTGCTACTACTAAATTAGAAGGGGTAAAAGTATTTAAAATAAACAACCTGCAAAAATGCACCGGATCCTTTCTATAGAGCCTGAGCTTTCAGATAAGTTTTGAGACTTCTTTAACGAAGGTGAAGGCGCAATTTTTGTACATTTTGGCCTCAGGAACTACTGGATCAATGAAGACTTATAACGAAAAAAGAGATTTCAGCAAAACCAAAGAACCCAGGGACGTTCCCTCAGGTAAGAAGAATGAAAAACCCATTTTCGTCATCCAGAAACACGACGCAACAAACCTTCATTATGATTTTCGGCTGGAGATCGACAATACACTCAAATCCTGGTCTGTTCCTAAAGGCCCAAGCACAGATCCTTCAGTAAAAAGGATGGCTATCCCCACAGAAGATCATCCTTTGAGCTATGCCGATTTTGAAGGGGTTATTCCGCAGGGAGAGTATGGCGGTGGTACGGTAATGATATGGGATACCGGCACCATTGAGAGCAATAAAAAAGATGAAGACGGCAATATTATTTCCCTTGAAGATAGCTTTAAAGCAGGAAGTGTAGAAGTAACCCTGCATGGCAAAAAACTCACCGGCGGCTATAACCTTGTGGAAATGAAAGGAGGAAAAATGAAAGGTAACTGGCTGCTCATGAAGCAAGACGACGCGGAAGCCGATGCCCGCCGCAATCCTGTAAGCACTCAGGCAAAAAGTGTAGTTTCAGGAAGGACTTTGAAGCAAATTGAAAAGGAAGAATCTGAAAAAGAATAATAAATGCAGATAGCCGGAGTTGAGATCTCACATCCCGATAAAGTACTTTTCCCCAAGAAAGAAATCACTAAAGGTGATATGATTTCTTATTATGAGAGGATCGCGCCGTTGATGTTACCATTTCTCAAAGACCGGCCGCTCACCTTGCACCGTTTTCCGGGCGGAATTACCGAAAGTGGTTTTTATCAAAAAAACGCTTCAGATTATTTCCCCTCTTTTATTAAAACTATAAAGATAGAAACAGAGGAAGGAACAAATACCCAGGTTTTATGCAATGACAGGAAAAGTCTTGTTTATCTGGCAAACCAGGGCACAGTGGCTTTCCACATCTGGTTAAGCAAAAAAGATAAGTTGCGCCAGCCGGACAGGGTGGTGTTCGATCTTGATCCTTCCGACGATGATTTTGAAAAGATAAAAGAAGGGGCGAAAATGATGAGGGATCTCCTGAAGAGCAAAAAAATTGATCCTTCTCTTATGACCAGCGGAAAAAGCGGCTTACATTTATATTATAATATAAGACGGGGGAAAGACTTTGATAAGGTTAAGGCACTAACTCGAGATATTGCTGAAGAAGCAGAGAAAAAAGAACCCGGATTATTTACGACCCAATTAAGAAAAGACAAGCGCGAAGGAAAGATTTTCGTTGATTACCTGCGGAATGCTTATGCTCAAACTGCAGTTTGTCCTTATTCATTAAGGGCTACCGAAGAGGCAGGAGTTGCCACCCCAATTGAATGGGAAGAACTCTCAAGGATCAAAAGCGCATCTCAATACCATATTGAAAACATATTTAGAAGGACAGCACAGTTAAACCGAAATAAAGAAGAATAAAATGAAAGAAATCACCCCCGAGGAGGCTAAACAAGCACTTAATGAACAGGCAGAAAAAGTAGAGCGAAAAGACCTGGAAAAAGTATTGGCCAAAGAGCAAAAAATTGAAGACAAATTTCGAAATAATGATTCCATGAGTGGATATCTGGCCAAAGCAAAAAGTATGTTTGGGCTTATTCGCGACTACTGGAACGGCAATTACAGGCAGGTGCCCTGGAAGACAATAGCTGCTGTGGCAGGAGCCTTACTTTATGTGCTCATGCCATTTGACCTTATTCCCGATTTTATTCCCGTGGCCGGCTTTCTGGATGATGCAGGCGTTATTGCTGCCTGCCTTACACTGGTAAGCGATGATCTCGTAGATTATGAGAAGTGGAAACTCCACCAGGATAATGTAGTCAACAACAACGAAGAAGACTCACTTATATAACTCCTGTAAATGAATAAGGACAAACTGGAGCGCATGCCTTTATACCAAAAGGCCATGGAGATCCTGGAGATCGTTGTACGAATTAAACAACTGGTTCCCGAAGACAACGAATTCACCACCGCGGTTGCCCAGAACATGTATACCGATGCCCTACAACTTGCACCTAAAATTGCAGGAGCAGAAGGCGTTGACCTCTACGACATAAAAATGGAAAATGCCGCAATAATCCGGAAGTGCGCCCGCGAGATCTATGTGGGCTGCAACGGGTTCATCATGGAAGGATTTAAAGAAGTGGAATACCTGGAAATGTTACGGGCAGAAGTAGAGGAATTTCGGGTACTTTTCGCCGAATGGGTACAAACCTTTGATCAATGGAACTACATCATTGACCGCTGGGGATTATTTAATCCGCCGGGAGTGAATTATGACGATGTTGATCCCGATGATAATATTCCATTTGATAATCCTTTTGATGAGGAAGATTAAACCGGGAATCTCAAGCTAAATCAAGATTTAGATATAAAAAATGCTTCGGAAAAGGAGTCTCAAAAATGACATTTTTGAGACTCCTTCCTGTTTTTGGTTCTCAGATAATCGCACTTAAACCCTGCTAAACGGGAATATAAAAACCTCACAGGTTTTGAAAACCTGTGAGGTTTAAAGGTGAAACCCTTTCAGGGGTTTGAAACCCTGAAAGGGTTAATGATTTACATCCGTGGAGATGAGCTCCCGATCTCGCTACCGCTCATCGGGATAAGCGATTCGTACACTTTGTGCAAAACAAACGAAATTCCGTTTTAAAGAGATCCCGATCTCGCTACCGCTCATCGGGATAAGCGATTCGCACGTTTTTCACGCCAAAAGTTGGAAAACCGGCTCTCTGCTTACATATTTCTTCTATACTGCCCTCCTACTTCAAACAAAGCTGTAGTGATCTGGCCAAGGGAGCAGACTTTTGTCGCTTCCATAAGAACTTCAAAGATATTTTCATTTTGAATAGCTGCCTGTTTCACCTTTTCCAGAGTTTCATGCTCCAGTTCTTTTTTGGCTTCATGCAGGTCCTGCAAAGTATTTATCTGTGCCTGTTTCTCCTCTTCTGTGGCTCTTATAACTTCACCGGGAGTCACTGTTGGTGATCCTGTAGAACTAAGAAAGGTATTTACCCCAATTATAGGAAATTCCCCATTGTGCTTTAGAGTTTCGTAATACAGACTTTCTTCCTGGATCTTACTGCGTTGATACATGGTTTCCATGGCTCCCAGTACTCCGCCTCTTTCGGTAATTCGGTCGAATTCCAAAAGAACGGCTTCTTCTACAAGATCTGTAAGTTCTTCAATAATAAAGGCACCCTGAATTGGATTTTCATTTTTGGTCAATCCTAATTCCTTATTGATGATCAACTGTATCGCCATAGCCCTTCTTACTGAAGCTTCTGTTGGCGTAGTGATGGCCTCATCATAAGCATTTGTATGCAGTGAATTACAATTGTCGTAGATCGCATAAAGTGCCTGAAGTGTGGTCCTGATATCATTAAAGTCGATCTCCTGCGCGTGCAGGGATCTTCCTGAAGTCTGGATGTGGTACTTCAGCATTTGTGCCCTTGGGTTCGCTCCGTATTTATGTTTCAATGCTTTAGACCAGATCTTTCTGGCAACCCTTCCAATAACCGCGTATTCAGGATCAATTCCGTTGGAAAAGAAGAAAGAGAGGTTAGGCCCAAACTTATTGATGTCCATTCCCCTGCTCAGGTAATATTCCACATAAGTAAATCCATTGGCGAGAGTAAGAGCGAGCTGAGTAACAGGATTAGCTCCGGCTTCGGCAATGTGATATCCTGAAATGGAAACCGAATAGAAATTCCGCACATTCTCCTCGATAAAATATTCCTGCACATCTCCCATTAACCTCAATGCAAATTCCGTAGAGAAAATACAGGTATTCTGTGCCTGATCTTCCTTAAGAATATCCGCCTGCACAGTTCCCCGAACCTGACTCAAAGTCCTCTTTTTAATATCGGCATAAACATCTGCGGGCAATACCTGGTCTCCGGTCACACCCAGCAACATTAATCCGAGGCCGTTATTTCCTTCCGGCAATTCACCTCTGTATTTTGGCTGTCCCATTCCTTTTTCGGAATAGAGCTTATCGATCTTCTTCTGCACCTCTTTTTCCAGGCCGTTCTCTTTAATGTATTTCTCACATTGCTGGTCGATAGCAGCATTCATGAAAAACCCGAGCAGCATTGGAGCAGGACCGTTAATGGTCATACTCACCGAAGTCATAGGATCTGCAAGATCAAACCCCGAATATAATTTTTTGGCATCGTCAAGACAGCAAATAGAAACTCCCGCGTTCCCTATCTTTCCGTAGATATCGGGACGATGATCGGGATCATTTCCATATAAGGTTACCGAGTCGAATGCTGTAGAAAGCCTTTTTGCAGGTAAGCCCATACTTACGTAATGGAAACGACGGTTGGTTCTCTCCGGCGAGCCTTCTCCCGCGAACATCCTGGTTGGATCTTCTCCCTGTCTTTTAAAAGGATAAAGTCCCGCAGTATACGGGAATTCTCCCGGCACATTTTCCTGAAGGCACCAGCGCAAAATATCTCCCCATGCTTCATACTTTGGAAGTGCCACTTTTGGGATCTGTGTATGCGAAAGAGATTCGGTATGGGTTTCGATCTTTATTTCCTTATCACGAACCTTAAAGCTATAGACAGGCTGCTTGTATTTATTGACTTTTTCGTCCCAACCGGTAATTACTTCCCAGTTATAGGGATCGAGGTCCATTTTTACTTTATCAAATTCTTTCTTTAAAAGATCGGTAAGTTCTTTATTTTCTGAAGTTGTGGCATTATTAAGATCATCTTCATCAAGTCCATACTGGTTCAATCCCAGCTTTACTCCCGTAACCGATTCGATAGTTTTAAAAATCCCGTAAAGCTTTTGAGCCACCTCGGCCTGGGAAGCTGCTTTCTCGTCATAAGAGCGATTATTTTCTGAAATTTCTGAAAGATACCTCGTTCTGTTTGGCGGGATCACAAAGATCTTTTCGCTCATCTCTTTTGAGATGTTGAAAGTAGAGTTGAAATGACCTCCTGCTTTTTCATCGATCATATCCATGATCTGTTTGTAGAGGGTATTCATCCCCGGGTCATTGAACTGGGAAGCAATAGTTCCAAAAACAGGAAGATTATCCACATTCTCATGCCATAATCCGTGGTTACGCTGGTATTGCTTTTTCACATCCCGAAGTGCATCCAATGCTCCACGTTTGTCGAATTTGTTTATCGCAACCAGGTCGGCAAAGTCAAGCATGTCAATTTTTTCCAGCTGAGTTGCCGCACCAAATTCAGGGGTCATCACGTAAAGTGAAACATCAGAATGTTCCAGGATTTCGGTATCCGATTGCCCAATTCCTGAAGTTTCCAATACAATAAGATCATAATTCGCGGCTTTTAAAACCTCAATAGCTTCAGCAACATATTTTGATAAAGCAAGATTTGACTGGCGGGTTGCCAAAGATCTCATGTAAACCCGTGAATTATTAATGGAATTCATCCTGATGCGATCTCCTAAAAGGGCACCTCCAGTCTTTCTTTTTGAAGGGTCAACAGAAATAATTCCAATGGTCTTTTCAGGAAAATCCATCAAGTACCGGCGAACAAGCTCGTCAACCAGGGATGATTTTCCAGCACCACCTGTTCCGGTAATTCCAAGGACCGGAATATCTCTTTCTTTATTTTCTGAATGTATCTTCTCAAGAGTGTCTTTTGCTATTTCAGGAAAGTTTTCCGCAGCCGAAATTACCCTGGCAATTGCACCCGGAGTTTTGTTTTCCAGCTCCTTTATCTCTCCGTTAAGGCTATCACCCAGAGGATAATCTGCTTGCTTTACAAGGTCATTGATCATTCCCTGCAGACCAAGTTCGCGACCATCATCGGGTGAGTAGATCCTGGTAATACCGTAATCTTCGAGTTCCCTGATCTCCTCGGGCAGGATCACTCCGCCGCCGCCGCCAAAGATCTTGATATGTTCTGCGCCTTTTTCTTTAAGAAGGTCATACATATATTTAAAATACTCTGTATGTCCTCCCTGGTAAGAAGTCATTGCAATCGCATTCGCATCTTCCTGTATTGCACAATTCACAACCTCTTCCACACTGCGGTCATGCCCCAGGTGGATCACCTCCACTCCGGTAGACTGTATGATGCGTCGCATGATATTAATTGCGGCATCATGCCCGTCAAAAAGGGAAGCTGCAGTTACTATTCTTACTTTATTCTTGGGTTTATAAGGAGCTTGTTGTTCCATTTTTTCGAAAACGTTTTAGGGCGTGCAATTTACGAATTTAGAAACGAAGTTGCCATTTTGAAATCGATAATAAACTCACAAGGCTAATTCCTGAATATTGCTAAAAAAAGGGAACAGCAGGATAACTTTTGTTTATGACTTTAATCCCCGGTGAATAAGTAACTTTGACAAAAACAGAATTATGAAGAAATTTTTCCTCCTCCTTATCATGGCACCATTACTTACAGGTTGTGCAGAATTACAACAAATAGCCGATTCCCTGCCCCAGGAAGGCACCGGCGTCACCAATACCGAAGTTGCCGCTGGGTTACGCCAGGCGCTGGATTTTGGAATTGAAAAGCAGGTGACCAAACTTGCACAGGAGGATGGGTTTTTCAGCAATGAACTTGTACGGATTAATCTTCCGCCGGAATTGCAAAAGGTGGACAGAACCCTTCGTGACCTGGGAATGAGCTCCCTTGCAGATGAAGGTTTAAAAGTGCTTAACCGTGCCGCCGAAGATGCCGTAAAAGAAGCGACTCCCATTTTTGTAGACGCGGTAAAACAGATCACCTTTACCGATGCCCGCAATATTCTTTTAGGAGACGACACCGCCGCTACCTCCTACCTGGTACAAAAAACCACCAACCCGCTTTACACCCGATTCAACCCGGTCATCACGAATTCCCTTGACCGCGTGGGAGCCACACAAATTTGGACCAACATCATCAACCGGTATAACGCTCTGCCTCTCACTACCGACGTAAACCCCGATCTCGCCGACTACGTGACACAGGAGGCTCTCGACGGAGTTTATACAATGATTGCAGTAGAAGAAAAAGAAATACGGAATAATTTCGCCTCCAGAACAACCAATCTATTACAGAGAGTTTTCGCTTTACAGGACTGATAACAATGTTTAAGGTTTAAAGTTTATGAAGTATAGAAATTTTAGATGTTCAAAAATTCTCACCACTGACTTCTTTATTTCGGCTACTGATTCGGTATTAAAAATTTTCCATCTAAAAGTTTGCAAACCTTTCTTTTAGCACATTCCTATTCAAATTTATACGGTTATGAACAGTCGAAAAATTCCGGGAACTAGGGTAGAACCTGAAAGATGTGGTGCTAAAAGTTGAGTTTTTAACAAGAGAAGCCGGTATAAAACCCACTTTTACCAAAATGTTAACTTTAGGTTAGCACATGTTCGAAATCTTGAAAGATATCTTTGTTGTAATAACAAAAACCTTATGTTTCGATTATTTGAACCAAGATCTACGTTGGAGCGCCTACAGGAAAAATATACTTTCCTAATGCGCAGGTCGTTTGAGCTCGCCTTAGTGGATAAATCCCGCAGCGATTTGCTGAACGAAAAGGCTTGCAAGATCCTTAAGGAGATCCGTCGCATGGAAAAGACTCAGGAAAGGACTGCCTGAAGTTTTCTGAAGTAAGCAAATGCTGAAATCAGGCGCGACCCGTACCAGCTAAAATACTCTCCGTCCACGATGTGGACCCGGTCCATCTTCACCTCTTTCTTAAACGCATCTCTATCTTTCGATTTAAACGGAAATGGTTCTGTAGAAAGAAGCACCAGCTCTACTTTTTGCTGTGCCAATTGTTCCAAATCGATTTCAGGATAGCGGGAATCTTTCTCCGAAAAGGCATTTTTGAAGCGGTTAAGTTCCAGGAGGTGATCTATAAAAGTGTCTTTCCCTGCCACCATCCACGGATTTTTCCAGATAAAATAAGCCACCTTGCGTTCCGGAACCCTTTCCATTTCCTTCTGAAATTCGTCCTTTAGAAAAGTTATTTTCTCTGTTATTTCTGAAGCTTTCTCAGTTACCCCGAAAATTTCCCCATACTGCAAAATAAGCTCAAGGGAATCCTCTATGGTCATAACATTAGAAACATGGACAGGAGCTATCTTTTCAAGCTCAGTTACCATTTCTTCCGTATTTTCTTCCTTGTTGCAGAGTATAATATCGGGTGAAAGAGCTTTGATACGGTCGTAATGTACCTGTTTGGTGCCACCTACCACTTTTTTTTCCTTCCGCAGGTCTTCCGGATGCACACAGAATTTGGTTACTCCCACGATCTTCTTACGAAGTCCCAGATCCACCAAAAGTTCTGTCTGGCTCGGCACCAGGCTCACGATACGCTGTGGAAGATCCTTCAGCTCAAGTTTGCGATTTAGTTGATCGTGAAAAACTTTCATAGATCGGGAATTTATGAGGTGCTAAAAATGACATTTTTGACACCATTTTCAGAAACGATTTCTGTTACAGGTAACCGGCCATTTCCTGCTGTAATTTACCGGCTTCGGCAGCAGCGGCTTCAGCAAAATCTTCAGCATTGGAGGCATAAATTACGGCCCGGGAAGCATTAATAAGCAAGCCCACATTGCGGCTCATTCCAAATTCACAAACCTCTTTTAAACTTCCACCCTGTGCTCCCACTCCCGGTACTAAAAGGAAATTTTCGGGAATGATTTTTCTAATTTCACGCAGATATTCTGCCTTGGTCGCACCTACAACATACATTAAATTTTGACCGTTGGTCCAGTTCCTGGAAGTTTTGATCACCTTTTTATAAAGCTCCTCTCCTTCCACAGTTTGCGTCTGAAAATCATAGGCACCCGCGTTAGAAGTTAAAGCCAGGAGAATGGTATGTTTGTTCTGGTAAGCCAGAAAGGGTTCTATTGAATCTTTTCCCATATATGGAGCTACAGTAACCGAATCAAAATTTAGATCCTCAAAAAAGGCTTTTGCATACATGCCCGAGGTGTTGCCTATATCTCCCCTTTTTGCATCGGCAATGGTGAAAAGTTCGGGGAAATTTTCATTCAGGTAAGTGATCGTTTTTTCAAGAGCTTTCCAGCCCTTAAGCCCGTGCGCCTCGTAAAATGCAAGATTAGGTTTATAAGCAACAGCCAGGTGATGGGTCGCGTCAATTATTGCTTTATTAAAGGCAAAAATCGGATCTTCTTCTCTCAGCAAAAATTCCGGGATCTTTTGAAGATCAACATCAAGACCGATGCACAAAAATGACTTTTTTAAACGTATTTGTTCTGAGAGCTGGGAAGTGGTCATTGGCTAAAAATAAAAAAGCTGCCGGAGTGCGGCAGCTTTAGTGGTTTTATTATTTAAAAAACGTCTGAATTCTCTTTCAGTTTTTCTGTGTTTTCTACAAGTTGTAACTCATCAAGGATCTTCTGGATATCCCCATTAATGATGTTTCCAAGGTCATAAAGCGTAAGGCCAATACGGTGATCTGTCACCCTGCCCTGCGCGTAGTTGTAAGTTCGGATCTTTGCACTCCTGTCACCACTGGAAACCATAGAGTTTCTTTTGGCGGCATCTGCTTCCATCTTTTTTGCAAGTTCCTGCTCATAAAGCCTGGACCTCAATACGCGGAAAGCCTTTTCCTTGTTCTTGTGCTGGGATTTTTGATCCTGGCACTGCGCCACCAATCCTGTAGGTGTATGCGTCAATCGCACCGCCGAGTAAGTTGTGTTTACCGATTGTCCTCCCGGTCCCGAAGAACAGAAGTAATCAATACGCACATCCTTGGGATCGATCTCCACGTCAAATTCTTCAGCTTCGGGCAATACCATCACTGTAGCCGCCGAAGTGTGTACGCGCCCCTGAGTTTCAGTTTGTGGCACCCTTTGAACACGATGCACTCCCGCTTCAAACTTTAAGGTTCCGTAGACATCTTCCCCGGTGACGTCAAAAATTATTTCTTTGAATCCGCCGCTGGTTCCTTCACTAAAATCAACAATATTATGTTTCCAGCCTCTACTCTCAATATATTTGGTGTACATGCGGTAAAGGTCTCCGGCAAAAATACTGGCTTCATCTCCACCGGTACCTGCGCGAATCTCCATCACGACATTTTTAGCATCTTCAGGATCCTTTGGCACCAGCATCATTCTTATCTTCTCCTCCATCCCCGGAATCTGCTCTTTGGCCTCTTCCAGTTGCATCTTGGCCATATCGGTCATTTCGGGATCGCTGCCATCGGCAATGATCTCTTCAGCTTCCTTTCTATTGTTGATTAGGCTCATGTATTCTTCACGAACCTCCATCAGTTTTTTCAAATCCTTGTACTCCTTGTTCAGCTCTATATAGCGCTTTTGATCGGCGATCACATCGGGTTGAATGATCAGGTCATTCACCTCGTCAAAACGCTGCTTCACAATATTTAATTTCTCGATCATAACATCTCCTTAAAAGGCCAAATTTACAATAAATCCGTCGGATTTCTTAAAAGGATTTCTGAAGCCATAAAAAATCTTCTGCAGGAATAAGATTGGTTTCCCAAATTGTTTCCCGCAGATTTCGCAAATCACCGCAGATAATTTATTATCTTAATTCTTCATGGACGAAAATGAAATTTCATATAAGATTCGAGGGGCTATTTTCAAGGTATTTAATTCCTTTGGGCCAGGTTTATTAGAATCTGTTTATGTCGCAGCTCTCGCGTCAGAATTGAGAAAAGAAGGGCTCAGTGTAAGAAAAGAAGTGGCCGTACCTGTAATTTTTAATGATGAAAAACTGGAGGTGGGTTTTCGCATTGACCTTCTGATCCAAGAGAAGGTCTTAATTGAAGTGAAATCTATAGAGGCAATTGCTCCCGTTCATCATAAACAGACTCTTACTTATTTAAAACTAACCGGATTAAAATTGGGAATTCTCGTGAATTTCAATGTAGACAACATTATTGAAGGAATTCATAGAAAAATCAACAAACTTTAGATCTGCGATAATCAGTGTGATCTGCGGGAAAATAAATGATTATCTTAATATTCACATAAAAATTCTTTTTTTACTCCTTACCAACATTTGAAGCTGTTGCTATTTTATTGAAGTTTAAATTTTATTGAAGTGGAAGATTTTTTAAAAATTGGCCTGGGCGGAGGCTGTCACTGGTGTACCGAAGCGGTTTTTCAATCAATAGAGGGAGTTGTGAAGGTCGAGCAGGGTTATATTGCTTCTGAAGCTCCTGCAGAAGAATTCTCTGAAGCAGTCATTGTTCATTACCTTCCAAAAAGGGTAAAAATGGAGAGGCTTCTGGAGATTCACCTGCACACGCATAATTCCACTTCTAACCATTCCTTCAGGAAAAAATACCGAAGTGCGATCTATTATTTCTCTACGGAAGATGAAATTTTCAGCGAAAGCAATACTCGAAAGGTTGCAGAAGGAGTTTGAAAAGAAACTTGTGACAGAAATTCTACCCTTCCGGAAGTTCAAACCTTCAAGGGAACAGATACAGGATTATTACAGAAAAAATCCCGATGCTCCTTTTTGCAAGAGATATATTGAGCCAAAACTGGAAATGCTAATGGAGAAAAAACTGGTGAAAATCGCTACTTCGGAGAGAAAGTAACCTGCTCTTCTTTAAATAACATCACTTTCCCCGTTATAAAATCCCCTTGCAATCTTATTTTTAAAAAGAAATAAGAAATGAAGTAAAAAACCTAAGGCGAGGATATTAAAGCCCCTGTCCAGATAATAGAATTCGGGAAAATCTAAATAAAATCCGACGAAAAATGTCAAATCGGACATTAGAAGACCAATTACTGACAGCAGAAAAAATATGGAGGCTTTATCAATATACCTGCTATAAAAAGAAAATGCTGTAGCTACGGCAATAATTAATGATGTTCCATAGGCATAGATCAAAACATCTTCCAGCCATGAGGCATTTTGCCCGGACCCAATAGTATCTTTTATATTATACAGTAAAAACCAGTTTATGATTAAAATTCCTGTGAACAGGATCTTATCAAAGATGTGAATTTTGATTTTCCGGAGATAAGGAAATATCAATCTGGCCAATAATAAATAAGCACATAACCTTATAAAAAGCACCAGGTTTTGATTGAATAAGGTTTCGTAAAAAATAAGCAGGAAGTCATTCAGTACAAAGGCAACGAATATGAGTAAGGCACTCTTTTTATAATAAGCAGGATTTAGAAATATTATAAAAAATATGACCATACTTATAAACCGCATCGTCCTGCTTACATCATCCCCAAAAATACCGTACACCAGTAAATTGGCAACCAGTAAAGCTACAGTTATTAATGGCAAGAATATTTTATAACGCTGCACTATGAGTACCTGATGAATGAATTTGAGCCTAAAACTCTTTTGGTAAAATTACCGGAAACTTAAAAATGGGGAAAAAAATTACTTAATACTCAAAAGATCCATATTCAGATTTAATGGTCAGCTTTTTTTCTTCTGAAGCCTCTACTCTACCAACGATTTTCGCATCCACATTAAAGGATTTTGAAATGGAGATGATATCTTCTGCAATTTTTTCATCAACATACAATTCCATTCTATGCCCCATGTTGAACACCTGGTACATTTCCTTCCAGTCGGTTTTGCTTTCCTGCTGAATCAATTTGAACAAAGGCGGAACCGTCAAAAAGATTGTCTTTGATCACGTGCACCCCGTCCACAAAATGAAGCACCTTGGTTTGTGCACCGCCGCTGCAATGAACCATTCCAGAAATGTCATTTTTAGAATACTTTTCCAGGATCTTCTTGATGACGGGAGCGTAAGTGCGGGTTGGTGAAAGCACAAGCTTCCCGGCATCCAGCGGACTTTCCTCTATAGCATCGGTAAGATTTTTGGAGCCGCTGTACACTAAATCTTCAGGTACTGCAGGATCAAAACTTTCAGGGTATTTTTTAGCGAGACTTTTTCCGAAGACATCATGACGCGCAGAGGTCAAACCATTGCTACCCATGCCGCCGTTGTACTCTTTTTCATAGCTCGCCTGACCAAAAGAGGCAAGTCCAACAATGACATTTCCGGGTTTGATGTTCGCGTTATCGATCACTTCGCTGCGCTTCATTCTCGCAGTTACTGTGGAATCGACGATAATTGTCCGGACGAGGTCCCCGACATCGGCTGTTTCACCGCCGGTAGAATGGATATTTATTCCGAAGCCTTTAAGATCTTCCAGCAGTTCTTCGGTACCGTTGATGATAGCGGAAATTACTTCTCCCGGCACCAGGTTTTTGTTTCGGCCAATTGTAGAAGAAAGCATGATGTTATCTACCGCACCCACGCAAAGAAGGTCATCGATATTCATAATTAGAGCATCCTGCGCGATGCCTTTCCAAACGCTGAGGTCACCGGTCTCTTTCCAGTACATGTAAGCCAGGGAAGATTTTGTACCGGCACCATCGGCATGCATAATGAGACAATAGTCCTCGTCCCCGGTAAGATGATCGGGCACAATTTTGCAGAAGGCCTGTGGGAATAAGCCTTTGTCGACATTCTTTAATTGCGTTGTGAACATCTTCCTTCCCGGCAGAAACTCCGCGGCCTGCATATCTTTTACTTATTTCCTGACTCATGTAGATCCATTTTGCGGGTCAAAGATAATTAGTTTAAGATTTTTGACCTTCAGTTTCTTTAAATATAAAAGCCACTCCAAAAAAGAAGTGGCTTTAAAATGACATTTTTAAAAGGAATTATCTTGTAAATAATAATTCACGATACTTGGTCAATGGCCATATCTCGTCATCGATCAACAACTCCAACTTATCGCAGTTGTATCGTATTGTATTGAAAAATGGTTTAACCTCGTTGCAATATGCAAATGCTTTTTCTTCGGCATCTTCGATCTTATTAGCCTTTTTACGTGCCTCGATCATATCTGTAATTCCCGAATTGATCTTTTCAATATGCTCGGAAATTTCTTTAATGATCTCCAGTTGTTCCTTTGAATGGGTCTGGAAAGAATCACCAAAAATATCTTTTAGACCGCGTACATTCTTGATCAAAATATTTTGATAACGAATAGCTGTAGGGATCACGTGGTTGCGGGCAATATCTCCAAGAATACGGCTCTCAATTTGAACTCTCATGATGTATTCTTCCAGCTCGATCTCGTGACGCGCCTCGACCTCTACTTTGTTCATAACCCCAAGTTCCTTATACATCTCAATGGTCTTTTCACTTACAAGAGCCTTAAGTGCTTCGGGGGTATTACGGTTATTACTTAGTCCGCGTTTTTCGGCTTCTTTTTCCCACTCTTCGGAATAGCCATCTCCTTCAAAACGAATGTTTTTGGAATCCTTTATGTACTCTCTCAAGACGTTGAAGATGGCATCATCCTTCTTCATTTTCTTGCCTTTGATAAGACTGTCAACTTCTTTTTTGAAATCCTTAAGTTGCTTGGCAACAATTGAGTTCAAAGCAGTCATAGGCTCGGCACAGTTTGCCGTGGATCCTACTGCACGGAATTCAAATTTATTCCCGGTAAAGGCAAAAGAGGAAGTCCTGTTCCTGTCGGTATTGTCCAGCAGAATTTCAGGGATTTTTCCAACTACGTTTAATTTAAGTTCAGTTTTTTCTGCCGGAGAAAGTTTTCCGTCAGTCACTTTTTCAAGTTCATCAAGAACTTCAGTCAATTGAGAACCTATAAAGGTAGAAATAATAGCCGGCGGAGCTTCGTTGGCACCAAGCCTAAAGTCATTTGAAGCACTTGCAATAGTTGCTCTCAACAATTCTTCATTATCATGAACGGCCTTAATGGTATTGATGAAAAATGTCAAAAACTGAAGGTTCTTCATTGGCGTAGAACCAGGACCAAGAAGGTTTACTCCGGTATCTGTACTCAAAGACCAGTTGTTGTGTTTCCCACTTCCATTAATTCCTGCGAAAGGCTTCTCATGGAACAACACTACAAAACTGTGACGTTCGGCCACTCTTGACATAATATCCATAAGCAGGGAGTTGTGATCTACTGCCAGGTTAGCCTCTTCAAAAATTGGGGCGAGCTCAAACTGGTTTGGTGCCACCTCGTTATGTCTTGTTTTTACAGGAATTCCCAGTAGCATACACTCCTTTTCCAGGTCTCTCATGTAAGCGAGAACCCTTGAAGGTATAGAGCCAAAATAGTGATCATCTAATTGCTGACCTTTAGCCGGGGAATGTCCTAAAAGCGTTCTTCCTGCAAGTTGTATATCGGGTCTTGAAGCAGCCAAAGCGGAGTCGATGAGGAAATATTCCTGCTCCCAGCCTAGTGTTGCCTGCACCTTATTTACATTCTTATCAAAATATTTTGCCACATCTGTAGCTGCCTGGTCAACTGCCTGTAGTGCTCTTAACAATGGCGTCTTATAATCCAGCGCATCTCCTGTATAGGAAACAAAAACACTCGGAATACACAATGTAGTTCCATATATAAAAGCGGGGGAAGTAGGATCCCATGCGGTATATCCACGTGCTTCGAAAGTATTTCTTATCCCACCGTGTGGAAAACTTGAAGCATCGGGTTCTTGTTGTACAAGCTGACCTCCGCCAAATTTTTCAATTGCGAGTCCGTCACCAATAGTTTCAAAGAACGCATCATGCTTTTCAGCAGTGGTTCCGGTTAAGGGTTGAAACCAGTGGGTGTAGTGAGTAGCGCCTTTAGAGATCGCCCACTCTTTCATTCCGGTAGAGATATGATCGGCGATAGTACGGTCGATCTTCTTTCCGGTGGCATTGGCTTCCAATACGCTCTGGTAGGCTTCCTTTGTAAGGAACTGTCGCATTACACTTTCTGTAAAGACATTACGGCCGAACAATTCTGAACGCCTTTCCTTTTCTTCAACCTCAACAGGTTTACGGTTCAGGGTTTCCTTGAGTGCCTGGAATCTTAATGTTGCCATGAGTAATTTTATTTTTTATGGGTTAACGGCAACAAATATATTTTATTTTTAGACACACCCCCTAAAATTTTGGGGTATGTTTATAATAATTTTTGTTTTTCTTATGATAACCCCCTGCTTAATTCAAGAAAGCAAGACTTACAAATGCGGCATAACCCGCAACCAGGAAGAAACCTTTCCAACGATTCATGGAATATCTCTTCGGAAGAAATGCGAGCGGAATCAAAATAAAGGCTATTCCAATCATCCAGAAAATGTCACTGGTAAGTATAGCTTCAGAACTTACTGCGATAGGTTGAATGATCGAAGTAATTCCCAAAACCGATGCAATATTGAAAATATTGGAGCCAATTAAATTTCCAAGAGAAATTGCCTTCTCATGTTTCATAGCGGCGATGACAGATGCTGCAAGCTCGGGCACACTGGTACCTATTGCGATCATAGTTACCGAGATCACTCTTTCACTCACTCCTAAAGCCGAAGCCAGGTCAACTGCACCCGACACTAAGAATTCTGAACCAAAGTAGAGCGCCGCACCACCAATAATCAACCAGAGTATTGTCTTAAAATTAGATGCAACCTGTAGATCTGGATCCACCTCATCGGGTTGTAATTCTGGTTTAATACGTGCCCGCCGAATTAAGATAAAGAGGTACAGAACAATTCCTATCAATAAAAATATGCCTTCGGGACGGGAAAGAACTTTTTCGGTTGAGAGAAAATAAAAGAGTGCCAGGGAGAAAAGCATCATTACAGGCCAGTTAAACCTGTAGAATTCGCGGTCAATAGCCAATGGGGAGATCATAGCGGTTATCCCCAGAACAAGACCAATATTGGCGATGTTAGAACCAATTACATTACCCAAAGAAATATCTGAAAATCCATCTAAGGCCGCCTGCAGGCTAACCAGCAGCTCGGGTGCCGAGGTGGCAAAAGAGACCACGGTAAGCCCAATTACCATACGGGAAAGCTTTAATTTTAAAGAAATCGCTACAGATGATCTTACGAGAAATTCTCCTCCAACAACTAACAGGATGAAACCAAGGATAATATAAACTATGCTCATTAAATTTTTTTTTGCGAAGATAGAAGTTTCTCAGTGAATGTATGAAATCCCCCTTTTGTGGTGGATCAAAAAATAATACAAAGAGCAAATGATATGAGGATCTTTTGGCAATCTTAAGAAATAGAATTTGATATGACCTTCTCAGAGAATTCCTTCGAGAAAAGTACCACCTTTTCCTATACCCTTCAAAAAGAGAAAATTCAGAACTTATTTTTATATTTGATGGAAACCACCTTTTATGAAAAAGAACCTTTTTAGAGTTCTGGCCAAAGTGAACAAGAAAGTGCTCCCAAATTATTCCAAACGGCAATTGGATCTGGCTAAAGCCACTAAATTTCAGAAAGCTATTATAGGATGGAAGACATGGGTGACTAAGAATTCTTTGTAAATAAACAAATTACAAGCACCAAATTCCAAATAGCACTATTTCACTTCAGTTCATCGGTAATAAACTGAAAAGGCTTCATAGACCCCTTAACCAGTCACCAATTCACCATTAACTAATAACTAATAAGCGACACTACTTTATAGGAACTGATTTTTTCCTTTCCGTTTAGGAAGGACAGGTCCATAAGGAAATTACACTGCACGATTTCACCTCCAAGCTTTTCAACCAGTTTACATGCTGCAGCTGCAGTTCCTCCCGTTGCCAAAACATCATCGTGTACCAGCACTTTTTCCCCTTTTTGAATTGCATCACTGTGAATTTCGAGAATATCTTCTCCATATTCCAAAGAATAACTTTCGCGATGGGTGTCAAAAGGCAGTTTTCCGGGCTTTCTTATGGGAACGAAGCCTGCATTCAATTCCTGCGCTAAAAGCGTGGCAAAAAAGAAGCCCCGGGATTCTATTCCCACGACCTTCTCAATTTTTTCACCTTCCAAAAATGACAAAAAAGCATCCAGTGTTTTTCGGGTGGCAACAGGATCTTCGAGGAGAGGAGTGATATCCTTATAAACGATCCCTTGTTTCGGAAAATCTTTTATATCACGAATGTAGTCTTCAATTTTGAACATGTACAGGGTTTATTTGCGAAGTTAATAAGAAAATCAGTGTCCCGGAAGCCCATCTTCCACTACTTCTTTAATAAAAAACCAACAAAGATTTATTACTCATTTAACTGGTATAGGCTGTTATGGTGTATACATTTATAAAAAAACAATTAAAACCAGAAAAATGAAAAATTTAAAAGATCTATTCGAACATCAATTAAAGGATTTGTACAGCGCCGAGAATCAACTGGTGGAAGCTCTTCCTAAAATGCAGAAGCACGCTACAGACGACAAACTGAAAAAAGCTTTTGAAAAACACCTCAAAGAAACCGAAGGGCATGTTAAGCGTCTTGAGGAGATCACAGAAAAGCTTGGCATCAAACCAACCGGCGAAAAATGCAAGGCCATGGAAGGCCTGGTAAAGGAGGCAGAGTCTTTTCTTAAAGAGGATACCGAAAAAGATGTGCGCGATGCAGGTTTAATTGCAGAAGCCCAGCGGGTGGAGCATTATGAGATCTCGGGTTATGGTACAGCTGTGCGTTATGCAAAAGAACTGGGCCATGATGACATTGCCGCTAAACTACAAAAAACACTGGATGAAGAATATAAAGCCGATAATCTTCTCACAGATATGGCCGAAGACCGCTTAAACAAAAAGGCTAAATCCTAACGGTTTAAGTTGAATTTATTTAAAGAGGCTGTCTTAAAAAAGTTGTTCTAAGGTTGTTCTAAATTACTTCAGGACCTTACGTTAAAAACACACTTCAAGACAGCCTCTTTTTGCTTAAAAACAAGGGGCAAATAAGAAAAATTTATGAAACTTTTTGTCAGCTTTTTCTTCAAATGCCAAATATGAGTTAAGTCTCCTACTTTTACGAAAACGTTTGAGTAAATTTCTTAAATTGATGTCTGATAATAAGAACAAGATTTAAGTGAGAAAGTCATGAGTAATGAGGCGGTAAGAGAACTAACATTGCGACAACTCTTGGAAGATAATTTCAAAAGTTCAAGACGACTACGCAAATTTACAGAGGCTTCGAAAGAGGCTTCTCTAAAATCTTATTTTCAAAATCTGGCTTCCCGCCGCTCGCAATTCGCAATAGAAATAAGTGAAGAAATCTCCTTTTTCAATGGGAAAAAACCTTTTATCCCTTCCGTTTCTTACGACAGGAAGATGGAAACTGACTGCCAGGAAAACAGGATGAAATGCATTAAAAAAGCATTAAAAGCAAATAAAATTAGTTTACTGAAATACCAGGAAGCACTTTGCCGAATTTATGACGGCTCATGCCGTGAAGTCTTAATTAGGCACAAAGCATATATTGAAAATTGCATCTTTGAACTCAAATCCCTCAAAACACTTCTTAGATACGTGGTGCCAAAAGAAGAAGAATTGGACGAGATTCGCAGTAACCCATAGAAACCTGCTTTTAAGTTTAATATCTACCATAATAAAAGCACCCTTAGCTCCGGCGAGGGTGCTTTTGCTTTTATCCCTTTCCCGGGGATTTTTTATATTGCCGTTCCAATTCCAACACTTATTATGATCAACAAGTTTTTTCTCTTCATTCTGGCTTTTTTAAGCCTTCAGGTTCTTCACGCCCAGACATCAGATCTAACAGTAGAAAAAATAATGCAGGATCCTTCCTGGATGGGAACATTTCCTTCGAACATTACGTGGGGACCTAACAGTGATTACATTTACTTTGACTATAATCCCGACAAAAATCCTTCAGACTCACTATACAGGGTGAGCATTGAAAACCCGAAGCAAATAGAAAAAGTTTCATGGCAGGAGGAGAATAAGCTACTCCCAAGCTCGGGCGATTTTAATAAAACACGAAACATGAAGGTCTACACCCGCGATGGAGACCTTTACCTTTATAACCTCGAGAAGCAGGAAGAACAAAAACTCCTCGAGTTGAATGGTAGTATTTCAAATCCACAGTTCTTAAATGACGAAACCCGCCTTAGCTTTATTCTGGGCGACAATGCATTTATTTTTGATCTAGAGTCGGGTGGTATAAAAAAACTGACCAATATAAATTCAGGCACAAAAGAAGAAAAGAAAGAAAAAGAACTTTCTGCACAAGAGCAATGGCTACAAGATGAAAATCTTGAACTCCTCGAAGAAGTCAGGAAACGTCATGAAAATAAGAAAGCACAAAAAACTTATCGTGACCTTACTGCCGGGCCTAAACCCTTTACATTTTACACCGGCGGTAAACAGGTACGAAACTTAACGGTATCACCAACCGGAAATTACGCCACTTTCCAGCTGATCTCCAGCACAGATGCAAAGGATACAGGTGTTCCCGATTATACAGATCTCTCAGGTTATACTGTAAACCTGCCTGCACGCAGCAAAGTAGGCGGCGGGCAGACTACGATGAAAGCTATGATCTATAATCTTGAAAAAGATACGGTTTACCAGGTAAAGACCGAAAATTTACCCGGCATCAAAGATCTACCCGATTATGTACAGGACTATCCCGACAAGGTATGGCCAGAGGAAGTGCGGGAGGTATATCCCAATGGCCCTTGGTTTTCCAATGACGGAAAAAAAGCGGTTATGGTAATTCGTTCCGAAGACAATAAGGATCGTTGGATTGCCCGGCTGGATCTTGAAACAGGGGAATTAAAATCCCTGGACAGACAAAGGGACGAAGCATGGATCGCAGGTCCCGGAATCGGCTATTCCTGGAGTGGAGGCGATATTGGCTGGTTAAATGACAATGAGACCATTTATTTCCAAAGCGAAGAGAGCGGCTATTCCCATCTTTATCTTCTTAACGTCGACTCCGGAAAAAAGAAACAGCTGACTCAAGGAGATTTTGAAGTGTTTGATCCAAAACTTTCAAATGATGGAAAAACCTTTTATTTGACGACCTCAAAAGTTCATTCTGGCGAGAGGCACTTTTACAAGATGCCTGTGCGCGGTGGCAAGATGCAGCAGCTCACCAGCCTCACTGGGAATAATGAGGTCAACCTATCGCCCGATGAAAAATACATGGCTATAAGATATTCCTATTCCAATAAACCCTGGGAGCTTTACGTGAAGGAAACTTCGGCAGGGGCTCAGGCAAAGCAGGTAACATCGGGCCAGTCTCCGGAATTTAAGAATTATAACTGGCGCGATCCTCAACTTGTGAACTTTAAAGCTGAAGATGGTGCAATGGTACCGGCCAGGCTATACAAACCTACGCAGGAGGCGAACAATGGTGCTGCCGTAATCTTTGTTCACGGGGCAGGTTATCTTCAAAATGTGCACAAATGGTGGTCAAGTTATTTTAGGGAATATATGTTTCACAACCTGCTCACAGATCTCGGTTATACAGTACTCGATATTGATTACCGCGGAAGTGCGGGTTACGGCAGGGACTGGCGCACCGGTATCTACAGGCATATGGGCGGCAAAGACCTCAGCGACCAGGTGGACGGGGTAAAATATCTTATTGCTGAACATGGTGTAGATCCCGAAAAAGTAGGGATTTATGGCGGCAGTTATGGTGGCTTCATCACTCTGATGGCTATGTTTACTGAAGCCGAAACATTTGAATCTGGCGCAGCCTTACGTTCGGTTACAGATTGGGCCCACTACAACCATGGCTACACCTCAAACATACTTAACGAGCCGGTTAATGATCCGCTAGCCTACAGGCGCTCCTCCCCTATTTATTTTGCTGAAGGTTTAGAAGGGAATCTTTTGATCGCGCACGGAATGATTGATATAAACGTCCATTTCCAGGATGTGGTGAGGCTGGCTCAAAGGCTGATAGAATTGGAGAAAGACAATTGGGAAATGGCAGTATATCCTGTAGAAGATCATGGGTTCACACAGCCCAGTAGCTGGACTGATGAGTATAAAAGGATACTGAAATTATTCAATGAAACCTTAATCGATTAAACTCCTCAAAAATGACAAAAAACCGGACCCTTTTGGGCCGGTTTTCATTATTCCGGAGCTCTGGTGACTTTTAAAAACCGAGTATTTTCCCTAACTTTATTTCCCTAATCCAAACCAACATGAAAAAGATCCTTGTAGCGATCAACATTGAAAAAAATGCCGATCGTTTATTAGCCAAAGCCGAAGAATTAGCACAAGCCTTTGGATCCAAAATATGGATCCTTCACGTTAGCGAACCCGATCCAGATGACTTCCTGGGTCTGGAAGCCGGCCCTCAATTTGCACAAGACAAAAGGGTAGAAAAACGTAAAATAGAAGGTGCCCTTGTTAAACGTCTAGCAGAAGATCTACGACAAAAAAATATTGAAGCCGAAGCTGTACAATTAGAAGGATCTACAGCAAAAATGATCAAAAAGGAAGTTCAAAAGATCAATGCAGATATTGTTATTGCGGGCCACCATAAAAAGAATTTCTTTTATCAAATGTTCGTAGGCAGTTTAGAGCAGGATCTTATTGATGATCTTGGTATTCCAGTACTACTGGTACCTGTAAAACACTGATTGGGAAGTAATTTGTTAAAATAAAAAGTGACTTTATTCTTCATTATCCCAATTAATGAAGGAATATTCTTACATAAATCTTCATTTTATCAGTTAAAGGGGATAATTTTGTCGCCTAAAGGGCTAACATGGTAATTTTCAATAGCTATAGACATTATTTTTTGTTTATATTTGTTGTGCCTTTAACAAAAAATTGAGCCCAAAGGCAGGTTTTATTTTTCATATCCCCTACAATGAGAGAAAACTGCTGGAAAGAAATTTTTGAAGCTATTCCATTTGCGTGCCTGGTGTTAAAACCCGAAGATTCCGGAGCGTTCACAGTTGTTGAAGTAAACCCGGCCTATCTTGAGTTAACCGACACTACAAGAGAAGAGCTTATAAACAAAAACAGCAAAGAAGCTTTTCCTCCCAATCCCGATCTCAAAGAATACGGTCATGATCATTTCAATCTCGCACTTGAGAAAGTAATCCAGACCGGAAAAAAAGCAGAAGCCAAAGATCTTCGCTACGATATTAAAAACAAGAGGACGGGAAAGTTTGAAGAACGCTATTTCACCTCTCAAAATGTACCGGTAAAAAATGAAGCGGGAAAAGTAGAGGCTATTCTCCATACCACCCAGGATGTCACTCTGGAAAACACACGTAAAAAACGCGATCGGGAAATTGAGGAAGAACTGAACGCTAACAGGCAGCAATTTAAAAATTTTATCAGGGAAAACCCCGATGGACTTTACAGGCTCGACCTGGAAGGTAATTTTTTGCATGCCAACGACAGCCTCGTAAAGTTAGCCGAACTACCTTTCGAAGAATTAATAAACTCCAATTTCTTACCATTTTGCGCCCCTTATAACAAGCAACTCATTCTGGATCATTTTAATAATGCAGTGGGTGGTCAAATCACTTCCTTTGAAGCCGATTTCATTTCGGCCGCAGGAAACACGGTTGTCCTTAAAATTCTTTTAATGCCAATGTTCCTCGAGGGGAAGGTTGTGGAGGTTCATGGTATTGCCAAAGATGTTACCCAGCTCAAGCAGAGTGAAAAAGTAATTATTGAAAAAAGTCGTTTTCTGGAGGTCAACGCTGCATTTGTAAGTTCGCTCCTCGAGAATGAGATCAATAATGAGGTTCTTCACGAAACTTTTGGCGTCATAGCCGAAACCGTTGAAGCAGACAGAATGTATTATTTTGGCGCCGATACGCATCCCGAAACAGGAGAGATCCTCATTAGTCAGAAAGTGGAATGGTGCAGTGAAAGAGCAATTCCCCAGATCGACAACCAGGAGATGCAGAATATGCCTATTCAAAAGGTCGAGGAGATCACAGCTCCCTTAATTAAAAATCTTCCCTTTACTGCGATTTTAGAACAACTGGCTCCCGGTACCTTAAAAGATATTTTCCTGGAGCAGCATATAAAGTCTATGTTATTACTCCCGGTTTTTGTGGAGGAAAATCTTTCAGGATTTGTTGGTTTTGATGATTGTTCTGTTCAGCGTATCTGGAAAGAAGAAGAAATTAGTTTTCTCAAAAGCCTTACCCAAAACCTCACCAATGCCTTCGAGAAAAATGCGGCTTTGAAAAAAGTAAAGAAAAGGGAGGAAGAACTTAAACTTAGTGAGCAAAAATTCAGATCCATGGTCCAGGAAGGGTCAGATCTTATCGGCATTTTAGATATTGATGGTTATTACTCCTTTGTAAGTGAAAATTATAAATCCATCCTGGGATTTGATCCAAAAGAACTTATAGGAAAGAATGCCTACCATTTTATCCATTGTGATGACTGGGAAAGGGTGAAAGAACAATTTTACCAACTTAAAGACAAAAAGCAGGTAAGGATTTCTCCTTTCAGGTTTAGAAATAAAAAGGGAGAGTATCGCTGGGTCCAGACCACGGCCACTAATCTTTTAAATGATTCTGCGGTTAAAGGTATTGTTGCCAATTCAAGGGATATTACTACGGTTATTGAACAGGCACGTGAGATCGAACATATTAATGAAAGGTACCAACTGGCAGCAACTGCCACACAGGATCTAATTTACGATTGGGATCTCACCAGCAATGACGTTACCCGGTTTCACCGGGGGCCTCATGAGTTATTTGGTTACTCTGCAGATGTAGTTAACAGGAGGGATTTCTGGAAAATAAACATACATCCCGAAGATAAGCCTGTAGAAAAAAAGAAACTTGCCGATATTATTTCTAATCCTAATGAAGATTTTATAAAGACCGAGTACCGCTTTAGAAAGGCCGATGGCACTTATGCGAGAGTAGTGGATCGTGGATATATTCTGCGTGACCACACCGGCAAAGCCCTTAGATTAATTGGGGCGACCAGTGATATCTCAGAAATTACGGCTAAAAGAGAGGCTTTAAAGATCGCTAATAAGCGCTTTAAAATGGCCATGAAAGCTACCAATGAAATGATTTGGGACTGGGATATCGCGACAGATTCGGTTACGCGCAGCAAAGGTTATAAAAAGATCTTTGGTTATGATACCAATGAAGCCACCTCGGTTCATTCTTTCTGGCTCACCAAAGTACCCGATGAGGACAGGGAAAAAGTTCAACGCTCCCTGGCCTGCGCCATAGCAGATCCTGAAGTCGATAAATGGAAACTGGAATATCGCATCGTAAAAGCCGATGGAAAGATTGCCCACATTACCGATCGCGGATATATTCTTAGAGACCAGAACAAAAAGGCGACAAGAATGATAGGTGCTGTGCTGGACGTCACCAATTCAAGAAAATTACTTCGGAAAATACAGAGTCAAAACAAGGTTTTAAAAGAGATCGCCTGGGAGCAGTCTCATGTGGTGAGGGCTCCTTTGGCACGAATAAAAGGCCTGCTTCACCTGCTGGATGAAGAGGTTTTTGAAGATATGTCCCAAGAAGAGATCCTGTTTCACATAAAAGATTCGGCAAATGAGCTGGACAGCATCATTCGAAATATTGTAGAAAAAACTGAAAAGATTAATGTTGAAGTCAGGTAATGCAGGTCGGTTAGAAGTACTGGTAGTAGATGATGACAAGGTGGTTACCCTTTTGCACAAGAACAGCCTGAAGTCCTCTCGTATTGAACATCTTCCGGTGTTGTGTTATAACGGAAAGGAGGCCCTGGATTATCTTCAGAAAAATGACAGGCCCGACAAGCATTTTCTCATTTTGCTCGATCTCAATATGCCCGTTCTTGACGGCTGGAAATTCCTGAATAAATTAAAGAAGAATCCGCCGCAGGCCCAGGTGTATGTTGTCGTAGTGACCTCTTCCATAAATCAACAGGATTATCTCAAAGCACAAACGTATGACCAGGTCATTCAGTTTTGCCGAAAACCCCTAAGCTCAGAATGCATTTTGAAAATTAAAAAGCTGGAGCCCGTGCGACAGTTCTTTTTAAGAGGAGTTGAAGAAACAAAGGAAACTGAAAGATAGGTTCCAAAAATGCCATTTTTAAGGGGTGAAATTCTGCGGAAATTTCTACCTTGAAAATAAAAATGAAGCAGGTAAATACTGCCTTTGCCGGCTATGGTTCCGGTGGAAGCATCTACAATGCCCCTATTCTATCCAGTGTTGAAGGATTTAATGTAACTAAAGTCCTCACCTCCAGCCCCAAAAACATCAAGGCCGCCAAAAAAGATTTTCCGCAGGTAAAAGTGGTGAAAGAATATTCAGCAATTATTGAAGATCCAGATATTGATCTTGTTGTCCTGGTTTTACCTAACCACCTGCATTACACCTTTGCAAAACAGGCTCTTGAAGCGAATAAAAATGTAATGGTTGAAAAACCCTTTACACCACATTCAAGAGAGGCCAATGACCTTATAAAGCTGGCTCATCAAAAAAAATTGGTTCTTAGTGTAAATCACAACCGCCGGTGGGACAGTGATTTCCAGACCGTAAAAAAGATCGTCAAAAATGGCCTTTTAGGAAAGGTAGTGGAATATGAGTCGCATTTCGACCGGTTTAGGAATGAAGTTAAACCGGGCTGGAAAGAAGAAAAAGAAAATCCCGGCAGCGGAATTCTCTACGACCTTGGGAGTCACCTCATCGACCAGGCGCTAAACCTGTTTGGAACCCCAAAAGAAGTTTTTGCCGATATAAGGACACAGCGGGAAGGTGCGACAGTACCCGATGCTTTTGAACTCCTTCTCTTCTACCCTAACCTCAAGGTCACCTTAAAAGCAGGAATGCTGGTGAAAGATAAAGGTCCTACATATCAGGTTTTTGGCACCAAAGGGAGTTTCGTGAAGTTTGGCGCAGACGTACAGGAAGAAGCGCTTAAAGAGGGAAAAAGGCCAATAGACACTGCGGAATGGGGTGTAGAGCCCAAGAATATCTGGGGAAAACTGAAAACCCTGCAAGAAGAAAATTTGATCGAGAGTGAACGCGGAAACTACACGGTAATTTACCAGAATCTTTACAATGCAATTACTGCCGGAGAAGCCTTAGCCGTTAAACCTGAACAGGCGCGTGATGTCATAAGGATCATAGAGGCTGCACAACAGAGCCAGGATGAGCGAAGGGTGGTTACTTTTGGTTAACAGGTTTAGAAGAAGCCTTCAGGTTTAAAAAATATCTTTTTGCTTCCTTCAGCACTCTGGGCGCCATGATAAGGGTTGCGGTCATGGTTGGAATTGCCATTAAAGCGAAAAATCCGTCGATGAGATTGATCATCAAGCTTAAAGAAGTTGTCGCCCCCAGAAGTATACTCAGGATATAAAAGTAGTTGTAATAATGCTTGTTCTTAGCTCCAATAAGGAAGGAAAGACATTTGCTTCCGTAGTAAGAATAGGAGAACAAAGAGGAAATACTAAAGATGGCGATGCACACCAAAAGCAGGTAATTTCCATAGACCGGGATTGAGTCATTAAAAGCAGCAGCGGTTAAACTCACCCCATTCACATCATGCGTTTGCCACACCCCGGTAACCAGGATAGCCATTCCCGTTAAGGAACAAACGATAAGAGTGTCAATGGCCGGTCCCAACATAGCCACAAGACCCTCCCGAACAGGCTCGGCAGTTTTAGCTGCCCCGTGTGCCATGGGAGCAGTCCCTATTCCCGCCTCATTAGAGAAAGCGCCACGGCGAATACCCAGAATAATGAGTCCGCCCAACATACCTCCCAAAAATGGCTCTCCGGCGTAATTTTCTGCAGCAAAAGCATCTGTAAAAATGAGTCCGAAATAATAAGGCACCTGGTCAAAATTCACAAAAAGTATTATGAGCACAGATACAAAATAAAGCGCAACCATAACCGGTACCATTTTGGAAACCGTATTACTTATGCGGGCCAGTCCTCCATAGATCACCACTGCCGTAATTATCGCCAGGATGATCCCAATGATCAAATTGGAAGTAAAAGTCACCTCCACCCCATTGGGGCTTAAGAGGATATAATTGATGGCCTGGGTGAGTTGATTTACATTAAACACCGGCAGGGCTCCTACAAGACCGGCAACACTAAAAAAGGCTGCCATGATCCACCATTTCTTTCCAAGACCTTCGGTAATGAAATACATGGGGCCACCCTGTAGTTTTCCTTCAGAATCTTTTCCCCGGTACATGACCGCCAGGGTATTGGTGAAAAATTTTGTTGCCATCCCAATAATGGCACTTATCCACAACCAGAACATCGCACCGGGACCTCCAATCGCAATCGCCACTGCAACACCGGCAATGTTTCCCATTCCTATGGTAGACGACAAAGCAGTAGAAAGCGCTTTAAAGTGATTGATTTCCCCGGGATCATTGGGGTCATCATATTTTCCCCGCAGCACTTCTATAGAATGCCGTAGATATCGAAAAGGAAGAAATCTGGAAAGTATAAGGAGATATAATCCACCTCCAGTAAGTAAAATTAAAAGCGGAAGGCCCCAAACGAAGGAGGCGAATTCAGCTACAAACTCATCTAGTTCAGCCATAAAGCAAATATAGTACTTGCAGGGTTCTATGCAAGGTGAGGAAGCAGCAAGTAACATCCATTTTTTTAATTCTCAGAGGAAAAATTGCAGGATAAACGAGTTTTTACCCACGAAAAAGAGGATAAAAATTTCACACCGGTAAAGGGATAAACGGGGCAAAGAGGAAAAAAAATTTATTTAAGTCAAAAATGTTTTCGTTTTTTATAAAATGGCCTATATTTGCACCCGCAAAAAGGCCTCGTGGCGCAACTGAATAGCGCATCTGATTACGGCTCAGAAGGTTACAGGTTTGAATCCTGTCGAGGTCACAAAGTTAATCCGCAACACACTTATAATAAAGTGGTTGCGGATTTTTTTATGCTTTTGTACCGCCCATTGCAACCTCATTCTCGTAAATCCTGGCAAAGTAAATTTTTGCACCCTTGTAATTCCTCCTGTTATAATCGAGCAGTTTTTTTCATCATTATTATGCAAAATGCTCAATAAGTCTTTTATGACAGACTTCGATTATTAGGGAGAGCCTTGTCCCCCCCATTTTTCTCCAAACCATTAAATGGATAAAAATGTGGCAGCCCAAGAATATTCTTTTATTTTAGCACTTCACTAAATAAAAATATTATCATGAAAGATCTTATTGAAAACATCCAAAGCACTTTTGAATCCTTTCAAACTGATGCCAATACACAATTAGAAAATGGAAATAAAAGCGCCGGAACCAGAGCAAGAAAATCTTCTTTGGAATTGGAAAAGCTATTAAAAGAGTTTAGAAAAGTCTCTATCGCAGAATCCAAGAAGTAAGAACCTTCTCCTTAATTGGACTGCGTCTCAAAGATAATCCGCAACACACTTGATAAAAAGTGGTTGCGGATTTTTTATTTGTACCGACTGATGTGTGGGTACTATTTCAAACTCTCTCCCTCTTTCCCGGTTTTAAAAAACCACTGGCACCACATTTTTCAATAACTTCTGTTCAGTTACAGCGACCTGGTAGGTCTTATTTCCGCCATCAAGGTTCTTAACGGTAAAACCATTTTCCTGAAGAATTCGGGTAGCTAAATATCCCCGCAGTCCGGCATGACAGTATAAATAAATAGTTTCTGAGGTTGGAAATTCCTGCAGACGATCCCGAAGTTCATCAAGTGGAAAATGCACCGCCCCCTCAATGTGGCCTGCCTCCCACTCTTTATTTTCTCTAACATCAAGTATAAAAGCTCCAGACTCCTGTAATTTTTCCACTTCATACCACTGAAAGGTTTCCAGGCTGCCATCCTGCATATTCTGGGCAACATACCCCAACATGTTCACGGGATCTTTAGCAGAGGAGAATGGCGGCGCGTAGGCTAATTCCAGTTCAGGCAGGTCGTAGATCGTGAGGTCTCCCTTTATGGCAGTAGCCAATACGTCAATACGTTTATCTGCTCCCTTAACACCAACGGCCTGGGCTCCCAGGATCTTTCCATCTTCGGGAGAGAAAATGAGTTTTAAAGCAAGGGGTGCCGCTCCGGGATAGTAACCGGCATGAGAATTTGGATGGATGTGCGCCACTTCATAAGCGACTCCCTGTCGTTTTAATACTTTCTCATTGTTGCCGGTGGTAGCAGCAGTGAGGTCAAAGACCTTCGCAATTGCAGTCCCTAAGGTTCCCTTATATGCGGTGGGTTTTCCTGAGATCGTATCGGCCACTATACGGCCCTGCCTGTTGGCAGGCCAGGCAAGCGGTACAAAACAGGACTGTCCACTAATATAATCTTTCACCTCAATAGCGTCACCTACTGCATAAATAAAAGGATCTGAAGTCTGCAGGTATTCATTGACCCTGATGCTTTTTCGGTTACCCAGCTCAAGACCTGCTTCTACAGCCAGTTTACTTTCGGGCTGCACTCCTGCTGCCATGATGATCATATCTGTATACAGTTCCTCTCCATTTTGCAGAACGACTTTTTGACCTTCAGCTTCAATTCTTTCAAGACCATTTTTCAGAAAAAGTTCCACTCCTTTTTTGCGAAGATGATCCTGAAGAATTGCAGCCATTTCAAAATCCAGGGCTTCCATGACCTGTTCCGAAACTTCAACCAGGCGTACTGTTATTCCAAGATCATGCAGGTTTTCTGCCATTTCCAGACCAATGAATCCACCACCAACGATCACTGCACTTTTTGGCTGGTTCTCATCCACGTAAGCCTTAAGTTTATCGGTATCGGGGATATTCCTGAGGCTAAAAAGATTCTTAGCTTCAGTAATTCCTTTTATGGGTGGAAGAAAAGGTTTGGCTCCCGGGGAAAGCAGCAGCACGTCATAGGCTTCCTCGTACTCCTTTCCCGTTCTAAGATCCCGTATTCTAACTGTCTTTGCAACTCGATCTATCGAGAGCACTTCGCTCAAATTGCGAATATCAAGCCTGAACCTTCTGGACATTCCTTCTACCGTTTGCACCAGTAGTTTCTCCCGTTTTTCTATAGAACCTCCTATGTAATAAGGCAGTCCGCAATTAGCAAAAGAGATATGTTCCCCCCTTTCAAGCAGGACTATATGACTGTTTTCGTTTAGCCGTCTTAATCTCGCGGCAGCCGTTGCGCCACCCGCGACTCCCCCAACTATAACTATCTTCTGTTTCTCCATAATTGACTTCTAAAATTCAGGTTTAGGTTCTGTTCATCTTTTTCATTTTGAACAGGTAACCGTAATTATTCTCAGCATGCAAAATTGAGGGGAATTGTGAAGAATATTTATGACCGAGGTCAGGAGTTGAATTCATTACCTTTATTTGACTTTAGTGAAAAAGGTGTCATTTTTTTCAAACTCCAAAATATCATCTACTGTATAAAAATCGGATTTGAGATAATTATTCTTTAAATTAGCATCTTCCGTTTTCTCTTAATGATTGAAAACGATAAGATCCCACTCCCCCACTTATTTCTTCCCCAATTTTGAGGCAGGAGTTCATTTGAAATCAATTACTTGCTGAATTTTCCATTAAAAAGAAAAGTCTTCATTAGAACAAAAACCAAATTGTGAAAAATCCATAACCTCATAAATATTTAATTTAAATGGCCGATGATTCAACCCATTAAAATATTGATAGTTGAAGATGAAATGATCATTGCAGCCAACATCTCTCTGCAACTTTCAGAAATGGGATATGAAGTTTCCGGAATTGTTTCCAGGGGGGAAGACGCATTGTCATATATAAAACAAAATCTTCCGGATATAGTGTTGATCGATATTCAGCTAAAAGGGGAATGGGACGGGATCAATACCGCTTTAAAGATGCAGGAATTTCAAAGTAACCTTGCCATAATTTATCTTACGGCAAATGCCGATGAAGCCAATTTTAACCGGGCAAAAGTGACCCACCCCTATGCTTTTATTCCAAAACCTTTTAAAAAGCTGGACCTTCAACGCAGTATTGAACTTACTGTTAACCAACTAAAATGTAATATCTCCACTTCGTCCAGTGAGCAACCAAACGAAAATTCTACTACAGTTCTAAAAGACTGTCTTTTTGTAAGACATCAGGAAACTATGGTCAAGGTAGATATTAAGGCTATACGCTACATTGAAGCAGAACGTAATTACTGCAGGATCTTTTCAACCGAAAAAGATTATCTATTGGTATCTACATTAAAGGAAATGGAAAAAAAACTACCACAGAAGCATTTTTTAAGGATCCATAGATCTTACATAGTCAATCTATCCCGTATAGACGAAATTGCGAATACTCATGTAGTTATTTCTCGTAAGGCCATTCCCATGGCTAGAGGCATGCGGCAGGAGCTTCTTAAAAGATTACAGACCATTTAACTCCCGGTAAATTTATTGTCACTTAGGACAGTATTTACCTCCATTCATCCTAATTCATTTGTATACAGGTTTTTACAGAAGTAATTTGCCCCTGAAATTAAATTCTAAATCAGGAAATTATGAAAAATGTAAACCTTATCACTTTGTTCTTTGCAATAATAGTTTTGCAAACTAGTGATCTTTTCGCCCAGAATTCTAATGTAAATCAAGCTTTTTGGATACACGAAGACCAGGTAAAACCTTCAATGATTAAAGAGTATGAAGCAGTTACCAAAGATTTTATTGCTCAATGCAAGAAACACGATCTTAAAGATTCAGATTGGTCTACTGCCAGTATTGACGATGGAACCTATTTAAGTATCTCCCCTATTAATAACATGGCCGATTTTGATAAAAACACCATGGCGCCCTTAGCTGAAAAAATGGGAGAAGAAGAGTTTACAAAGATTTTCAGCCGCTTTAATAAATGTTATGATACGCACCGGGATTATGTTGTTCATCTAATAAGTGACATGTCTTATATGCCAGGAGGCCTCACCACAAATACCCTTGGAGAAGACTATCGAAAATGGCATTTTTTCCATGTCACCCCCGAAAATGCTGCGAATCTTAGAACCAAGATGAAAGAGATCAAATCCCTTTATGAGAAAAAAGATGCCAAACAACATTTCAGGGTTTATCGCAATGGCTTTGGAAACCCAGGGGATTACTACCTCGTGGTAATTTCAGCAAAGGATGCCCAATCTTATGCAAAAACATCTGAAGAAACAGATATTCTTTTAGGTGAGGAAGGTGAAAAATTATTTGATGAAATGTTGAAATACGTTCATAAATATGAATCGAAAACAGGCCGCATGCGTCCCGACCTGGCATATGTATCTAAGAAATGATCAATTAAAACAGACCCGGAAATAACTCTAGATCGCTTCATTACAGGATCTCGAGGAATTTATTGAAAAGAACTAATTAAAAATTATGATCATGAAAAACCCATATTTGTATTGGCTCCTTTTAATAATTGGAATTTCAACTTCCTTTAATTTACAGGGGCAGGGCATTGAAGACCATACTGCGGTAAAACAGGTATATGAAATGTTACAGGACAAAAATATTACTTCGCAAGATATCGTAGCTATTTCACCCGGCGTAAACTGGAACTTATTGGAAAACCAGCCCGGAATAAATAACCGATATAACATCACCCTTAACTCAATTATGAAAAATGAATGGGGAAGCCTTCAATTTGATGATCTAATTTTTAAAACTGAAGAGAATGAGGTATTTGTTACGGGAGTAGTAAAAGGCCGCCGCCCCCTGGATTGTGAATTTATCTCAACAAGATTTATGCATCACTGGTCTCTAAACGCCGGGGAAATTGTCGGCTTTACTGAAGGATCACAAAATTAAAATTATGAAAACCGTAGGAATTATAGGTGGTTCAGGTTTTATTGGAAGCTATATCACCAGGAAGTTTTTGAAAGAAGGCTATAAAGTTAAAGCCTCAGTAACCGATATGAGTAAGAGTGAAAAATATGAACACCTATTCAAATTAAAAAGGTCAGACAATCTCAAGATCAAGGCATTTAAACTGGAGGACCCAGATCCTGTAACGGATTTTATTGAAGATTGTGAAATCGTGATCCATAGCGGTACTCCATTCCAACTGAATGTAAAAGATCCTCAATCGGAACTTTTTGAGCCCACAATAAATGGCACCCTCAATTTTCTTGAAGCTGTTAGCAAGGCTCCCAAAATTGAGAAAGTGATTTTTGTTGCTTCGGTTGGAGCCTGGAATACTAATTTTCCACTCCCTGCAACCGGTAAAAGTTTTACAGATCCCTTTGATGAAAAAGATGTAAGATTCACCAGTAAAGAAAGTCACCCCTATGCCCAGGCCAAATTTATTGCTAATAAGGTAGTGGAGCAATTTATCGAAAGGAATCCCGAACTTCCTTTTGAGATCTGCTCGGTCTCACCGGTCATGGTGATAGGAAAATCATTATCAAAAAGGGAAGATTCTGTATCAACCGGTTTACAAATGCTTATAAAGAACAAAATAGCACCAGATGATTTTATTCAATCCCTCTATGACATTAATGTTCCCTTTGCCCTGGTGGATGTTGAAGATGTTGCCGACGCAATTTACAGAGTGGCCACAAGAAAAGGTCTTCATGGTAAAGATTACCTCTTAACAAGTGAAACCTACAAAATATGGGATATCCATGAAATGCTGAATCACCGGGAGCCCCGGGAAAAAGCAGAAATGGTCTACAAAAACGATCTCGCGAAGTTGGATTTAGGAATCCACTTCAGACCTGTCAAAGAAACTTTGAACAGTTATTCAACATAATAAATTCTTAATACATGAAAGCAATTTTAATTTTAATTGGAAAACTGACAACTAGAAGAAAATGTTCAGCTTAACAATTACCACAGAAACTTTTGCATAAAAAATATACGATCAAATAGCTGAACCAGACGCTGTAACCACACCAAAGATTACAAATTTAAAGGTGAAATTGAACAGGTAAAACTGCCGGTCCTGAGTCTTTCTCCCGGTAAACCTGAGCCTCTCCATCATCACTGGTCGTAGTGCACTACATATTCCCTATACCAAAACTTCAGGAATATGAAGATTGCCCTTTAAAGGCAGTTGGAACCTGGCACTTTTCACTTTTCCGCAGCCATCTTCAATACTCAATAAGCATCGCATTCTTCTGATAAGCTTATGAGTAGAACCTTATTCGCCTCATTAGAGCCGAAATGAAACAGAAATAATTCGTTGACTAAAATTATGAATCATGAAAAATTTAATCTTAATATTCGTTCTGGCCTTTATAAGTACAGGCACATTTGCTCAACAAAGCAACATGGATAAAGATCTTCAAATGTATATCCAGTTATGGGATAACATTACTAACAAGGGTCAAATCGACCTTATAAACGATAAATATTTCGATGCAGAAATCACCATTCCGCTTGAACCCGAAGCTGTTGTAGGTATTGATGCCTTTAAAGAATATTACCAAAATTATCTTAGTGGTTTTTCAAATATTTCCTTTACCATCACCCAGGCTTTTGGACACGGGGATAACATTGTTAAACACTGGAATTTTAAAGGAACACATACGGGGAACTTCTTCGGAATTCCTGCCACAGGAAAACAGGTAGATATAGATGGCGTCACTCTTGTGAAAATGAAGAATGGGAAAATTGCGCGGGAGCAGGATTTTGTGGACAATATGACCTTTTTGAAACAAATAGGTCTCGTGTCTGACCCTAATAACATCAAGGTGATCGATAACCTGTACAAGGCTTTTGCTGAAGGTGATATTCCTAAGGTTCTGGAGGGTATGGATCCCGAAATTATTTGGAATGAAGCCGAAGGCAATATTTATGCTAAAGGTAACCCATATATTGGACCAGAAGCTATCCTGAATGGCGTCTTTGCCCGTATAGGGGCAGAACACGAATATTTCAATCTGCAGGATATTAAGCTCCATGAAATGAATAACAACCAAATTCTTGCGACCCTGCGGTATAATGCTAAAGTGAAGCAGAATGGTGAATCTTATAATGCGCAGGCAGCTCACCTCTGGACTTTAAAAAATGGAAAAATTAGTGCATTTCAACAATATGCAGATACCAAGCAACTTAATGAAGCATTGAGGGCTCCTTACTATGCCACTTCCAACTCAAAACTTTATGATCTGGACTCCTTTTCTCCGGAAATAGAATTTTTGCTAAAAAGTTCCAATGTGACGATTGATGAAGGAGATAACCTGACAGTTTTCTTTTCTATTTCTAAAGACAAAAAGATACAACATGTCAAGGTAGCTTCAGAAGATAAAAAGATCGCTCTTCTAATTGCAAAAAAGCTGAAGAATCGCCAGCTCGATGGAGATAAATGGCGGGAAGGAAAAATCTATGAGCATTGTGTAAGTTACTCTCCCGAGGATTCCGTTCTCTACTGCGGAAGAAATTTTTGATCTCTAACAGCTTCCGGAATTAAAACTCCGGAAGCTTTATTTTTTTCTTTAATAGAAGGTTCTAACGGCAGCCTGAAATTCAGGAGACCCCTGGTAATCTAAAATTAAAAAAGTATTCAGTACCCGAAGTATGGAACACCTGCAAAGTTCCGTCCAGCTGTTGGGTGAGCAGGTCGATAAGTTTTTTCCCAAAGCCTGTCCCTTTTACAGGTTCATCTTCTGTGTAACCTTTTCCATTGTCTTTGACGATTAGTTGAATATCTTTATTAGGTTTCTTTATTAAATTAATGGTGATCTCTCCCGGTTGTTTATTCGGGAAAGCATATTTGAGGCTGTTGGTCAACAGCTCATTCACTATTAATCCTAAAGGCACAGCAGTATCTACATCCAAATGCAGTTCGGACATTTCATAATTGATCTTTATACGTTTCTCTTCCCCAAACGAATCCAGAATGTGGTTGCCAAGGTGGTAAAAATAATCTTTCATCTCAATGGTAGACAGGTGGTTTTCCTGGTATAAGCGCTGGTGAATGATACTCATAGAAAACACCCTGTTCTGGCTTTCCTTCATGGCGCTTGCTATTTCAGGATTTTTTGTTTGAGCAGTTTGAAGGGCCAGGAGGCTGGTCACTACTTCCAGGTTGTTTTTTACCCTGTGATGGATCTCCTTTAACAGAAATTCCTTTTCGAGATTCTGTTTCTTCAGAAGTAAATTTTTCTTTCGGTTATTGGTGAAACTCACCCATAGAATCAATAAGATTACCAACAGAAGGCCGACAATAAAGATGATAAAATTTTGAGTTGTTCTTTGTCGCAAAAGCCGGGTCTCTTGTAATTGGATAGTATTTTCTTTTTGTGCTACATTAAATTCCGTTTGAAGTTGAGAGATCCTTTGATCAGCCTCAGCAGTAAATACAAGGCTGTTTAAAGAATCATATTTAGAAAAGGCTTCATAGGCCTCTTTAAACCGGTTATATTCGGCATAAGCTATTCCCAGGCTATGATATGCCTTGCTTAAGAAGAAGCTATCTCCAAAATTTGGTGTGGCAACTTCAATAGATTTCTGAATGTTTTTTATGGCCGCAGGATAATTTTTGTTTTGGATCTGCAACTCTCCCACAGAAAGATAGGAGCGCATGAGCATAAAGGCATTATCAAGGAGGTAAGCATATTTAACAGCATTTTCGCCGGCTTCTTCAGCTTTTTTGAACTCATTCAAAAAAACGTATAGATCTACCAGAGAGATATATACATCACTTAAATTATTATAGAATCCATAACGCTCCCCTATTTCTATGGAACGTAGATAATACTCCATGGCCTTATCATACTGCTTAAGGCTTAAGTAGTTATTTCCAACTATATATACCGTAAAATCATAATCCAGATCATTGATCCCTCTTGATTCAAAAAAAGAAAGGGATCTTAGGCCATACTCCAGGCCTTCCTCATATTTTCCCTGTTTCCAGAACAGGTTACTCAGGTCGCTGTAGGCAATTCCTATAGCCTTTTTGTCATTAAGTTTTTCCCCCAGTCGTAAGGTTTCCATGGCATAATCTGCCGCCCGACCAATTAGTCCCCTGCGCTCATATACATAGCCTAATTGTGTGTTTAAAAAAGCAAGGTCACTTTCTGTTACCTTTGCTTCGGCCTCTCTAAGAACTGCTTCGGCAGCATCGAGTTTTTCCTGGCGTAACAAAATTGCTCCCTGGGTGATTTGAAATCTTCCATGCCACAAAAGGTTTTTCTTTTCCTTTGTAATTGCCAGTCCTCTTTCTGTAAATTCCAGGGCAGTGATAAGATTTCTGGTATGCCAGTAATAAGCCAGGTCATTTAAAACCTCAAATTTAAGGGTATCCTGTTCAAGCTTCGGAAGCGCCTCTTCCAGAACCTGCAAATAGGAAGCATCAAAATCGTCGGTTTCTACAAATACCTTCTGGTATGGATCGGGTTTGCTAAAATCAAAAATCTGTCCATAGGCAGAATGGCTAAGAAGTACTGCAAAGCCAAACAACAGACCAATATATTTTACAGGGATCAAAAAGCCTTTAATTAAGATCTAGAATTAAATATACCACTAAATAACTGTAAAATAATAACTTATGAAGTCAAGACTCCCCGGTTAATGCATAAGAATTCTAAGAAAACTATATCTTTCTTCGCGGGAATAAGTGTTTTAAGATTGAAGAAATGGTTCTCGCTCGTGTACAGGAAAAATTCCAAAACAGGTGATGCTGCCTATCTTTGGCGGTAGTCAACGCTCTGAAGCACCATAAGGTCGAGCAGCTGCAATTCGTTTTCCTTTTGCAAAAGAACCTGCGCCACTCCCTGCTCGCTTAAAAAAGCAATATACTCTGATATCTTTTCCCTCTCAATTTGTAACACTTCCAAGAAGAATTCTGGATCATAGCGGCTCGTTAGCTCCCTTTCCAGCATGATAAAAGAGGCTTTTTTCCTTAATGGATCTACTGCCTTAGAACCCGAAGTGGGCGCTAAAATATCAACCAATCCTCCAATGATCTTTTTGGGTTGAAAACCATATTTACCACCGCCTCCACCCATGGCGGCATTGGACACCCCAGATTGTCCATCGGGAGCAAAAGCAAAATCCATATTATTAATTTCGGCAGCCGACCATGTGGGCAGATCAAGTTGTTGAACAGGAATATTTTTAAGATCGGCGGTGAGATTACCTGTGAGATCATGCGGCCTTATCACCACCTCGGCCAGTTCATTGATATTTTCGGTGATTTCTACGTGAAGGCTTCTGGTCTTAATAATATTCTCATCTACCACCACCAGGAGGTCGCTGTACTGTAAAGCCGAAAAATAAAGGGAATCATTCAAACTTACGGAAATAGCAAATTCTCCATTTTTACTGGAGACACTTCCTTTACCTGTATTCTTATTATAAATGGTTATTCCCTCAGCATCAGCTTCGGCAGGAACTGTGATACTACCATTGATCTCAACCTCTCCAAGAGTTTGGGCCATGGTGGTAATTGAAAAGAACAAAAAGCAGAGGAGTAGCAGGTGCTTCATGTCTCAAAGAACGCCAAAAATTAAAAATAATTGCAGTGATTAGGTGAAATTTTTATCGGTAATCTTGATATAACCTTTCAAAAATGGCAAAATGAGAATAAAATTTAGAGCTTTATAAAGATAATTATTAACGTTCACTTTCAGCTTTGCGCAGCTTATATTTCTGGCTTTGTGCTACCAGAAATTCGATTAGTTCCATTTCATTTTCCGGCTTCAGCATTTGGCGGGTCAAGCCATTGTCTTCAGCAAAATAAATAAACTCACGAATATTCTCCTGCGGAATGTTTAGCTGTTCTTTGAAAAATTCATCTTCGTGTAACTGAAGGATCTCGTCATCAATATCTTCCTCACCTCCTACTGTTGTCATTACATCACGAGAAGAAAAAATATTCCTGAAGATATTTGCGAAGTTCATCCCATCGTAGATCATTCCGCTGCGCATGGCAGCATTTGGGGGAGAAACCAGGGAATCGGGACGAAAAGTGTTTTCGTAAGGATTAATTTTGGCTGCAGATTTTGTGGGAAGCTCTGCCTCCACTACGGGGATGATCCTGACATCTACCTGTACATTTCCGGAAAGATCGTAAGGTGAAACCACTACTTCCGGAAGGGTGTTCACCGCTTCAGAAACAAAAACATTAAGCTGCCTGTTGTTAACCACACCCTCATCCACAACAACCGAAAAATCCTGAAATTGAATCGCAGAAAACTGCAGGGTATCTCCGGCAGTTACTCTCATAGAGAAATTTCCTTCTTCATTAACCACGGTCAAACTTTTTCCTGTCCGGTTAAATACAGTAATCCCTTCGGGACTCTCTCCCATTGGCGGAGTGACTTTTCCATCTATTTGTACCCGGTCCTGGGCAAAAACGGTGAGGGAAATGAAGAATATAAAATAAGATAAAAGGGGTTTCATAATTATGCTTTTCTTAAAGGAACAAAATCTAATCTTTATAAAAATCTAATTACCGACTAAACTTTAGTTAAAGGTTATGGAAACAGCTACAGGAAAAGAAGTTTCAATGCTCAAAATTGAAATCCCGGGTTGCAGTTTTCATGAAATCTGTTGACCGGAAATTAAACTTTGAACTCGCGGAGAGAGAATTGGCCAAATTTTAGAATCTGCCTCTGGCATATTTCTTAATTTTACACAAACTGCTAATAAAACCGCATGAAAAACTTAATTCTTGCCAGTACTTCCACCTTGCACAGTCAGGAATATCTTGAATATTTAATACCCCTTCTAAAAAGGCATTTTTCTAACTGTAATACAATCCTCTTTATTCCCTATGCCCGTCCCGGCGGAATTTCACATGACGATTATACTGCCACAGCACAAAAAGCCTTTGAAAAAGCAGGCCTGCAGATCAAAGGCATACATGAATATGATTCCCCTCATGAAGCTGTAAAAAATGCTGAAGGGATATTTACCGGTGGAGGAAACACCTTCCTCCTTGTCCAACAACTTTATAGAAATGACCTGCTCCCTGTTCTAAAAGAAACCCTGAACAATGGCACTCCTTACCTGGGAACAAGTGCAGGCACTAACATTGCCGGTCTTACTATAAAAACAACAAATGATATGCCTATTGTATATCCTCCCTCTTTTAATGCACTGGGGCTGGTGCCATTCAATATCAATCCGCATTACCTGGATCCAGATCCTAAATCCACCCATAAGGGAGAGACCAGGGAGACTCGCATAAAGGAATTCCATCGTCATAATACTCCGCCTGTTGTAGGTCTCCGCGAGGGGAGCTGGCTGGAAGTTAAAGGAAAGGACATAAGATTAAAAGGAAGCCTCACGGCCCGTGTTTTTGAAGCAAATCAAGAACCATTTGAAGTAGAACCGGAAACCCTGTTAAATGACCTCACATAACGTAGATTACCAAAAGATCCTTAACCAGATCAACCAGGAATATATAGACCAGCCAAGATCGGGCAAGGTGGCATCATACATCCCCGAACTGGCTAAAGTACCGTCAACAAAATACGGTATGCACCTTTATGACCTGGAGGGAAACAATTACAGATTTGGGGACAGTCAGGAACGTTTTTCGATACAGTCAATTTCCAAGGTTTTTACACTTTCCCTTGCTATGAAGGCGATGGGTGACAAATTGTGGAACCGTGTAGGCGTAGAACCTTCGGGCGACCCCTTTAATTCACTTTCGCAACTGGAAAATGATTCGGGTATCCCCAGGAATCCTTTTATCAATGCTGGTGCACTTGTAGTAGCCGATGTTTTGGTGTCTTCGTTTAGCAATGCCAAAGCTGCTTTACTTACGTTCTTACGCGAGATCACAGGAAATCAGGAAATTGATTTTGATCCCGTAGTGGCAGCTTCCGAGCAGTCTGAAGGTTATCGCAATTACGCCATTGTCAATTATCTGAAATCTTTTGGGAATATTGAGAATGATGTGGAGGAAGTCCTGGATTTTTACTTTCACCAGTGCTCCATCGCCATGTCCTGTAAAGAGCTGGCTAATGCGTTTATTATTTTTGCCAATAACGGAACAACTATAGGGTCGGAAAGGGAGTTTCTCACCGGCAGACAGGTGAAAAGGGTGAATGCACTTATGCAAACCTGCGGATTTTACGATGAGGCAGGGGAATTTAGTTTTGAAGTAGGCCTCCCTGGAAAAAGTGGTGTAGGTGGTGGTATTGTTGCTGTTCACCCCGACAGGTTTGCAGTGGCTGTATGGAGTCCGCCGCTTAACCCTAAAGGAAATTCGGCTTTGGGCATGGCATCTCTCGAGCGACTCACCACCCTCACAGGATTTTCTATTTTTTAATGTTTCTGAAAGTGAGGTTGATCCTTGGCTCCTTTATTTTCTTTGACTTCGGAAGGCTGTGCAACCAGTATTTCTGAGTTTCTCCTGCCATGAGCAGCAAGCTTCCCGGTTCCAGCTGAAGTTCTACTTTTTCTGCGGAAGATTTGTGCTTTAGAACAAATCTTCTTTGGGCCCCGAGACTTACTGAAGCAATTGCCGGCTGTTTTCCCAATTCTGCTTCTGCATCGCTGTGCCAGGACATCCCCTCCTCGCCGGTATGATAAAGATTGAGCAGGCAGGAATTAAATTCCAGGCCCGTTTTCTCTTCCACCAGGTTCTTTAGTTCAATCAATTCGGGCGTCCAGATTTTTGCCTTTCGGGTAATTTTAGAGTAGGTGTATTCAAATTCCTTTTCGCCATACCAGCCTGTCATTCTTTTGGTCACAATCCTTTTTCCGAAGATGATCACCTCATCCTGCTTCCATTCTACATCTTTCAGCAAAATCTCAAAGAATTGTTTCTCTTCCTGCTCACTAAGAATTCTTCCGAAGTAAAAGCTCTCCCCGTCTGCAGGCAACAAATTAGGAGGATAATTAATGGGTTTCATGAGCAGTTCAATTTATTTTTTTCAGGAAGATGAAGAGACACATCAACGAGTGATTCTTTTGCTTATTTTTAATTCACTTTTATTGAAATATATGAAAAAAGTTATTCTTATCCTGTTGAGCTGTATGTTTTTCGGCTTTGGGAATGCCCAGCAGCAGTTTGATACTGTCGCCTATAAATCAACTTATAAAAATCTCTTCGAGAAAACGGCTTTTGGAGACAGCCTGACTACCGAAAACAAGATTGCCGGCCTCAGCAGGGCCTGGGCCGAAGCAAAATATAATTTTGCCAATTTTGATCTTGTTCCGCAAGTCAATTGGGACAGTATTTATCATGCTTATATTCCCAGGGTTTTGGCTACTAAAAATAAAGAGGAATATTACAAGGTCCTGGTGGAGTTCTACAAACCTCTTAATGACGGCCACACCCTTATTGTTGCTCCAAGGGAGCTTTGGGACGAGATGTATGCCACACTTCCTATAAAGACAAAACTTCTTGACGGTAAGGTGGTGATCACCCGCTTAAAGAGTACAGAGGAGGCATATAAACTCTTACAACCGCGAACGGTAATTCATAAGATCAATGGCCAACCTGTAAAACAATATACCGAGACACATATTGCCCCATCGATCAATTCGAGCACTCCTCATGATCTCAACGCCCGGCTCTACTCTTTCTTTTTCACTCGCGGAAAACTTTCTGAACCGGTCACCCTGGAACTTGAAACTCCCGAAGGAAAGATTTTCACGCATAGTTTCCCACGGAAGAAAATGGACCAATTACTTCCTGCTACTAATGATTATAGCTATAAGAAACTGGATGAGAACACTTCTCTCCTAACAATAAACACCTTTATGCAGCCGGATGTAATCAAATTGTACGACAGCATTTTTAAGGCCCCACATCCCAAAAATTTAATAATTGATCTAAGAGAAAACGGAGGCGGAAACGGCAACAATGGTTTTGAACTTATTGGATATCTTACTTCGGAGCCTTTCCCTATGAGCAAACAAATAATGCGGAGATACAAGCCGGTGCAACGGGCCTGGGGCGGAGAACCCGACGTTCTTGAAATTGGCGAATATGACTGGATGCCTTACCAAAAAACTGTTTTTACAGGAAGAGTCATCGTACTTTCCGGCCCCGACACCTACTCGGCTGCCGAAGATTTTCTCTCCTCTTTCAAATACATAAAAAGAGGAACGGTCGTTGGCCAAACTACCGGCGGCAGCACAGGACAGCCTTTAACTTTTCCCCTTCCCTTTGGTGGTTTGGGAGTTGTGTGCGCCAAGCGGGATGTACAGCCCGACTGGACAGAGTTTGTAGGTGTAGGTATACATCCAGATGTTGAAGTACAACCCACTCTGGCTGCCTTTATTGCAGGAAGAGATGAAACCCTGGAGACTGCATTAAACATACTGAAACAATGAGAATTTTGACATTGATTTTCATGCTACTCCTTCTGGCTTCAGCATGTACTAAAGAGCAGAAGCAGGAAGTCCTTGTGCTTCCGGTAATTCACGGAGCACATGAAGTGAACCCGAATTATACTTACGATGACCTCCTGCAAATCGTCGATGCCTATGATCCCGAAATAATTGGGGTGGAAATTAGGCCCGAAGATTTTCAAATCCAATCAGATTCTCTGGATCTTTTTTATCCGCTGGAGATGATCATGATACGGGACTCTTTTCCGGGTAAGGTGCACGGGATTGATTACTACAGTGAAGATACCAGGAACATTAGGGTGAGTCGGGAAATGTTTTCAGACACTGTTTCAGAAATGTACATGATGAAACGTTTGTCCCAGGACATGAAGCTTGATTCTTCATTTGTTGCCCAATATCAACAAACCCGAATTCCCATGATCCAGGAGGAGCAGCGAAGAATGGCAATGAATTATTCGGCTGAAGAATTCCTGAAAGGAGAATACGACAGCATCACCGGTTTACAGTACCAGATCGAGGATAGCCTCTTTGGAAATAGTATTTACGCTGCATATCCGGTTTTCAACAACCGTCGTGACCTGCAGATCACCCAAAATGCCCTGAGACTTATCGAAGATAATCCGGAGAAGAAAGTATTGATCCTGGTTGGCGCGAATCATCGCAACCGCCTTGTTGATTCTTTAATGAACAAAGATGTAGAACTTGTGAGGGATTTGAACTTTATGAAAGATCTACCTTAGGTGTAATTACCTTTGAAGTAAAACGGGACTGCCTGGACCAGGAAATAAGAATTGGCAGGATGATCAATATTCTTACTATTGAAAAAATAATCTCTCCCTGTGCATCCAGATTGAGGGGATAGAAAAAATTCGCCATGAAGTGCAGCAAAACAGCTGCCAATATGCTTTTTTTGGTGTGGTTATGTATCCAGGTGAAGATCACAGACAGCACCATAATTTGCAGGGACCAGCTCCAAAAGGAAAAGCCGAAGCCCTTCTGGGATTGAGAAGTACCTGCTATGAAAAATAGCGGCAGATGCCATATCAGCCAGAAAAATCCGACAATCAAACTTGCTTTTAAACTTCCCCATTTCTCCTGAAGTGGATCCAATAAAAATCCACGCCAGCCCAATTCCTCGGCCAGTGGGCCACCCAAAAGCATAAACACCAGAAATAGAACTATAGCCTCAAAGTTGTCCAGACCACTAAAGTACGAGGAGACATCTGGAATTTCCTTCCCCATCAAAAACAGAATAAAATATCCAACAGCAAGAATTACCGGGAAAATGAGAAAAATAAGGAGAAGCCATTTCCTCCCTATAAGGCGAATGTCAAATACACGCTTCCAGAATTTTTGTTTTTCCCTGGCACTCCACGAGGTCTGCACCATTAATACAGCTGCTAATGTAGGTCCGAATGCCCCCAGAAAAAGCAGAGGAATAAACCAGTTTTGGGATGGAGGGAAAATTATCATTGATCCCCAAACCAACCATGAAAATAAAAAAGTGAGTAATAAAAATTTGCGAATGTTCTCTGTTGCTTTCATACCAGAATAACAAAACAATTATTCAAATGTTACAGTTTAGAGGAACATTTCCATCTCGTATTGATTAACTGTATTTTCAAAGTCCCTGGCGAGTAATTCTTCGATAAGTTCGGTACGTTCTTCAGGAACATTTTTGATCTGGATTGTGGTGTACACCTTCGAAATAGCGTCAAGCAGCCCCGAAAAATGCCTGTCTGTACTTTCGAGCTGAAGAATATTTTGATCATGATCAATGATAAAATAACCAGAGGGTTCATTTTCACCGTCTATCAATAAATGGGTTTCGGTTTTCTCTTCGGCTATTTTTACTGCTTCTGCCAAATTATCCCAGCTATAGCACTTTGGATCATAAAGTTCCAGGTCGAGAACCCTTTGATATGAAACATTCTCAATCTCATATTCATCTCCCCCATCTGCATCCAGAACTCCTTTATACGATCTAAGAGTCCGCGTCACTTTAAAACCAATCCTTTCATAAACCTTAATAGCCCTTTCGTTTTCCACGATCACTTCCAGCAGGCATTTTACAACCCCCTTACTTTTTAAAGCAGGAATTGCATGAATATAAAGTTTCTCGGCGATTTGTTTTCCGCGATATTGGGGAATAGTCCCGGTCCCGGTATTATATGCTGTTAATACTCCATTGTGAAGATCCACACCATGGATAATAAATCCAACAAGTTGATCATCATCAAACATCCCGAAAGAAAGTTCCCAATCCACACGGGCTTTTAAAAAACGTTCTTTCCAGTATTCTGTCTTCTGCGGAAGGGTTACGAAATAACCTTCAAAGGCTGAAAGGAAGCAGGACATCACCTCTTCAATAGGTGTAGTAGCAAGATTTTGGATCTTCATGAACCAGGTTTTATGGTCCTAATTACGGAATTTTATTCTTCTTGAGGCTGTTTTCTTTTCATCATTACCCATGTTCCCACAATCAGGAATATTGCGAAAACCGGATACAACATCTCTAGATTTGAGGCCGCAGCTTCTTCAGAAGTAATGGCAGCCATCAAAACGTGCAACATAGAGGTGAAAAGCATGCCGAGGGTCCCGATAAGAAAAAAGAGGTTGATTTGTCTCATTTTTGGAGATTTAAAGTGAAATCCGTTATTAATGTACAAATAATGCCGGCTAGTCGCTATTGTTAATAAGAAACAATTAACAGTTTCATTGAACCAAATATAATTTAAGATCCCTGTGTACCGGGAGATCTGCGGTCTTTTCAAAAAAGGCAGAATCATAAGATAATTAAGTCCGGGACAGGCTTCTCACCCGATCTCAATCAATCTCCCGCATAAAAAAAGCCCCGTCTTTCGACCAGCGGGAGACCGGGTTCCCCTCGACGGAGTTTATCCCGAGCTTGACGAGGGGCTCGGGACAGGCTTCTCACCCGATCTCCCGCATAAAAAAAGCCCCGTCTTTCGACGAGGCTTTGAGCGGGAGACCGGGTTCGAACCGGCGACATTCAGCTTGGAAGGCTGACGCTCTACCAACTGAGCTACTCCCGCGTTGATATTGCACTGCAAATATATACTGAAAGTTTTTATTGCTCAAAATAATTTTAAAGCTTTTTCAGGAAATGATACCCTTTGATCTCATAACCCTCATTCAGGTAAAATTTATGACTGCGATAGTTGCTCACATAGCTGTTAAGTTCAGATGTTTCACATCCCTTTTTGGCGGCGTATTCATAAATAAACTGAAAAAGTTTTTTCCCTACTCCTTTACTCCTGTAGGGCTCCTTAATGAATATATGATCTGGTTCACAGGACCGACCGGCATAGTGCCGGGTCATAAACCACATCCCAAAAACCCCCACAGGTTCGCCCTCATGAAAAATTCCGAAGCATTCATAATTTTGATCGAACATTTCAGAAAACCTTTGGGTAAGGATCTCATTAGAAAACTGATGTCCCATCAACTCCTGGATCATAGGCAGTATTTGCGGAATTTCTTCCTTTAAAATCTTGTTAAATGCAAGGTTCATCCCCTTCTTTTCTGCAAAAATAGTCATATTTTTAGCTACAATAATTTAAAATTCCACATGAAAGACACAGATAAAACCGGAAAAATTCAGGATCAAATTGAACGCTCCCTGCTCAACGATAGAAAAATTTTTATTTGGGGAACGGTAAATGAAAAAACAGCCAAGCATGTTATTGAAAGGATGATGTATCTTGACGCTACCGGTAACGAAGAGATACAGTTTTACATTAGCAGCCCCGGAGGGTATGTTACTGCTGGCTTCGCAATTTATGATACCATGCTTAGCCTTAACAGCCCGGTCTCCACAATTTGTACGGGTCTTGCCGCTTCAATGGCGTCAATTCTACTTTCGGCAGGAGCCAAAGGCCGAAGGTTTGTACAGCCTCATGCAAAAGTAATGATCCACCAGCCCAGTGGCGGTGCCCAGGGCCAGGCTTCCAATATTGAAATCCAGGCAGCAGAGATCCTTAAGATCAAAGAACAAAGTGCACGCATCCTGGCAGAAAATTGCGGTCAGTCTTATGAGCGTGTTTATAAAGATTTCAACCGGGATTACTGGATGGACGCATCAGAATCTGTAGAATACGGGATCGTAGACGAGATCCTTCAAAAAAAATAAAGATGAACAAAGATATTCAGCAAAAAGAAACAGACGGGAAAGGAATGTTCTACATTGAAAAAGATGGTGACATTGTTGCCGAACTTACCTACACCCTTAATGATAATAATATCATGACCCTGGACCATACAGAGACCAACCCGGAACACTCCGGGGAAGGTTTAGCCAGCGATCTTGTAAAGCACAGCGTGGATTATGCACGGGAAAAAGACCTGAAGATAGATCCGCTTTGTAAATATGCCGCAAAACAATTTGAGCGGCACGAAGAATACCAGGAGGTACAGGCTACCGAAGAATAATCCAAAGCTTTGATCCGGAAGATTACAGCCGAAGAAACCTACCCGGTGCGGCAGGAAGTCCTGCGCCCGGGAAGGCCTTTGAAAGAATGCTTTTTTGAAGGAGACCTGGAAGAAGACACCATTCACTTAGGTTATTTTGACGGCGAAAATCTTGTCGCAGTTGCAACGTATGTTGCACGTAAAAATGCCCTTTTTAACGCCCCACACCAATACCAGTTAAGAGGTATGGCCGTATTGCAGGCCTATCGCGAAAAAAAGCTGGGCCAAAAACTCCTTTTAGAAGGGGAAAAACTCCTGAAAAAGAAAAATCCCAGCATTCTTCTATGGTTTAATGCACGAGAGACCGCAGTAGGTTTCTATGAGAAGTACGGGTATAAAACTAAAGGCCCCGCTTTTATGATTCCCAATGTGTGTATGCATATTGTGATGTACAAAAATCCCCCAGAGTTATGAAAAGAATACTTTTAGTTCCAGTTCTTATATTATTAATTAGCCTAAGCGCATGCCAGGGAGATAAAAATGATCCTGCAACAAAGGCATCATCGGTCGAGGCTTCGGAAAGAATAACTGAAGCTTCACCCGATGGAATAAAAACAGAAATATCTGCCAATAATGACATTTTTGAAGGGGGATCACTGGAAAAAATTTACAGTGAGCGCGATTACAAATCCCTGTGGCGTGACGGTGAGAGGCTACATGCCTTTTACACCAGTCTAAAAAGTGCAGACAAAGAAGGACTTAACTTCAATGATTATCACGGGAAAGAGATCGATTCCCTACTTTCGGCCACAGATATTAACTCCACGCAGGCAGCCCGACTCGATTTAATATTATCGGATGCTTTTCTTACTTACGCCCGGGATCTTTATTACGGAAAACTAAATCCTGAAGAGCTGCATGAGTTTTGGGGAATATCCCGAAAAGAAAAAGATTTCACGACCCTGCTTCAACAGGGGATCGAAAACAATAACATTCCTGCCGTTTTAGAAGACTTGAAACCGTCTCACCAGATCTATCGCGATTTAAAGAAAAGCCTTGCAGAGTATAAAGATGCTCAGGCCGAAGAGACCTCTTCTAAGAAAATTTCCCGTGGAGAGCTTATAAAACCGGAAGAATCTGATCCCCGTATAAATGCTATAGCACAAAGGCTTCAGGAATTGAATGGCTTTGAAGCCGATACTTCAGGAACTGGTAATGTTTATTCAGAAGAACTGGTTGAAGCAGTAAAGGAATTTCAGCAGAGTAAAAGTATTCAAACCGATGGTATTATAGGAAACTCTACCATTGATGAACTAAATAAAGGACCAAAAGATATTTACAACCAGATTCTCGCAAACCTGGAGAGGTGGCGCTGGTATCCAAGAGATTTGGGAGATCACTATATTTTGATAAACATTCCCAATTTTAAACTGGCGGTGGTAAAAGACGGCGATACGATTAGGCAGCATAATGTTATTGCGGGCGCAAAAGCACGGCAAACTCCAATTTTTTCGGATACCATTAATCACCTGGTGATCAATCCTACATGGACGGTTCCGCCTACAATCAAATCCAAGGATATAATTCCTAAAATGGCGGCCGATCGATCCTATTCTCAAAAGAACAACATGACGGTCACCAGCACAACAGGAGAACAAATTGATCCTTCAAGCGTAGATTGGAACAGCCCGGATGCCCGAAACTATACCTTTACTCAACGCGCCGGACCTTCTAATCCCCTGGGAAGAGTGAAGATCATGTATCCCAACAAATACTTAATATACCTTCACGACACCCCGGCCAAAAGCCTGTTTAGTCAAACACAACGTGCAGAAAGTTCGGGTTGTGTACGAGTGGAAAATGCCATTGATCTGGCTTCGTATGTGGTAGAAAATCAGGATGAATGGACCCAGGACAGGATTCAGGAAATTATAAATTCAGGAGAAACGACTACTGTAGAAGTAGACCGGCCCATCCAGGTCCATCACTTCTATTGGACTGCCTGGAGGGCCGGAAATAAAACTGTAGTAATTAATGATGTATATGATCTCGATAAACAGATCTACACGAAATTAACAGCGGAATAATTATACCGTCTGGTTATTAATATAAGTGGAGTTCGCGATGTAATTATCATTCGTGTGGTAGATAAACAACGCAGATCCACCTTTGATTTTATTGATGATCTCCTTAGATACTTCGGTAGGCACGGCAGGACATCCATAGCTTCGACCTAATCTCCCAAGTCTTTGAATAGATGACTCCTTTAGCATAATCTGCTCCATGAATTACAACGTATCGCTCACGAGCCTTGGAGTTAAACTCTTTCTCCATACCGTCGATAAAAAGGGATAGACCATTTTTTCCGTAGTAAGTTTCAGCGGTAACATAAAAACCAAGGGAACTCTGCAGGGAATTTGGGGTATTAGAGAATTTTGTAGCCATGTTTCCTCCTGTATTCTTTCCGTGGGAAACATAGGTATGATAAAGGACCTTATTGCTTTCCATATCAAGGATCCACAATCTTTTTTCTGTAGAAGGAAGACTAAAGTCTACAATACTTAGGAGTTTATTTTCAATCTTTTCCTCGTCTTCAAGTTTGTTGTACCCTGTAATTGCATAAGTGAAAGAAACCATGGAAGGCATATTTTCATTTACAGTGGCAAATTCTTCATAAAGAAGGTTAATTTTTTCTTCGGCGGTTGGTGCGGCTATTGCTTCCACTTCTTCTTTGACGGAAGTATTGGCGGCAAGGGCAGCCTCGGCATTAGGCTCGTAGGTGGTGAAGGCGAATGTGGCGGTTAAAGACAAAAAGAGAACAGAGGCAGTTATTTTATTTATCATATTTTTTTGTTAAGTGATTAGTTGCCATATATGTTTCAAAGGTCATACCAAAGACCATAAATGCAAGAATAATTCAGTAATAATGAGGATATTAACATTCCTCTCTTTGTCAAATATAAACGCATTAATTGTAAAAATATTATATAATGTAAATTGAATATTGTTAAAATTTTAATTAACAGCTAACACACTAACTGAACTATCACATACTCCTTTTAAAACTTTCTTCACCAGTCATATTTCGTATCTTTGCGCAAATACATATTTTAATGGATAAGAAAGTAATATTGATGATCCTGGACGGCTGGGGGATTAGCAATGACCCCAATACATCGGCCGTTGACAAGGCAAATACCCCATTCATAGATTCCCTTTATAAAAAATATCCTCATAGTCGGTTGAGAACCGATGGAATGAACGTGGGACTGCCCGAAGGGCAAATGGGCAATAGTGAAGTTGGCCATATGAACCTTGGTGCGGGAAGAATTGTATACCAGGATCTGGCAAAGATCAATTTGGCCGTACAAAATAATACCCTCGGAAAAGAACCGGTTTTAGAACAGGCTTTTGATTATGCTAAAGCCAATAATAAACCTGTGCATTTTATGGGATTAGTGAGTGACGGAGGAGTACATTCCCATATCAACCACCTAAAGGGACTGCTCTCTGCAGCAGAGGAATATGGAATAAAAGAGAAATACGTCCATGCTTTTACCGATGGTCGTGATGTTGATCCAAACTCCGGAAAAGGTTTTATTGAGGACTTACAGGAGCACCTGGAGAAAACAAATGGTAAACTTGCCTCTGTGATTGGCAGATATTACGCCATGGACAGGGATAAACGATGGGAAAGAACTCAGCTGGCCTATGATCTAATTGTGAAGGGCATTGGTGAAAAACATCAAAATGCTGCCGAAGCTATTCAGCAGAGTTATGACAATGATATTACCGATGAGTTCATCAAACCTATAGTGATGACAGATAATAATGGTAATCCTGTCGCCACTTTGAAAGAGGAAGAAGTAGTGATCTTCTTTAACTTTAGGACCGATCGCGGCCGACAGCTTACCCAGGCTTTGACCCAAAAAGATTTCCCGGAACAGGATATGAAATCTTTGCCTCTGTACTTCGTCACCATGACACGGTATGATGAGACCTTTAGGAATATTAATGTAGTATTTAATAAAGAAGACATTAAGGCTACTCTGGGTGAAGTGCTGGAACATTCCGGAAAATCCCAGATTCGTATTGCCGAAACCGAAAAATATCCTCACGTAACATTTTTCTTTTCCGGCGGAAGAGAGGCGCCATTTGAGAGGGAACAGCGTATCATGATCAATTCTCCCAAGGTAGCGACTTACGACCTGCAGCCTGAAATGAGTGCGTATGAATTAACCGATGCAATAGTGCCGGAGATCAAAAGCAAATCTGCCGATTTTATCTGTCTCAATTTCGCAAATCCCGATATGGTAGGTCATACGGGAGTATTTGAAGCAGCAGTAAAAGCATGTGAAACAGTTGACGAGTGCGCTAAAAGAGTTGTGGATGCTGCTGTTGAGAACGACTACTCTGTTCTTGTTATAGCCGATCATGGTAATAGTGAATTCATGATAAATAGTGACGGGAGTGCTAATACGGCCCACACTACGAATCCCGTACCATTTATCTTGGTGGATAAGGATGTAAAAGATGTCAAAGATGGAATTTTAGGAGATATCGCACCCACTATTTTAAAACTCATGGGCGTGGAAAAACCCCAGTTAATGACCCAAAAACCTCTATTTTAAGAATGAAATTTTTTCTTTATTTAATGTTATTGATAACGGCTGCCAATTGCGGTAGCTCTAAGGAACCAGAAACTGAAAATAAAAATATACCCGAAGAGATTGTTACACAGGAGGATCAAAATGATCTGTTGATAGGGGAAGTAGAGCTGGAAGATTTTCAGCAGCCACCTTTCTCCACCTGGTTTGATCCTATGTACAAATCTTATAAGCCAGATGAAGCAGCTTTACAGACCATCCAGGAGAATATCAATGACTATGAGATCGTTATGTTCATGGGCACCTGGTGCGCAGATAGCCAGCGGGAAGTTCCAAAGTTCTATAAACTCTTAGAGCTAAGTGATTACGATTTATCCAGGCTGCAGGTAAAGGCAGTAAGTGAAGACAAAACTCTGCCCAACGACGGTCAAAAAGAATATGATGTAATATATGTTCCCACAATTATATTCTTTAAAGATGGAGAAGAAGCAGGGAGGTTCGTTGAGTACTCAAATGAAGAACTGGAAGAGGATATAGCAAAAATTGTGTCTGGACAGGAATACAATCATCCTTACCAGCAATAACACAGTTTTTTATGTTTAATTGTCGTTTTTACATATGCCCAATTTGTTAACTATAGCAGTAGATTTTGACGGAACACTGGTGGAGAATCGTTATCCGAAGATTGGAAAGCCGGTTTTGTTTGCCTTTGAAACCCTTCAGAAACTTCAACAGGAGGGACATCAAATTATACTGTGGACCTATAGAAGCGGAATCAAACTTACTGAAGCAGTAGAATTTTGCGAGAGTAAAGGGATCAAATTTTATGCGATCAATAAAAGTTATCCCGAAGAGCAGTATGAAGAACAGGTCATGAGTCGAAAGATCCTGGCCGATATTTTTATCGATGACCGCAACATCAATGGATTACCTCCCTGGGGAGAAATCTATCATCAGCTTGCCAACTCATCTTCAAAGGCGATAGAGCCTAAGAAGAAAAACAATAGATTACTTGAAATTTTTAAGAAGTTATAATGATCATACCAAAGACCAGAGAAGAAATTGAACTCATACGCCACAGTGCCTTAATTGTGTCAAAAACCCTGGGAATGCTGGCTTCGGAAGTCAAACCCGGAGTCACTACCCTGCACCTGGATAAAATGGCCGAAGAATTTATTCGCGACCATGGTGCCGAGCCCGGGTTTTCTTGGAATGTATGATTTTCCCAATTCTTTATGTATGAGCCCTAATGCACAGGTGGTACATGGGATTCCAAATAATGAACCCTTACAAGAAGGAGATGTGATCTCTATAGATTGCGGGGCTTTCAAAAATGGCTTTTACGGCGATCATGCCTATACCTTTAGCGTGGGCGAAATAGATCCTGAAACTCAGAAGTTACTGGATGTAACTAAAGAATCTTTATACGTCGGGATCCGGGAGTTCAAACTGGGGAACCGGGTTGGAGACGTGGGCTTTGCCATACAACAATATGCCGAAAAGAACGGTTTTGGGGTGGTTCGGGAGTTGGTAGGCCATGGTCTTGGAGCCAAGATGCACGAAGATCCCGAAATGCCCAATTACGGGAAGCGCGGCCGCGGAAAAAAGTTTGTTGAAGGAATGGTGGTAGCCATTGAACCAATGATCAACGCAGGTACTCACCGCATTAAACAATTACGTGATGGCTGGACGATCTTAACAGCAGATAACAAACCCAGTGCCCACTTTGAACATGATATTGCATTAATCGACGGAAAACCGGAACTGTTATCAACTTTTCACTACATTTATCAGGCTCTGGGAATAGAAAGTGACGAGGAAGAAGAATTTAGGGCCAAAACCATCAACTTCAATGATTAAAAATTTTCGACAGGAAAAGTGGCTCCCCTATTCCAGAGAGAACTGGCATGAACGTTTTCGTTATGCCATTTCGAATTATGGAAGAGTAGTTAGTTACGTAAAAAATCCTGACGGAGATCTTCTAAAAGGCGGAAAATCACAGGGTTTCCTCACCTTTGTAGCTACTCTCAAAAATGGCAAAAAACAAGCCTGCTATATTCATAGAGTAGTTGCTGAACTTTTTATTCCGAAGAAAGAAGGAGATGAATTTGTCATCCACAAGAACTACCAGAAGACAGAGAACAATGTAAATAATCTTGCCTGGGTGACTAAAAAAGAGTGGGTTGCTCACCAGCAAAACAATCCGCAGGTAAAAAAGAATAAACTGAAGCGCAAACTTGGCACCATCAAATGCTATTCTAAACTTTCTTACGCTCAGGCGACCATCCTTAAGAAAAAGCTGCTTGATCCAAACCGAAAGACCCGCATTAGGATCTTGGCAAAGCAATTCGGGGTTTCAGAAATGCAACTGTACAGGATCAAGTCGGGAGAAAATTGGGGAGATATTAAGGTATGATCGGGAAGACTTTCAAGTTTTTTCTAAACAAGATTCCCCGTCCTGTGCTCATTCGGCTTAGTTATGTGGTGAAGCCATTTTTTCTATTCACTTTAAGAGGTAATAAATACACCGATCCCATCGACGGCCGTAGTTTTTCAAAATTTTTGCCTTACGGTTATGAAGAGCAGCGGGAAAATGTTCTTTCCCCCTCTACCCTTTCTCTCGAGCGACACCGCCTCCTCTGGCTTTTCCTGAAGGATCACACGACTTTCTTCACTGCCCCTCACAAAGTGCTGCATTTTGCACCTGAACAGGCCTTTTATAAGCGCTTCCGGAAACTGAAGAACCTGGATTACACAACCACCGATCTTAATTCCCCCCTGGCCGATGTAAAAGCTGATATTTGTGACCTTCCATTTGAGGACAACAGTTTTGACTTCATTTTGTGCAACCATGTCCTGGAACATATTCCCAATGACACCAAAGCAATGCAGGAACTGTACAGGATCCTACAGCCCGGTGGCACAGCCATCTTACAAATACCACAGGACCTGAAAAGGGAAAAAACCTTTGAAGATGATTCTATTACAGATCCAAAGGAGCGGGCAAAGATCTTTGGCCAATATGATCATGTAAGAGTTTATGGCCGGGATTATTTTGAAAAATTAAGAGGAATAGGTTTTAAGGTAGAAGAAGTTGACCTCACCTCCCAATTATCCCCGGAGCTTGTGGATAAATACAGGCTGGCCAAAGGGGAGATCATTCCCGTGGCAAAAAAATAGAACCGGCACATCTTTATATTAGGTTCTATGAATTGCGAAGAATAGAGAGTAAGGATCGTTTCCTTACAATGCAACCTCACAGAAGTTACAGTCAGGTTCACTTTTCAACTTTAAATTTTGGTAACGCTTGCAGTCTCCTTGCTATGGATCTTTTAAAGATCCTCCATTAGCTCTTCAAAACCGGGCGTGGCAAATTCCTTCATTTCCCCTTCCAGGGTAGAGTAGATAAGAAAAGCATCAAGTTCGTCATTTTTTGAAAGCAGCAGCTTTGAGAGATCGTAGCCCATAGCCATAAAAGCAGTCGCATAAGCATCGGCTAAAGCACAGTTTTCAGCAAGAACAGTAACACTTAAAAGATCACTTTTTTGAGCAAAGCCGGTAAGAGGGTTGATGGTGTGCACATAAAGCGCTCCTGTTTCAGGATCTGTTCTGTGCTTCCGATAGTTACCTGATGTGGCCATGGCTCTGTTACGCAGTTCTATTGTAGCCGTTAGCTCCCTTTGTCCTTCCTCCTGCATAGGATCATCGATCCCAACAGTCCAGTAGGATCCTCTCTCCCGGTTGACGCCCTTTGCAAGAAGTTCTCCTCCCAATTCAATAAGATAATCCTCAATTTCCTTTGAGTCCATATAATGACCAATGAGGTCAATTGCATACCCTTTGGCGATGGCATTAAAGTCGAGATAGACCTGGGGAGATTCCTTTATAAGTCTGTCACCTCTTAATTCCAGTTTTTCAAAACCAACATATCGCATAAGGGAATCAATGGCTACAGAATCTATTTCTTTAGAACCTGCTTCGGGCCCAAAACCGTATTGATTAACCAAATCCCCCACAGTAGGATCAAAGTACCTGTTACTATCCTCCCACACCTGTTTTGAGATCAAAAAGACCTCCTGGAAAAGACTGTCAACCTTTACGAGACTATCTCCCTGGTTAATTCTGGATATGTCAGATGAATCTCTGTAGGTACTCATGGATTGGTTTACCCTCTCAAAAATAGAATCCAGCGCCTTATCCAGGGGGATCATATCTTCAGAATAATAAGTTATGGAATAGGTAGTACCCAAGGCTTCTCCATAGGCCTTCCTTTGCTCATCGATCTCTGAGCAGGATACACTAAGAAAAAATAAAAAAAGTACAGCAATAGGTCTTGAAAATGTCATTTTTAGATCTCTTTTAATCCGGGGTAATTGACTACATAATCTTCTGTGCTGGAAACCGGCAGTTCATAATCTTTGGAATTGGCAAGTCCTACTCCTGCATAGAAGGTACGGGCGTTGAACTTGATCGCATGCTGCTTTACGGTCTCCAGAAAGATCAAATCGATCTCCCGGGGATCATAAGGATAATCAATAGCCCTTACCACAACAAAATGCAACTTCTTATCTTTCAATGCGACGAACTGCGGATCCTTTTTGAAATCACTGTTTACCCCGAGAAATTCGTAACCCTGATCTTCGAGGTCTTTGCCCACGATATTCATAGCCAAATTGTGCAGTTCCTGCTTCGTAAGTTGCGACATGAAACAAATTTAATTATTTCCTATTAATACAGTTCGCTTTAAAACAAAAACAGCTGCCAAAAGGCAGCTGTTCTTTATATTTAGTTTTGGATTATCCTCCAAAATCATCAAATCTTACATTCTCCGGTGGAACACCGAAGTCATCGGTCATTTTTTCTACTGCCTTATTCATCAATGGCGGTCCACAAAAATAGAATTCAATATCTTCGGGTTCATCATGATGATTCAGGTAATTATCAATCACCACCTGGTGAATAAATCCAACGAATCCATCACCTTCCCCGTCGATTCCGTCTTTTTCTTTCCAGTTGTCTTCTTCTAAAGGTTCAGAAAGAGCAACGTAGAACTTAAAGTTAGGGAAATCTTTCTCAAGAGCTCTAAAATGGTCTACATAGAACAATTCTCTTTTAGAACGACCTCCATACCAGTAAGTCACTTTACGGTTGGTTTGAAGTGTTCTGAAAAGATGATACAGGTGTGAACGCATTGGCGCCATTCCGGCCCCACCACCAACGTAAAGCATTTCGGCCTCACTGTGGTTGATAAAGAACTCCCCGTAAGGTCCTGAGATCACAACTTTATCTCCTTCTTTTTGATTGAAAATATAAGAAGATGCAATACCAGGATTAACACTCATCCAGTCGTTCTTAGCACGATCCCATGGCGGAGTAGCAATACGCACGTTTAGCATGACCCTTCTTCCTTCGGCAGGATAAGAAGCCATCGAGTATGCACGCTCAACAGTTTCCACGTTCTTCATTACTAATGGCCACAAATTGAAGTTGTCCCATTCTGTTTTAAATTTCTGAGGATCGCCGGGGTGCTCTTCAGGATGCGCAGTGATGTCCATATCTTCATATTTGACCTCACACTTAGGAATTTCGATCTGAATATACCCTCCTGCTTTGTAGTCCATATCTTCAGGGATCTCTACAACGAACTCCTTGATAAATGATGCTACGTTATAGTTACTAACTACTGTTGCAGTCCATTTCTTAATTCCAAAGACTTCTTCAGGAATTGTGATCTTCATATCCTGCTTAACCTTTACCTGGCAACCTAAACGCCAACCGTCGGCAATCTCTTTTCTGGTAAAGTTTGGTTCTTCGGTAGGCAAGATACTTCCACCACCTTCAGAAACAATACACTTACACTGCATACAGGTTCCACCACCACCACAGGCAGATGGCAGAAACAGCTTGTTCTCTCCCAAAGTTGAAAGCAAGGTTCCCCCGGAACCAACTTCCAAATCTTTTTCTCCGTTAATATTGATCGTTACTGGTCCCGACGGAATTAATTTTGCTTTTGCTCCCAAAAGAACAGCCACCAAAATTAAGATCAGGACTAAAAATACGACAACACTTGCTATAATTACTTCCATTGCTTTCTCTCTATAGTTTGATTCCCATGAAACTCATGAATCCAAGAGCCATAAGTCCGGTGATGATAAAAGTTATTCCTAATCCTTTTAAAGGAGCTGGAACATTTGAATAGGCAATTTTTTCGCGAATGGCAGCAATTCCAAGAATAGCCAGGAACCAGCCAATTCCACTTCCGAAGCCATAAGTAGCCGCTTCTCCAATCCCGGAGAAATCTTTTTGCTGCATGAAAAGTGCACCTCCAAGGATGGCACAGTTCACCGCGATCAAAGGAAGAAAGATCCCCAAAGCTCCATAAAGGGCCGGAGCAAATTTCTCCACAATCATTTCTACAAGCTGTACCATGGCCGCAATAACGGCAATGAACATAATAAAGCTTAAGAAACTAAGGTCAATAGTCGCATATTCTTCATTAAGCCAGGAAAGTGCTCCCGGTCTTAGAAGATATTTATCCAGTAAAAAGTTGATAGGCACGGTAATAGAAAGAACGAAAATAACCGCTGCTCCTAATCCAACCCCTGTCTTCACTGTTTTGGAAACTGCCAGGTACGAACACATTCCGAGGAAATAAGCAAAGATCATATTTTCTATGAAGATGCTTCGTACGAATAAATTTATATAATCCATATTCGAATTTTTTGTGGTTTGTGATTAGGCTTCAATGAGTTTTCTATTCCTTGCACGCTGTACCCAAATTATGATCCCAACCACGATAAGTGCCATGGGTGATAACAGCATTAATCCATTGTTCTCATATCCAAGGGCATAAAGACCTGTAGATTCTGCAAGAGTAACTCCTTTGTGCCCAAGTACTTCATAACCGAATAATTTTCCGGCTCCTAACAATTCACGGAAGAAAGCAACAATAATAAGGATAAGACCATATCCTGCTGCGTTTCCTATCCCATCGAGAAAGGATTTGTAAATACCGTTTCCAAGCGCAAAAGCTTCCAAACGTCCCATTACTATACAGTTGGTAATAATAAGACCAATAAATACTGAAAGCTGTTTACTCACATCGTAAGCATATGCTCTAAGAACCTGATCTACTAAAGCCACTAAAGACGCAACCACAACCAGCTGAACGATGATCCTTATCCTGTTTGGGATAAGATTTCTCAATGCCGAAATGATCATGTTACTAAAGGCCATTACCGCCATTACCGCAATTGCCATAACAATAGCCGGTTCTAACTGCACGGTGATCGCAAGTGCAGAACAGATTCCCAATACCTGCACGGTGATAGGGTTATCATCGTCAAGAGGATCTGAAAGCAGTTTCCTGTTGGCTTTTGAAAGAAAATGCTCTTTCTCCTCCGAATCTGAAAGGAAAAGGATCATTGCATCTTTCTTGTTTTCCTTATCCACCTCAGCCAATTGCTCAGGCTTATTTTTTATTTCCTGTGCCATAATTATAAATTACTTGCAACGTTAATATCGGTTTTGCTCTTGAAATAAGGCAGATAATGCTTAAGCCTTTCAGAAATCATATCTGAAACACCATCTCCGGTAATAGTTGCACCCGAGATCGCATCAACCTTATTATCCTCCTTAGAAGTACTGGCATTACCTTTAACAACAGATACTCCTATTAGCTCTCCATTCTCATTGAAGATCTTCTCATCTGTAAAGCGTTCTCTAAACCACTCCTGGGTGATCTCGGCTCCAAGACCCGGTGTTTCTCCAAGGTGATCGAAGACAGCTCCTTTGATAGTGTTCACATCATTCTTTAAAGCGATGTATCCAAAAATAGCATTCCAAAGACCTGCTCCCCTAAGAGGAATGATGTAGTAAGTCTCCCCCTCTACTTCAGCCAGATAAAGCGGATAATTCTGCTCTTCGGGAGTACGCTTAAGTTCCTTTGCAAGATCAACATCAAAGGCATTTACACCTTCCTTAATTTCACCTGCATTATTAAGAACAAGTTGTTCTTTAATATATTCCTGGAACAAAGCCTCGGCTCCGGCTCTGTCGGTTTCAACACCTACAGTAGCAAGGATATTTTGCATCTTCTCCTGGCGCATGTTCTCATATTGCATAGGCTGCAATGAAGTAGCGGCAAAAGCAAGCACCACCCCTACTACTACCACCATAACAATGGCGAAAATAAAAGTATATGAGTTGGTGTTCGTTTTATTTACAGTTTTCTCTTCCATAACTATACTACAGTTTCAACTTGTTTGTTAATTCCTGCTGCCTTTCTTTTCACTCTTCGTTTAATATTGCCCTGTATCACGTAGTGATCAATAGTTGGTGCAAAAACGTTCATTAATAGAATAGCAAGCATTACTCCTTCGGGATAGGCAGGGTTAAACACCCTGATCATTACCGATAAGAAACCTATAAGAAATCCATATATCCATTTACCTTTATAGGTTTGTGACGCCGAAACAGGATCTGTTGCCATATAAACTATACCAAAAGCCAATCCTCCGGCAACCAGGTGGTTGTACCATGGGAAATTGGTAAGGGCGTTACCCTCAATTCCCATTGCAGGAAGTGCATTAAAGATCAAGCCCATTACCGAAGCTCCAACCACAGCACTTACCATGATCCTCCAGCTACCTACTTTAGTAAAGATAAGGAATAGCGCCCCCAACAGACATAATGCTGCCGAAGTTTCTGAAACCGATCCCGGAATCATTCCCCAGAACATATCCATAGTAGTGTATTCAACCGGTTGACCGGCAGCAAGAGTTCCTAAAATAGTTTCTCCCGAAACACCATCAACTTCTGCAGCGTTCATTACCCAAACCTGGTTACCCGACATGTATGTAGGATAAGCAAAGAAGGCAAAAGCACGTGCAGTAAGCGCAGGGTTAAGGATGTTCATCCCGGTTCCACCAAAGGCTTCTTTTCCAATGATAACAGCAAAAACAACCGAAATTGCAAGCATCCATAAAGGTAAGCCAACAGGCATGATCATAGGAATTAAAAGTCCTGTAACCAGGTAACCTTCGTTCACTTCGTGACCTCTAAAAATCGCAAAAGCGAATTCTATTCCAAGACCAACCGCGTATGAAACCACGATCATTGGCAATATCTCTAAAGCTCCGTGCCCAAATGCATCCCAAAAATCAACTTCGGGCTGGATTTGTTTGAGGTACTGGTAACCCACATTCCACATACTAAAGAGCAGCACAGGAACAAGAGCGAGCACCACAGTGATCATCACCCTTTTCAAGTCTACCGCATCTCTAACGTGAGCTCCTTTTTTAGTAGTATGATTTGGAGTAAAAAGGAAAGTATCCAGCGCATTAATAGCCGGGGAATACTTTTCCAGTTTCTTTCCCTTTGAAAAGGGCTCCTTAAATTTATCTAATTTTTGTCTAATCCATTCCATAGTAAACAGTTTATCCAACTTCGGTGATCATAAGATCCAATCCTAAGCGTATTATTTCTTGCGCCTCTATTTTTGAAGTGTTCACATAATCGACAAGTGCAAAATCTTCGGGAGCCACTTCATAGATCCCAAGATTTTCCATTTTTTCAATATCGGCTGCCATACAGGCCTTTAACAGCTGCATAGGATAGATATCCATTGGCATTACCTCCTCCATTTCACCTGTCACTACAAGCGCTCTTTCTTCCCCGTGAAGGTTGGTGTTCACTTCAAATTTCTTTTTAGGGAACATCCATGTTAATGAGGTACGGGAATTAGATGGAATGTTGTTGTACGTGAAAGGCAACCATCCGAACATACGATACTTGTTACCCTCGGGTATTAAAGTAAGTTCATTTGGAAAGAAGCCGATATACTGTTCATTATTTACCTGCTCACCGGTTAAAACATCTCCGGAAATAATCCTGACATTTTTAGTATCCACAGCACCAACAAGATCGGCAACGGGAGCTCCAATGGTAGTTCTAAAATATTTTCTGTCTTTGGCTTCACTTCCACAAACAGCTACAGTACGAACCGCAGTATATTTTCCGGTAAGGAAAAGATCTCCAATATTCGCAACATCTTCCGGTTGCACTGTCCATACCCGCTCGCCAATATTAATAGGATCAACCTTATGGATTTGAACCCCTACGTTAGCTGCAGGATGAGGACCGGAAACCTTATGCATTTCGACATTTTTAAGACCATTAAAAATGCCCTCTCCTTTCCCGGCTACAGAGACATGTACTTTACCCGGCGTTAACCTGGTTAAAGCATTAAGTCCAGCCTGGAATGCTTCCATACGGTCTTTAAGAATAAACTCAACATCTGCAGACAGAGGCGCCGTGTTCATTGCCGAAACAAAAATAGCTTTTGGAGTATCTTTGGGATCCGCTGGAATATCGTAGGGTCGTTGATTGATAAAAGCCCAACTTCCGCTTTCAAGGATCCTCTCTTTTACAGCCTCAGAATCGGCTTTAAGCGGATCAAGAATTCCGAATTCCCGGAATTCATCAGAAGCGTCGGCTTCAATCACTACCTCAAGGATACGGCGTTTGTCACCCCTTAATATTTCTTTTAAAGTACCACTAACAGGGGAAGTAAAACGAATCTTCTCGGTATATTTCGAAAAGAAAAGCTCATCACCTGCCTGTACTCTTGCACCCTCTTTAATAACCATCTTTGGTATCACCGCATGAAAATCGGGTGGTTTTACAGCATAGGTCTTAGAGCGGGGTGCGTCAACGAGGGTCTTTTCGGCTTCTCCTTTAAGGCGAAGCGTAAGCCCTCTTTTAATTCTAATGTCGTTGGACATAGGACGAAGTGTTAAAATTTCATTTAAAATTCGGGCAAATTTACAGATTTCCGACCCATAAATCCCAATTTAAACTGAATTAATTCCGCTCCATATTGTTAAATCGAACAAATAATGACTGTAATCAGTTTTTCAGTATATTTAGATTTAATTTTGGTGCATGAAGTTATTCTTTACCCTCTCCTTTCTAATATTCTCCGGGATCTACTTTGCTGCTGCCCAGCAAATAATTGAAACTAACCCGCCAACCTATATCAGGACCGTGATCTTTACCGGCGCAGATGAATACAGTGGCGTGCCCATTGTTCGCCTGGGAGATCCCATATTCCTTTCATTTGATGATCTTGTGGGAGATGAAGCAAACTATTATTATACCATTGAACATTTTAACTACGACTGGACACCTTCAGAATTATTAAAAAATGAATATCTGAAAGGTTTTGATAACGTAAGGATCACAGATTACGAAAATTCATTCAATACCCTGCAGCTTTACTCTCATTACAAACTTAACGTACCTAATGAGAATACCCGTGGCTTAAAAGTAAGCGGAAATTACTTACTCAAGATCTTCAATGACAATAAAGAACTGGTATTCTCCCGAAAGTTTATTGTTTACGAACCTCTTACGACGGTGCAGGTAGACGTAAGAAAATCCAGAGAAGTAAAGTTGATACACAGCCAGCAAGTGGTCAATTTTGAAGTTGATTCCCCGGAATTTATCATCCGTACGCCCGAACAGTCTGTCTGGGCTGTTATTCTTCAAAACAATAATTTAAAAACCGCCATTTACAATATTACTCCTCAATACCACATTGGCTCCACCCTTATTTATAGATATGATGAGCTAACCTCATTTTGGGCAGGTAACGAATTTTTAAATTTTGATAGCAAAGACCTGCGCTCTGCTACAGTAAAAATCCAGTATATCGATGTCCAGGACCTTTACCATCATTACCTCTTCCCGGACAAAATCCGAGCCTTTGAACCCTACACCTATAACCCGGATATAAATGGAAAATTTGTGGTGAGAAAATTTATGGCCCAGGAAGATGATATTGAAGCAGGTTATGTATGGACCCATTTTTCCCTTCGTACTCCTGAGCCGCTGGAAGGTGGAGAGGTACATCTATATGGAGAGTTTAACAATTTTAATCTTGATGAGAGCACCAGGCTAAAATACAATCCTGAAACAGGTGCTTATGAAAATGCCCGCCTTTTTAAACAAGGTTATTATGACTATAAATATGTATACCTGCGGAATGACGGGATTCTTGACGAAGGTTTTATTAGCGGAAATTTTGTTCGCACTGAAAATGATTATACCGTCATAATCTATTACCTGCCTCCCGGAGGAAGATATACCAGAGTCATTGGCGTTGGCAATGCCACATCATTAAATATCAGCAACTAGTTTTTCCGAAGCTCATGGAAAAAGGAAACAATCTGCCGACCATCTACAAAGAGCGTCACAAGCTCAAATACCGCAACACCGAGTGCCTTAACTGCTATCACCCTCTTGATATTAGCGACGAATTTTGCCCTAATTGCGGACAGCTGAACAGCACCAAGAAACTGGCCTTTGACGACTTTTTTAATGAATTCTTTGCAGGTATTTTTGCTTATGATTCCCGGTTTTACAGAACACTTAGCGTATTACTTTTTAAACCCGGAAAGATCTCTAAGGATTATATTGAGGGAAAGCGGGTGCGCTATGCCAATCCTTACCGCTTTTATCTTAGCGCTTCCATTTTGTTCTTTTTAGCCTGGAGCTTTTCATATGATTTTGACACCACCTTTGATGCTCCCCAGGAGAATGAAATACCCCGGGAAGAACAGATAAGAATGACCGATTCTATCCTGGCAGCAGAAGGAGTGGACAGACCTGAAGTGGGCCTGGTGTTACCTTTAAATGACACCACTACTGTTAAGGATATCTACCGTCCAGAAGCATCATTGGACACTATGGGTTACTGGAATAGCCTGGTTAAGAAGCTGGAGATTTATTCTAAATTTTACAACGAAACAGAAATTAGAAATCCCAAGGCGGCCGTTGATAGCTTGAAATACGAGCACACCACCTCCAATCACTGGCTTTATAAAAAAACAGTAGATGCAAACCGGTTTATTTCTGAACCCTCTTTGTTCTACGACTACTTTATTAGTAAGCTACCATTCATAATTTTCTTTTACTTACCAATTTTCGCACTCTTCATTTGGCTGCTCTACTTAAGAAGGCCTTTTACCTATATGGAGCATCTAATATTTACCTTTCACAACCAGACTACCTGGTTTGTTTTGTATGGGATCTCCATCAATTTGGACGCGATTTTAGAGACTAGTGCTGTAACAGGTTTCACCAATCTTATTTTCCTATTTTACCTCTACAAGGCTTTTCGAAGATTTTATGGTCAGGGAAGAGTTAAAACGATTTTAAAGTTTATCATAATCAACATAATATTCTTTATTTTAGCGCTAGTGGCTGCAGCATTTTCTATACTTGCATCTTTTGCGATCTATTAGCATGATTCAACAAATAACCAGAGGTATTAAAATCTCAATAGAAACAAATTTTGAAGGGACTTTTTATAAAAATTATAGAGTCCACTTCGCCTTTGGCTATCAAATAACCATTGAAAACCAGAGCAAAGACTCTGTGCAGCTTACCTCGAGATTCTGGAAGATCAAAGATGCCTTAAACCGAACTGAAATTGTAGAAGGCGAAGGCGTTATTGGCAAAAAACCGGTAATAAAGCCGGGAGAATCCCACACCTACAAAAGTGGATGTCTCCTCACCTCTCCCTTTGGCGCCATGAGTGGCTTTTACAGCATGATCAATTTCACCACTACCCGAAAATTCAGAGTTGCAATCCCTTCATTTAAGTTAAGTGCTCCTTTTGCGCTCAACTAGTTCAAGGTTTAAAGTTTAAGGTTTAAGGGCTGAGATTCAGGTTTTTTGAGCTGAATAAGTGACCAGCAACTGAAATCACCTTCCGAAAATGACCTTTTTAACACCTATTTCTAAAAAGGTTTAAAGTCTTTTTTACTCTAGAGTATCTTCAAGTTTTCAAATCAGCACATCTTCAAATGTCCTTAAAAAATTCCATTTTTTTGAACAGACTACTAATACAATGTCTCCTCGAGCGGAGTCGAGAGGTCTTTCAGTTTTTGGCAGGTCTGAGTTATGTTTAAATTTTTCAAATCAACAAATTCTCAAATTACCTTCAAAAATGTCATTTTTGACACTTCTTTTTAAGACTCAAGACCTACCAAAGTCTATACAAAAAATAAGAGTAGGCAGGTTTAAATATTCTTAGAGCATTTTCAAATCTTCAAATCTTCAAATCAAGATTTGACTCCTCTTTTGTAGCCAGGTCTTTATAATAGAATTCCACTTTTTTTGGGGAAACAATTAGCTGGGAAATGCTCACTGTTCTTACAAACCCCCTGTTCATGACAACTCCCTGCTCCATGTCTCCCTCTCCTGCAGAAAAATGGAAATTCAGCAATGCTTCAGGCGTTAATTCCTGCTGTTTCTGAAGTTCTGAAAACCAATCTTCCCGCACCTGCTTCATTTCAGCTGAATAAAGAGGGCTTGAAGACCAGATGTGCGGCTTAAGAGATAACTTTCGGAAATGTTTTGCACTGCCATCCCAGACAAATTCAGCAAAAAAAAGCTCCTTTTGCCAATCGGCAGCTACAATGGTAAAAGGTTCAACTTCCGAAAGATCATAAGCTTCCGCAGCTTCAGTAAAATTTTCAGCAGCGAGAAGATCTTTAACCACCACTCCCCTGCTTTTCCCGTACGGCAGTTTTCGCACATGTTTTTTAAATTCCCCATTAAGCAAACAGATCACTCTCTTTCGCTCACTCACGCCAAGCCAGGTTCCACCGGCAAGAACATCCTTCGGAAATGCCATTTTCAAGCCCTCTATTTCATACATCTTTGGCGGCAAAGTTTCCCGCCCGGGTGCCTCATCTCTATTGGAAGTAAGAACAAATAATTTATCGCCTTTTAAAGGGGTTAAGCTGACGGTGCACATTATGAAAATATTAAGATTTATTACCTTTTAGCTCCTGATTTTGAGTAAAGTTCAGAAAAAATTAGGGGAAGTAAAATTCTTTTAATTTTTTTACCTTTACGACACTTATTTAGAAATCAAAAAAAATCTGATAAAACTATGGGAAAAGGTGTATTCCAGGTTCCGCAGGCAGTAAATGAACCAGTAAAATCATATGCTCCGGGAACCCCCGAAAGAGAGGCCGTTTTAAAGGCTTATAAAGAATTGTACAACAGCAAAGTAGAGGTGCCGCTTTATATTGGAGGCGAAGAGATCAAAACCGGTGACACGGCACCCATGAATCCGCCGCACGATCACCAGCATCATCTTGGAGATTACCATAAGGCTTCAAAAGAGCATGTGGAAAAAGCTATAAATGCAGCTTTGGAAGCCCGTAAAAAATGGGCGAACCTTGAATGGGAACAGCGAGCTGCTGTTTTCCTTAAGGCTGCCGAGCTTATTGCAGGTCCTTACCGTTACAAGATCAATGCTGCGACCATGATTGGGCAGTCAAAGAACATTTTTCAAGCTGAAATTGATTCGGCTTGTGAATTGATCGATTTCCTTCGTTTTAATGTGGAATACATGACCCGCATTTACGAAGAGCAACCGGAATCTTCTTCGGAAGCATGGAACAGACTTGAATATCGTCCATTGGAAGGATTTGTCTATGCGGTAACTCCTTTCAACTTTACAGCTATCGCAGGAAACCTGCCATCTGCACCCGCACTAATGGGGAATGTAGCAATTTGGAAACCAAGTGATTCCCAGGTGTATTCTGCACAGGTGATCATGGAAGTTTTCAAGGAAGCAGGAATGCCAGATGGGGTTATTAACATGGTGATGGGAGATCCAAAAATGATCTCTGATGTTGTTCTTGAACACAGGGATTTCGCCGGACTTCATTTTACCGGAAGTACTACTGTATTCAAAAACCTTTGGAAACAAATTGGAGATAACATTCACAACTACAGATCGTATCCAAGGATCGTTGGAGAAACCGGAGGTAAAGATTTCATTCTTGCTCACCCAAGTGCGAAACCAAAACAAGTGGCAACTGCCATTTCCCGCGGAGCTTTTGAATTCCAGGGACAAAAATGTAGTGCTGCTTCAAGGGTTTACATTCCAAAGAGCATGTGGGAAGAAGTAAAAGGCTATGTTGTTGAAGATCTAAAGTCGTTCAAGATGGGATCTCCGGAGGATATGAGCAACTTCATTACAGCAGTGATCCATGAAGGTTCATTTGACAAACTGGCAAAATTCATTGATGCCGCGAAAAATGACAGTGATGCAGAAATAGTAGTGGGTGGAAATTATGACAAATCTAAAGGTTGGTTTATAGAGCCTACAGTGATCCTTACAGATAACCCTAAGTACAGTACCATGTGTACCGAATTATTCGGTCCTGTAGTAACTGTTTATCTATATGAGGATAACCAGTGGGAGGAAACATTAAAGCTGGTAGATGATTCTGAATATGCTTTAACAGGAGCGATACTTTCACAGGACCGTTACGCCGCAGCTGAAGCTACCAAGGCATTACAGAATGCTGCAGGGAACTTCTACATCAATGACAAACCTACAGGTGCAGTTGTTGGTAACCAGCCATTTGGTGGAGCCAGAGGAAGCGGAACCAATGATAAAGCGGGTTCAATTTTAAACCTTTACCGCTGGATCTCTCCAAGAACAATAAAAGAAACCTTTGTAACCGCGACAGATTACAGGTATCCGTTTTTGGGAGAATAAGACGAAATATTATTTTTATATTAAAGGCCACCATAAAGAAACTTATGGTGGCCTTTTAATTTATGACCTTTCTTCAAGATTCCGGAGGTTATTCACACTTAACAATAGAAGTAAATTTCTTACACTCAGAAAGTTAAATCAAATGACAAAAAGTTAATTAACTACTAAATATCGTTTTTTAAAGCCTTTAATCTAAACTTCTTATTATTCTAAGTAATTCGCAGTACCTTAGACTGTTAAGGCATTCCCTCAGGCCTTTTCTCCCCCCTCCCCAATAAGCTGTGAATATGGTACAAAAACTACTTTTACAAGTATTTACTTTTTGGGCTTTGATACTGACTTCGGCCGTGGGGTGGGGACAGTGTCCGACATCGGTTTCTATTTCCGCAAATACGGGCACAACGATTTGTGCTGGTACACCTGTGACTTTTACTGCGAATCCCGCTGATGGCACGAATCACACCTACCAATGGCAGATCAATGGCGTCAATGTTTCTGGCGCCACAAGTACAACTTTCACCAGAAATAATCTCAACAACAATGATCAGGTAAGAGTTGTAGTAAGAAGCACTACCGATACGTCATGCAGTTTTAATAGTGCCTTTGTCCCGATAACTGTCAATCCAAAACCTACAGTAACTACTACTAACACAGCAACAATATGCAGCGGTACAGGACCTTTTATTTCCCTGACTGCATCTACACCAAGTTCTTTCTCCTGGACCGTGGGCACTATAACAGGAGGTATTACAGGCGCTAGTAACGGAACAGGATCTACAATAAATCAGACCCTTACCAACCCCAGCAACTCAGCAGCAGGGACAGTTCAATATATCGTGACGCCTACTGCTAATGCAGGAAGCTGTGCAGGTGCATCTTACACCATTACGGTAACAGTTAATCCAAAACCTACCGTAACTAATGCAATCACAGCGACAGTATGCAGTGGTACAGGACCTAATATTTCTTTGGCTGCTTCTACCGCAAGTTCTTTTTCCTGGACCATAGGTACAATTACAGGAGGTATTACAGGTGCTATTAACGGAACAGGGTCAACAATTAATCAAAGCCTTACAAACCCTGGCAACTCAACAGCAGGGACTGTTCAGTATATTGTAACACCTACAGCCAATACAGGAAATTGTGCAGGTGATCCTTATACGATTACAGTAACAGTAAATCCCAAACCTACTGTAACTACTGCCAACACGGCAACAATATGCAGTGGTGCAAGTCCTAATATTCCGTTGACTGCATCTACACCAAGTTCTTTTTCCTGGACAAAAGGCACCGTAACAGGGAATATTTTGGGAGCAAGTGCAGGATCTGGATCTACCATTAATCAGACCCTCACCAACCCAAGCAGTTCAGCAACCGGGACCGTCCAGTATATTGTAACACCTACCTCTAATACAGAGAATTGTGCAGGTAACCCTTACACAATCACTGTAACGGTAAATCCAAAACCTACTGTAACTAATGCAAACACAACAACAATATGCAGTGGTGCAAGCCCCAATATTCCATTGACTGCGTCTACACCAAGTACTTTCTCCTGGACCGTAGGTAATATTGCGGGAGGCATTACTGGTGCAAGCAACGGCAACGGATCTACAATAAGCCAAAATTTGACCAACCCGAGCAATTCAACAGCAGGAACTGTTCAGTACATAGTGACGCCTACAGCTAACGCAGGAAGTTGTGCAGGTAATCCTTATGCAATTACAGTAACAGTAAATCCAAAACCTCTTATAACGGCAACAACTGCAGGTGAACGATGTGGAAGTGGAGCAGTCAGTTTAGGCGCGACAGCATCTACTGGAACAATTAATTGGTATGCTGCTTCCTCAGGAGGACCAAGTTTAGCCACTGGTTCGACTTACTCTCCTAATGTTTCTGCTACAACCACTTATTATGTTGATGCAACTTCAAATGGATGTACCACTTCAGCAAGAACTCCGGTTGTAGCAACTGTAAAAACTATACCTACCTTACCTACGGCAGGAAGTAATAGTCCGGTTTGTATGAACGGTACTATTAATTTGACTGCAAATACGATTAGTAATGCAACATATTCCTGGACAGGGCCGGATGGATTTACCAGTACTCAACAAAATCCTACAATTTCCAACTTAACAGCTGCAAAAGCGGGTACTTATAACGTAACAGCTTCTGTAAATGGTTGTACCAGTCCCGCAGGAACGACTTCAGTAACTATTGATCAAAATATAACTCCATCTGTTAGTATCTCTTCGACTTCAACAGAGATTTGTTCCGCTGCAGGGACGGCCGTTACCTTTACTGCCTCACCTACGAATGAGGGAACAAGCCCTACTTATCAATGGAGGAGAAATGGGTCAAATATTTCAGGAGCTACGGGTTCAACTTACACGGTCAGTTCACTCCAAAATCCATCTACTATTAGTGTGGTAATGACCTCAAATGCGACTTGTGCCGCACCTTCGACGGCAACAAGTAATGTCATACCTATGACTGTATACAGTGGACCTCCTGGAACACCAGGAGCAATTACAACAAATGCTCCATCCTCTATATGTCCGGTTGCCACGGGATACACTTTTTCAGTGGCAGCAGTGACAAATGCCACAAGTTATGTTTGGACTTTGCCGACTGGTTGGGTAATTAAATCTGGAAGCGGAACAAGATCAATTACTGTAGATATAACAGGAACCGCTTCAACTGGAAATAATCAATATGTATATGTGCAAGCTAAAAATGCTTGCGGTATAAGTAGTACAAGACAGTCAGGTAAATTTAGTATAGATAAATTCGCAGCAACTGATGCAGGCTCTGATCAGATAATTTGTGCTGGGGGCTCAATAGATTTAACAGGCGCCTTACTTGGTGCGGCTTCCAGTGCTAAATGGTCTGCAAGTCCAGCAAGCTCAGGAACATTTTCAAATATCGATGAAAGTAATGCTAAGGCTACATTTACTCCAACTATTACAGGGCCAATTACTTTGACCCTTACGCCGAATACACCTGGTGGAACTTGTTCTGGTGGTGTGAGAACAGATCAAATGATCTTAACTGTAAATGCACAAGCCACAGCGGTTGCAGGAACCGCTATAACTGCTTGTTCTAATGCTGCAATCAATATTACAGCAGGATCATCGGCTACTAATTATGCAGGAATTCTCTGGACTTCTAATGGAACAGGTACAATTGCCAATTCCACTTCTCTTACTCAGGCCACCTACACCCCGGGCAACGGAGAAACCGGACCTGTCACTTTAACCTTAACAGCTACAGGAAATACATCTTGCGCAAATGCTGTGTCAACTAAAACATTGTCAATATTACAAGCTGCAACAGCAGTTGCAGGAACTGCAATTACTGCCTGCTCCGATACTGCAATAAATTTTACAGCAGGGTCATCGGCTACTAATAATGCAGGAATACTCTGGACATCTAACGGAACAGGAACAATTGCAAACCCCACTTCTCTTACTACAGCCACCTATACACCAGGCAATGGAGAAACCGGACCTGTCACTTTAACCTTAACAGCTACAGGAATTACATACTTGCGCAAATGCTGTGTCAACTAAAACTTTGACAATATTACAAGCTGCAACAGCAGTTGCAGGAACTGCAATAACTGCCTGTTCCAATACTGCAATAAATATTACAGCAGGATCATCGGCGACCAATAATACAGGAATACTATGGACATCTAACGGAACAGGAACAATTGCAAATCCCACTTCTCTTACTACAGCTACATATACACCAGGTAATGGAGAAACCGGGCCTGTCACTTTAACATTAACAGCTACAGGAATTAATCCTTGTGCAAATGCTGTATCAACTAAAACTTTGACAATATCACAGGCTGCAACAGCAGTTGCAGGAACCGCACTAACTGCCTGTTCAAATGCGGCAATAGATATCACAACAGGATCATCGGCGACCAACCATACCGGAATTCTATGGACTTCTAATGGAACAGGAACAATCGCTAATGCAACTTCTCTTACTCAAGCCACCTACACCCCGGGTAATGGTGAAACCGGACCAGTCACCTTAACCTTAACAGCTACAGGAAATACCCCTTGCGCAAATGCTGTGTCAACTAAAACATTGACTATATCACAGGCTGCAACAGCAGATGCAGGAACTGCAATTACTGCCTGTTCTAATGCTGCAATAAATATTACAGCAGGTTCGATGGCTACAAACAATACGGGAATCCTCTGGACTTCGAATGGAACAGGAACAATCACTAATGCAACTTCTCTTACTCAAGCCACCTATACACCAGGCAACGGAGAAACCGGTCCTGTCACTTTAACTTTGACAGTTACAGGAATAACTCCTTGTGCAAATAAAGTCTCAACTAAAACATTGACATTATCACAAGCTGCAACAGCAGATGCAGGAACTGCAATTACTGCCTGTTCCAATGCTGCAATTAATATTACAGCAGGATCATCGGCTACTAATGATGCAGGAATATTCTGGGCATCTAACGGAACAGGAACAATTGCAAATCCCACTTCTCTTACTACAGCTACTTACACGCCAGGAAATGGTGAAACCGGGCCTGTCACTTTAACATTAACAGCTACAGGAAATACACCTTGCACAAATGCTGTGGCAACTAAAACATTAACAATAAACCAGGAAGTATTAATAAGCACTCAACCATCAGCCAGTCAAACCATTTGTTCTGGTTTCCCAGTCAGTTTTTCAGTTTCGGCTACAGGTACAGGTCTTACTTATGAGTGGCTTAAAAATGATGTTAGTATTGGAGTAACTACTCCTATTCTAATTTTAGTCAGGTAACTACTGATGAGGCCGGAACTTATAAAGTAATAGTGAGAGGAACTAGTCCTTGCGGAGAGGTGATATCAGCAGAGTCTATTCTTGTTGTCAACGAAAATATAACTATTAACAGCCAGCCTATAGCTGCTGAGGCCTGCGAAGGTGCTAATTCTTCATTTTCGGTTGCCAGCGAACAGGACTTAGTTATCAGTGGAGAAAAGGTGGAATCCCAATTAGTAATGGCGGAACTAGTCTCTGGAACCACAAGTAATGTTTTGGTATTTACAGGTGCATCAGCAAATGATGCCGGTAGTTATGATGTGGTTATCAGTGGTGTGGGTAATACTTGTTCTCAAATAATTTCAACTCCTGCAACTTTAACTGTCAATCTGAATTCTACACTAAATTTATCCTCTGCGGCAGGAACAGATGATCAAACTCAATGTATAAATACCGCGATTACTCCAATTACCTATGCTGTTGGAGGCGGAGGAACAGGAGCTTCTATAACAGCAGGTGCTTTGCCTTCTGGATTAAGTACAGCATTTAATGCGGGAGTTTTTACTATTAGTGGAACTCCAACAGAAGCCGGCGCTTTTAATTATACAGTAACAACTACAGGGAACTGTGCTAATGTTGCTTTAAGTGGAACAATTAATGTTACTCCCAGTAATACAATTACTCTTTCTTCAGCTGCGGCTACAGATGCACAGGCGTTATGTGTAGGATCACCTCTAACTAATATCACCTATACAACTACAGGTGCTACAGGTGCAACATTTTCGGGATTACCAGCTGGAGTATCAGGTAACTGGAGTAATAATATGGTTACTATAAGTGGTACACCAACTACAGCAGGCGCCAATCCTAATTACACCATCACTTTGACCGGGGGATGCGGTGAAGTGACGGCAACCGGAACAATCGTCGTAAAACCGGATAATACAATTGTTCTTTCTTCATCGGTAGGCACAGATGGCCAGTCGGTTTGTGTAGGAACACCAATTGCCAATATTACATACTCCACTTCAGGTGCTACAAGTGCTACCTTTTCAGGATTACCAACCGGAACAAATGGTAATTGGACCAATAATACGGTTACCATAAGTGGTATACCCACTACAGTAGGGGGTCCATCTACTTATACGGTTACTTTGGTCGGAGGGTGCACCGAAGTAACAGCAACTGGAACAATTGAAGTTAGTCCGGATAACACTGTCACTCTTGTTTCAGCTCCAAATACAAATGCTCAGTCGGTTTGTGTGAACACAGCATTAACAAATATTACATACGCAACCACAGGTGCTACAGGTGCCACATTCTCAGGATTACCAACTGGTGTGACAGGTAGTTGGGCAAATAATCAAGTTACAATAAATGGAACACCTACTGTAGCAGGTGGTCCATCTACTTATACAATCACATTAGCCGGGGGGTGCGGTGCGGGGACAACAACAGGAACAATTAATGTTAAGCCTGAGAATACAATTACACTTTCCTCAGCTTCAGGCACAGATGCTCAATCGGTTTGTGTAAATACACCCTTAGCAAATATCACATATGCAACCACAGGAGCTACAGGTGCTACATTTTCCGGTTTACCAACTGGAGTAACAGGAAGCTGGGCAAATAACACCGTTACTATAAATGGTACACCAACTGCAGCAGGTGGTCCATCTACTTTTACTATTACTCTGACCGGGGAGTGCGGTATTGTGACAACAACAGGAACGATTAACGTAGAACCTGACAATACGATTAATCTTTCTTCAGCGTCAGGCACAGATGCCCAGGCGGTATGTATAAATACCCCGTTGACTAACATTACCTACACTACCACAGGTGCTACGGGTGCTACCTTCTCCGGTTTACCAGCCGGAATAACAGGTGATTGGACAAATAATCAAGTCACAATAAGTGGAACACCTACCGTAGCAGGTGGACCAACTACTTATTCTATAACTCTGACAGGGGGATGTGGTGCGATGACTGCAACAGGGACAATAAATGTTGATGCAACAGCTGTTGGAGGGCAGTTATTGTTTGAAGGTCTAAATAGATCTACGTATTTAGTGTGTCACAATGCAACTTCAGGGTCTTCAAGAGCCATGGAGCTTACTGGTGAAGTTGGAACCGTTATAAAATGGCAAAAAACAGATAATCCATCAGACCCCAATTCCTGGACAGATATTCCATTTACGGGGAAATCATATTCTGGCTATACCGGCCTTAATAAAACAACCCTTTTTAGAGCTGTTGTTTCCAACGGATCGTGCGGGATCACTTACTCAAAGTTTGCAGTAATTAGTGTGATCCCTGCAAATATTAAACCTGATCCTGTAGAAACCAGTGCAGGAGAAATTTGTATTGGGGCTTCTGTCAACTTAACCTCTGAAGTAAATTATTCTACAAATACTGAAATTGCAAAAGGAGGTTCCTTTAATAATGCGAATCCTAAAGACTGGGTAGTGGACGGGAATCCTAGCTTAAATTTCCCTGCCAATGGAAATAACACAAAACCGAATAGGTGGTCAGAAACCAATGACCATCCTTTTGATACCAGGGATGGATCAATAATCTTTGATTCTGGTGATAAAAAATTTGCTATAGTCAGTGGGCAGAATCTTTCTACAATGGAAACACCTGCTTTCAGTACCTTCGGTTTATCTTCCGTGAGTCTTGAATTTGATGAAGCATTTATAATGGGGCCAAATACCTCTATGAAAATTGAATTATCTTTAGATGGTGGTAACTCATACACAGTTGTTTTACGCGATAAACCCTACGGTTTAGATACCGACGGGGTATACAGGACTAACAATTATGCAAATTTTAGCGGAAGCAATATAAGTATTGATCTATCGGATTATGTTGGTCAGCCAAACTTGAAAATCCGATTCACTTTTGATGGACGTAATGATACACAAAGGAGCATTTGGGCAGTTGACAATATCGCTATACCTAATCCTCCACTTAATGTTGCATCAGCTTGGACCTATACTAATGCCCAGGGTCAGGTAATTACAATTAATAATCAGCAAAACATAACAGTCACCCCAGATAAAATTGGATTAAATACTTTTAAAATCACCTCTTATTTAATAACAGATGATGGTACTGAATGTAGAAGTGCCGATCCAGAGAATTCTGAAACGGTGAGTGTTTATGTTTTCGATAAATATACGTCCACGGCTAACGCTACAGTGGGAACTTGCGGCCAAAATGAATTCCAATTAAATGCCACTCTCAGTGCACAGGACCAGGGAAATAATTTGTCATTTCCCACTCCAGACGGCTTCAGCGCACCTTACTGGAAAGTTGAAGGCCCCACAGGTTATTCTTTCAAAAATCCAGGTTTAGGTGACACTAGTGATCCGTTGAAAAACCCCAATGCTGTTTTTGTAGCTCCCAATGAAGGAACTTATATATTGAGCTGGGCTATAGAACGTAATGTAATTGACGGCAGAAGTGTCTCTTCTTGCCCACCAATATTAAATACAGCAACTGTTGTAGTCAAAAATTGTCTGGCCCTGGACTTTGACGGAGTTGACGATTATGTTGATCTTGGAGAAGGTTATACCGGTGATTATAGCATTGAGGCCTGGATTAGACCTGAATCAACTACCGGAACTATTATTAGCACTCAACAGCTGGAAATTAATATGGAAGACTTACCTTCTATTGTGGAAATCAACAAACGCTGGTACCATATTGCAGTTGATTCCAATGGTAAATTGTATGTTGATGGAATTGATGCTAAAACAATTATTCAAAACCGGTATGCTAAAGAGCTTTCATTGGCGCACGATGGAATGCTCCAAATACTGAAAAACATTTTACGGGTTGGATTGAAGAAGTTCGAATTTGGAATGGGTTAATAACTCAGGATCAGATTAAATTCTTAATGAACCAGAGATTACAGAACTCAGCAAATATTGGGATTGAAATACCTATGCCTGCACCGGGAATGGCATATTTAGGCTTAGCAGGCTATTATCAACTTCTCGCGACAAATATTCTTAACGGGGGCTATACCATTGATCTTGCTACCTCAGGCGTAAATGGTAAACTCCGGAATATGGAAACTTTTCAGGAAAATACTGCTCCGCTGCCGTATACCTCCAAGACAGATGGGGAATGGAGTAACAGAAATACCTGGACCCAGCCTGTTGTTTGGGATTTCCCAAACAGTACAGGGCATGGAGGGAAACCTATTGAGTGGAACATTGTAAGAACCTCCCATGACATTGTATCAGGGAGCCGCGATATTGCTGTTTTAGGTCTTATTTCCGAAGTTAACACCCTCGATATGCAGGGACTAAATCCTACTAATTGGACCACAGGGGGAAGCGGAAATGAATTATATATCTCCCACTATCTACTGCTGGATGGAATAATAGACCTAAATGGGGAGTCACAGCTTGTCCAACCAGACGGCAGCATTGTAGAACAAAGTGCTGGAGTTAATAGAGCTGCAACCGGTTATCTGGATCGCGACCAACAAGGAACTGCCAGTAGTTACAACTATAATTACTGGTCTTCTCCTGTGAGCCCGGGAGCAGCCAATACTCCATATTCTGTGGGAGCTGTTATGATGGATGGAACAACGCTCACTCCCCAACCCCTTTCTTTTGGTACCGCTTATCACTTTGCCGACGGAGGTGCAACTACTCCCCGTAGAGTAAGTAATTACTGGCTTCACAAATTTCATGGAACAGCCAATAATTATTTCAAGTGGAATCATATTGGAAGCACGGGGACTCTCAACGTGGGAGAAGGCTATAGCATGAAAGGAACCTCTGGCCAGGCAGCAATTTCAGAATCACAAAATTACACTTTTAGAGGTCTCCCAAATAATGGTGATATAGCGATGGTAAACCTTAATGCTTCAGAAAATTACCTCATCGGAAATCCATATCCATCTGCCCTGGATATCGATGAATTTATTCTGGATAACATGCGTGATGTTCCCAATGGACGAAATACAGCAGGAAATATTTTTAACGGCACCATATATTTCTGGTCTCATTTCGCTAATAAAACACATTATCTTGAAGAATATATTGGAGGATATGCAGCTTATAATCTTTCAGGAGGAGTTATGGCCTATGCAAATGATGAGCGAATTGACAACAGCAATCCAAACAGGAGCGGTGGAAGAGAACCCCGGCAATTCGTTCCTGTTGGACAGGGGTTCTTCGTAAGCACTCAGTTAGACTCAAAAATTTCCAGTATGACGGGTACCACCATTCATGGAGGCCAGCCGACCTTCAGAAATAGTCAGAGAATATTTATTGAGGAAGTAGATGCAACCAAATCGGTATTCCATTCTGCGGAAAAAAAAGAAGTTATTTCGGGAAGCAGCAATTCCACTAATAAAGCAGAACAAAAACGTATCTGGTTAAAATTTAAATCTCCAAAAGGATATCACCGTCAAATTTTGGTCACTGCCGATCCCAATGCCAGTGATAACTTTGATCTGGGCTATGATGCTCCACTTATAGAAAATAATATTGAGGATATGTTCTGGTATTTTGAAAATAATGAATTCGTTATACAAGGGGTAAGTGATTTTAATTTAGACAGGGAGCTTCAGCTGGGAATTAAGGTAAAAGAAAAAGGAATTTTGAAAATAGGTATAGACAATATATCAAATCTTGCCATCGATAAAAAAATCTATTTAAAAGACAGCCTCTTAGGGATAGTACACGATCTTAAACAGGATATGTATGTTACAGAATCTGAAGAAGGAACGTTTACAGATCGTTTTAAATTAGTTTTTAAGGATGACACCGCAGTAATTGATCCTGAAGATCCGATAATCATTGAAGAAGGGCAGGTTGAAATTCTTATACTTTCATGGAACCAGGAAAATAACTATTAAGAATCCGGAATTAATTGATATTGATCGTATCTACCTGAACAATCTTCTGGGCCAGCAAGTACATATTTTTTATGATATTCCCATTGAAAAAGTTGTTGAATTACCCGTAGGCCGGTTTAGTTCTGGAATTTATATTTTGAAACTGAATACTGAAGATGGAACCATTATTAAGAAAGTAATCTTGGAATAATTTATTACCTGAGGTTAATCCCAGTCGGTCCTATTAAATTCTTCCTACCAATAGACACTTTATCGGCTTTTTTTACCTTTTATCTATTAAAGAAAACTTAAAGTTTATAAACAATATTTATTTCCTACTTTCACCTACTGATTTCTAGCGGTTTGGTATGGGGAAAACTTTTACTCCTGTTAAAATTTTGGTTCTTCTTTTACTTGTCGGCTCCCCCGCCCTGGCTTCTTATTGGAGTTATTCGAGTCTTGAAATCTACTCATATCCTCAAAAACACTCAACAGTCTCAACTCCTTGGTTTGAGTCGCCAATGGGGATTTTTTCTTTAGGATTTACAAATAATACTGAAGATCCCACGATCACAGCTCCAGCAGATAAACAGCAGAATACTGATCCAGGAAAATGTTCAGTATCAATTACAATCCCCAACGCCACCTATTCAGGAAACAGTCTTTCCTGGTCAATGAATGGTGCTACCACCGCTACAGGTACCGGACAGGTTGGCTCCTTTAATTTTAGTAAAGGGACAACTACTATTACATTCACCTCCCACGGGGAAAATAATTCCACTGCTCAGGATCCTATGACTGTAACAGTTACCGATGGGGAAGCTCCAAAGATCACTCCGGGAAGTGACATTTCTGACACTACAGATGCAGGACAGTGTACGGCCTCTATCGCCACTCCCAATGCGGTCTTTAGCGACAATTGTTCCGGGGAAACTTTGAGCTGGAACATGACCGGGGCGACCCCCGGAAGCGGAAGCGGACAAGTGGGCACCAAAACTTTTAATATTGGGGTCACAACGATCAACTACAAAGTGACCGATGCAGCAGGTAAAACCGCAACAGGATCATCGGAAATAGTTGTGACCGATGGTGAAGCTCCAAAAATCACCCCCGGAAGTGACATTTCTGACACTACAGATGCAGGACAGTGTACGGCATCTATTGCCATCCCGAATGCGGTCTTTAGCGACAATTGTTCAGGAGAAAGTTTAACCTGGACCATGACAGGAGTTACCACCGGAACCGGAAATGGGCAGGTGGGCTCAAAAATATTTAATATTGGAACCACCACCATCAACTACAAAGTAACCGATGCAGCAGGTAAAACCGCCACTGGGTCCATAGATGTAACTGTGACCGATGGGGAAGCTCCAAAGATCACCCTTGGAAGTAATATTTCTGAGACTACAGATGCAGGCATTTGTACTGCCTCCATCGCTGTTCCAGATGCAACTTTTAGTGATAATTGTACCGGAGAAATTTTGAGCTGGACTATGACCGGAGTTACCACCGGAAGCGGAACCGGGCAGGTGGGCACCCAAACATTTAATATTGGGCTCACAACGATCAACTACAAAGTAACCGATGCAGCAGGTAAAACCGCAACAGGATCATCGGAAGTAGTTGTGAAGGATGGAGAAGCTCCAAAGATTACTCCCGGAAGTGACATTTCTGACACTACAGATGCAGGACAGTGTATGGCCTCTATTGCCATCCCGAATGCGGTCTTTAGCGACAATTGTTCAGGAGAAAGTTTAAGCTGGACCATGACGGGAGTTACCACAGGAACCGGAAACGGGCAAGTAGGCACCAAAACATTTAATATCGGAACCACCACCATCAACTACAAAGTGACCGATGCAGCAGGTAAAACCGCCACTGGGTCCATGGATGTAACGGTGACCGATGGGGAAGCTCCAAAGATCACCCCCGGAAGTGACATTTCTGACACTACAGATGCAGGCATTTGTACTGCCTCCATCCCGGTTCCAGGTGTAACTTACAGTGATAACTGTACCGGGGAAACTTTGACTTGGACTATGACCGGAGCGACCACCGGAAGCGGAAACGGACAGGTGGGCAATAAATCATTTAATATCGGAACCACCACCATCAACTACAAAGTAACCGATGCAGCAGGTAAAACCGCCACTGGGTCCATAGATGTAACGGTGACCGATGGGGAAGCTCCAAAGATCACCCCCGGAAGTGACATTTCTAACACTACAGATACAGGGCAGTGTACGGCCTCTATTGCCGTCCCCGATGCAGTCTTTAGCGATAATTGTTCAGGAGAAAGTTTAATCTGGACCATGACAGGAGTTACCACCGGAAACGGAAACGGCCAGGTGGGTACCAAAACATTTAATATCGGAACCACCACCATCAACTACAAAGTAACCGATGCAGCAGGTAAAACCGTAACAGGATCAACTCAAATAGTTGTGAACGATGATGAAGCTCCTACCCCACCAAATATTACCACCCTTGAAAATTGGATTTGTGGTCAAACTATTCCAATTCCTTTCGCACAGGATAATTGTTCAGGAGAAATTGAAGGTGTTACAGAAAAACTAGTTTTTGACGCTCCTGGTCAATATACTGTCACCTGGACCTTTACAGACGAAAAAAATAACATTAGCACAAAAGACCAAATAATAAACATTCCTGAACCAACTGTAGATATTCCTTCCATAGATGGGACAGAATTTTGTAATACAGAGGAGATTTCCAGTATCGCATTTACCGGAAATTCTTTAGAAAATAAATCCTACTCCTGGTCATATAAAAGCTCCATGGGAAGCAATCTCAACATTGGTATTCCATCCAATGGTACAGGAAATATTCCCACTTTTATTGCCAAAAATAACACCAGTGAATCTGTCACCGCTGTTTTTGAAGTTATTCCTTTTGGAAATGCTTGTGAAGGGACACCGATAACTTTTTCCATCATTGTTCATCCAACTCCGACGGTAACCAAGCCAAATGATATAGTTATATGTGAAGGAGAAACCGTAAATGAAATTGATTTTTCCAGCGTTTCTGTTACAGGAAGTATAGTTCAATGGACTACTGATAATCCGGTTATAGGTATCACCCCGAGTGGTACGGGAAATATTTCATCATTTATTGCAACAACAAACGGAAGTAATATTACTCAGGTTGCCACTATCTCTTTAACCCCTTTAGCAAACAATTGTACAGGAGAAGTTCAGAAATTTACAATAACCGTTAAACCAAAACCTGAATTAATTTCCCCGGTCATTCCGGAATTATGTAACGGCGCCTCCACCGAAATTATTCCATTAACAGGAAATTTTTCAGGGATCACCTATGATATTACCGGTGGCTCGTCTATTGGACTGTCTAATAAATCGGGTGTATCTCAAATTCCAATTTTTACTCCCGTCAATAACTCATCATCAATCGTAACTGCCACCCTCAGAATAACTCCCAAAGCCAATGGTTGTATTGGTGAAATTATTGAAGTGCCCGTAAGTATTAAACCCAGTCCTGTAGTAAACACCTCCTTTACCAGCCAGATTTGTTCTGGCGAAGTGACAGATATAGCATTATCCAGTATGGTGAGCAATACCGGTTTCACATGGACAGTTGATACTCCCTCGGGGATCTCCGGTGCTACGAATGGAAGTTTCACGGCAGGCGTAGAACAAATTATTAAACACCAGCTGGTAAATAATTCCTCCTCACCTCAAACCGTCACTTATAAAATTACACCTGTAGCTAATGGTTGTACAGGCACAACAATTCCTCTTACTGTCACCGTAAACCCCACACCACAGTTCGACATTACTCTTCCGCAATGTGTTACCGTAGTAGATTTTACAGATCCTTCAATTAAGAATAATAATAACCTGACCTATACTTACTGGACCAATGCCGAAGCTACAGCTGAAGTTTCAAATCCCACTACAATTGGAGAGGGGACCTATTATTTTAGAGGTCAGAGCGACGCGGGTTGTTATATTATTAAAGAGGTAATAGTTGATGAAATCAAACCCGTTCTAATCAATATCGCTGATGCTCCTACTGAAATTTGTAGTGGTGAAACATTTGATTTTGATCCTGAATCCAATTTGGAAAGTACTCAAATCACCTGGAGTCGGGCTGCGGTAGGAGAAAATTCCGGGAGTGATTCAAGTTCCAGAAATGAAGCGAATCCTTATGAATCAATTGTAAACACTGGAGGATCAAATCTTGAAGCTACATATGTATTTACTTTAACTTCCCAAAATGGATGTATTACCACAGAGGAGGTTAAGGTAACAATCTTTCCAGAACCACAATTAACTGACTCATTTATAGGAGAATTTTGTAATGGTGATAAAATTACCTACACCCCCTCTACTAATCTTAACGGCACCAGTATTTCCTGGACAAGAGAAGCCTTTTTAAACAATCCGGCAAGTTCGGGAAATGGGGAAATAAGTGAGAATCTTTACAATGATTCCGGGATTACAACAGGTGTTAGCTATGAAATAACAATGACTACTTCTTCAGGTTGTTCCAATACTGAACGGATAAATTTAAGTTTATTATCAGGTCCTAAAGTGGAAGCATCGGCATCATCCAGTATAGTTTGTTCCGGAGAATCTGTCGACCTTTCGTCTTCTTATTTAGGTGAATCAGGAAGCGGTTTAGCGAATATTTTAATCGACGAAAATTTTAATATAAATACTTCCAATTGGGTCACCATTAATAATTCAACAGGTGGAACTCCTGCCAATGCAGCCTGGACGGTTAGAAACAATGGTTATTCCCCACCTGGATACAATCTTACTATTAGCTCTTACGATAATTCGAAATTCATTTTTTCCAATAGTGACGCTCAGGGTCCTTATAGTACAACAAGTACAATTTTAAAATTTAAAAATCCAATTAACACTATAGGTTACAGCTCTTTGACCCTAACTTTCTGGGCTTATTATGAAAAATATGGAAGTAGTACTGCACAGATCCAGGTATCTACAGATAATCAAAACTGGGTCACTAGAGGTTCTTTTAACGGGAGTGGAATTGACAATTATACTCTTGATCTAACCGGAGATATCGGAAAAGAAACATTATATATTCGATTTAAGTTTGATGCTAATTATGGCTACTGGTGGGCCATCGATAATGTAAAGCTGGAAGGTAATTCCAAGGACTTAAACGTTTTATGGACTTCATCCAGTGACCCGGACTGGACTTCTACAGATAAAAATCCAACAGGTATTATTCCGGGTGAAACAACTACGTATACCGTAACCTATTCAGATCCAGACATTGAATGTCCTGGAGTTCAAACGGTAACCGTTGAAGTGCGAGAACCACTGCAACCAAAAATTATTGCTAATTATTGCGCCTTCACAGAATCAAACAAAGTTAAACTTTCAGCAGATCAAACCTACGATAGCTACCGTTGGGAATCGGCAGGTGAAGTAATATCTACCAGTTCTTCCATTGATATTAGCCTGGCCCAAACTTATACCTTATATGTTTCTCTAGATGGTTGCGAAGCATCTACATCAATTACTCCCAGTGAAAACCTTATAACCAATGGGGATTTCGAAGCTGGAAATACTGGTTTCAATACAGTTTACAGGTATATTCCTCCTGGTGGGGACCTTTATCCTGAGGGAGATTATGCTGTGGATAAGAATGCCCGAAATTATCATAATAATTTCTATGGTTTTGGTCATGGAGGCATCGGAAACTTTATGATTGTGAACGGTGACCAATCCATTGGGAATGTGGTTTGGCAATCCAATACCATTGATATTATTCCTGATACCGATTATTATTTTAGTGCATGGACCTCTAATTTAAATCCTGCGAGTCCTGCCAGGCTCAGGTTACAATTACTTATACCCGGTAATAATACTCCTGTAGTAGAAAGCACTCTTGGTGACCTCACGAATGTACCTGTCGGAAACTGGATAAATTTTTATAATCCTGAATTATGGAATTCAGGGAATAACACCCAGGTGACTCTTCGAATAATTAACGAAAATCCTACTGCAGGTGGAAATGATTTTGGGATTGATGATATATCATTTTCAGCCCTCAGATCCTTCGATTTCCAATTTACTCCAGAAAATAATGGGTCTTTGTGTGAAGATGAAACTATTGAATTATCATCTAATCTTGATGGAGGAAGATTTCCAATAACCTTTAAATGGACCGGCCCCAATGGGTTCAGCAGGTCGAAAACTATAACTGAGGAGAGTGAAAGGGCAGCGGCAGACACTATTCAAATTACAAATGCGACAGCAGCTATGGCGGGGGAGTATTCCCTCCAAATAACAGACTTCTATGGCTGTAATCTGGTTACCAAAACAACTGTAGTGCAGGTCATAGAAAAAGCGGTAGTTTTTGCAGGGGATGATATGGAAATCTGTTCTAATAATGCAGTCATTGATCTCTCCGGTGCTTCCATAAGTCATTCAACAGTTGACTCGGGCTTCTGGACCACCATAAATGGAGACACTTCGGGATTTGAAGACCATAATGTAATTAGAACCAGTTACACTCCCACTGATGCCGAAATTTCTTCTGGGGCAATAGAATTGATCCTTACTTCAAACCCCGATTCAGGTCAGGTTTGTGAAGTAATAAGTGACACAATAAAAATATCCTTCAACATTAGTCCCGAATTAGAATTGAAATCTCAGAATGTGACTTGTTTTGAAGTTAATAATGGTAAAATAGAAGTAAATATATTACCCGGAACCGGAACCAGCCCCTTTACTTATTTATGGAGTAATGGTTTCACGGGTAGAATAGCAGAAAATTTAGCTGCGGGAGACTATTATGTCGATGTGACAGATGCTAATGGGTGTACGGCAAGAACTGAAACAGTTACCGTCAATCAACCGGAAGAATTAATTGTTGGTAATCCTGTCCAATTGGAAGAAGCGTCCTGTTTTAATGAAAATAGCTCTGTGGTATCAATTCCTGTTAGCGGAGGATTATTGAAGGGAGAAACCATTGACCCCAATAATCTTCCTTATAAAATAGATATCTTGGACGCTGCAGGCGATCCTGTTTCTTTAGGCACGGGGAATATTCGGTATGAAATTAATAGTAATAGATTTGTTGTAAGCGGTCTTCAAGGAGGGGCGGCCTATACTTTCCTGGTAAATACATTGGGAAATTGTAATGCAGTTGTAAAGGGATTTACAACAATTACCCCTCCCGAGATTAATGCAGGAGAGGCTCCTCAAAATCCCGACTGTGGGATAAAACTGGTATGGCTTGCTGCCACTCCAATAGATCCTGAACTTGGAAACGGTGCCTGGAGCTATAATGGGGGCCATACTGAATTACTCGGAGATCCGTCCCAGGCCAATACCAGCTTTACAGGACAAGCGGGTATAACTTATACTCTAACCTGGACAGTAACTTCTGCAGCAAATGCGAGTTGCACTGTGTCAGAAGAACTTACTATCACTTTTCCTCCCGCATGCAGTAGATTAAATTTTGACGGAAACGATGACTTTGTACACCTGGGAAATAATTATAATTTGCTAGGCAGCAGTCTTTCTATTGAAGTCTGGGTTAAACCTAGTAATCTCTCAGGGACCAGAACTATTTTATCTAAACGGGAAGAGAACAACTTGAATAATGGCTACGATCTTATTTTAAACAATGGGGCTCCTGCCTTCAGGGTTGGAAATAAAAGTGTGATCTCGGCGAATTCATTAACTACAGATCGCTGGTTTCATATTGCAGGGGTTTACACAGGTCAGGAACTGCAGTTATTTGTTGATGGTATCCATATCCAATCTAACTCAAATATTACCACAAATGCTGTTATAGATAATAATTCTCCAGCTATTATTGGAGGTACTTTTGCTTCTTCACCGGGTGAAAGCAAAAATAATTTTGCCGGTTTTATCGAAGAGCTCCGAATATGGGAAACACCTATTTCTATAGACCAGATCAGGTTCTTTATGAACCAGAGACTTAAACAGAGCGGCACAAAAATAGATGGAGAGGTTTTAAAACAGACGATGAATATCACCAATGCCCCTGCACTGCCCGATTTCAGTAAGTTACTAGGTTATTATCAACTTCTGGCGCAGGAGAATTTGATAACTTCTGGATATACAGGCAACCTTGGCAGTGTTGGAAATACTGCAGATGGTTTACTTAAGAATATCCAGGACATGCAGGAAAATACAGCTCCTCTTCCTTATACCCTCTTTACAAATGGTGGAAATTGGTCTGAAAAGTTAACCTGGCAGCTACCTGAAAGTACTTATCAGGTAAAATTTGGTGATGTTAATTTTTTACAGCCTATACAAAAAAGAAATGTCTGGAATTCTCCTAACTCAGAAGGTATTAATGGTGAAAAAATAAACTGGAACATTGTAAGACTTAGCGGAAACGATATAAAAAACACCGCAGGAAACAACATACAACTTTTGGCTCTTATTGATGATAAAGGCTCTCTGGACATGATAGGTGACAATCCTGTATATAGTAAAAATACAGATGTTACAACTCCAGGGACAGGTAGCGGTTTGTTCATTACCCATTACTTAGAATTGGACGGAATTATCGACCTCAATGGAGAATCACAATTGCTCCAACCTGAAGGCAGTAAACTGGTTGGCTCCGGTTATATAGAACGCGATCAACAGGGCACGGCTAGCAGCTTTAATTATAATTACTGGAGTTCCCCCGTTAGTACCCAAGGAACAGCCCCTAATTCGGGTTATAAGATTGGAGAAAAAGACAGTAATAACAATTATTTGGGCGTACTGTATGATGGATCAGATCCATATGCACCCGTACCTATTGATTTCAATTATCAATATCACTATGCCGATCATAATTATCCTTTAGACGATCCTATTAAAATAAGCTCCTACTGGTTGCATAGGTTTTTTGGAAAAGCAGGAGAATACAGTAAGTGGCAACAAATTACGCCAAGTACTTTTTTGGCTGCAGGGGAAGGATATACAATGAAAGGGTCCAGAGGAAATAAAGATATAAAGGATCTGCAGAATTACACTTTTAAAGGAATGCCAAATAATGGCACAATAATTTTAAACATAGGTGTAGATCAAAATTTTTTAATAGGGAATCCCTACCCTTCGGCTATTGATGGGAATAAATTTATAAAAGATAATCTTAAAGATGTACCAGGAGGACTAAATTCCAAAAACGTGTTCAATGGATCCATCTACTTTTGGTCTCATTTTGCAAATAAAACTCATATTCTCACAGAGTACGTAGGAGGTTATGCCATTTATAACCTTTCTGGAGGGGTTAGAGCCATTGCGAATGATTCCAGGATTAACAACAGTAATCCAAACCGAGATGGTGGAAAGAAACCACGACAATATATCCCTGTAGGACAAGGATTCTTTGTAAATACAGTTTTAGATCCTGCTTTAACGCTTAACACTAATGTCACCGTTTCTGGAGGAGATATTATCTTTAAAAATGAGCAGCGGGTTTTCCAAACAGAGGCAGATACGACAAGATCTGTATTTCATTCTGTCGAAAAGAAAACTTTGAATATGAATTCTACGACCACTGCAAGTAGTTTTGAGGAGGGGAGAATGCAGCTTTGGTTAAAATTTAAATCTCCCGCAGGTTACCACCGCCAGCTGCTAGTAACACGGGATAGCACAACCACATCAGGTTTTGACTTGGGATTTGATGCACCTCTTATTGAAAATAACAAAGAAGATATGTATTGGCTAATGGGGGAAGAACAGAACGAACTTGTGATTCAGGGAGTACCTGATTTTGATCCTGACAGAGTTCTGCCACTCGGCCTAAAAATATCCACTGAAGGGGAATTCGCAATTGGAATAGATGAGATGAATAACATCCCCGACGATTTACCAATTTTTATTAAGGATAATCAAAATGATATTTATTACAGCTTAAGAGATTCAGATTTCAAAGACACTATTGCAATAGGAAAAGTTCATGATCGATATTCACTGGTATTCCATGAAAAAATAGACCCGGAGGATCCCGGCGAAGGTGATGGTGAAGGCGAAGGTGAAGGCGAAGGTGAAGGCGAAGGTGAAGGTGATGGTGATGGTGATGGTGACGGAAGTGAGCAACCTGAAGAATTTCTTCCCATTTCCAATGGAATGAAATTAATCTACTCTTCAAAGCACAAAGAAGTTGTAATAAATAATCCCGCTTTGATACCTGTTAAAAAGGCTGTTTTATTTAATTCCTTAGGACAGCAGTTACATATTTACAAAAGGATTGAACTGCAAAAAGTAATGAAATTGCCCGTAGAAGTTCCTAGCGAAGGCATGTACTTTGTTCGTTTTTATATGGAAAATTCCACTAAAGTGCTTAAGTTCCTGGTGGACTAGTTTAAAGTAGAACTGTAAAAAAGGTAGGCTCGAAAATAAAAAATTTTCGAGCCTACCTTTTTTAACCTCTTCAGAAATAAATTTTGACATTTCTAGATAAATTTCACTAAAAGGCTGAGGAAATCTCCGGTCTAAGTCTTTTAGAGATAACTTCTACAAGACTTTTCTGCATTTGACAGCAACTCAGCTGTGTAGGAATCATCCTTCATAATCATGCATTTCGTCGTATTTTACGAACATTTAATCTATGAAAAACTTTAAAAAAAAGGGAAAGCGTGATATTTTTTCCTACTTTTACCACCTGATTTTTAATGGTTTGACATGGGGAACATCTACAATTCTCTCAAAATTTCGGTCTTTTCGTTACTGCTGGCCTACTCAGCACTGGCATCCTATTGGGTTATTTCTCCATCCGAACCATATGTTTTTCCGCAGGTTGAGCAGTCTAAAACCGAAAGTTGGATGGAATCTCCATATGGAATATTTTCTGCCACCTTTCAAGAATGCAGTCTTACAGCCGCTCTAACTGCCACAGATGTAACCTGTAAAGATACAGAGAATGGAACCTTAAGCATATCCAGTCCTTCCGGAGGCAGTGGAAGTTATCAGTTCAGCATTGACCACGGGAGTTCCTGGCAGGGTTCCGGCAATTTCACAGGATTGGGCCCGGGCAGTTACCAGGTTATTATTCGCGATAAATTGGACACTACTTGTGAGCTTATTTTAAATTCGAATCTTGTAATTAGTGAGCCAAATCTTTTAACCCTCACGGGATCTACCACTACTGCAGTATCCTGCAACGGAGGAACTGACGGAACTGCAACAATCGGTAGTGTATCAGGAGGAAATTCCGGAAATACCTATAGCATCAATAGTGGAACATTTTCTAACGCAACTACTTTTAGCAACCTAGCGGTCGGAGATCACCTCATCACAGTAAAGGATAGCAAAGGATGTGAAGCTACAGAAACTGTTACTGTTTCTCAACCGGATATTTTAAACCTCACAGGTTCTACTACAACTGCAGTATCCTGCAACGGAGGAACAGACGGAACTGCAACTGTCGGCACCGTATCGGGAGGAAATTTGGGATATACCTATAGCATTAATGGAGGAACATTCTCTAGCGCAACTACTTTTAGCAACCTGGCCGCCAGAGATCACCTCATCACAGTAATGGACAATAAAGGATGTGAAGCTACAGAAACTGTTACTGTTTCTCAACCGGATATTTTAAACCTCACAGGTTCTACTACAACTGCAGTATCCTGCAACGGAGGAACAGACGGGACCGCAACTGTCGGTAGTGTATCAGGAGGAAATTCCGGATATACCTATAGCATTAATGGAGGATCATTTTCTACTGCAACTACTTTTAGTAACCTTTCAGCGGGAGATCATGTGATCGCCGTGAGAGACAGCAAAGGATGTGAAGCTACAGAAACTGTTACCGTTTCTCAACCGGATACTTTAACCCTCACAGGTTCTACCACAACTGCAGTATCCTGCAACGGAGGAACAGACGGAACCGCAACTGTCGGTAGTGTATCAGGAGGAAATTCCGGATATACCTATAGCATTAATGGAGGATCATTTTCTACTGCAACTACTTTTAGTAACCTTTCAGCGGGAGATCATGTGATCGCCGTGAGAGACAGCAAAGGATGTGAAGCTACAGAAACTGTTACCGTTTCTCAACCGGATACTTTAACCCTCACAGGTTCTACTACAACTGCAGTATCCTGCAACGGAGGAACAGACGGAACCGTAACTGTCGGCACCGCATCAGGAGGAAATTCGGGATATACTTATAGCATTAGTGGAGGAACATTCTCTAGTGCAACTACTTTTAACAACCTGGCGGCAGGAGATCACCTCATCACAGTAAAGGACAGCAAAGGATGTGAAGCTACAGAAACTGTTACCGTTTCTCAACCGGATACTTTAACCCTCACAGGTTCTACCACAACTGCAGTATCCTGCAACGGAGGAACAGACGGAACCGCAACTGTAGGCACCGCATCAGGAGGAAATTCGGGATATATTTATAGCATTAATGGAGGAACATTCTCTAGTGCAACTACTTTTAGCAACCTAAAGGCCGGAGATCACCTCATCACAGTAAAGGACAGCAAAGGATGTGAAGCTACAGAAACTGTTACCGTTTCTCAACCGGATACTTTAACCCTCACAGGTTCTACCACAACTGCAGTATCCTGCAACGGAGGAACAGACGGAACCGCAACTGTCGGCACCGTATCAGGAGGAAATTTGGGATATACCTATAGCATTAATGGAGGAACATTCTCTAGCGCAACTACTTTTAGCAACCTGGCCGCCAGAGATCACCTCATCACAGTAATGGACAATAAAGGATGTGAAGCTACAGAAACTGTTACCGTTTCTCAACCGGATACTTTAAACCTCACAGGTTCTACTACAACTGCAGTATCCTGCAACGGAGGAACAGACGGAACCGCAACTGTCGGCACCGCATCAGGAGGAAATTCGGGATATATTTATAGCATTAATGGAGGAACATTCTCTAGTGCAACTACTTTTAGCAACCTAAAGGCCGGAGATCACCTCATCACAGTAAAGGACAGCAAAGGATGTGAAGCTACAGAAACTGTTACTGTTTCCCAACCGGATATTTTAGAAATGACTACAGACCCTTCTGTTACAGATGCAACCTGCAATGGGGTTTCTGACGGAACAATAACGGCCGGGACTATTACAGGAGGAACTTTTCCCTATGAATTCTCCTTGAATAATGAGAATTTCTATTCCACTAATCTTTTTGAAGGCGTAAGCGCAGGTAATCATACAATCTTTGTAAAAGATGCCAATGGATGTGCATTGCAGGTACCGGTATTTGTTTCAGAACCCGAAGCTTTAAATTCCACCTTGAGCAAAACGGATGTAAACTGTAACGGCGCCGGCAGCGGTGAAATTTTAATAAGCTCTCCTTCAGGCGGCCACGGCACCTATGAATATAGTATTAATGGAACAGAATGGCAATCTAGTTCGCTGTTCGAGGGCCTTACTGCCGGGACTTATGCGGTTTCTATCAGAGATAAAGAATATCCGGCATGCGTGGTATTATTAAATTCAGCCTACGAGATTAACCAACCCACCGCTCCCATATCTGTTACAAAAATTGATACTCAGCGCACCAGCACTTATGGAACGGCTACTGGTTCAGCAACTGTAGATTTTTCAGGAGGCTCTCCGGGATACACTTATGAATGGCGTAAGAAAGGAGGAAATACAGTCCTCCAGACCACGAAAACGGCAAATTACTTGTTTGCAGGAGAGTATGAGGTCACTGTTACCGATACCAAAGGTTGTAAACTTTCTGCTACAGTCACAATAATTGATGGTATTCATGCACCAATAATTCCAACCTCTGTCTGTGGTAGCGATACAGACATTATCAGAACCTCATATTTTGAAGTAGAAGATCTTTCTGCTAAAGGCGGAGTGGGTCCTTATACTTACTCGTGGAATTTTGGAGCTAATTCCACTCCCTCTACTGCTACAGGTCCGGGATCGCATAAAGTAATTTATTCTGAAACAGGAAATAAGGATGTAAGTCTTACAGTCACCGACGCTACCGGAGTATCAAAAACTCTTTCCATTTTGCATTATGCAGGTGAATGTTTTGTAGATGATTGTGGGTCTAATGATTTTGAAATCAGTCCATTTTACATTGGGGATGCTAACGGGGAAAAAATTACAAGTGAAACCTGTGATGATAACATTTCTAAATACATCTACTTTGATCTACCCTCAAATTCTACAAGGTATTCCCTTTATATGGAATATATCTTTTCTATTGAACATCCTAACGGGGAAGTGACCCGTCTAAACAGAGGTAGATGCTTATACAATAAACAGGCAATACCAACACAAGTAAAAACCATTGAAGTAGACTGGAATTGTGGAGATATTCTTGTTGTAGAAAATGTTTACCTCACATTCTCTAACAATAGCAAATGGACTTGCGGACAGGGTCCAAGCCCAAAATGTTATTCCACCAACAGCCCTGAAACTGTACAAGCTCCTCTTTTCGTGACAGCTACGGCAAATGAGCTGCTATGCCACGGGTCTGAAAATGGCACTGTAACCGCAAAAGCTTCCGGAGGAAAAGCACCTTATTACTTCAGTATCACTGGCAAAGAAGGAAAATATCAAAACAGCAATGTGTTCAATAGTCTTTCAGCAGGAACTTATACCGTTTGGGTTAGAGATAGCGAAGGAAAAAAGTATGATGCACAGCCTGTAGAAATCCTACAGCCTGTTGCTCCTATTTCTATAGATATAATATCTACCAATCCTGAATGTTTTGGAGGTACAGGGGAAGCCACAGCAGAACCCTCAGGAGGAACTCCCTTTATGGATGTTAATGGTAACAGTTACTACAAATATCTTTGGAATGATCCTGCAGAAAAAACTGATGCTACCGTAACTCTGGCTGCTGGAAGTTATACTGTAACTGTAATCGATGCCAATGGTTGCCAGGAGATAAAACCAGTTACTATTTCCCAACCAGAACAGCTTACTGTTGCTCAAACAGGCCCCGATCAAACCTTTGGCTGTGGTTTTTATAATACAAATCTAAGTGCGAACACGCCGGTAACAGGGGTTGGAACCTGGAGTGTTGTCGATGCTCCAAATTCTGACTGGTTACTGCCCGAACCCAATAATCCGGCAACAGCTTTTAGTGCCCCCGCCGGAATTTACACCCTAAGATGGACCATTGCACATGGCGATGGCACTTGCGGCACCTCCAGCGACATCCAAATCTCTTTAAAAGGGGATTGCAGCACTTTGGATTTTGACGGAATGGATGATTATGTTTTTATTGGAGACAGGAACAACTTCCCTTCTTCCAATTTCACTCTGGAAGTATGGATTAAACCTGAATCTATACAGGGAATTCGTACTGTTATTTCCAAACGCAACACAGTAAATCTTTCTTCTGGGGGATATGACTTAATAATAAATAATGGTGCTCCGACCTTTAGGTGGAATGGAAAATCTGTTTCTACATCATATAAGGTTGGCACAGATCGCTGGTACCATCTTGCGGTTGTTTTCAAAGGCTCTGAAGTGGTACTATATGTAGATGGAATTAAAGTGGGGAATTCAACGGGTTCCAAGCCTCTTTCTAATACTTTTCCTTTCCTTGTAGGAGCCATGTTCAATGCCAATGCTCCTGAAATTCCGAAAAATTATTTTGAAGGATGGATTGAAGAACTCCGTGTCTGGAATAATGCTCTTTCGGTTGAGCAAATACGGTTTATGATGAACCAGCGCATTGATGCTTATGGTACAGAGGTAAAAGGTGCCATCCTGCCAATGAATGTACCCGGAGATCTAGAATGGTCGTCCTTGGTAAGCTACTACAGACTAATAGCTGAGGACGCAGAGGTGGACAACGGTATAGCAGTAGACAGGGCTAACAATGGTGCGGATGGTCATCTAAGGAACATAGAAAGTCTTCAGAAAAACACTGCTCCCCTACCTTATATTTCAGAGGCAAACGGAGAATGGAAAGTGCGGGAATCCTGGGATATCGGTATAGGAAGTGAGGGTGAAAATTTCTGGACCTGGCCAAACGATAAAGGAATTAACGGCACACACATTGACTGGAATATTGCCTATGTAACTCATGAACACCATTCAGGAAATAAGGATATCACACTTCTGGGATTTTTACTTAGTGGTGGAGAATTGGATATGTTGGGTACCAATCCGGTGCGAACCACAGAAGGAATCCAACAGGGATCGGGAAATGGTCTTACCATAACACAATATCTTGATCTTGGAGGTTTTATAGATCTTAATGGAGAATCCCAATTGGTCCAGACAGAAGGAAGTCTTTTGGTAGGAGGTGGTAGTGTTCAGAGGGATCAGCAGGGAACAGCCAGCAGTTATAATTATAACTACTGGAGTTCTCCCGTGAGTATTAGTAATAATTCTCAAAATACCGGGTTCAAAATTGCTTCAGTTATGAAAGATGGAACTGATCCCGCTGATCCAAAAATCATCGATTTCAACCCCCAATATCATTACGCAGACGGACCAATTGCCAGCCCCATCAAAATGAGTGCTTTCTGGCTACATAAGTTTTTTGGAGATTCAAATGTGTACAGCCAGTGGGAGAGGATCGATGTGGATAATAGTCTCCTTAAAACTGGAGAAGGATTTTCAATGAAAGGCTCTTCTGGCTATAAGGAAATTGCTGACCTACAGAATTATGTCTTTACAGGAATGCCCAATAATGATACAATTCCACTTAACATTTCACTGGGTAAAAACTACCTTATTGGAAATCCATATCCATCAGCCATAGATGCCAATGAATTCATTCTTGACAATCTAGGCGAAAGAAGAAATGGCACTAATGTATTTAATGGCTCTCTTTATTTCTGGTCACATTTTTCTGGATATACTCACTATCTACAGCGGTATGTGGGAGGCTACGCAGTATACAACCTTTCTGGCGGAATAAAAGCCATAGCAAATGATGCACGTATTAACGCAACCGGAGACGAGGGTGGAGAAAGGCCGCAACAGTATATCCCCGTGGCCCAGGCATTCTTTGTAAGTACAGCCCTGGATGAATCAATAACCAACCAATCTGGAATTTCCATTCATGGAGGGGATATTTTGTTCAAAAACAGCCAACGGGTTTTTATTTCCGAAGTAAACAAAAACAAGTCTATTTTTCACTCCCAGGAGAAAAAAGCTCTTAAATCATCACAGTCAAAAAACGAAGAATCCAGAAAAAGGATCTGGATCAAATTTAGCTCTCCCGGAGGTTATCATCGTCAACTCCTGGTAACAGCCGATAAAAGTACCACTCCTGGATTTGATCTTGGCTATGATGCTACACTAATAGAGAATAATAAAGAAGACATGTATTGGTTGCTCGATGAAATAGAGCTAATAATTCAGGGAGTGCCCGACTTCAACCAGGAAAGAATACTTCCACTGGGAATAAAAACTACCGAAGGGGGTGAATTTACAATTGCAATTGATGAACTGGATAACATTGGAGATAATTTTCCAATTTTCGTAAAAGATAATCAAACCGAAACTTATCATAATCTTCAGGAATCAGATTTTAGGTCTGAAGTGGCTGGAGGCAATATACATAACCGCTACTCTCTGGTCTTTAACGATACTGAGAATTCTGACAATGAAACTAAAGATCCAGATGAAGGCGATGATAACGACAATGGAGACAATGATGGCGACGGAGAAAACATTATCATTAATAAGCCTCAACAACCTGAACCTACTCCGACGGAAATAGAATTGCTTTATTCAGCAAAATTAAAGAAGATAATTATTAAGAATTATGATATGTTACCTGTCAAAAATGTTGTTTTGTACAATGCTTTAGGCCAGGAAATACAATCGTTTTATAATCCGGAAGTAAAAGCTGTAATGGAATTCCCTGTAGAGGCACCCAGTAAAGGAATGTATTTTGCAAGGATGTACCTGGAAAATTCTAATTTGATAGTTAAATTCCTGGTAGACTAGTTTTAAAAAGTCTCTAAAACAGGGAGGTTCAAAAATGCCCTTTTTGAGCCTCCCTATTTTTTATATTTCAGCGGCAGGTAAACTACTTTCTTGGTTTCATAAAACTCTTCTTCAAAGAAATCCTGCAGATCATAAATCACTGCCGTTCTGTACTCGGCAAGTTCTTCCGAAAGGTCTCCTCCCTTTAAATAAAGAATTCCGTTTTTGAGTTCATGTTTACTTTCCTTTGCTATTTTTCCTTTGGTCCAATGTACAAAGGTGGGCATGGCCGCAACGGCTCTACTTACAATGAAATCATAATTTCCGGGCACCTCTTCTACCCTGGCATTAGTTGTATGAACATTTTTTAGCTTTAGTCCCTCAACTACTTCATTGACTACTTTTATCTTTTTACCTATACTATCTACTAAGTGAAAATTTGTTTCTGGGTGAAGTATTGCCAATGGAACTCCGGGAAAACCTCCTCCGGTACCCACATCGAGAATGGTAGCTCCGGGTAAAAATTGTTGAACTTTTGCTATTCCAAGGGAATGTAAAACATGTCGCAGGTATAGTTCATCAATATCTTTTCTGGACACCACGTTGATCTTTAAGTTCCAGTCTTCATAAAGATCCTGAAGTTTTTCAAACTTATTTTTTTGATCTGCAGTAAGGTTTGGGAAATATTTTTCGAGAAGTTCCAATTTTTCTTATTTTAAAGGCAAAAGTAATTAAATTAAGGCTTAATTAGCAGCTCTAATATCTGCAGAGAAAATTTATCTTATACCTTTGCAGATCAATATGATGTTTTATAATGGATAATACAACAGTACGTTTTTCCCGAACAGATTCAGCCAAGTTTTTTCGGACTCTCAACAGCAGGGTGAACAACTATTTCAAAGAAAATAATCTTTCCAAAACCGGAAACTGGAAGTTGCATGTAAAAGCACTTATCATGTTTTCCCTCTTTTTGTCTCCCTACTTCCTCATTCTAACACTCGATATCTCACAGTGGTGGATGTTGTTACTTACGGTGGTGATGGGAATTGGTATGGCCGGAGTAGGAATGAATATCATGCACGACGGAAATCACGGCTCCTATTCAAACAAGAAATGGGTCAATAAATTAATGGGAGGAACTATATATATTCTTGCGGGGAATGTTTATAACTGGCAGGTGCAGCACAACGTATTACACCACACCTACACCAATATTCACGGTCACGACGAAGACCTTGATGCCGGAAGGATCATCCGCTTCAGCCGTCATGCAAAATGGCACAGCTTTCACAGGTTTCAGCAATACTATTCTATATTTTTATATGGTTTGCTCACATTTAACTGGGCACTTACTACAGATTTCAAACAGACTAAAAGATATCTCTCCCGCCAACTTTCCTACGGAAAAATGCCAAACCCCGTAAAGCAGTGGAGTATCCTTGCAATTACTAAACTTATCTACATATCTATTTGGATAGTCATTCCAATGTTGATCCTGTCCATTGCATGGTGGAAGATCTTAATCGGATTTTTTATTATGCATTACACAGCCGGATTAATTTTAAGTGTGGTTTTCCAGCTCGCCCATGTAGTTGAAAAAACCGATATGCCTCTTCCAGATGATACCGGCTCCATGAAAAACACCTGGGCAATCCATCAACTTTTTACTACAGTGAATTTTTCAACAAGGAACAGGTTAATGAATTGGTTTACCGGGGGACTTAACCATCAGGTTGAGCATCATATCTTTCCGAATATCAGCCATATTCACTACAATAAATTATCTAAAATCGTGAAGCAAACTGCGAAAGAATGTCAGTTGCCTTACAACGAATATAAAACAACAAGGGCCGCTATTGCCGCACATTTTCGCCACCTTCAGGAAATGGGAATGAAGCCGTCAATTTCAGCTTAAACAATCAACTTTTTTCACATGCACCAATTATCTGACCGAATTAACAACATGTCTACCTCTCAAACCCTGGCCATGGCAGCCAAGACCAGAGAGCTAAAGGCAGAAGGAAAAGACATTATAGGCCTTAGCCTGGGAGAACCCGATTTTAATACTCCCGATTTTATAAAAGAAGCCGCAATACAGGCTATTAATGATAATTACAACTCCTATACTCCGGTTGACGGTTACGTAGAACTTAAGGATGCTATTATCAACAAATTCAAGAGAGACAACGGTCTTACTTACGATAGATCTCAGGTAGTTGTTTCTACAGGTGCAAAGCAGTCTCTTGCCAATGTAGCAATGGTGATGCTTAACCCCGGAGACGAGGTGATCCTCCCCTGCCCTTACTGGGTGAGTTATGCCGAAATTGTAAAGTTAGCAGAAGGTGTTCCCGTAGAGGTTCCTACTTCTGTGGAATCAGATTTCAAGATGACACCTCAGCAACTGGAAGCTGCCATTACTCCAAAGACCAAAATGCTTTGGTACAGTTCGCCTTCCAATCCCAGTGGAATGGTTTACAGCAAGGAAGAACTTCGCGCCCTGGCCGATGTACTCGTAAAGCATCCAGACATCGTTGTGGTAAGTGATGAAATCTATGAGCACATCAATTTTGTGGGAGATCATGCCTCAATGGCTCAGTTTGAAGATATGTACGACCGTGTTGTAACTGTAAACGGAGTCTCCAAAGCTTTTGCGATGACCGGCTGGCGAATTGGTTATATTGGTGCTCCCGCAGAAATTGCACGAGCATGCAATAAAATGCAGGGCCAAATCACCAGCGGGGCAAACTGTATCGCCCAACGTGCTGTAATCACTGCATTAGAAGCTCCTGTGAGCAAGATCCAATACATGATCGACAGGTTTAAAAGCCGCAGAAAGTTGATTATTGACCTCCTTTCTAACATTAAAGGTTTTACAATTACTGAACCCGAAGGTGCATTTTATGTATTTCCTGATGTTTCCTATTTCTTCGGAAAGACCATCAATGGCTATGAAATAAAAGATGCGACAGATTTTTCTATGTTCCTTCTGGAAAAGGCTTTGGTAGCTACAGTTACCGGAGATGCTTTTGGAAGCCCTAACTGCATAAGGCTTTCTTACGCTGCCAGCGAAACTGAAATAGAAGAAGCAATGAAGCGCATCAAAAATGCCCTTTCTGAAGCATAATAATGTTTAAAGATTTTTTTACACAAATCCCTACTGAAGAAGTAGGGATTTTTTTGTTTAACATAAACCCGGCTTTAAGAAAAAGCTGATATATATATCTTCATAAATGTCATTTTTGAAGAGGTTTTTAAGGAACGTCCAGGACAAAAGTCGTCACGGATTGCAAATCGCGCCAGCTGTTTGGATATCACGTTGAAATTTTGGCCCACCTCGCTCTTCCCCACCAAATACTACCGAGGATAACGAAAGCTTCGGTGGGTCAAAAATTTGGTGCTTGAATTCGGTGCTTGGTGCTTTAATTAACTGATCACTAAAAACCTACCTGTTTCTCCAGAAGAATGGAGTTAGTAATATAAGTACTGTGAATAATTCAAGCCTTCCTATTAGCATTAAAAAAGAGCACCACCACTTGCCTTCAGGGGGAAGAGAGTCAAAATTGTTCACGGGTCCCAGGTCTCCAAACGCAGGACCTATATTACCAAGAGCAGAAGCCGCTCCCCCAATAGCTGTTTCAAAATCAAGACCCATAGAGGCCAACACAACGGCCCCAATAATAAAGGAAAGCATGTAAAGGATAAAAAATCCCAGGATATTAAAAACGATCTTTTTGCTAATGCTTTTTCCGTTGTAATGCACAGGCAGAACAGCATTTGGATGAAGAGTTCGTTTAAATTCAATAAGTCCGTTCCTAATCATGATCACATGTCGCATCACCTTCACACCCCCCGCGGTTGATCCCGCTGATCCTCCCAGGAAGAACATTCCGAAGAAAAAGACGGTCAAAAAGGTGGTCCACATGGTGTAATCTGCAGTTACAAATCCCGTAGTTGTGACAATTGCAAGAACCTGAAACAATGCATGTCTAAAGGCGCTCTCAAATTCACCCAAAACCATTGGATGTTCCACCGATGAAATTGAAGGATCGGCTTTAAAAAAGATAATGAGTGCAGCGATTACGGTAAAACCCAGTACAAAATAAGAATACCATTTAAATTCTTCATCCCGAAATACTTTTCCGAAATTACCTTTGAATCCAAAATAGCTTATCACAAAATTTGTTCCTGCAAGGAACATGAAAAGGCTAACAATGTATTGCACCAGCGGATTGTCATTCCAATAGGCAAGACTTGCATTTTTGGTTGAAAATCCACCTGTAGACAATGTGCTCAAAGAATGGTTTACAGCATCAAAGAGCCCCATCCCGGCAATGTACAGGAGAACAGTTTCAGCTAAGGTAAGCCCCACATAAATGAACCACAGTCTTTTTGCAGTATCTGTAATTCGAGGCTTCAGCTTATCGGCACTAGGGCCGGGAGCTTCCGCAGCAAATAACTGCATCCCTCCAATTCCCAGGAGCGGCAGGATGGCAATAGCCAAAACAATAATTCCCATTCCCCCTATCCAGTGCGTGAGACTCCGCCAGAAAAGCAAACCTTCGGGAACAGATTCAATATCGTTAAGAATGGACGCTCCTGTCGTGGTATAACCAGACATAGTCTCAAAAAAGGCATTTGTAAAGGAAGGTATTCCGCCACTCAGTACGTATGGTAAAGTTCCGCTAAGGGCCATGAAGATCCAGCCCAGGGTTACAATTAAGTAACCGTCCCTTTTTTTGACTTCCCGGGTATGCCCCCGGGTGAGCAGCATGGCAAGTCCTCCTACGCCCATAGTTATAAGAGCTGCTATAAAGATTTCCAGGGCAACTCCATCTTCATAATAAAAACTAACTCCCGAAGCAGTAAGCATAAAGCCCCCGTTACACACCAGGAGCACACCCATAATATGAGTAATAATAGGTTTATTAAGTCTTGGCATTACAAGAAAAGTTTTTCAACCTTTTGGATGGCATGAGGTAAGCAACATATTACAATTCGGTCCCCGGGCAGAATTTTAAAGTTCCCCAGGGCAATTACTCCTATTCCATCCCTTATCACTCCTCCAATAATTGCCGATCTTGGAAAATCAAGGTCAACGATCTTTTTGTTGGAGACTTTTGAGGTTGGCTTTACTATAAATTCAAGAAGCTCGGCATCCATATTGCTAAGTCGCGTCATGGCTACAACCTCTCCTTTTCTAATATATCGAAAAATATTACTGGCTGCTAAAAGCTTTTTATTTATCAAGGTATCGATACCAATGGAATGGCTTAGCTGGAAGTAATCCATATTTTCAACCAGGGCAATTGTTCGCTTTACATTTTTTGACTTAGCCACCAGGCACGTCATGATATTGGTTTCCGAATTTCCGGTTACGGCGATAAATGCGTCCATATCCTGAATACTTTCTTCTTCAAGTAATTCAACATTACGCCCATCTCCATGTATGATCAAGGCCTTGGGAAGTTCATCGGCAAGATCGAAAGCTGTATCTTTATCGCTCTCAACGAGCTTAACGTTCATCTTCTTTTTACACAGGTCCATTGAAGCTTTTCGGCCAATTTTACTTCCCCCCAGGATCATGACATTTTTCATGTTCTGTCGCTTTTTCCCGGTAAGTTTGTAAAGATCATTTACTCCTCCCTTTGTAGTAACAAAATAGACCTGGTCTCCCTCTCTAAATGTTGTATTACCGCGAGGAATGTGTGTTTCAATAGTATCCCTCCTACGCAGCGCAATAGGCATAAAATGGATTCCCGGAAAAATATTGGCAGTTTCCTTTACCGATTTTCCTATAAAAGCGGCACTTTCCGGCAGGGTAAGCCCAACCATAGTCAGAGCTCCGTCTTCAAATTCGTAGCTGTCGTTAAAAGCAGATTGATTAAGCAGTAGTTCAATTTCCTTTACAGCTAGAGCTTCGGGAGAAATTAGCTCATCAATTCCAAATTGAGTAAACCCAATTTCCTCCTTATTTTCAAGGAACTCTTGATTTGCAATTCTGGCAATAGTACGTTTAGCACCCATTTGCTTCGCAAGAACACAAACAGTGATATTGGTAGTTTCACTACTCGTAACTCCTATAAGCAGATCCACATCTTTGACTTGTGCATCCTTTAGAACAGAAATTGATGTGGCATCCCCCCTAAGAGTACGAATATCTAGATGAGCATCGGCATAAATAAGATTTTCACGATTTACATCGATAAGAGTGATGTCCTGTGACTCATATGATAACAATTTCGCTAAATGGAACCCTACCTCACCGGCACCGGCAATGATTATTTTCATAAGGAACGAATAAGTTCAAGAGGCACAAAGCTAAGGTATTTCACTCAACCAAAATAAAATACCGCTCAAGTATTTGGTTTACAGCCTCAGCATTTGGTAGATAAACTCGTATCTTTGGCGAAAATTTTTCCGAATGAGCAAGAACGTGACACCATACAAAGATTCCAATCTCAATAAAAAGAAACAGGTAGAGCAAATGTTTGATACCATCTCCACAAACTATGATGGTCTCAATAGGGTGATCTCTTTTGGAATTGATGTAAAGTGGCGCAAAAAGGTAATCGAAATGGTTTCTGCGACCAATCCTGAAGCTGTACTCGACATAGCCACAGGGACCGGAGATCTTGCAATAAGCCTTGCAAAAACTGGCGCCAAAAGAATTGTAGGACTTGATCTTTCTGAAGGAATGTTAGCTGTGGGAAGAGAAAAAATAGCAGACGAGAAGCTAACCGGAAAAATTGAAATGATACAGGGAGATTCTGAAGCCCTGCCCTTTGAAGACAACAGCTTTGATGCAATAACAGTCGCCTTTGGAGTACGAAACTTTGAAAATCTTGAAAAAGGTCTATCCGAAATTTTTCGGGTTCTGAAAAAGGGAGGAATATTTGTCATTTTAGAAACTTCTGTTCCTACTAAATTCCCATTTAAGCAGGGATATAATTTTTATACGAAGAACCTGCTCCCTTTAATAGGAAAAATGTTTTCTAAAGACAAAGTAGCCTACAGTTACCTTAGTGAAAGTGCTGCAGCTTTCCCTTATGGTGAAAAACTCAACAATATTTTGAGAGAAACCGGGTTTATAGATGTACGACATCATCCCCAAACTATGGGAGTGGCGACAATTTATTCGGCATCAAAATAAGCTTATGAAGAAGTATTTAATCCTGGCTCTTATTGTACTT
>CAVPXS010000012.1:0-235093 GCA_963709775.1 uncultured Flavobacteriaceae bacterium | reverse complement strand
ACGTACGTATAAACACACTGGTACATTTATATACACTTTGTCTTTACTGTACTTTATTAGCTAATCTAGTGGATTTTTTGATCTTCAAAAAAACATTTGTGGATACGTGCATATACGTCTCGGTGGTTTTCGTGCTTTGAGGTCCTTAACAGTTTCTCGATGATATAATTCATATGGAACTCCTCACCCCATTTAACTTCCGGAAGATTATTCACCAGAGCCTGTACCACCTTGTCTGCAAAAAAATTAATGCACTTCTCCTGGCCTATCAATAAATTCTTGAATGTCACATATGTCCAGTCCATTAATCCTCTTTTAAGTAAAAGTAGACTAGGAAAAACTATAAGGCGTTTATTATCCGTATATTATACGACTAAAACGGCAGCAATTTGATCCCAATTTCTTCACCCACTTTTGGAAAAACAATCCCGGTGATGTTTATCTTTTTGTTTACGAGTTCGGCTTTCTGTCGCGAATGAAAAACAATAAGAAAAAAATACATTCTTGTTACCTGGTAGCCATACATGGCAGAATAAATTCGACATCTATTGCCGCTTAACCTGATCTTTTTCCACCCCTCCGGTTGCTGAGTCCCAGGCCGGCACCAACAGATGCAGCTAATCTAATGTTAATTAAAAGATAAAAATTACGGTTTTCCTCATTTTTGATACTTTTTTCCTACATCCTGTTAATATTATCATTTTACTATTCAGAAAAATTTCCTCACCACATTCCCCTTCACTTCGGTTCTCTTCAATTGCAGTTCTCTTGAGATTAGAGTTTATTTTACTTCCTATTTTAAACCAACTAGTTTTTAACCGTACAGCCAGGGTTACCTAAGGAGCGGCATTAAATTTTACGCCCCAATTCTACCATAACTTACCTGCGCGGGATCCGATGCTGTTTTTATAGCGTATGGTGGTTAAGCGTTAAATAAAAACAGCATTGGGCGCATTATGGGATGTTCTGGTTTTGCAACCATTCTTCATAATTTTCTTTTACTTCAGGATTATCCTTGAGGTACCTGGCATAAAATTCTGTTTGTTCCTCATGGAGCAACTGGTAAACTTCTAATTTCTGGTTTTTGGCTTCTATTAATTGAAAAGTCACGTATCCTACTATTGTAATCAGCAGGATAAGAAAACTGCCGAAAATCATTCCCAGCTTCTTTGGAAGGATATAAGCGTTCTTAAGCATTTTGTCAATGGAAATGAATCTTTCTGTTGCTATACCTTCTTTATCTTTTTGCTGTTGAAAGAATAAATTCAAATACTTATCCATTACTTCGGTACTAACAGGAATACTTTGATTTTTAAGCTCATTTGACAGCTTTTGCAACTGGAGCAGACCTTTTCTAAAGTCATCCATTTCATCAGCCATTAACTCCATGATCTCATCTAACTTCTTCATCAACTTTTTTTTTAAAATCCTGCCCCTAATCCGGTATCCAATGCTCTTTTTATAATTCCCTTTACCAGGTCCTTTGCTATTTTATTTATGATCCCGGTACTGAGTTGCACAGTCTGATTAAGTAACTGCATATTTTTTGGAGGCTCTTTCAGTCTTGTATAACTATTACTTTGAGAAAGTTCCAAAATGATCTTATTACCACTCATGGATCGATTTACTTCGCTCCCCTTTAGGTTTATTCCTTTGTATTCAAAACGGAAGCCCTGTAGCTGGTTTGATTTATTAATACTGGGGATGACTTTTACCTTATGATGCTGCATTTTCAGAATATACTCATCAATTGATTTTGGCCTGGACTGCAGCACTTTTTCATGAATGTTTTGGATCTCTTTTCGTAGATGCTTTAATTCCTGAAGTTTCTCCTGCTGCACATCCCTTACCCTGGTAAGATTTAATTGTTTGGCTACATTATCTGCTGCAATTTGGCTTCGTTTTCCTATAAAGTTGTCTTTGTAAATCTCCCCATTGAGACTGATGCGATTGACATAGATATGAATGTGGGTATGCTGCTTGTCCCTATGTACAAAACCAATGGCTTGATGGTTTGTTAATTTCATTTCCTTTAGAAATTGTTTTGCAAGTTGTCCCAGATCCTTCCTGCTCATGTTCTTCCCATCTTCTATGGCAGGGCTAATTACAAAGCTTAGGGTATTATTCGTGCACCGCTGGTTTTGAGACTGGATAATTTTGAACTCTTCCGCAATTTCCTGGGGAGTATCTCCGGCTATATATTCTTTTAGTACCACTTCTGCCTCTTTCTCCTGGTTCCAGCCGTATGCTATAGAGGCTTGTGTTCTGCATATGGAATGTCCTTTCCCTATCATTTTTTAAAGTTTTTAAGGTGGGTTCTGATTTCTTCTGCCAAAGCCTCTACTGATGCAGCCAATTTCGGATCCCGATTTTTGAACATGCTGCTGATCCGCGCAAAATTGTTTTTGTACTGTACCAGCATCCGGTAATACTCCAGCTGTTCGGGAGTAATTCTTTCTATGATATTTCTTTCAAAGGCAGTAGAACGAAGATATTCTGAAAGGGAAATTCCTGCCCTGGCCGCCCTTCTTTTGAGTAGCTTTTTCTCGTAGATCGAGCATCGGATCTGGATATACTCTCTTTTCATTTTTTCTATAAAAACTTTGCAACCTCCGGGCGCAAAGCAAGATTGTCATGACAATGACACATCTTGCTTTGCTACTCAAAAAAAATTTACATGAATTATCTTTAGCTGTAACTTTTTATTATTGAACTACTAACGCTTTGGAGGTAAGCCAAAAGTGTGCTTTTTCAGATGAGTTATTCTTTAACTTATGAGCTGAAAATTGCTTTCTAACCTGATTATAGTTTCTGTTTTGGCTTACTTCCAAATCCTATTTTTGGACGAACCTCTTTTCCCTAAGATGTAGCTTTTGCGGAATCGTGGGAAATGTGGTGAGGGCTTTCTTAATAAATTATTCTCGCCAACTTCTTCCTTCCCATTTAATGATATTGAACATTTCCGGCAGTCGGTCTCCAATATGATTTCCATACCTGGCAGCTATAGCCGAGGGATTCTCATTGGTGGTCACAAAGGTTTTTACTTTCCTGCGATGCCTTTCAAACAGCAATTTCCCGATAATCTCTTCCCGGTTATATGCCTTGTCTTCTTTTCCAAGGTCGTCCAGATACAATTTTCCGTGGTAGAAGTTTTCCAGGTTAAAATTACTTGCAGCATTCTTTTGCGCATCATAATACCTGGTAAGGATACTAAGGGTCGAGGTGCGTGGGAACCAAAGTTGGGTATTGCGGGTGCGGGTAACAATTGCTTTTCCTATGTTGTGGATAACCTCAAAGAGCGTGGATTTCCCTACTCCATAGTCTCCATAGACCAATAGGCCTTTATCTAATCCTGCTTTATTTTTGATTACCTCGTATTCATTAAAATCAGGTTGTTGCAAAAAATAGCGGAAAACTGTATAAATAATTCGTTCACTTTCTGGTTTAATTTTAAAACCCGGTTCGTGAGTGCAAAGCAGCTTCCAAAATAATTGTTTGCTTATCAGGCATTGGTTGTCAGTAGCAACTCCTTTTGGCGGGGAAATATTTTCCGAAGGTGAATTAATCATAGTATTTTATTTTTTGCTGAACCCTCTGGTCCATATTTTCTAATGGTCTTGACTTTTTACCTTGAGCGATCAGTTGCGCTATCTTTTGCCGAAGTTTGTTAGTATTTAGGATTATTCCTTTCCAGAATTCATCCGGGCCGTTTAACAGCTCATAAGCGAGCTGTAATTGATCTGTATGAACCCCGTCTTTTTCAATCATTAAACGGATCGGATCCAGACAATCCTTAAAGCTTGTCATTTCCGCCTTTCTTAAAGGAGCGCCTTTGTTCTTTAAGTTTATTAGAAACAGTTCCTGAAATTTTAAAGCCCAGTCATAATATCCCAGCTGCTCTTTTGGGATTTCCGACTTGTTGATTTTTAAAAATGGCTCTTTAATAAAGGTTTGATGGTTTATTTGTTTATAGTTTAATTGTTTATTTATACTCGCAATGCTCCGGACTTGCTTTATACTTTGAACCGACAGTGCTGAATCCAATGCTTTGGGTTGTGCTTCAGTGTTTTTTACCAAAGCAATGATATTGGCAGTAAATTGGTTTTTGCTTTTTTGAATCCACTTTATAAAACCCCAGTCCACGAGGTCCTGTAAGGCCTTGATGTAGGTTTTATAATTCCTTATACCTAAAGCTTCCATGGCGAGATCAGTAGGAAAACCAAATTCCTCTTTCCATCCCAGTCGATTGCAGCGTTCTATGGCAAAAAAATAAATAGCGGAGTGGACAGGTTTTATTTTACCAGGATTCACAAAGCTGAAGTCGAACCATGCCCTGGAAAATTCGTAGCCATTCACAATCCTAAGATTTTGAGTTTCTCAGTAACCAGGAATTCAGTTTTATCCTGTCGAAATAAATCATCTTTCCACTAGGTTTAGAGTGTGGAATTTTTCCAGCTGAGGTAAGCTTGTACATATAGCTCTGAGAAATACCGGTATAATTACAGGCTTCTTCCAGGGTTAAAACTTCCTTGTTTGCTGTAAGCTTTTGCTCAATGCGAAGCAATCGATCTTCTAGTTGTAAATCATCCATAATTTCTAATTTTAAGAAGTCAGCAAACCTGCTGTCCTCTGGTTATAGAAACAAATGAATAACTAAAATCATTGTAAATCAGTAAGGTAACAGGTAATCTAATAGTAATTACCCTATAGATGCTGCTGAAAGAGTTGTGAGATTTCTTTTAGATAAGCAGCTTTATTCATTCGCCAGTCAGAGATGTTCTTGGTGGATAGAGTCTGTTCGGTGCCCGATGCGTTTCTAAGGATAAAATAATGATTCACAAGCTCCATGATTTGATGGTTTTCGAGATTTTCAAAGCCGGCCAGCAGGTTGCTTAAAAATTCCAGTAAGGTCTGACGATTTACCTGTTTCGGACCTTTTGGAGATAGATCTTTCCAAATCAAACGTTCCTTAAATGGAACTGCTTTAAGAAGGATTAAAGATTGAAAACTTTTATAGGTTCCGGAAATGTATTTCACCGACAAATCTGTAAAGATAGCTTTTGCCTGAACTTCTGTGAGCGCAATGGAATTAAGATGTAATTTTTGAAAATTTTCTTGTTCCTGATCACTAACTATATAAACTTCCATGACATTTATATTCTTCCTGATTCTTTTTCGCTGAAGAATGAAATGAATTGCAGTGACAATTAACAGAAGAGACAGGATGTATATAAAACTAAAACTTAGCTTCACCCACAAAGCGGAAGGAACTAACCAGGTATAAATAAGAAGCCCGGTCAAAAAGAAAAGACAGCAAGTGAAAAAGATTTGTCCGACTTGAGAATCAGTTTCCCGTAGCAAGAATTTTATAAGGGTTTGGAGCTTTGCCCTCACCTGAAGAGTAAAAATGGCTATACGCTCCAAAAACATGCTATTTTTCTTTTTGTCACCTATTTAAAGATAACGAAAAGAAAGGATTGGTTGGTTGTTTAATTATTTTGCTATTCAGAAATAATAATACTCACAGAATAAATAATGGAAGAGGCCAAACAATTATGCTTGATCCTCTCTGAGCAAATCCTCAACTAGAATGAAATTCATTCAGATTAATATTAAATGAAGGTATTTATAGAGGAAAATAATTGACTTCTGAAGATTTCCTTATTCTGTACCTATTCTGTACCCCATTGAAAAAAGAAAGGCTTCACATTTCTGTGAAGCCTTGTCTTTGCTAGTAGCGGGAACTGGACTCGAACCAGTGACCTTCGGGTTATGAGCCCGACGAGCTACCTACTGCTCTATCCCGCGATATTGGACTGCAAATATACAGTCAATTTTCATTTCTCCAAAGCTTTTTTTGAAAATTATTCCATCACCCAATTCATGGCCTTCATTCGCTCCTTTCTGTCAAAAGTTTTAACCCTGGCAGGAACTATAAGATCTTTAATATCCATAGATTTTTGAAACAACTTATCGTCTGTAACTACCGCTATTTTATCGAGATCCTTTGAGTGAGAAAAATGAAAAGAAAGAATTTCCATAAAGCCTTTAAAAGAGGCGCCTTCATCATTCTGGTCCTCGAGGTACAGACAAATAGGTGATATTTTCTTAATCCTTTGTTTTACTGCTTCTAAAATCTCCTCTATTTTCTCCTGATCAATTTCAGAATTGACCATAAAGCCAACAACATTTTCAGCAAATTCAAAAGATTTTTCCACAGTCATTTTTTTGATACAGTTTCCGAATTTAAAAAAAGTATCTTATAAACCCCTGAAATTTTTGATTTTATAAAGTTTACTGATCGATACCGGCTACCTGAAAGCTATTTAATTCTCCATCTACGAATGAGACCGAAACTTCCATAGGATTACAGCAATTCTCACAATCTTCGATATATTTCTGTTCCCTTATTGAAGGATCAAGAAGCATGGAAATTTCCTCCCAGCAATATGGACATTGAAAGAAATGCTCAATCATTGCTATCCTTTTTCTTCAATAGAAAGCTGCACTTGCTCCCAATCTTTCATCAATTGGGACAGTTCTTTTTTCTTTTCCTGATAGGTATTTAAAAAGTCTTTTTGAGCAACGCTTTTCTCATAGTTGGCAGCAAGTTCAACATCTTTTGCTTTTATTTCTTTTTCAAGACGGGAGATCTTGCTTTCAATATTGCTCAATTTGTTATTAAGGGATTTTAGCTTTTTCTGGTTCTCGTAAGAATCTTTGTTACTTTCCTTTGGCGCCTGCTTTTCAACATCTCTCTTCTCAACCTCACGCATATCCACCAGTTTACGCTGGTCAAGGTAATAATCTATATCTCCCAGATACTCCTTAATCTTATGATCCTTAAATTCATAAACTTTGTTTGTAAGCCCCTGCAGGAAATCCCTGTCGTGCGAAACCAGGATCAAAGTACCTTCAAAACTCTTTAAAGCGTCTTTAAGAACATTCTTTGATTTAATATCCAGGTGGTTTGTTGGCTCATCCATCACGAGAACATTAAAGGGCTGAAGCAGCATTTTTGCCAAAGCCAACCTGTTCCTTTCTCCTCCCGAAAGTACCCTCACATATTTATCAACTTCATCCCCCCGAAATAAAAAGGAACCCAGGATATCCCTCACTTTAGACCTGTTCTTTTCATTAGCAGCATCTATCATCGTATCCAGAACGGTTTTTGAACCATCAAGGTATTCAGCTTGATTCTGAGCAAAATATCCAATTTGAACATTGTGTCCCAGTTTAAGCTCTCCTTTATGGTCCAGCTCTCCTACAATGATTTTAGCAAGTGTAGACTTTCCCTGCCCGTTCTGACCTACGAAAGCAGTCTTTGAATCCCGTTCAATAAGCAGGTCAATATTTTTAAGTACAGTTTTATGACCGTAATTCTTGGAAATATGATGTGCTTCGATAACTACCTTCCCCGGAACTACCGAAACGGGGAATTTTAAATTCATGACCGAATTATCATCCTCGTCGACTTCGATACGATCAATCTTGTCAAGCTTTTTTATAAGAGACTGGGCCATGCTTGCCTTGGAAGCTTTAGCACGGAATTTCTCAATAAGTTTTTCTGTCTGCTGGATTTGTTTCTCCTGATTTTTTTGTGAGGCCAGTTGTTGCTCCCGTAATTCATTACGCAGCACCAGGTACTTGGAGTATGGTTTATTAAAATCATATATCCTACCCAATGAAATCTCAATCGTTCTGTTGGTCACATTGTCCAGGAACATCTTATCATGCGAAACAATAACTACAGCACCTGGATAATTATTTAAAAATCCTTCAAGCCAGATAATGGATTCAATATCGAGGTGGTTGGTAGGCTCATCCAGCAAAAGAATATCATTTTGCTGAAGCAGAAGCTTAGCCAGCTCTATTCTCATTCTCCAACCTCCTGAAAAGGTGTTGGTCAATTTGTTGAAATCCTCTCTTTTAAACCCAAGCCCCTGCAGGATTCTCTCTGTTTCTCCCTGATAACTATAGCCACCATGGATCTCATATTGATGCTGCACATCATTGAGATCTATCATTAACTGGTGGTATTCATCACTCTCATAGTCTGTACGCTCTGCCAGTTGATGATTAATCCTCTCAAGACGCTTTTCCAGTTCCTTTATTTCCTCAAAGGCTTCATAAGACTCTTCCAGTACAGTTCTTCCTTCAACGAAGTCTATATCCTGTTTAAGAAACCCAATTTTTAGATCCTTGTCGGCAGCAATTTGGCCGGTATCGGGTTCCATTTCCCCCGAAAGGATCTTGAGCATAGTAGATTTTCCGGCCCCGTTTTTTCCTATTAATCCCACCCTGTCACCGGCTCCAAGCCTAAAAGTGATCTCTTCAAATAAATATTCTCCACCAAAGGAGACCGATAAGTTGTGTATATTCAACATTCCACTGCAAAATTTTTGCAAAGATGCTCACTTTTTTCGGGGGAAAAAAATAACCTTTTAATTGCATCGGGTTAATTAAAAACCAGTTAAGAGACCTAAATTTTAAACATTTATGGCTTCTCTTATCTGAATTTTAAAAGATGTTCCAGTTTCAATGTTTTGAAGGCAATCAGGAGGCGAGAAGATGGAATCCTGGTTGATTATCTTTAATATGTTATTGAACCACCGCGAAGTAAGAGAAGAAAAATATGCGGAAAATCACTCCTTTTTGACAACTCATTAATGCCGGTCCCTCCGATATTTCAAAGAAGATTCTTAAATTTACAACAGATTACAGAATCTTATGGAATTCCTGAAAGGAAATAAATTATACAGCATTTTCACCGGCACCTGTCCTGTGTGCCAGGAAGAAAGCATGTACAAAGAACCGAACCCTTACAAGATCTCCAAACTATTTGATATGCACGAGCGCTGCTCCAACTGCGGCACAAAATACAAAATGGAGCCTTCTTTCTTCTTTGGAGCCATGTATGTGAGCTATGCAGTGGGAATTGCTTTTGCAACTGCAGCTTTTGTGATCGCCTACTGGTTTCTGGGTCTTTCTCTACTCCCCACCTTCATCGCCATTGTAATTACCCTAATCCTGTTTTTACCGGTAATTGTCCGCTGGAGCAGAAACATATGGGTGAATTTCTTTTTTTCTTACGACCCTAAAAAGGCAGAAAATTAAGCCTCTTTATACCATTTTTTGGTAAATCTTGAAATGTCGGTTTCTGGATCCAGTGATTCCCCTTCTTCAATATAGCTTAGAAGTTCCCGGGATATTGAAGGAGCTATGAGAATGCCCCGGCTTCCAAAACCATTACAGGTGTAAAGATTGCTGAATTTGGGATGCTGTCCTACCAGTGGCCTCCTGTCAATTGTAGAAGGTCTAAGACCTGCGACCTGATCCACCACTTCAAAATCTATTTTTATAAGGTCCTTCAGTTTTTTAATTAGTTCCTCCCGTGCTGTTGTAGTAGGTCCCGGTGTTTTGTCACTGTTACTGTAAGTCGCACCTACAGCGTAATGATCATCCCCTGCAGGAAAAATGAAGATGGAGGATTTCACCCCTACTTCAAGATCGAGCCCGGGCGCCTTTATGATAATATATTCTCCTTTGTTCCCTCTTAACGGAAGATAATTAAAAAACGGATTATTCAGCAAGCCGAAACCTTCACAAAAAATCACATTTTTGGCACTTATGTTTTTGTACCTGACGCCCGTAGAGTTAATTTCCAACTTATCGTAATCAAAAGTCTCCTTTATAAAAGATCCTTTTTCCTGTAGGTATTCCGCATAAGATTCCAGAAGATAACGTGGATCGATGCGGGATGTTCCAAGGACTTTTCCAAAAGAAAATGGTCCGGGAATATGTTTGTTGAGATTCGAAACAAGATTGGTGTCGAGATATGGCGCCATTTGAGGCTTATCGGCTGCAGTAAACCAATTGTTCTGCTCCTCAACCGAAGAAAACCTCCTGTAGACCTCTAGAGGACCTAAAAAGGTCTTTCCCAAAGTCTCTTCCATTTCCCTGTAAAACCTGTACGCAATGTCCAACTGTTCATCGGCCTTCCATGCCATGGTGAAACGCTTCAGGATTACCGGATTCATGAATCCGCCGGCTACTTTTGAGGCTTCCTGGCTTTCGTCATCAAAAACAACAAAGGATTTTCCGCTTTTTTCGAGCCTGTAAGCAAGACAGCTTCCGCTAAGACCTGCACCAACAATTATAAAGTCTTTCATACCGCAAAATTAGGTATAAAAAAACGCCTTTCTGAGAGGAAAGGCGCTTAAATATATAACTTCAGGATAGGATTTAGTAATTCCACATATCCTGTTCAAAATTCCTGATTTGTTCCTTTATACGTTCAGATTCGAGCAACTGCATAAAAGCATTGTTGTTAATGTAATCATCAACCTGTCGGTCTCCCTGCACGTTATCTTCAGCATAGATCACTGCATTAAATCTTCTGGCATTGAGCAAGTGGTCAAAAGAAACAGGATTTGAAGTATTTTGAGGATTAAACGCGTAAGCTTCATTTAAGACTTCCCTTGCCCCCGGAAACCAAACCCAGAACAATTCCACTAAAGCCGAGGCTCCACCCTGATCTATAAAGTTAACATCGGGCGCAACAGGTGCAATCCCAAGTAACCTGTATTTAAGTTCGGCCTGGCGTTTATCGAAATACCAGTATCCACGAATGTGGTACTCAGCAATATCGGCAGAAGAAATATCCCTGCGGCTAATGAACTGTTGGTCGATCTCCTCCCCTGCATTATACTGTTCAATACCAAGATCTGTAGTGTCCACCTTAGACAAGGCAGCCTGGATATCATTTAAGGTACGCTTGTCATTAAAGTAAGAGTCGGCATAGATATTTTTGATCTTTCCGCTTTTAATGCCGGCAACCAGCACATCATAAAGTGATCTTCTTGAACTACCAATTTGGTTAGTATCTATAGGATAATACAATGGAAAATTCACCCTTTCATCGAGGTCTATGACCTCCCAGGTAGATTTTGCCCACAGTACATCCCTGTCATCCACATATCCATATTCCAAAGGATCGTTCTTTCCATAAGTAACCTCTGCTTTGGTTGGACCTCCTATCTCGTCGGGGGTCTTGGCGTTCAAAAGATTAGTTTGACCCAAAGAGGTGCCCGAAACAAGCAATCCGCATAATCCTAACAATATTTGGTTCCACTTCATGTTCTAATGATTTAATTTGTTAATTCAACCAGTACCGGAGAAACCTGCTTCAGCTTATAGCCTGAACTACCGGCAAGCTGCGCTTCCACATCAAAGATCTGGATAGTCTCTCCTCTTCCTGCTCTTCTAAGAGCTGAAATGGCGCTTTGGTCAAGTTTTTGTCCTCTTACCTGAATTGTAGGCTGACCCGGTACACGGAATTTAAATCCTGTCACCCTTAGATCAACATCAAATTCGAAATCGGGAAGAGCTGCTCCAATGGTCGAAATTTCAAGGTTTTGACGCTGCATTCTCACAGTCCCGTCTTCCCCTCTTACAGTTCCAACAGGTCTTGGAATATCACGTACTCTAAATGTTTTACTGTCGCTAACTCTTTCTCCGCCTGGTAGTTCCCCACTAACGTTAATGGTCACTTCACGCGCCTGAAGGGTTGTTACATCCATAATATAATTACCCGCACCACCAGTAGATCTTAAACCAGGTGCATTAGCTGAAACGTTTCCAACTCCCGGAATAGAAATGGTCATTGGGTTTGCAACCCCACGGTAAACCACATTCATTTTATCTGCAGAAATAACTGCTGAATTAGGCTTAGGTATAACGCTATAACTTTGGTTCACAGGAATAGTTACAATAGAATCCCCTTCTTTAAACTGAAGTTGACCAGTAATTTTCTGCTCTCCCACATTCCCTGCGGGGAATTCCAAATTCACTTGCCCGGCCTTGGTAGATTTTACTTCCTGACCGTTGATAGTAACTTTATCAAATTGCAAAGTGTTATCTACACGTCCTAATACTACTGTACCTGTAAAGTTTTCACCACTAAAAAATGCAGTTTTATCTGGAATAACCAGAGCTTCATAATTTGTAAGAGAAACTTCACTTTGTAATTGACCTGAAAGCATTGCGGAAAGTGCATCGTTTTCTGCAGATTTTGCATCCCCCTGCATTTGAGTCAACTTTGTAAGGGAGGCAATTAATGGAAATCCTTCAAAGTTGTAAGCAAGCCACGGCCGTTTTACACCTTCGCCGTCAACCACAGATTCTGTACTAAATTCTCTTCTAACTTCAGCTGCGATTTGAGAGAATTCTTCTCCCAGCACATTTGCTACTCCTTCACGGTATTTTTCTATTTCAGCAAGAAATTCTTTTCCGGCCTGGCTTGGTTGTCCACTTGAGAAAAGATACTCATCAAGCTTGGCAGATTGGTCCATGGCTTCATAATCTTCCCGATCTTCTCCTTCTATATCCTCAAGAGCTTTCTCTTTAAGGTTGTCTATATAAGTAGTAAAGTCGGTAGTAAGGCTATGAATTTGTTCTGCTTTTTCCTTTAAGGGAACATATTTTGCCGGTTGCTCTTCAGCTTTTGTTGCCAGCCCCGCCATAGCGGCGATATTTCTTTCTGTAACAGAAGCATTTGATTCCGCAAGGCTCTCATTGATCATTCCAAAAGCTGTAAGTACTTCTTTGGACATGTTAAGAGCCATCATTGCGATGAAAACCAGATACATCAGGTTAATCATCTTCTGTCTTGGTGTTTGTTTTCCAGACGCCATTCTCTATATTTAGTTTGTTCTTTTAAAAATTTTTTCTGCAGTAAATGCTTATTAAGCTTTTACATGCATAGCAGAAAGCATTCCTCCATACACACTGTTAAGAGAAGAAAGGTTGGAAGCCAAAGATTCCATTTGCTCATTCAACCTGTTTGCATTTTCGGCTACTGCTTCATTAACTTCTGCCTGACGTCCGGCTGATTCCACCTGTACTTTATAAATACTGTTCAATGACTCCAATTGGTTTGCTGCAAGGCTCATTTCTTCACTGTACTTCTTTTGAGAAGCCATAGCATCTACAGTAGGAGTAATATTTTTTGCGGCACCTTCAAAATTTCTAATGCTTTCTCCAAGACTACTCATAAGTCCTGCATCGATCTTAGCCTCACGAAGGATCTCATCAAGTTTACGGGAAAGCATACCTTCAGTTTCCTGATCGCTAACCACCGCCTGATTGTTGCGTACAGTTGTTTCACCACCTGCAAGCTCCGGGTAGACGAGTGACCAGTCAACATCATCATCTACAGGCTCAAATGCAGAAACAGCAAATACTATTGCTTCTACGATAAGACCTATGATAAGCATTAGGTTACCAAATGGCCAGTGCATGATTTTAAATAGTGCTCCCAGGATAACTACAGATGCACCTAAACCATACACCATGTTCATTAACTTCTTACTTGACTTCGATTGTGCCATAATAATTTAAAATTTAGTTCTTCTTTGTAAATAGGTTATTGTGAAAATAGGGATTTTTATCTTGTTTGGTTGAGGGTAAGATCTGTACCCATGTAATCCTGCACTGTTCTAAAGCCAATGTAACTACGGGCAGAATCTGCGTATTCGTAATCCCTTGAACTCACCTGCAGGAAGTACGCTACATCTTTCCATGATCCTCCACGAACTACTTTTCGCATGTTCGCCTCATCATTCACAGAAGGGTTCATAGATGAAGAATACTCATAAGAAGCCGGGTCATATGATGAAAAAACCCATTCCCCAACATTACCGGCCATATTGTAAAGCCCGTAATCGTTAGGTTCATAAGATTTTGCTTCAACGGTGTAAAGAGCCTGATCGGCCGCATAATCCCCTCTTAATGGTTTGAAGTTAGCCATAAAACAACCACGGTCATTCTTGGTATAAGGTCCACCCCAGGGATAAGTAGCAGATTCCAGACCACCACGGGCTGCGTATTCCCATTCTGCCTCGGTTGGCAGGCGGTAAGAATTCACATTATGCTTACCTCTTTCTTTGCGGTAAGAATTGTGGTAAAGCGTTCTCCATTGTGCAAAAGCACGGGCTTGTTTCCAGGAAACACCCACCACCGGATATTCTCCATAAGCATCATGCCAGAAGTAATCATTGTGCATTGGCTCGTTATAGGAGTAATTAAAATCCTTGATCCAAACCGTTGTATCGGGATAGATCTGGATCTCTTCAGTTTCAATAAAGTCGGCACGTCGTCCCGGTTCGGCTCTTGCTGCCGAGCTCACATCCATCCAGGTATAACGAAATTTAAGATGGTTCACATCAAAAGAGCGCTGCCCGTTGTATGCTTCTTCAATAGGGATATATAAAGTATCCATTACTTCGGCATAATACTCATCGGGATAATCCCGGGTATCCCAAATAATATCTACATCTTTATTAATCTTTCGACCTTCATAACCACCCATGCTATAGTAGTTATCGTACATATATTTCTCGTACGGAGTCATATCGGCTTCTTCGGTATCGGCAAAGGCAAATTCACCAATACCTCCAGTTCCCGGAGTTTCACCCATCTCTTCGGCAAAAATGGCCAATTTCATCCTGGTCACTGAATCTTTCACCCAGTTCACAAATTGGCGATACTCTGCATTTGTAATCTCGGTCTCGTCCATGTAAAAGGAACGAACGGTTACGGTTTTGGGTGGTGCATTTTTTAAACCGGCAATATCATCATCACTTTTACCCATGATGAACGCCCCACCGGGAATTAATGTCATTCCCAGGGGCTTTTCGGGATGCCATTTTTTTCCCTGCGCACCTACCAATTGCCCTTGATCACCGCGGCCACAAGAGGCCAAAACAGAAATTACAGCAATAAGCGAAAAAAGTTTCCTCATAATATCTCTCAAAAGTTAGGACATAATAGCTCCAAGGCAGTAAACCTATTTATTTATTTTCTAATAAACAATTTATTTAGTCAAAATGCAGAAGCTACAAATGTTTATATCATTAAATTTCGTTTTTCCTTTTAGTTTTATACCATCTCTCGGGGATGATTTGATTGCAGGCATCCAGATAATCTCCTTGCGTGCAAGGTAATAACGTATGCCGTTTAAGTTTATTACTTACCGGTGAAATAAAAGGAATCTCTATCCACCAGCGACCACTCACGGGACTCTTGTAAAATACCAATATTTCATCATCAATTGGCACCTGATATCTTATAAACTCTTTTTTTGAGGAAATAGTATTTTCATTCTTTCTGAAATTCACTCCCTCCACAAAATACCAAAGAATCTGCGCGATCAACATTCTGGAAGCAGGAAAATTCAGTTGTGAAGTATACTCATATACACCAAATGAAGATACTTTATCACTTATACCGGCATATCTCGACAAAGCACAAATCTCCTTTCCATCAAAACCATTTGGCGATTTAAGTCGGTAGTTACCAAGGGCTCCTCCACTAATTGCACCAAGATCCAAACTCACAAGATTGGCATCCCTCATTACCGGTTCAATCACTGTAATATCCCCTGTAACTTCGCCAAGACGGTAGGCATCGAAGAACAAACGATCCATCAATTCTATTTCATCCTGTGAATTAAAGTACGTTTGATATCCAAGGCTCGAATAATTAAAGAGATTATAAGGCTTGTTTACCACAATCTTTCCTACATAGGAACGGTTGCTAATAGGTTTATCGGCGTCTCCAAGATCAAATTTCGAATCTATGTTCACCAGGTTTACCATTTGCTCAACCCCGTCATACGCCCTGTACTGTGCATACACTAAATCTTCACTCCCGCCTAAAATGACAGGAATAATCCCTTTTTTGAGACACACATTTACAGCAGACTGGACAGCAAAAAAAGTATCTTCAACAGTCTCCCCTTTTTGAATATCCCCCAAATCGGCCATTGGTAAATGCCAGTTGCCGGGATACAGACTATAAAATTCCCTGCGAATGCCGTCAAAATTAAAAGGTTCCCCTGTTGGCTCTTCATCAAGACGATCTTCCAACACACCAAACAATGCGATTTTCACCCCATCAAGATCGGGAAAAGCTTTATCCTCAAGATGAATTCTAAGGGAAGACCGCAGCTTATTTCCTGCAATTTCTGCAAGCTCTGCGTTAACCGGCGTGAAAAATTCCAGTTCCATAAATTACTTCTTTTTGGAGGTGGTTTTTTTACGGGTTGTTTTTTTGGCAGCTGTCTTTTTGGTGCCTGTGGATTTTTTTGCAGCTTTTTTCTTTGGCGCCTTTTTTTCTATGATGTCCTTCACCTCTTCAAGGCTTAATTTGGCAGCATCAACAGTTTTAGGCAATTCAATTTTGGTCTTACCTTTTATAATATTAGACCGTCCCCACCTGGCTTTTTCAACCCTAATTCCTTCATCTTCCCAATTATGGATCACCTTTTCGCGCTCCTTCCTGATCTTATCTTCAATTAGCTCTTCAATATCTTCTACGGAAAGATTATCAAAATCATATTTTTTATTGACATTGATGAACATGTCGTTCCATTTAAGGAAGGGCCCAAAACGTCCCACACCTTTTTGTACCGGAAGGTCTTTATACTCATAAATAGGAGCATCGGCTTTTTCTTTTTCCTTGATCAATTCCAGCGCCCGCTCCATGGTCACTTCAATGGGGTCCTCCCCTTTTTCAAGGGAAACGAATTTTTTTCCATACCGTACATAAGGTCCAAAACGCCCATTGTTCACCTCCACTTTTTCTCCTTCATATTCCCCTAATTCCTTCGGAAGCTTGAACAACTCCATAGCTTCTTCAAACGTAACGGAATCCAGGGTTTGATCCGGGGAAAGGCTGGCAAATTTCGGTTTTTCCTCATCCTCAACAGAACCCATTTGTACCATAGGACCAAATTTCCCAAGGCGTACGCTTACAGGTTTTCCGGAGTTTGGATCTGTACCCAGAATTCTCTCCCCAACTTCTCTTTCGGCATTTTCGGCAACGTCCTGAACACGAGGATGGAAATCACTGTAGAAATCCTTCATCATCTTTGTCCATTCCTCATTACCATCGGCTATGTCATCAAAATCCTGTTCCACCTTAGCCGTAAAGTTATAGTCAAGAATACCCGAAAAATGGTTTACCAGGAAGTCATTCACCACCATTCCAACATCGGTTGGAACTAATTTTCCTTTATCACTACCTACGTTTTCTGTAAGTTTCTTTTCATTAATTTTTTCATTCTTCAGACTAATCTGAACATACTCCCGCTCGGTACCGTCAACAGATCCTTTTTCAATATAATTTCTGTTTTGAATAGTAGAAATTGTTGGCGCGTAAGTGGAAGGACGGCCAATTCCCAGCTCTTCCAGTTTCTTCACCAAAGAAGCTTCGGTATATCTGTAAGGTGGACGCGTAAACCTTTCGGTTGCGGTTATATATTCATTTTCAAGCTTTTCATTCACCCGCAATGCCGGTAGCATTCCTTCCTGCTCCTGTACTTCTTCATCTTCCTCATCTCTCCCCTCAAGATACACCTTAAGGAAACCATCAAATTTTAGCACCTCCCCGTTGGCAGTAAATTGCTTGTCATGCTTATCGGCTTCAATCTTAACGTTTGTACGCTCCAGTTGAGCTTCGCTCATTTGGGAAGCGATCGCCCGTTTCCATATAAGTTCATACAACCTCTGCTCATCCCTGTCTGCCTTCACGCTATGCGCAGCAAAATTGGTGGGCCTAATTGCTTCGTGTGCCTCCTGCGCCCCTTTTGTCTTTCCTTTAAACTGCCGGGTCTTGCTGTACTTTTCCCCATAGGCGTCTAAAATCTCTTTTTTAGCACCTTTTCTTGCGTCGTCAGAAAGGTTGACGCTATCGGTTCTCATATAAGTAATATGTCCCGCTTCATAAAGACGCTGGGCCATGGTCATTGTCTTACTTACCGAAAAATATAATTTCCTGGCTGCTTCCTGCTGAAGCGTGGAAGTAGTAAATGGTGGGGCAGGCGATTTCTTTGCGGGTTTGGTAGTAAGATCGGCTACTTTAAAGTTCGCACCAAGATTATCTGAAAGAAATTGTTCAGCTTCAGCTTTGGTGTCAAAATTCTTCGGAAGTTTCGCTTTAAAGGTCTTTCCTTCCTCATTAGTAAATTCGGCATCTATTCTAAAAGAGGCTTCAGCTTTAAAATTCTGAATTTCCCGCTCTCTCTCCACGATCAATCTCACAGAAACAGATTGCACCCTACCTGCCGAAAGACCACCTTTGACCTTCCTCCATAATACGGGAGAAAGTTCGTAACCTACCAGCCTGTCCAAAACCCTTCGGGCCTGCTGTGCGTTTACAAGATTATAATTGATCCCACGTGGATTCTCGATCGCTTTAAGAATAGCAGATTTTGTGATCTCGTGGAATACGATTCTTTTGGTTTTATCTTTATCAAGTTTAAGCTCTTCGGCCAGGTGCCAGGCAATAGCCTCTCCCTCCCGGTCCTCATCACTCGCCAGCCAAACCATGTCGGCATTCTTTGCTAAGCTCTTGAGCTTCTTGACGACATCTTTTTTGTCGCGGGATACTATATATTTAGGAGTAAAATCACCCTCGGTATCCACCCCAAGTTCTTTGGTGGGAAGATCGGCAATATGACCAAAACTCGAGGCAACGGTGTAATCTTTGCCCAGAAATTTTTCGATGGTCTTAGCCTTTGCGGGGGACTCTACAATCACTAAATTCTTCGCCATAGTATCATTTTTAGATTTGCAAAAGTATGGGAAATTTTAAACTTCGCTTTTTTAATTTTCAAAAATGCATTTTTTGGGTCTTCAGAAAAGACATTATTTCCCCCTGTCACTTTGTCACTTCTCAACTAAAAACGTATCTTTGCCCGTTCAATTACCTAATGGTACTTTTTTGAAATATGGAGAAGATTATAGATGAAAAACAGCAGGGAAATGCACTGGTAATGGAGCCTAAGACCGGAAACGGGAAAAAGCTGATGATCGAGAGCTATGGCTGCCAGATGAACTTTAGCGACAGCGAGATCGTTGCATCCATTCTTGCCAAAGAAGGCTTTGATACTACGCAGAGCCTTGAGGAAGCAGACCTTGTTCTTATTAATACCTGCTCAATAAGAGATAAAGCAGAACAAACAGTTCGCAAGAGACTGGAAAAATACAACGCAGTAAAGAAAATTAATCCGGGGATGAAAGTGGGAGTTCTTGGCTGTATGGCCGAGCGTCTTAAAGCAAAATTCCTGGAAGAAGAAAAGATCGTTGACCTCGTTGTGGGACCCGATGCATATAAAGACCTGCCAAACCTTATAAATGAAGTTGAGGAAGGAAGAAACGCAGTAAACGTTATTCTTTCCAAAGATGAAACTTACGGCGACATTTCCCCGGTGCGACTGCAAAGCAATGGCGTTTCGGCTTTTGTCTCTATCACCCGTGGTTGCGATAATATGTGCACCTTTTGCGTGGTTCCCTTTACAAGAGGAAGAGAGCGAAGCCGGGATCCACAGAGCATCATGGAAGAAGTAAATGATCTCGCAAAAAAAGGATTCAAGGAAATCACACTTTTGGGACAGAATGTTGACAGCTATTTGTGGTACGGCGGCGGACTTAAAAAGGATTTTAAAAATGCTTCTGAAATGCAGATAGCGACCGCCACAAACTTCGCTGCACTTTTGCGAATGGTTGCCGAAGCACATCCTAAAATGAGAATTAGATTCTCCACCTCCAATCCGCAGGATATGACCCTGGACGTGATCGAGGCAATGGCGAATTATAGAAATATTTGTAATTATATCCACCTTCCTGTGCAAAGCGGAAGCGATAGGATCCTCAAGGAAATGAACCGCCTTCATACCCGCGAGGAATATTTCACCCTTATAGACAATATCAAAAGATTAATTCCCGATGTCGCTATTTCCCAGGATATGATCACCGGCTTTCCTACTGAAACTGAAGAGGATCACCAGGACACGCTTTCATTAATGGAGTATGTGAAATACGACTATGGTTTTATGTTCGCTTATTCTGAAAGACCTGGAACAATGGCGGCCAGAAAGCTTGAAGATGATGTGCCCGAAGAAGTAAAGAAAAGAAGACTTACAGAAATTGTCAGCCTTCAGCGGGAACATAGCCTTTACAGAACGCAGCAGTTTGTTGGCAAAACAGTAGAAGTTTTGATCGAGAAAGAATCCAAAAAATCTGATGCTCATTGGAGCGGAAGAACTACCCAGAATACAGTTGCGGTTTTTCCAAAGGAGAACTACAAAGTAGGTGATTTTGTGAATGTGAAGATCGAAGACTGCACAAGTGCTACCCTAATAGGAGAAGCAGTTGGGTATAGCGACAACAATTAGTGGGCAGTGGTCAGTTTACAGTGTTTAGTAGGTAAATTAAAGTTTAAACTTTCAGATTAATTTTAGAGGAGTAAAATTCTTTATTTAAATAGTACAGTATTTCCCGCACCCCTATTGGAATTTGGTGCTTGTTTATTGGAATTTGATTTAAAATATGGAAAGCATTCAGGCAATAAAACAACGTTTTGGTATTCTGGGAAATGACCAGAAGCTCAACAGGGCTGTAGAAAAGGCTATGCAGGTCGCACCTACAGATATTTCGGTGCTGGTAACCGGGGAAAGCGGTGTGGGAAAGGAAAGTATTCCCAAGATCATCCACGCCCTCTCCCACCGAAAGCATGGAAAATACATTGCCGTCAACTGTGGAGCAATTCCCGAAGGCACCATTGATTCGGAATTATTCGGGCACGAAAAAGGGGCTTTTACCGGCGCCTCCCAAACCCGGAGTGGATATTTTGAAGTCGCCGATGGTGGGACTATTTTCCTGGATGAAGTGGGGGAATTGCCTTTAACTACGCAGGTTCGGTTATTAAGAGTACTTGAAAACGGTGAGTTCATTAAAGTTGGTTCTTCCAAAGTGCAGAAAACGAATGTTCGCATTGTAGCTGCCACCAACCTCAACATGAGCGAGGCTATTAAAAAGGAGAAATTCCGGGAAGATCTTTATTACAGATTAAGTACTGTTGAAATCTACCTGCCGCCCCTACGCGACCGGAAAGATGATATCCACCTGCTCTTTAGAAAATTTGCTTCAGATTTTGCTTTAAAGTACAAAATGCCCACCATCCGCCTGGATGATGATGCCATTAGCCTGTTACAAAAGTACCGCTGGAATGGAAACGTAAGGCAGCTAAGGAATCTGGCCGAACAAATTTCTGTCCTGGAACAGGAAAGAAGTATTGACGCTGCAAAGCTTAAAGAATATCTCCCCGGTTATGGCAGTAATTTACCGGCCATTATTGAGGAGAAGAAAAAAGAAAGCGACTTCAGCAATGAGAGGGAGATCCTTTACAAAGTGCTTTTCGACATGAAAAATGATCTTAATGATCTTAAAAAGCTCACTTTGGAGCTCATGGAGAATGAGAGTCATACAAATGTGAAAGAGGAAAACGAAAGCCTTATTAAAAAGATCTACGGAAATAATGATGAGGAAGATGTCATTCCCGAAGAAATAACAGACGAGCAACTGGAAGTTCTTCAAATTCCGCAGCAAAATCAGCCCGATAAACAGGATAAATATTATTTTGCTGAAGAAATTGAGGAGGAAGAAACCCTTTCCCTTCAGGATAAAGAACTGGAACTCATCAAGAAATCCCTGGAGCGCCACAACGGAAAACGAAAGGCCGCGGCTGAAGAATTGGGAATAAGTGAGCGCACCCTGTACAGAAAGATCAAACAATACGACCTGTAAAATGTCATTTTTGACACCCTATATTTTATGAAAAAAATACAACTGCTGCTTGTTTCCCTGTTTCTACTTAGCTTCCACTCCTGTGGCATCTACTCTTTTACGGGAGCCGATGTGGGTGAGGCACAAACCTTCCAGGTAAATTATTTCCAGAATGCAGCACCAATAGTAGAACCGGGAATAGACCGCACCTTTACACTGCAGCTTCAGGATCTTATTCAAAGCCAGACGAACCTAAACCTGACAAATGAAAACGGAGATTTGGTATATGAAGGTGAGATAGTGGATTTTTACGTGTCCCCAATGAGTGCAACAGCTCAAAGTACAGCTGCTGAAAACAGACTTACCATTGTGGTGAATTTACGTTATTATAATACCCTTGATCCCGAAAAGGACATTTTAGACAGGCGATTCTCATTTTACTATGATTATCCGGCCAACGATCAGCTTTCCGGCTCCACTTTGGCAACGGCCCTTGAGGAAATATTCACCCGTATCACCCAGGATATCTTTAACGCCACCCTTACAAACTGGTAATGAAACAGGAGGAAGTAATATCGATATTAAAAAACCCGGCTGCAGTCTCTTTTGAGCAGACAAAAGCCCTGCACGAGGTCTTGAAAAAATATCCGTACTTCCAGGCTGCCCGTGCGGTGCGGCTAAAGGGGCTTAAAAATGTAAATAGTTTACATTACAATAAAGAATTAAAGGTTGCAGCTGCCCACACCGCAGATCGCGGAGTACTGTTTGATTTTATAACATCGAAAGAATTCAACCAGAACAAGATCGCCGATTCCATTAAAAAACAGGAGCAGCATCAAAAGGATATAGAAGATTCAGAACCCGGAGAGGCCGAAACAAAAGATGACAATCTTTCTCTTGACAAGGCTTTAAAGATGAAGGTGAAGGAATCTGAACAGGTTTTTGATCCTGAGCTTTTCAGAAGAAGAGAAAAAGAAGGGCAAACTTCAGCTGAAGATGATTCCCTTGATTTGGGAAAACCCCTCTCTTTTAATCCGAATGAAAATCACTCATTTTCAGAATGGTTAAAGCTTGCTTCAGCAAAACCTATAAACAGGGAAGGATTATCTTCAGAAGAACAGGAAGCAAAGAGCAGAAAGTTTGAACTAATTGAGGAATTTATTTCCAAAAATCCCCGCATTACCCCCTCAAAAACTGCAAAAAAAGCCAATCTCGCAGAGGACAGCCTGGCAGCGCCGGAATCCCTTATGACAGAGACTTTAGCGCGGGTATACCTGGAACAAAAAAATTACAAAAAAGCCATACAGGCATATAAAATTTTAATTTTGAAAAATCCGGAAAAAAGTGGTTTCTTTGCAGACCAAATTCGGGCAATCGAAAAATTACAGGAAAATAACAGTTAAGCATAATGAGCACGTTTACAATCTTTTTGACACTTATAATTATAGTAGCGTTTTTGCTGGTAGTGGTTATCATGGTACAAAACCCTAAGGGTGGCGGGCTATCATCGGCCTTTGGCGGTGGTGCAAACCAAATTGGTGGAGTTCAAAAAACTTCGGACTTTTTAGATAAAAGTACGTGGACCCTGGCTACACTTCTACTTGTGCTTATCCTACTTTCAAATGTTACTATCATGGATGGAAATGGAGTGGGTGAATCTAAAATCATGGGTGGTGAACCAGAGGTAGAAACCAATATCCCTGCACCTATTGAAACTCCTGCCAACAATCCTGGAGAGCAGAACTAAACAGTTCCTAAAATATTTATACAAATGCCAGCTTATGACAAGCTGGCATTTTTTTTTGGCTTTTGTCAGCATTTACCAACTGGCACAATTTTCGTCTTTAAGCCAGTTCAATTAATAGAATCATTAACTAAAATACATTTGTAAAATGGCACTAAACATTAAACCTCTTTCAGACAGAGTACTTGTTGAGCCTGCCGCAGCCGAAACTCAAACTGCATCAGGTATTTACATTCCCGAAACAGCAAAAGAAAAGCCGCAAAAAGGCACAGTAGTAGCCGTAGGCGGCGGTAAAAAAGATCACGACATGACCGTTAAGGTTGGTGACAGTGTGCTTTACGGAAAATATGCAGGTACCGAGCTCAAACTGGAAGGTAAAGATTACCTTATCATGAGAGAGGAAGATATTCTTGCTATAGTATAACCACTGTGGTTACACCGCCATCATCTTACAGGCGGTTTTTTACCTCATCAATTTTTGAAAACAAAATTAATTCCCGGTTTCGGGAGAAAAAAATTTAATAAAAATGGCAAAAGAAATAAAATTTGACATCGAAGCCCGCGACGGTATTAAACGCGGAGTAGATGCATTGGCTAATGCAGTAAAAGTTACGTTGGGACCAAAAGGTCGTAATGTGATCATCAATAAATCTTTTGGAGCTCCTGTAGTTACAAAAGATGGTGTAACTGTTGCAAAAGAGATCGAATTAGAAGATGCTCTTGAGAACATGGGAGCACAAATGGTGAAGGAAGTTGCTTCTAAAACCAATGATATTGCAGGTGACGGTACAACTACTGCTACTGTACTTGCACAGGCCATCGTAAAAGAAGGTCTTAAAAACGTTGCAGCCGGTGCAAACCCAATGGACCTTAAGCGTGGAATTGACAAGGCTGTAGAAGCTTTGGTTGCCAACCTTAAGGAACAAAGCCAGCAAGTAGGAGATTCTTCAGAAAAAATTAAGCAGGTAGCTTCTATCTCTGCCAACAACGACGATAAAATTGGAGAGCTAATCGCTCAGGCCTTTGGTAAAGTTGGAAAAGAAGGAGTGATCACTGTTGAGGAAGCAAAAGGAACAGAGACTCACGTTGATGTTGTAGAAGGAATGCAGTTTGACCGCGGATACCTTTCTCCTTACTTCGTTACCAACAGCGAGAAAATGACTGCAGATCTTGAGGATCCATATATCCTTATCTACGACAAGAAGATCTCTTCAATGAAAGACCTGCTTCCTGTACTTGAGCCTGTTGCTCAAAGCGGAAAGCCACTTTTGATCATTGCCGAAGATGTTGACGGGGAAGCCCTTGCAACTCTTGTTGTAAACAAATTGAGAGGTTCTCTTAAGATTGCAGCTGTAAAAGCTCCAGGATTTGGAGACAGAAGAAAAGCAATGCTTGAAGATATCGCGATCCTTACAGGTGGTACAGTAATTTCTGAAGAAAGAGGTTACACCCTTGAGAACGCAACTCTTGACATGCTTGGTACTGCCGAAAAAGTAGCTATCGACAAGGACAATACAACTGTAGTGAACGGTGCAGGTGATAACCAGGCCATCAAAGATCGTGTGAACCAGATCAAGTCTCAAATGGAGAGCACTACTTCAGACTATGACAAAGAAAAACTTCAGGAGCGTTTGGCTAAACTAGCCGGAGGTGTTGCCGTACTTTATGTAGGTGCAGCTTCAGAAGTTGAAATGAAAGAGAAGAAAGATCGTGTTGACGATGCACTTCATGCAACCCGTGCGGCTGTAGAAGAAGGTATTGTTGCCGGTGGTGGTGTTGCCCTGGTACGTGCAAAGGCAGTTCTTGCAAATCTTGAATCTATTAATGCCGACGAGGCTACAGGTATCCAGATCGTGAACCGTGCGATCGAATCTCCTCTTAGAACCATTGTTGAGAATGCAGGTGGCGAAGGCTCTGTAGTGATCAATAAGGTACTTGAAGGAAAAGGAAACTATGGATATGATGCAAAATCTGACACTTATGTGGATATGATGAAAGCAGGAATTATCGATCCTAAGAAAGTAACAAGAGTAGCCCTTGAAAACGCTGCTTCTGTTTCCGGAATGATCCTTACTACCGAGTGTTCTTTGGTTGATATCAAAGAAGAAAATGCCGGTGGTGGCGGAATGCCACAAGGAATGGGCGGAGGTATGCCCGGAATGATGTAATCTGGAAGTTAGATTTTAGAAGTGAGAAGTTAGACTCACTCAATTATAAGAAAACCCGCTTCATTGCTGAAGCGGGTTTTTTATTTCCTGCTACTGAAAAAGATTCCCCACTACCCCTGATTTTAAAAAGGTTCCAAAAATGACATTTTTAAAACCACTTTTAACCTATGCTTCGGTTGCAGAAGTTTCTAGAGATTGCAAAGCCCTCTCTGCCTGAAGCAAATGTCTTTGATTATGATAGATAACCACTCTAAAAGTGTCTCCCAGCCGTAACCTGATGAACCTGGAAATACTTATTCCGGTTTTGGTACGGGTAAGACTTACGTTTTTTGCCTTTTTGAGCAACTCCAGTAACTTTTGCTGATGTATGATGAACCTGTCGATAACTTCCCTGCCCAGTTTTTTTCCTGAAGGATTAGTACTCTTCAAAGTTTTCATCTTTTTAAAACCCTCTTTTGGAAGCATACTTTGAGCAAAATAATTTCCTAAAAAACCGCTTTTGAAGATCTCTTCGGGCGGATGGGAAGATGAAGCAATTTGATTTTCAATTTCAGGAACATAAAAATTACCGTAGATAATTGAGGTGTTCAATACACTCCAATGCACTCCAGGAGCCCGGCGCAGGACTTTGGTTAAGATCATGGACAGATCTTTTGTTTAGCTCCCGGGCCATTCTTAGATTGGCCTCTGTGCGAACGATAAGATCGTTAATTACTTCGGCAGATGTTGTTTTCATGACCGTTGAATAAAGAAATTAAAAATCTATTTTTTCAGATAATCAAATGCACCTTTGCGAAGGTTTATACCATGCTCCATATAAGCTTTTAAACTGGCTAAAAAATTAGCCCAGCCCTCTGTGTTCTGCCCATACCACATTATTCCCTGTTCGTTTACCTCCATCTTTCCTTCGTTGATCCTTACAAGAGTTTGAGTATCGGTAATTTTCTCCAGATTAATTTCTACGGTAGTCTTAAATCCTTCGGCTCCATCCCACTCAAAAATGACCTTTTCAGAAGCATTTACCTGAACAACTTTGACAGGAAAACTATCGGGGAATTCGGGAAAGGTCCATTTAACTGTTTTCCCTTCCTGCAGACTCCCGGAGGAACTTGAAATAAAGTACCCGCTCATTTTCTCCGGCTCAACTATCGCCTCAAAAATGTCATTTTTGGATCTTGCTATTTGAATCGCAGTCTTAATCTCCAGTTGTTGCATTCTAGGTATTACCTTCGGGTTTGGGATGGTTAATGATCCAGGTTACTCCAAACTTGTCTGTACACATTCCGTAGTAACTTCCCCAGAAGACATCGCCTATTTGCATGGTAATTGAACCTTCTGCACATAAAGCTTCAAAGTACTTATCGGCTTTTTGTTTGCTTTCCACATCGATTGAGAGAGAAACGTTGTTCCCCTTCACCACCTCGGGGCACCATCCATCGTCACAATCACTCCCAATCAATTGGCATTTTTCTCCTAAGGGCAACACAATGTGTTTAATCTTGTTCATTCTATACTCCGGAATCTCGAGACCTTCATCTGACGGGATATCCCGATATCGACTTATATGGGAGAATTCACCTCCAAAAATCGATTTATAGAAATAAAAAGCTTCTTCACAATTGCCGGAAAAAGTAAGGTAGGGATTTAATTTTTCCATTATCTGTCTGTTTAACAAATCATTACATTCTGTCTAATTTACATGATTATTCGACTTCTTGTATTAAAATTTTCTAAAATTCGAAAGAAATGAAATACAGATCAAAAAAAAGCCATTCTAAAAAGAATGGCTTTAAATATCATTTTTGATACCTTATTAAGAGACTGCTTTTAATCTTTTAATACCAGATTTATCCAGTTTCTCTTCGGCGTAATCTCTATCGACCTCCAGTACATTGGTATTACCTTCGGGCATTTCAAACATAGCATCGGTAAGGATAGCTTCACAGAGCGATCTCAATCCACGAGCTCCAAGCTTATATTCTATTGCTTTTTCCACAATAAAGTCAAGAGCTTCATCGGTAATAGTAAAGTTAATATCATCCATCTCAAACAGTTTTTGGTACTGTTTAATAATGGCATTTTTAGGTTCTGTAAGTATTGACCTAAGGGTCTTTCTATCCAGTGGGTTCATGTGTGTTAGCACCGGGAGACGACCAATGATTTCGGGGATCAACCCAAAATCTTTTAGATCTTTTGGAATGATGTACTTAAGCAGATTTTCCCGCTCAATAGCATCATCGCTCTTGGAAGCACTAAAGCCAACCGCCTGCATGTTAAGTCGCTTACTAATGTTCTTCTCAATGCCGTCAAAAGCCCCTCCTGTTACAAAGAGAATATTTTCTGTATCTACTTCAATAAACTTTTGATCGGGATGTTTACGACCTCCTTTTGGCGGAACATTCACTGTAGTTCCTTCCAGAAGTTTAAGTAAAGCCTGCTGCACGCCTTCTCCGGAAACATCGCGGGTAATAGAAGGGTTATCACTCTTACGGGCAATCTTATCGATCTCATCAATAAATACGATCCCGTGTTGTGCCTTCTCCAGGTTATAGTCGGCAGCCTGAAGCAAGCGGGTAAGTATGCTTTCCACATCTTCCCCTACATAACCGGCTTCGGTCAATACCGTGGCATCTACGATAGCCAGCGGCACGTTTAGCATTTTAGCTATGGTTTTTGCCATTAGGGTTTTACCGGTACCGGTCTCCCCTACCATAATAATATTACTTTTCTGGATCTCGATATCATCGTTATTCACCGGCTGTAATAATCTTTTGTAGTGATTATAAACAGCAACAGAAAGCACCTTTTTTGTGTGCTCCTGCCCAATAACGTATTGATCCAAAAAGCCTTTGATAGCCTGAGGCTTTCTTAGCTTTAGCTCTGAGGAAAGTTCTCCCGAGCTGTCTTGTTTTGATTCTTCAATAACGATCCCATGTGCCTGCTCGATACACCGGTCGCAAATATGAGCGTCCAGCCCGGCGATAAGCAGGTTGGTTTCAGGTTTTTTTCTTCCGCAGAAGGAACATTCTAATTCTTCTTTTGCCATAAATCTTTTCTTGTAGCCTCTAAGGCTTCTCTACATTCTTCAAAAAAGGGATTATTCCCTAGTTAAAATTTCATCTATCATTCCGTATTCTAAAGCTTTATCTGCTTTCATCCAATAGTCACGGTCACTGTCTTCATGGATCTTCTCATAAGTTTGACCAGTGTGCTTTGCAATGATATCATAAAGCTCTTTCTTAAGAATAAGGATCTCACGGGCGGTGATCTCGATGTCACTTGCCTGTCCCTGTGCCCCGCCTAAAGGCTGGTGGATCATCACACGGGAATGCGGCAAACCGCTCCTTTTTCCTTTTTCCCCTGCACAAAGAAGAACTGCTCCCATAGAAGCGGCCATTCCCGTACAAATCGTAGCAACATTAGGCTTAATGAACTGCATTGTATCATAAATACCCAAGCCTGCATAAACGCTTCCTCCAGGAGAATTAATATAAATCTGAATATCCTTAGAGGAATCTGTACTCTCTAAAAACAACAACTGTGCCTGAATAATATTGGCCACCTGGTCGCTAATTCCGGTTCCTAAAAAGATAATACGATCCATCATTAAACGTGAGAAAACATCAAAAATGGCAATATTCATTTGCCTTTCTTCAATGATGTTTGGCGTCATACCCTGAGGGTACATGCTGCTTATTATCTTGTCGTAGTAGTTACTGTTGATCCCGTGATGACGGGTTGCATATTTCTCAAATTCTTTAGCGTAATCCATTGAAATAAAATCGGTTTTACTTTAAAAAGAGGAATTTTTCCCCCTAAATCATTTACCAAAAAAGGCGTTATCCCGCATTCGGTCTAACGCCCTTAAAGATATAAGTATTAATTTACAAAAGTTCTATTGGTAAACTTCTTTAACAAATTCTTCGTAAGTTACTTCTTTCTCCTCAAGGTTTACTTTTTCCTTGTAAAGTTCAAGAAGTTTCTGGTTCATCAATTGCTCTGAAAGACGCTTTACTTCCTCCTGATTAGAAAGGATTCTCGCTGCGATATCATCAAGTTCCTTTTCTTCGGGATTCATCTGGCCAAATTGAGCCATTTGTTCTTTGATCCTGTCTTTGGCAAAAGATTTTAGATCTTCAAATTTCACTTCCAGGTTATGCTCCTGTATAAGCTTACCTTCGATCAATTGAAATCTTAATCCTTTTTCACTTTTTTCGTACTCTTCCTTCGCCTGCTCTTCAGAAAGTTCTTTTTCACCTGCTGTTTGGATCCACTTCTGAAGAAATTCCTTTGGAAGATCAAAATTGTGAGTCTCTATCAACATTTCGGTAACATCATTCAGCAATTGCTGGTCACTTTGTTGCTCGAATTGCTTTGCAGCGTCTTCTTTTATTTTGTCTTTAAGTTCGGTAACAGAAGTCACTTCCCCTGCCCCAAAAAGCTTATCAAATAACTCCTGATCAAGATCGGCCAACTCCTGAGTGTTCACTTCCTCAACTTCAAACTGCACCTCAACATCAAGTCCATGCGCCTTGTCATGCTCAACTTTAAGAAATTCCATCAACTGGTGATCATCTTCAAAAAGATCTTTAGTGCTAACAGAAACAGTATCCCCGGCCTTAGCTCCAAGGAAAGGCTCCTTGTTTTTCAACTTTTCAAGAGGAAGGGTAGTTTTAGATTCTATTCCTTCAGCTTCATTTTTAAAAGTTCCGGTAACCTGGTCTCCTTCTTCGGCAACTTCTTTTGAAACGAGTTTCCCATATTGCTTTTGAAGGGTCTTCACCTGATTATCTATCATTTCCTCACCGGCAACGATCTTATAATAAGTAATAGCCTCTTTGTTGTCCAGGCTCACTTCAAATTGTGGAGAAAGACCTAATTCAAATTCAAAGGTGTAGTTATCACTGTCCCAGTCAAAATTATCCTGCTCCTTTGGAAGCGGATTTCCAAGAACATCAAGTTTTTCTTCAGTAAGATACTTATTCAATGAATCCTGAAGCAACTTGTTCACCTCATCAACCAAAACAGCCTTACCATACTGCTTTTTTACCATTCCCATTGGCACATGTCCTTTTCGGAAGCCGGGGATATTAGCATTCTTACGGTAATCTTTTAGTACTTTTTCAACTTTGTTGCTGTAGTCCTCTTTAGCTATATCTACCTTGAGTACGGCATTAAGTTCGTCTATGTTCTCTCTCGTTATATTCATTATAATTGCTTATAAAAATTGGTCTGCAAAAGTACAACTTTTTTAAGAGCGAGCAAAGTTTCAAAAAGTTGAAATTCAGCAGCCTTTATTTCTTTTCGGCAATAGAGAAAAACAGAGATTGGATAATTGACAGCAAAAGACTAAAAAGCACAGCAATCCAAAAGCCACTTACCTGGAATCCATCTACAAAAGCATCAACCAGAAGAATAATAATTGCATTGATCACAATTAGGAATAGCCCCAGAGTAATAATGGTAACGGGTAATGTCAACAGCACCAGGATAGGCTTGACAATTAGATTAAGCAGCGCCAGCACCAGGGCTACGACAATTGCAGTAAAATATCCCGTAACCGTTACACCGGGAAGAAAATTAGCAAGAAAAACCACAACAACGGCTGTAAGGAGAATTCTTAAAATAAAGGTCATAGTTTAAAAATTTTAAATACTAAGATAGTCTTTTGAACGAAAAACGCCGGGACAGGCCCGGCGTTTTGATGAATTTATTAAGTATAATTTCTTGCACGTCGTTACTCGGCGTAACAGTACCATAATAACCAATATTCACTGTTGGAACTGCAGCATTATATTTGGCATTAACAGCTTCAATTATTCGATTAGCAACAAGAGCATAACCTCTTGGTGTAAGATGAACTCCATCAAGAGAAAAAGCACCGCCACGTACCGAATGTCTGAAGTAAGCAACTCCTGCATCATAAGCGAACATCCCGTCGCTAGCAGTTTACTACAGCATTGCTGATTGCATCTACAAATGCTAATCCGTTAGCCTCAGCCAATTGTTTAATTGTTTGATTGTACTGTGTTGTTGCTGTATTAATAGTCATTTCATTCTGAAGCATCCAAAGCATCTTGATCATCAATACCATTGACTGCATCCAAAACCAATTGAGCCTGTTCCTGAGTTGGTTGCCCGTCCTGCCTGTAGCATTCCAAGACTTCCATTACCTTGTGGCGTAATAGCAGCAGACCCATATCCCTGCTGCGTAAAGCTGATTGATTTATTGTCAACAGAAGTAATTCTTCCTCAGTCATTTGACGAAATCCAAGTGGATTGGTTTGAGTTATCAGGAACATCAATTATAAAACGGTTTTTCCCTTCATTAAATGTAATGGCATATTGAGAAGCTATTGCCTGCGCCTGCTCTGCGGGCACCTGCTGGCTCATTAAATACTGTGTAAATATTCCGGCTACAGCCTGAAAATATCCGGTCAATCCGGCAGCCTGTTCTGCAGAAAGTTCTAATGCGTTATTAGGAACAGTGGTAAAAAAGGGAACATCTGTCACATCAGGAATATTTAATAGCACTCCTTCTTCGGCTCCAGCATTCATCATTTGGTTAACTAATATGTTGAATACACTCCGGCAAAAACCTGAGGTTGGTAATATCATTGGAACCATAAGCAGAAAGTTCCACAGTTGGATCCTCTTGATTCACACCCCTCCATCCTGAAGTAGCATAACCTAAAACGTCATTATTACCAATCCACAAGGTAAAGAAAGTGGGATTTTGAGCTACAGCATCTGCTAACAATAGAAGCATTTGGAGTTGAAGCAAACCTTACAAAATAAGGATTCGCAAGCCCCATGTTAAAACTCCGGCAGTGATTTCCATAACCTGGCGCAAGTAAATGGATAACTTTTTGCTCCAGGAACTCCTATATTATTAAAAGGACCCGAAGTATATTAGTAACATCTGTAGTAGGCGGCTTCCAGTATAATTTCTTGGGGCAGTTCCAGCTGTTCCCACCTACAATGCCCAGCACAAGTCTGTATCTGGTAATTGGGTTACCATTAATAAAGAAGACCTCCGGCATTGTCTGCCATGTAAGGGATGTCTAAAATCTTCTGTTTCCTGCACCTTGGCAAACTGCTGCGCCAGTATATTTGGATAAGAATTCTGCTGCCCGGTGATATAAAGTGCATTGTCTGCATAACCCGCAGTCAAAGAGTTACCTAAAGCAACATAATTAGAAAAATCTGCTTCACCATTGGTATAGGCGTCCTGTTCATCAACCGGATTTTCGAATTCCGGTTCACAGGCAACCATCCCCAGGGCCAGAATTCCGATATATTTTATATAGTTTTTCATATTCAAATTTCTTTATTATAGTTTATAAGTAACACCAAGCCCAGGAATAAAGGCTACAGATTTATATGTTCCTCCAAAAGGTACATTTTGTCCATTCTCATCAACATAATGGTCGTAGGATGCATCTACTTCATCAAATCTTATGTAAGCGAAAGAGGCATCTATTGCAAGTCTGGAAGTCACATCAAGAGAAAGCCCCCCTGTGAAACCCATGGAGTCATTACGTGGAGTCTCGGGCGCAAAATATCCAGGCTGTACAGGAGATTCATCAAGATAATAACCTGCACGTAAGGTCAACTTATCTGTTGCAATGTATTGTGCTCCAAATCTCCAGGTATTGGCATCCTCATACCCACGTGGATTTTCAGAAACCACACCATTGGCAAATTTGATATCAAGGGATTCATACACTCCCCAGAAAGTTCTGTTAAAATCAAAGGCCAACAACCACTTTTCATTTAGCTCATAAGATAGACCTACAGTAAGTTCTGCCGGTAAAGGTAACTGAGCATCAAAAGTTGTATCGCTAAAAGGTGCAAGCGGCGTATTTGGAATATTTTCAAAATCGGCATCCCCACCTTCGGCATTCATAATGATCTCAGATCGGTAGTTAACACCTACTCTAAGATCTTCGGTAGGAGTAAAAAGTGCACCTGCAGACCATCCCCATTCGTTCACTCCCGAAGCGTCTATGGTAACATTTGATCTTTCACCATCAATGTTGGTAAGTGTTCTGCTTAAATTACGGTTAAAATTAACCGAACCTGTCACGAAGATGGGACCACCACCAACGCTCACGAAATCGGCGATCTTGTAAGAAACAAGTGGCTGGATGTAGATAGCCTGAAGTTTAATATTGTTCACAAGGTGAGAACCGGCCCAGTCATCTTCCCATTCTACCGTACTTCCGTAAGGAGTATATATACTAAGGCCAAGAGCAAGATTTTCATTCAGCTTATAAGAAGCATTGAAGTAAAAAGGAGTTCCCGCAGGGTTATCTGTACGAGCTGTTGCTCCTGTAGATTCATTTTGCCAGGCAACTTCAGAAAATACTGCACTTACCCCTGCAGAGATGGTTAATTGATTTTCAAGGTAAACAAGTCCTGCCGGATTGAAAAAACCCAATTCGGCACTGTTAACTACGGCAACTCCCGTGTGTCCCATGGCCAGTGCGCGCTGCCCCTGTACACCAACACGATAACCACCGGCATAAGTTATAGTACCTGCAAGAACAAATACCATTAGTAATAAAACTTTTTTCATAATAGTTTGTGTAGATTTAATTTTAGGATCAATGGCTCAAAAATAGCATAAATTGAATATAAGGCAAGAAAAACATCAATTTATTACGCGTGCATAGTAAATTCTATAACAGAATTACATAAATTTCATTACCTCTTCATAAAATCCCTTTTTATTCTCAGCGTGAACCCAGTGGCCCGCTCGCGGAATGACTGAAATTTTCGCTTCGGGAAAATGTTTCTCTATGAGCCCTTTATCTTCTGAAGTAATATAATTTGACCTTTCGCCTTTAATAAAAAGTGTGGGTTTGGAATAGACGTAATCCCCCGGCAGTGCTTCACCTACTTTCTCGATCTCTTTTGTAAGAACCTCCAGATTCAACCTTAGTCCCAGCCGATTCTTTTCTTTCCAATAAAGATTTTTAAGCAAAAACATTCTTACTGCTTTCTGCGACACATATTGTGACAGCACTTCATCTGCTTCTCCCCGCGATTCCAGAGTAGCCTCATCAACAGCTTTTAATCCTTTCAAAATATCCTGGTGATGCGGCGGATAATATTTTGGAGCAATATCCACTACTACCAGCTTTTCAATGAGATTAGGAAACAAAGCGGCGGCAGTCATTGCTGTTTTACCCCCCATAGAATGTCCTATCAAAATGACATTTTTGAGGCTGTAGTGCTGAATATATTCCTGGATATCTTTTGCCAGCTCGGTGTAATTAAAGACCTCACTGTGAGGGCTACGACCATGGTTTCTTTGGTCAATGAGGTGCACCTGGTAACCGGCTTCGGCAAAATCATTCCCAAGTGTTTTCCAGTTATCACTCATCCCCAGGAACCCATGAAGGATCAAGAGAGGTCGACCCTCTCCGAGGATATTCGAATGTAATTTCATTAGCTTCTTAGTAAACTTAAGTATTGGTTAATAACATATTCCAGCCCCTGGTATAGGGATTCGGCTATTAAAGCATGGCCAATCGACACCTCCAGCAAACCAGGAATATTCTTCTGAAAATATTCAATATTGGCCAGGGAAAGGTCGTGACCGGCATTTATTCCCAGTCCAAGATCATTGGCAGCTTCGGCACAGGATCTATAAGGTTTAATTCCTTCTTTATTCCCTTTGGCATATTGCCGGGCGTATTCTTCGGTATAGAGTTCAATACGATCTGTCCCGGTATTTGCTGCACCTTTGATCATTTCAAGGTCGGGATCCACGAAAATTGAAGTCCGGATCCCCTTGTTTTTAAATTCTGAAATGATCTCTCTCAGGTAATCTTTATGTTTAATAGTATCCCAACCCGCATTTGAAGTAATAGCATCTTCTGCATCGGGAACAAGGGTCACCTGTTCGGGTTTTACCTTTAATACCAGGTCAACGAATTTCTGAATTGGATTTCCTTCAATGTTAAATTCTGTGGTTACTACAGGACGAAGGTCCAGCACATCCTGGTACCTTATATGGCGTTCATCGGGCCTTGGGTGAACTGTGATCCCCTGTCCTCCAAACCGCTGCACATCTTTGGCAACCTGTACAACATTTGGAATATCCCCTCCCCGACTGTTTCGAAGGGTTGCAATCTTATTAATATTTACGCTTAATTTAGTCATTTTTGACACCTGTTTTGAACAAAAATACAAAGTTGATTAAGCAAAAAAGTACATTATTTTGATTAATTTGCAGAAAAACCCCGGGACAATGAACATTCAGCCATATATACTTAATGAGATAAAAATCCCGCAATTTGACACCCCTGTGGCAGAAGTGCTTGAGATCTTCAATGAGTATCCTTATTCTCATTTACCCGTTAAGCAGGGCGAAACCTATATGGGCTGTATCCCCGTGGCCGACGCCAGGATCTTTGACACAGAAAAACACATGGAGGAGTTTCAATATGCCCTGGAAGGCTTTTTTGTAAGGGATACAGACAACTGGATAGATGTATTGCATAATTTTTCCAAGAATGATTCCAATATAATGCCTGTATTAGATGAAAACAATGCATTCCTGGGATATCTTGAGCTACAGGATATTATGAACTTATTTACCGAATCTCCTTTCCTTAACAACCCGGGCGGTATTATAGTAGTGGAAAAAGGAGTTAAGGATTACTCCTTTAGTGAAATTTGCCAGATTGTGGAATCCAATGGCACCAATGTACTGGGCGCATTTATTTCAGCCATTGAAAATGAACGGGCACAAATCACCCTTAAAACAGGAGCCGTCCCATTTAATGCCATGTTTCAAACCTTTAGAAGGTACGGCTATGAGGTCGTATCCCAACACTCTGAAGACTCATTTTCATCGAGCTTGCAGGACCGCTCCCGCTATCTGGATAAATACCTAAACATCTAAGAATGAAGGCTGCTATCTACGGGCAATTTTATCACACCAACTCGGGCGCCTATATTGAAGAACTTCTAAATGTTTTAGATTCTGAAAATATTGAGGTCGCTATAGAAGAAAATTTCCTTAGACTTATTGACGAAAGCAAAGAGATTGAAAAGGATTTTCACCATTTTGCAACCTTTACGGAGCTGGATGACACCTTCGATATTTTTATAAGTGTAGGAGGAGACGGGACTATACTTCATTCGGTAAATTTTGTTCAGGACCTTAATATTCCCATTATGGGAATCAATACCGGGAGACTTGGTTTCCTGGCAACGGTACATAAAGAAGAAATAAGGGCTACCATCTCAAGACTTCTCAAAAACGAGTATAAGATCTCCGAACGTTCCTTGTTGTGTATTATGACCCAACCTGAAGCGGAAGAACTATGCCACAACAATTTCGCCCTTAACGAAATAGCTGTTAGCAGAAAGAACAGCACCTCCATGATCACTATTGACACCTGGCTTGATGGAGAACCACTTACCTCCTATTGGGCAGACGGGTTAATAGTTTCCACCCCTACCGGCTCTACCGGCTATTCCTTAAGTTGTGGCGGCCCTGTGATTACACCTGCCACCAAGGCGCTTGTGATCACCCCTATTGCTCCTCACAATCTTAATGCCCGCCCGCTGGTCATAAAAGATAACACCACAATCACACTAAAAGTTTCGGGCCGTGCAGATGACTACCTTGTTTCTATGGACTCCAGGTTAGAAACTCTTAAAAACAACACTACAGTGACCATTAAAAAGGCGCCTTTTAAAATAAAAATGGTGGAATTTACAAGTGACACCTTCTTAAAAACCCTCCGAAAAAAACTTCTTTGGGGAGAAGATAAGCGCAATTAAAACAATAAAAACCGCTTTAATCTGTTAATGCTAAAGCACAAACTCCCTCATGTTATTGTAGGGTTAACAATATTGTTATATTTGCAGACTTTTGAAGACCTATGAGGTATCTTGTTGTTATGGTTCTAATTGCCCTTTGCGGAAATCAGACCTATTCCCAAAATTTTGAAGTAGGCCCTTTTATAGGAGGAGCAAATTATATTGGGGATGTGGGCAACACTACCTATATTAACCCGAACACACCGGTCTTTGGAGGTCTTGTAAAGTGGAATCGCAGTGACCGCCACTCCTTTAGGTTCTCCCTCCTTTATGCTAAAATCGAAGCCGATGATGCAAAATCCAATGAAGGCCGAAGACTGCAAAGAGGATATTCTTTCTCCAATACTATTGCTGAAGCTTCATTAGGTCTAGAATTTACTTTTTGGGATTGGGACCTTCACGCCAATACTTACCAATCAACTCCTTATCTTTACACCGGAATTAACTACTATTTTGCCAATCATTACATGTTGAAAAATTTGGCTTATACCAATCCGGCAGCAAATGAATTACAGGAAGCCGGGAATAACTGGGAATTTTCACTTCCTATCGTAATGGGTTATAAACAAACCCTGAACAACTTTCTCTCTGCAGGCATGGAAATAGGAGCCCGCTATACCTTTACAGACAACCTGGATGGTAGTCACCCTTCAGAAGTTGATGGGGATTACAACCTTTATGATTTTGGTAACCGAAATACCTCCGACTGGTATGTTTTTACCGGTATCTATTTTACCTTTAACTTTGGGAGAGGATCGGGGTGCTTCAACAAATACTAATATGAATTTTAAAGAGAACATTAACCCTAAAAAATTACCCAAACACATTGCCATCATTATGGATGGTAACGGCAGATGGGCAAAAAAACAGGGTTTAATGCGCGTAAGAGGCCATGAAAAAGGCACTAAAGCGGTTAGGGAAGTTGTGGAAGCAAGTGCAGAATTAGGGGTTGAAAATCTCACCCTTTATGCATTTTCTACAGAAAACTGGAACAGACCCAAGGTGGAAGTGGATATGCTCATGCGACTTTTAGTTTCTTCCCTAAAAAAAGAGATCAAAACCCTTCAGGACAACAATATCAAGTTAAACGCCATAGGTTGCCTTGATACTTTACCTGCAAAAGCCTTTAAAGAATTGCAGGAGGTAATTGAGAAAACCTCGTCAAACAACCGGATGACCCTTACCCTGGCGCTAAGCTATGGTTCCCGGGAAGAATTGTGCAATATGGTGAAGGAAATTTCGAATGAAGTGGCTGCAGGTGACTTTTCCTCTAAAGATATTGATGAATCGGTTATAAATAAGCATCTTTACACCCGCAATTTACCAGATGTAGATTTGCTAATAAGAACAAGCGGAGAACAACGCATAAGCAATTTCCTTTTATGGCAAATAGCTTATGCCGAATTATATTTTTCAGAAATACTATGGCCAGATTACAGGAGAGAGGATCTCTACGAAGCCATTTATAACTATCAAAACAGAGAACGAAGATTTGGAAAAACAAGTGAGCAACTTAGTTAGTGCCTTTAAAACAAAATCTACATTAGCACTTTTGGCCCTTGGCCTCTTAATAAATTTTACTTCAATAGCACAGGATCTTCCAATTGCAAACGGCCAGGAGTACACAATAGGTGAAATTAAGGTTACAGGAAATGTTTCTTTTAATGAACAAACCATCATTGCATATACCGGTCTAAAAAAGGGCGAAAAGATCTTTATCCCCGGCGACCGCATAAGTAAGGTACTTAAAAAATTATGGGATGTAGGATCCTTCAGCGATATCAATATCTATGTTACCAACATAGAAGGTAACGTTGCCGATCTTGAACTGGAAATCCAGGAAGTTCCTGCACTTGCGAAGGTTAGGATCCAGGGCATAAAGAAAAAGAAACAGGAGGAACTCGTTAAAGAGAATAAACTCACCGTAGGTACTAAGATCACAGAAAACCTGATAACCACTACCAGGAATTTTATTCAAAATACTTATAAAAAAGAAGGCTACCTAAACACCAAAGTTGCCATTAACACCGTACCTGTCGAAGACACTTTGAACCGGAACACGGTAAATATGGTAATAAACGTGGATAAGGGAGAGAGAGTGAAGATCGAGGACATCGAAATTACCGGTAACGATGCTTTTTCTGACGCACGTCTTAAGCGAGCCATGAAAAAGACCAAACAGGAAAATTTCCTGAGATTCTGGAAACGTTCGAAATTTATTCCGGAAGAATATGAGGCAGATAAGCAAAAGTTGCTTAATATTTATAAAGAAAGAGGATATCGTGATGCACGTATAGTTTCTGATAGTCTTATTCGTGTAGATGAAGATGACGTAGCTCTGCAAATCAATATTGAGGAAGGAAACCGATACTATTTTGGGGATATTGAATTTATTGGAAATTCTGTTTATACAGACCAGGAGTTACGAAGAAGACTGGGAATAGGCAAAGGAGATGTTTATAACGGAGTCCTGCTTGAAAAACAGATCGCCGATAACACCAAACCCGATGCAAATGATCTTACCAACCTTTATCAAAATAATGGATACCTCTTTTCTAACATTAATCCGGTTGAAGTAAAGGTTTATAATGACACCATTGATTTTGAAATAAGGATAAGGGAAGGTAAAATTGCCTACTTTGATGAAATTACGGTAATAGGTAATGACAAGACCAAAGACCATGTAATTTACAGGGAAATGCGTACCAAACCCGGTCACAAATACAGCAAGGAAGCTGTGGTAAGGACTGTAAGGGAACTTGGGCAACTAGGGTTCTTTGATGCTGAAAACCTTACCCCCGACTTTAAAGAAGTTGACCAAAACACTGGTACTGTAGACCTGGAATATTCTGTAGTGGAAGCAGGAGCCAGCCAGATTGAACTCCAGGGAGGTTATGGAGGCGGAGGTTTTGTTGGAACCCTGGGACTTTCCTTCAATAACTTCTCTCTAAGCGGACTTTTTGACAAAGATGCTTACCGCCCATTACCAATGGGAGATGGACAAACACTTTCTTTGCGAGCGCAGGCCAGTACTTATTACCAGACTTACAGCCTTTCCTTTTCTGAACCCTGGTGGGGAGGAAAAAAGCCTGTAAGGCTATCAACATCCCTGCAGCACACAGAACAATATTTCTATGATTACAGGAACCGCGAGGCAGATAAAGACCGAAAGTTCTCTATTTCGGGAATTACCCTGGGTCTTGCCAGAAGGCTTACAGTACCAGATGATTTCTTTGTATTTTCTACTGCAGTTGCCTTCCAGCACTACAACCTAAGTAATTACAATACTGGATTATTCACCTTTGGAGATGGGTATTCAAATAACTTCTCTTTAACCTTAGGACTAACCCGCGACAACACCTTCAGTAATCCTATTTTTCCAATGGGAGGTTCGAAATTTGAGGTAGTTGCAAAACTTACTCCGCCTTATTCCCTATTTAACAATGTCGATTATGCTAACCTGGGAGATCAGCCCGAATTTCAGCTTAAGAATGAAAATGGAGAATTGATCAACAGGCAGGGAAGACCATTAGGAGAGGGAGAAGATCCCGTTCCAGATCAGGCTAAAATCGACCAGGAAAAATACAAGTGGCTAGAATTCTATAAGATCAAATTTAACGGTACCTGGTATACTAACCTATATGATAAACTTGTATTAAAAACGCATGCAGAATACGGTTTCCTAGGTGCTTACAATAATGATCGCGGAGTGCCTCCTTTTGAACGATTCTACCTTGGAGGAGATGGTATGGGAACATACAGTATGGACGGAAGGGAAGCTATTGCTCTAAGAGGGTATCCTAACCAGTCGGTTACCCCTGTGGACAGGGGTGTATTAAGTGCTGCATCAGATAATGATGGAGCCACTATCTACAACAAGTATTCCCTGGAGTTGAGATATCCTATTACTTTAAAGCCTACAGCTTCTATTTTTGCCCTAACTTTCCTTGAAGCCGGTGCTTCTTTTGATGACTTTAGGGACTATAATCCTTTCCAGCTCCACAGGGCGGCAGGTGCTGGTCTAAGAATTTTTATGCCGGCGTTTGGATTACTTGGAATAGACTTTGGATATGGATTCGATCCAATTCCAGGGGAGACCAAAGCAAACGGTTGGGAAACACATTTTATAATTGGACAGCAGTTTTAATTTGGCACGGTATTTTCTATACACCCATTAAATATGAAAAACTCCATTCTTATAACACTTGCTTTCTTAGTCTTTTCAGGCTTTGCCGCAAAGGGGCAGCAAACGGTAAGAATTGGTTATGTAGATATGGAATACATTCTGGAGAACGTTCCCGAATATCAGGAAGCCTCTGCTCAACTTGAAAACAAAGTTCAACAGTGGAAAAGAGAGATAGAGACGGAATTGAACCGGATTGAAAAAATGAAGCAGGATCTTGCGAATGAAAGACCACTTTTGACAAGTGAGTTGATTAGTGACCGGGAGGATGAAATAAAGTTTGAAGAAAAAAAGATTCTTGATTACCAGCAAAAACGTTTTGGTCCCAATGGGGATCTTATAACACAAAAGCTGCAATTGGTAAAGCCAATTCAGGATCAGGTTTTTGTAGCGGTGCAGGAAATCGCTAAAAACCGGGATTACGATCTTATCTTTGATAAATCGGCAGATGTGATCACTTTATATGCAGCCGACAGGCTGGATGTTAGTGACCAGGTTCTTAGAAGTATTACCAGGGCCTCTAATCGTGAAGAGCTGGAAACCCGTCAGGAAAAACGGGAACTTATAAGACAGGAAGCAAAGACTGTTGAAGAAGATGCGGTACTTTCAGAAAGAGAGCAACTGCAACAACAAAGAAAAGAAGAAAGAGAAGCTCTACTGGAAGAACGACGCAGGGTAAGAGATTCAATCCGCACGGCAAAGAAGGAAGAATTGGAGAGACGCAGGGAAGAAATATTAAAAGAACGCCAGAGAAAAAAAGATTCCGTAGCCAAAGCGAGGGAAGAAAACAGAAATAATTAAAAGGCCATTATTAAATTTTCGGTAAATAATTCAACAATTAAATAATCTAAATAATCAATTTTTAAACAATGAAACAATTCAAGACACTTCTAATAGCTGTAGCTTTAATCCTGGGAGCATCCTCTTTTGCAAACGCACAAACAAAAGTAGCTCACATCGCAACTCAGGAACTAATTGAACAAATGCCGTCTTACAAAACTGCAATGAACCAGTTAGAAAAGTTACAAAAGACTTACGATACCCAGATCAAGGAGATGGTAACTGAAGCACAGGGTACAATGAAAAGATATGAAGCCGAAGCTCAAACCAAAACCGATGAAGAAAATCAAAAAAGAGCATTAGAGCTTCAACAAACCCAAAGATCTATTGGCGAGTATCGTCAAACTGCTGAGCAGGATCTTAGAAAGAAAGAAGTAGATCTTCTAAAGCCTGTTTTTGAAAAAGCCCGTACTACAATTCAAAAAGTAGCCCGTGCAAAAGAGTTTGACTATGTTCTTGACTCAACAACAGGAACCGGAGTGATCATGGCCGATGGTTATGACCTAATGCCAGATGTAAAGAAAGAGCTGGGAATTTAATTTCCATTCTTAAAAAATATTGTAAAAACTGCGCATCATTGATGCGCAGTTTTTATTTTTACAGGAATGAGTAAAGACAAGCCTATTGGGATTTTTGATTCGGGTGTTGGCGGCACCTCCATCTGGAAAGAAATCCATCACCTGCTCCCCCTGGAACATACTATTTATTTAGCCGACAGCGCTAATGCCCCTTACGGAGAAAAACCTCCCGAAGAGATTGCAAGGCTAAGTGTCAAAAATACCCGGAAACTACTGGAAATGGGTGCTAAGATCATTGTAGTGGCCTGCAATACGGCAACGACAAATGCCATCACCCACTTAAGATCCTCTTATAATGTACCTTTTATTGGGATAGAACCTGCAATTAAGCCTGCGGCTTTGCAAAGTGAGACTAAATGTATTGGAATACTGGCAACGAAAGGAACCCTCTCCAGTGCTCTTTTTGCCAGGACATCAGATCTTTATTCTAAAGATAACAAGATCATTGAGGTTGTGGGAAAAGGTTTAGTTGAGCAGATCGAAAAAGGCCAAAAAGACTCTCCCTTTTTAAAGAAGATGCTTCAAGAATTACTGGACCCAATGATCAAAGCAGGAATTGATCACCTGGTACTTGGCTGCAGCCATTACCCCTATTTAATTCCCACGCTTGAGAAAATTCTTCCCGCACATGTTAAGATCATCGATTCGGGCATGGCCGTGGCAAAGCAGACAAAGGTAGTTCTGCAAAGTCTTGACCTCCTTACCGGGAATCAACAACATATACCCGAGTTCTTCACGAATGGCAGCCCAGAGATCCTTAAGAACATTATCCCCGCCCCTGCCGGTTCTTTCGAGGTTAACCATCTGGATTTCTAAAAGCATTGAATCATTCTAAATAAGAGGTAGAATGCGAAGAGAAAATTGTACTTTTGCAAAAATTTCGACATGAAAAATATCACTATAAATATACAGCCCACCACTAAACCTACTATTGTTAAGTTCGAGGCTAACATTTTTTTGACCAAACATGAAAGCTTTGAATTTCAAAATATTGAAGAAGCAGGACGTTCTCCTTTAGCCCAACAGCTATTTCACCTGCCGTTTGTAAAAAAGGTCTATATAGCCCAGAATTTTGTGGCTATTGAGAAGTATAATATTGTGCACTGGAAAGATGTACAGCAAGAAATTTCGGAGCAAATAGAGTCATTTTTAAACAGTGGCGGAACCGTAGTTACTCCTCCCAAAGAGGAAGTCAAAAAAATTCCGGTAACCGTTTATGCCGAGAGTACTCCAAACCCAACTGTGATGAAGTTTGTTTCCAATAAGAAACTGGTGCTTCAAAGCGTGGAATTTAAGAATATCGATGAGGCAAAAAACGCACCTTTAGCCAAAGCTCTATTTCATTTCCCATTTGTAAAAGAAGTTTTCATTGATGAAAACTACCTCTCTATCATGAAGTTTGACATTGCCGAATGGGAGGAAATCACCCAGGAGCTCAGGGAATTTATGAGAGAGTATTTGGAGCAGGGTAAGGATGTTTTACTGGACGACAGCGAACAACCATCTTCTACAAAAAATAAAGAAGAAGCCCCGGTACAGAAGGTTGAACTGGACGATACTTCCAGGGAAATCGTTGCCATTCTTGATGAATATATCAAACCTGCAGTTGCAAGTGACGGTGGGAACATCCTGTTTGAAAGCTATGACCAGGACCAAAAACTTGTAAAGGTGATCCTTCAGGGAGCTTGTAGCGGTTGCCCCTCCTCCACAATAACCCTTAAAAATGGAATCGAAACCATGCTAAAGGATATGCTTGCAGGACGGGTGGAACGCGTGGAGGCCGTTAATGGCTAATTTCAGGTTTATACTCTGAAAGTTAAAGATCAGGTTTCCTAATATATAGAGCTATGAAAAAAATAAACAAATTCGTAAAAATCCCGTTGTTGATCATTGGTGTTTCAGCAATCCTTACCGGCTGCCAGGAAATGAATTCCAGAGTGGATGAGCAACTGGACAGGATCAATGACCGTGCAGAGGAACTTGATTCTGCCGTTAATCGCGGATTGGATAAAGTGGAGGATCTTGATTCTACTATTACCGCAAAAACCAGGAGAATTAAGAATCTGGATTCTGTTGTGCGTAAGACTTCGACAAGAATTGACTCCCTGGTTAATAAAGGCACAAAAGAAATCGACCGTCGGTTAAATTAAATTTCAGGTTACCTGAAGTTAAAAAAAGTAAAGACTGCAAGACCTTTCTAAAATGAGGTTTTGCGGTCTTATTTTTTTTGAGGCACTCCAGCTGAAAAACGAGTTGTTTCTACAGCAATATTGAATTCCCGGTAGAGTTCCAGGAGGTTCATAGTGGAGGTAATGAGGTCACGGGTTTCCAGAAGTAAGCCAAAGTAAAGCTCAGAATTCTTAGGGCTGCTCTCGGTGGTCCTTATGCGGTTGATCTGCTTTTCTATAAGCTCCCCAACATCACTCAAAAGCGCCTGTTTTCCTGCCAGTACCACATCGATGCGTGCAAAATCCTGTTGATCAAAAATATCCTCAATCTCGTCAAACAGAGCCTGCATCTTATCATCTACCCTTTTTAGATCCCTTATTTGATTAAACTTGAGGTTCTTGTGGTTGTTATTCACGTGGTTGTAGCTATTCCTTGTAATATATCCAATTGACTGGACGATATCCTGCAGGTAATCCAGGATAAGTATGTAAAAACGATTGGAATCAAGGGAACCTTCCTCAATAGTTTTAATGAAGTAGAAGACATTCCGCTTTAGCTCATCAATTTCAGATTCGAGCTTTTTAATCGACTTTTTATTCTTTTTAAGCTTACTCTTGTCATAATACCCAAGGTTCTTCACCGTCTTGGAGAACATCTGGTTCACCCCGCATACAATGCCCGAAATATTTTTTGAGCTCTCCACCACAATGTCATTAATGGTGCTGATGTCATTCCTTCGGAAAGGCTTTTTTAATTTCTTCTCCTTCTCTTTTCGGGAATGAAGCACAAAGCTCCGGGCTATGCTGAAGATCGCCAGGCCAATAAGCACAGTTATGGCAATTATTCCACCGAAATAGATTATCGCGGCAAAAATAGCCGCTGCCGAAAAAGCTACTAGTGCTGTAACAAACCAGCCACCTACAACATTCACAACACCGGCAACGCGATAAACCGCGCTTTCCCTGTCCCAGGCCCTGTCTGCTAATGAAGTACCCATGGCAACCATAAAAGTTACGTATGTGGTCGAAAGCGGTAATTTTAGGCTGGTACCAATAGAAATAAGAATACTTGCAACAACAAGATTGACCGAAGCTCGAACAAGATCGAAAGCCGGTGTATCCTCGGCATCTCTGGTGAATGCCTTCGGTTTCTGAAATTTTTCCTCTATTTTACTCCTAACCTGCTGGGGAGTTATGGCTCCTATGACATTTCCCAGTAACACAGAATAGCGCACAATTCCGCGGGAAAGGAAATTAGGATCAAATCTCTCTGTCACTTCCCCCTGTCGGGAAAGATTAACCCCTGTTTCCACCACATTTCGCGCCTTTCTCGAAAACCATAGTGTCACCACCATGACTGCCCCTGCTCCCAACAAGAGAAACGGCGGCGTGGAAACTTCCCCCTGCAGGCCGCTCATGGGGAACTCTGAAGGTAAAACCCCGGAAGAGGCATAGGCTGTTTGCCATAATTCGAAAGACTGCCAGGCGGCAATTGGCACCCCGATAAAATTCACAAGGTCATTTCCGGCAAAAGCAAGTGCCAGGGAAAAAGTACCAACCAGAATCACGAACTTGAGAATATGGGTTTTTAATATGCTCATTAACAGCTGCGAGATAACGGTAAAAAACACCAACCCTATCCCAATAATGATTAAAGTATTATTGTCCAGGTAATCGAGGTAGGCTTCAGGAACAAAAGTGACCGATTTTAAACCTTTCAGAAGAATAAAATAGAGAATAGCTGTTAAAGATACCCCTCCAAAAATGGCACCTACGTACTTAATTTTTTGCTCAAATTGAAAGGAGAAAATCAGGCGCGATAGATATTGGACTATAGCCCCTATGAGAAAAGCAATAACAACGGCCAGTAATATCCCAATAATGATCTCGGTGGCCTTTGATGTATTGATATAGGTGAGGATATCCCCGTAATCTCCGGACTCATTATAAATTTTAATCGCCGCAATACTCACTGCTGCGCCAAGTAATTCAAAAACTATAGATACTGTGGTAGAAGTGGGTAATCCAAGGGAGTTAAAGAAGTCCAGTAGCAGAACATCGGTGATCATTACTGCCATGAAGATGATCATGATCTCCTCAAAATAAAACTCGCCCGGCATGAATATACCTTTTCTGGCGACCTCCATTATTCCACTTGAAAAGATTGCCCCCACACCAACACCAATACTGGCAACTATAAGTATGGTCTTCATGGGAAAAGCACGGGACCCAATTGCTGAGCTTAAGAAGTTGATGGCGTCATTACTCACTCCAACAACCAGATCTGTCACTGCCAGAGCAAAGAGGGCAACCAGCATTACGATATAGATATCTTCCATTAGGAAAAGCGGGTTTGGCACTGCAAAATAAGAATTATTTATAGATAGGCGGAAAAACCCATGGTTAATAAAAATGCAAAGCCTGAATGGTTATCCTTAAAATAATTGTATAAATAACTTTGTTTCAGTAAGTTATAAGTATTATCTTAGTAGAATAACTTAGTTTTCAACAACTATATAGTACTAACTAAAATATTCAGTTATGAAAAAAGCGCTTTTAATATTATTCCTTCTTGGAATAATGAGTCCGACTTTTGCTCAGATTACAGAACCTGAGGAACTCAAAGAAGTAAATTTGGTTGCGGTGAACTATAAATACCTGGATGCCGTAACTAATGAACAAGTTGCCATACCAGTGAAAAAGCTGTCTGAATATGTTGCGTCGTATGATATCAAATCATCGGAAATTTATCATGACGATTATGATACTTATGAGGTAAGTTTTTTTATACCTGAAGGGTCCGTGCTCGCGGCTTATGACAGGGATGGTAAATTGATTAGAACAATTGAAAGATATAAAAATGCAGGGATCCCTGATGTCGTTCGAAAAGCCGTTATGAAGGAATATCCCAACTGGTCAATTTCAAAAGATGTTTATCTTGTCAATTATCACGATGAAAGAGGAAGTGATAAGAGATATAAATTGAGGTTAGAGAACGGAAAAGACGTTATCAGGATTAAAACAGATGCAAAAGGAAATATCATTTAGAAAATAATTATTCCAGACCGGCCCTCAATAAGTGTTCAACTTTTGAGGGTTTTTTTTGCCCCTATCTTTTCACTACATCAATAGTCAGGTTCTTGCCAAAGTAGAAGGTTTAACAATTCCTTGGAAAAATTTTGAGAAGGAAATTTGTATATTGATAATCAATCAATTAAAACAAATACTAACCTTAAAACAAAAGAATTATGGCAGTTATGAAAGTACTGGAAATTATGGCGAATTCTAACAAGAGTTGGGAAGATGCCGTAAAAAATGCAGTGAAAACCGCAGCAAAATCTGTGAAGAATATAAAATCTGTTTACGTTAAGGATCAAACAGCAAATATTGAAGGCGATAGTATTACAGACTACAGGGTGATCGTTAAGATCACTTTTCAAGTAGATGCCTAAATTACAGGCATGATTTAATTAGTTAATTAAGCTCTCTTCGGAGGGCTTTCTTATTCCAAAAAGCTTTTTCTCCGATCTGCTTTCACAGAATTTTAACAGTTCCTAAACGCATAAAAATGACTGATTCTCCCACCTTTGCAGCAAATCATGTTAAGTAGATGGAGAAAATTACCGATCTTAAAACCATAACTGCAGAATATTTCCAACAATTCTTAGGCTTTCTGCCCGATCTACTGGGAGCAATCCTATGGCTGGTCATTGGATGGTGGCTTATAAAATTTGTCATTGGTTACCTTAAAAAGTTCTTTGACAACAAAGGCCATGACCCGGCTTTAACCAAATTTCTTTTGAACCTTGCAAATGGGGCACTTGCTGTATTACTATTAATAAGTGTGGTAGGGATGCTTGGGATTGAAACCACCTCATTTATTGCCATTTTAGGGGCCGCAGGTCTGGCCATTGGTTTGGCCCTGCAGGGATCTCTTTCCAATTTTGCCGGCGGAGTCTTAATCCTTTTGCTTAAACCATTCAAATTAGGAGACTGGATCGAAGTAAATGGTATTTCTGGTAGTGTAAAGGACATTTCCATGTTCTACACCAGGCTCAACACGTTTGGAAACCAATTGGCCATAATTCCCAACGGCGAACTCTCCAATGAAAACATTGTAAATTATTCAGCTGAAAACACCAGAAGGGATGCTATCACCATTGGAATTTCTTATGACAGCAATATCAAAGTAGCTAAAGACGTACTTATGGAGCTGCTCAAAGAGCAGGAAAACATACTTGAAGACCCTGCTCCTGCCGTAGTGGTCACCGAACTGGCAGATAGCTCTGTAAATCTTTCGGTTAGGTTCTGGGCCAAAATTGAAGATTTTTGGGATTGCCACTGGTATACAATTGAAGAAGCTAAAACACGTCTCGAAGCCGCCGGTATCTCCATTCCTTTCCCGCAACGCGATGTACATTTCTTTAACCACAGCAAAGAATCCGCTACAGAATAGAATCAGGATTTAAAACAAAAAAAAGGTTCCAAAAATTGTCATTTTTGGAACCTTTTTTTGTTTTATTTTTTGGCTACCCGGCCATAAAATCTTTAAGATAATATGGTTCAAAGTAGGCCACATCCTCAAACTTTTGCTTCTGAAACTTTTCTGCCGCCAGTGTTACCATTTCTCCGGCAGAAGGTAACTTCCCTTCAATAAAGGTAGCGTTGGGATGTTCACAGATCTTACTGAACTTCTCTACTCCACTACCAATAAAAGTTACCGCAGCATTTTCCAGATATTCCAAAAATGAATCTGAATTTAAAATTTCTGCGCGGGTGTCAAACACCTTTTTATATTCAGCGGTAAAGCCGGTGGTATAGACTTCCATCCTTCGGGCATCCAAAAGGGGAATAATGAAACCATCTTTTTTCTGCTTTACCTGGAGAGCCAGAGACTTTAAAGTAGGGATCGAGATAAGGGGCAGGTCTAAGGCAAAGCAAAGGCCTTTTGCAGCCGAAACTCCAATGCGTAGACCCGTATAAGATCCGGGGCCTTTGCTCACGGCAATGGCTTCCAGCTCGCCGGCCTGCACATCATTCTCCTTAAGGATCTCCTCAATGAAAAGGTGCAGCCTTTCGGCATGTGAATAATTATTGCTGTAGTCTTCTTTCAAAGCCAGCAACTTCCCTTTATTCTCCAGTGCTACCGAGCAGTTTGTGGTAGCTGTTTCAATACATAAAATCACCCTCGCAAGTTAAGGATTTATTCGGTTTCATTTTTCACTTCAACCTTGTCACCGGGTTTAAGAACTTTGGTGACGGTATTATATGGTCCCGTTATGACCATTTCGCCTGTCTCAAGACCTTCTTTGATCTCAATCCTCGCATCATCCTGGATCCCTGTTTCCACAACACGTACTTTGGCTTCGTCACCTTCCTTTATGTAAACAGTTTCAAAAAGCTCCTCGGGAGACGCTTTATCATCTTCCTTATTACGGCTGCCCGCAGTTGTATCGGCTTTCACAACCACCGCACTAATAGGCACGGCAATCACATCGTCGCGACGATTGGTGATAATGTCTACCGTAGCAGTCATTCCCGGTCTAAAAGGAGAAAAATTTTCAGGCTTTCCTTCGAGCAGGTGGTCATAAGATTCTTTAAGTATTCTCACTTTTACCTTGAAATTCGTCACCTGATCGGCCGTAGCTGTAGCGTTGGCTGAGTTTGAAATTTCTGTAACCACTCCTTTAAATTCCTGCTTGAGATAAGCATCCACCTCAACTAAAGTAGAATCCCCTATTGATATTTTTACTATATCATTCTCATTAACATCTACCTCAACTTCCATATCGCTTAGATCGGCCACTCTAAGAATTTCGGTACCCGCCATTTGCTGTGTACCCACTACTCTTTCCCCGAGCTCGGCATCAAGAGAAGAAATGGTTCCACTCATTGGCGCATAGATATTAGTTCTCCCCAAATTTTCCAGGGCTTCGTTGACACTGGCCTCGGCACTTCTTACGTTGTAAAAAGCAGCCTGTCTGGAAGCCTGTGCTACTTCATAGGAAGAAACGATCCTATCCCATTCGGCCTTCGAGATAATTCCCTTTTCAAAAAGGGTTTTATTTCGCTCATAGTTAGCTTCAGCTTCTTTTAAAGAAGCTTCTGCCTGTGAAAGGCCCGATCTTATATTCTGAAGCCCCGCACGGGAACGTTCAAGGCTGGACTGATAGATTTCAGGATTAACCCGCACCAGTAAATCCCCTTTTTGAACCTGCTGCCCTTCTACTATCGGAAGCTCAATAATTTCTCCTGAAACTTCCGAAGAAAGCATTACCTCAACCTCGGGCTGGATCTTTCCGGTTGCCGATACTTTCTCAATAACATTAAATCTTTGTACTTCTGTAACCTCAACTTCCTTGAAATTACCCGATTTCCCAAACCATCCTGCTTTTTTGCCTACCACGAGCAAGACAATGATTAAAACGGTAATTCCGGCAATTATATAAATAGTCTTTTTCTTCATTACTTAGAATTTAAGGTCTGTGATGGGCACTCCAAAATACAGTTCCAACACTTTTAATTTAAAAATATAATCGTACTTGGTTCTTACCACTTCGCTTTCTGCATTCTCCAGATTAAACTTCGCCTGGCTGAAGTCAAAAGCATTGGTCATCCCCACATTATATCGCTCTGTTGCGTACTCATAAGCCAGTACCTGGGCTTCACGGGCCACAAGTGCCGCTTCATAAGCTTTTAAAGCACCGCGGGCATCTGTATAAGCCTGGTAAACGTTAGCCTCAAGATCAAGCCTCGTCTGCTCCAGTTGATACTCAGATCTCAGCACATTTACTTTTCTTCTTTTTACCTGATTACGGGTGCTAAATCCATTAAAAATAGGCACGCTAAGCTGAACCCCATAGGAGATACCATCATTAAGCTGAAGTTGTTCAAAGAAGGGAAGTGGATTTCCGATTTCGGTAACCATATTTGGAGCCACGACAATTTCTTTGGTTGATTCCACAAAACCTATTTGGCGATAAGGCTCATCGGGATCAAGACCTCCAGAAATGTATTTCCCGGTACCAGATTCCCTTGTATTATAATTGAAAAAGGCACCAAGAGTAGGCCAGTAAGCTCCACGAGCTATCTCAAGCTCCTTTTCTGCCAGTTCTGTATTCATCTCGGCAACTTTCACTTCGTAACGCTCCTCCTCGGCAGCATCAATCACCTGAGAAACCGGCATTTCCAGGACCTCACTTCCAAAAACTTCGTAGTCTCTGTCGGCAATGTCAAAGTTTTCATAATCTTCGATAAGTAGCAATTGAGCTAAGGAGACCAAAGATATCTCTATCTGGTTTTCGGCCACAATCATTCGCTGTACCTCATTTGCAGAAGTAGCTTTTATTTCCAGTAGATCACCCCTGGGAAGGGAACCCGCTTCTACTAAAGCCTCAGCCCTCTCCAGTTGCTCAAGGGTGATTTGATGCTGTGACTGGATCACCTTAAGGTTTTCTTTGTTAAAGAGTACCTGCAGGTAAGCATTGGCCACAAAAAGGGCAATATCATCCTTCATTTGCTCCAGTGAATATTCACTGGCTAGTTTTGACATTTTAGCGTACTGGTACTCCTTAAAATTTCTTAATCCGTCGAACAGGGTTAGTCCCGCTGTAGCTCCTGCGGAAAAATTCCGGGTGGTTTGGGTTTGAAGAATACCTGTAGTAACATTTTGGGTAAGCCCCGTATTCCAGGAATTGGAAGCCGAAGCATTCAATCCCGGCAGGAAGTTTCCGAAAGCATCAGATATCCCGATATCTGCCAGCTCCACATCAAGTTGTGACTGCTTTACGCTTATGTTGTTGTCAAGTGCATATTCAATACATTCCTGAAGTGTCCATTCTTTTTGTTGCGAAAACCCGAAAAAGGAAGAGGAAAGGAAAACTGCAGTTAATAAAAATCTTTTCATAATGGTAGTTGTAAAATATAAGTCTTCTATGAACCTTTTTTGTTACACAAAGACACAATCTATTGCCCTTGTGCAGTTGGCCCGGCTGGTTTTAATTGATTCCATACTTTGATCTTGTCATTTGCGCTAATACCGTTCTTGATTTCTACAAAAATACCGTCGCTCACTCCCAACTCAACTTCTCTGCGTTCAAACTGCTGGTCTCCTGTAGCCACTTCAACAAACGGTTCCTGTGTTTTAGGATCAAACTGGATCAAAGCTTCTCGAACTGCAAGCACATCCTCGGCCCGTGCGAGAATGATCGAAGCATTAGCGCTCAATCCTGCCCTGATAAAAGTCGTATCGGCCTTATCTAAAGTTCCTTCAATATCAAATTGAATTGCCCCGTTTTCCTCAACTCCTTTAGGTGCGATATAATCCAGCACAGCATTAAAAGTTTTGTTCTCAATGGCTCCTACAGTAACTTCCAGCGGAAGGTCTTCCTTTATTTTCCCCACTTCACTTTCATCTACCTTCCCTTCAAAGATCATCTCATTTACATCGGCCAAAACAGCGATGGTAGTTCCATCATTAAAGTTGTTACTTTCTATAACCTGGTTTCCAACCTTAACAGGAACATCGAGCACCATACCTTCCACTGTGGAACGAATCATAGTATTGGCTGCACTTCCCAACCCACTGGTTGTTCCTGTGCGAACGATCTCATAATTTTGTTGTGCAGACCGGTAATTCTGCTCTGCTCGTCTATAAGCAACCTGCGCATTGTCGAATTCATTGGCAGAGATCACACCTTTTTCAAAAAGGGATTTTTGACGCTCAAAATTTTTAGTTTCATTATCAAAGTTGATCTTCGCAGTCTGCACTGCGTCTTTAGCACTCTGCAGGGAAGAGACGTTGGGGATCACCCTTATTTTGGCGATCTGGTCCCCGGCCTGAATGCGATCCCCGGCTTCGATATATATTTCTTCAATAACTCCCGAGATATTGGGCTTGATCAAAACTTCTTCTTTAGGAACGATATTTCCGGTTGCCACTGTCTTTTTCACAATGGTTTGTTCTGAAGCCTGCTCGGTTTCGTACACCGTTGGATCCTCCTGATTTTTAGCATACAGGTAGTACAATGCACCGGTAAAAGCTACTGCAATTACAACCAGGATCAGGATAGTTACAACTCTTTTCATTCTGTTACTTATTTGTATTTATTGTTATTCTGTTCTTAAAGCATCTACAGGTTTCACCTTGATTGCGTTTTGAGCCGGAATCAAACCTGCCAGCAATCCCGATATTACGAGAATACCCAATGCAACCATCACTACCCCAAGATTCACGCTGGGGTTGAGGAACATCATTTCTGAAGTATCCATTCCACTTAGTGCCTGGTTCACAAGAGCAATTACTCCTGTTGCCATTACTATACCCGCCATTCCTGAAATAATTGTAAGGAAGATAGATTCCATTAGGATCTGTCCTCTTATAGCCCAGGGTGTAGCCCCAAGAGCGCGTCTCACTCCAATTTCATTGGTGCGTTCTTTAACCACAATGAGCATAATATTACTTATCCCAATGATCCCCGACAAAAGCACAAGGATTCCCACGAAGTAGGCCACCCCTTTTAATGCAACAAATAATCCGTTGATCTTATTATACTCTTCATAAAGGTCAAAATTACCAACTGCTCTGTTATCCTCTGGATGGATGGAATGCCGGCTTTTAATAATTTCAATCACCTCTCCCTTTAAATCGGTAATTGATGACCCATCCTGGGCTGTTATTGCCATCCATCCTACATTGTTTCCCTGGTTAAATGCCTGGGAAAATGCAGTAAAAGGCACGTAAATTTGTTTTTGATTTTCTTCGGAATTACCGTTGTTACCCTTCTTTTTATAGGTCCCAATCACCATGAAGTTTACCCCATTGATCTTAATGTAAGTTCCAAGTACCTCTTCTCCCTGCTTGTACAAAACCGTGCGAACCCCATCCCCAATAACGGCAACTTTTCTTTTATCATTAATATCTGAATAGTTGAGAAACCTTCCTGAGGTAATGTCCATGGGTTCCTGCTGTATTATCTCGGGATAATCACCATATACATTAAAAGCACCTGTATTGAGCCCTCTTACAACATTGTTTCCACCACCAAAGCCTCCCAATTGATTTCGTGGGGACACGAACCTCATATTTGGTACCTCGCGTTTTGATAGCTGCAACGTCCTCAATCTTGAAATTATATCTTCGTCCTTTGGGTAAACCTTTGTACGGTTTGGAGGTAACCTGCGTCCACATGAACATGGAATTCGTTGCCATTCCGCCAAAACCTTGCTTCACCCCGTTTTCCAAACCTTTTCCTGCAGCAAGCAGGATCACGAGGATAAATATCCCCCAAAGCACCCCAAATGCGGTAAGAATGGTTCTAAACCAGTTGGCACTAAGTGCTTCCAGTATTTCGTCCCAATTATCTCTGCTAAACATGCTTATTCATCTCTTAATGCGACAATAGGTTTGATCCTGGCTGCCCTGTAGGCAGGAAAGAATCCGGCGAGTGCTCCGGCAATGACCAGGATGAACACTGTAGTAAGTGCAATCCCAAAATTCACTGAAGGATTTGTAATAAATTCTGTTTCTATCATTGGCCCCACCAGCTCAAGCAAGGCAAGGCTTCCAATTAGTCCTACCAGCCCGGCAATGGCAGTTACAAAAATAGATTCGTGCAACACCATTCCTACTATAGACAAAGGTTCTGCCCCAAGGGCTTTTCGCACGCCAATTTCCCTGGTACGTTCCTTTACAATTATGAGCATAATATTACTTACCCCCACGATCCCGGCTATAATTGTACATATTCCTACTCCCCAAAAGAAGTACTTGATCATGTCCATGAGGTCGTAAAACCGCTTTGCATTCTCCAGGGAATTATTGATATTGATAGCACGGTCATCCTCGGGAGCTACACTGTGTTGTTCTTTTAAAAATCCCTCTAGTTCTGAAGAAAATTTATTTGAGGCAGCCAGTGCCGCTTCGAAATTGTCTTGTTTATCAAGGGTAAAGGCCATGTTGTTTATGTAGTTCTGCCCATTAAAAACCCTTTGTCCGGTCGAAAGGGGCACATAAACCCGATTTTCTTCTCGTTCCCCTCCGGGATCTGTGAAAACACCAATGACCTTGAAGTTTATTCCCGAAATTTCAATGTATTTTCCGATAGGATCTGCCTCTTTAAAAAGGTCATTTTTCACCCGGTTTCCAATAACAGCTACTTTCTCATAATTCTCATGGTCGGTGTAGTTAAGATACCGGCCTTCTGTCATAGTACTGTTCTCAAGGAATTGGTAATCGGGAAGTACACCTTCTACCCTGTATGAACCCGATTCCTTCTTAAAGGTAACCACACCATTCCAGATCCTGTAAACGGCCGATTTGTACTCGAGCTCATCAATATATTTCTGCGCAGTAGTTTGATAATCGGTGTTCTTTAGTCTTATCTCCCGCCCGGGATTCAGGCCTTTGTATTCTACAGAGGTTCTGTTTGTCCAGATATAAAGGATATTCGCTGCATCCTGTTCAAACTGGACGCCAATCCCGTTCCTCATCCCCTGGCCAATACCCAGCAAAACGACAAGAATAAAGATCCCGGATGCTACCGAGAGCCCGGTAAGAAAGGTCCGCAATTTATTCTTACGGATAGTTTCGAAGATCTCCTCCCAACGTTCCAGATCAAACATACTGCAGTGCCTTTACCTGATCTACTTTTTTATCGTCTATAATAACACCATCCTTTAGATTGACGATGCGTTTTGTCATTTCGGCAATATCATGCTCGTGGGTAACGATCAAGATCGTACGCCCTTCTTCGTTGATCTTCTGAATCAGATCCATGACCTCATAAGAAGTTTTGGTGTCAAGTGCACCGGTAGGCTCATCGGCCAGTAAAACTTTAGGGTCACTGGCAAGCGCCCTGGCAATAGCAACTCTTTGCTTTTGACCTCCCGAAAGTTCATTGGGATGGTGTTGCGCCCAGGGACCCAGACCTACTTTTTCGAGGTATGCCATTGCGCGCTCAATCCTCTCTTTGCGCTTCATACCCTGATAATAAAGGGGTAAAGCAACATTATCAAGAGCTGTCTTGTAATTTATTAGATTGAAAGACTGAAAAATAAATCCCAGAAACTTATTCCTGTAGCGGGCTGCTATCTTTTCATTAAGATTTTTGATGGGAACTCCATCGAGCGTATACGTGCCCGAATCGGCTTCATCAAGCATCCCGAGGATATTGAGAAGCGTAGACTTACCGGAGCCGGAAGAACCCATAATTGAGACAAGTTCTCCTTCGGCAACATTAAAATTTATTCCCTTTAGGACGTGCAGGGAATTATTTCCGGTCTTATAGGACTTGTGCAAATCTTTTATTTCGATCATACCGGGCTCTTTCTTTTAATTAGAGGGGGCAACCATTAGACTTGCAAAAAGGGGAAATGTTACAGTTTTCAGAAAAAGATTCCGAAAAAGCACATTTTTGAAAGGAAAGGAATGCTATTCTTCGGTACGGGCCTTTTTTCGGGATTTCCAGATAAAATAGGCTATACCGGCCATTAGCAGGTAAGGAAAGATCATGAGATACATGATCCCGTCATTAATACCTTCAGCAGCCGATTGGCTTTCTCCACTTTCAAGAACAGCCCTACACATAGCACACTGGGCCTCTACATCATAAGAAAGAGCCAGTATTAAAAATGCACTAAGTAAAATTCGTGTTCTCATAATTTTAATAATAAGGGGCCATGAACAAATACACCAGCACTCCTGTCACAGCTACATATAACCATATTGGAAAAGTATAGCGGGCAATTTTACGATGTTTCCCCACCTCGCCTGTAAGACCGCGGTACATGGTGAACAAAACCAGGGGAACAATAATTGCCGAAAGCAGGATATGCGTGATCAAAATAAAGAAATAAATATACTTAAGTACGCCTTCCCCACCGTAAGGTACAGGCTCATTGCTTATTTTGGAGATCACATAACTCACTAAAAAAACTGCCGACAGAAAAAATGCAGAGATCATTAAATTTCTATGCCATGCCAATTCTTTTTTTCTCATTGAGAAATAACCGGCAATAAGTAACAGGGCAGTAAAGAAATTAAGAATAGCATGAAACAGAGGGAAATTATTGAAATTTCCTCCCAATACCTCATACCTCTCAGGGAGATACATTAAAATTAGTACAAGCACGGGAACCAGAATGGAGATCACCAAAATGGCCGGTACCATCACCCTGTCGGACTTCCTATTTATCATTGACAAGTTTTTTAGCATCTGCAATCAAAATATCTATTTGAGGCTCTTCCTCACCGGGCTCCACTATGGATTTACGCGGTACAGATCCACGGTAATAAATAATTGGATTACCATGTCGGTCCTTTCGAGATCTTATATAGCCTTCTTTGTCAACCAGTGCAAAATAACCGGAATGAGCAAAACCTCCCTCGGCGTTTTCATCTTCCCCGGCGTAAATATTGAATCCTGAATTCGCGAGATCGTAAATTTCTTCCCGCTCCCCGGTCAACAAGTGCCAGTTTGGATGGGTTATACCATTTAAGTCAGCATACTCTTTTAAAACTTCGGGAGTATCATGTTGTGGATCTATGCTGAAGGAAGCGATCCCGAAATCATCATTTTCACCAAAAACATCCTGCACCTGAACCAAATTTTCTTTCATAATAGGACAGATAGTAGGACAGGTAGAAAAGAAGAATTCAGCTATATAGACTTTACCTTCATAATCCTTATTGGTGATAGTATCCCCGTGTTGATCTATGAATTCAAAAGCAGGAACCTTCTTTTTTTCTTCGTTCACCATGATATACTCCAGCTCAATATTTTCTGAAGCACGTTCTTCCTGCCCATCAGATCTGTTGGAAGAGACCACTTCCCGTTCGTTTATCCTGTCGATAATTTCGGGAACAACTATGATCCCAAAAATCAGGATCACAAAGGAAATTCCTATGTAGGAGTAATTTTTCATTTATTTCTCGGTATTCTCTCTGTTATATTTCTTTAGTGCCAGGCGATACTCTGCCAGGATGACTTTTACGTCATCATTCATTTTGTTGTTGAGCACAAAAATAGAGCCAGTATCGTAGCCGTAAAGCTCATTCCCGTCGTCGTCTTTGTCCCTGCCACGCAGCTTTCCTTCCTTATCAATTATAAATACATTGGGAGTAGAAAGATCACCGGTTAATTCAAGATCGGTATTAAGACTGTCAAACAGCGCGTTGATCTCTTCGGAAGAACCGGTAACAAATTTCCACTTTTTGAGATCTATGACTTTGGAAATTTTATCCTGAAGCTTTTCAACTTCAGCTTCACTTCCGGAAGGCACTACAGAAACAAACTGGAAATCGTTGAATTCCGCATAGCGGTCATAAATTTTTTCAGCAAGATGATAAGCACTGTTGGAATATTCCAGTGGCTCACCACCAGGAAAACCAAGAATGGTGATCTTGCCGTCAAAGCTCACTTCCTCCTCTTCATCTTCAAGACTTCTGAAGGATTCCAGCTGATAGATCTCCTGCGTAAGTACAGGCAGACGCGCAAAATTATTGACTCCTGAAGCGAAGAACAAATAGGCCCCAAGGGGGAGTGCAAAAAGCACAAAAATGACAAAGAATTTTTTCATGATATCTTTACAGGAAAGATGTGCACAAAAATAAAAAAAGGCGGTTTTAAAACCGCCTTTCTCTAATGTTTTAACTTTTAAAAATCCCAGGCTACCTGCCCTCTTTTCATTACCTCGTGAACATAATCTCCTTCGGTTAGGAGAATAAAAACCAGGTAAACAATAAGAAAACCTGCAGTCCAGACTACAGAGCGTCTAAGACCCTTGGTCTCCCCTTCCATGTGCATGAAGGCCCAGGTAATATAATATGCCTTCCAGATGGTAAGCACAATAAAGATCCAGTTAATTAATTTTAAGCTTACAAAGTAAGTATCTGTTAATACCTCGGGCTTGATAATTCCAAGAATTACCTCAACAATGGTGATAACCGAAAGAATAATAAATACGGTCCAGATCCTTTTGGTATTCGATTGGTGCGCGTGTGTTGTATCGTGTGCCATTTTATATTGTATTCCAGATTATACTAAATAGAAGAAAGTAAATACAAATACCCATACAAGGTCTACAAAGTGCCAGTACAGTCCTACCTTCTCCACCATTTCATAGTGACCTCTTCTTTCGTAAGTTCCAATAAGAACATTAAAGAAAATAATGATATTGATCAAAACTCCTGTTAAGACGTGAAACCCGTGGAATCCTGTAATAAAGAAGAAGAAGTCTCCAAATAAGAGGATTACCATATTCGTTCTTTTGAAGGTTAGCCCCTTCAATGATCCCAATTCCTTCGTTTTCAAGTTTGGCTAAAGACTCCGCTCTTGTAAGCACCACTTTGTCTCCTGTCTCAGTCAACTCCTGAGTTCTAATATGAAGGTTTGGATTAGCCGCGAAGCCAACAAGCACATCTTCCATTGTGAAGCGTGGCAAAGTAGGTTCGTCTACAAACCACAAAGCATTAGAACGCGTTTGCTGTAATCTCTCTGTTGGTGCAGCAACCACAAACTCATCAAGAGCAACACGATGCCCTTCATCATTTACTACCTGCAGCACATTTCCACCCCTGGTTTCAACTGCTCCATAAGTACCCTGAATGAAATTTTTCCATTCCCATGCCTGTGAACCAAGGAAGATAATACCTCCAATGATTGTCAACAACATATAGAAGGTTACCTTGGATTTCTTCATTTGATGCCCGGCATCTACGGCCAAAACCATAGTCACAGAGGAAAAAATAAGGATAAAGGTCATTAAAGCCACATAGTACATTGGCGCCTCTACTCCGTGCAAAAAGGGAAAGTGGGTAAAAACCTCATCGGCGATAGGCCAGCTTTCAGAAAATTTATATCGGGCAAAACCGTAAGAGGCAAGAAAACCGGAAAAAGTAAGCGCATCTGACAATATGAAGAACCACATCATCATTTTTCCATAGCTCACCTTTAGAGGTTGATTTCCACCACCCCATGTTTTTCCTTCGGTACCTGTTCTGGTCACAGTCGCTTCCATAGAAAGAGTTTGATTTTTAAAGTATGGGCAAAAATAGGTTTTTTATTTATCTAAAGAAATATAAAAATAAAAACAGGTATATCCAAAGGGCATCCACGAAGTGCCAATAAGTAGCACCAAGTTCTAATCCAAGCGTTTGCCCAGCATAATACTTTTGTTTAAAATGGTTATAAATTATCACTAAAAGCACGATTATTCCTCCTAAAAGGTGGACTAAATGCGATCCTACGATCAAATAAAGAAAAGAAGTAGTAACACTACTCGCACTTCCTGTGAAGAAATATCCCGATTCCAGTAGTTCATTAAAGCTCAAAAATTGCAAAACAATGAACCCAATGCTAAGTAATAAAGTCGCAACAAGACTGGAAGTAGCAAGAGAATGGTTGTTCTGCTTTACTGCTTTTATGGCAAAATGAAAGGTTATACTACTTAAAAATATTACCACAGTACTCCAAATGAAGGTGACGGGCAATTGTAATTCAGTAAGCCAGTCAGGTCGCTTTGTACTTACTACATAAGCACTGGTAAGTCCCGCGAACATCATAGCCATACTTATGATCCCAAACCACAGCATCATCTTCTTTGCCCGGCCCTGCTTGTACGCTTGGGTTCCTTGTGTTAAATCCATACTCGAATTAATTTATCTAATACATATATAATTTGCAGCAGAGTGATATATGAAACACTTGCCAGCATAAGTTTTTTAGCCGATTTTTCATCTCTTTTCCGGTAAAGCTGTACGGCATAGAACAACATTCCCATTCCCAGAAGAAGTACAAGTACCGCAGAAAACGGTGTAATATACAATGCACCTGTCATTCCGGTAACCGGTATTAAAGAAACTATTACAGTCCAAACCGTGTATAAAACAATTTGCACCGCGGTACCTTTATCCCTTTTCCCTGTAGGTAACATAAAGAAGCCACCTTTAGCATAATCATCATACAACCACCAGCCAAGAGCCCAAAAATGTGGAAATTGCCAGAAGAATTGTATCATGAACAAGGTTCCCGGCTCAATACCAAAATTTCCCGTAGCGGCAACCCATCCTAACATAAAAGGAATGGCTCCCGGAAAGGCACCCACAAATACAGATAGTGGGGTCTTGGTCTTAAGAGGAGTATAAACACTTACGTAAAGAAAAATGCTGATCGCCCCAAACATTGCTGTTCTGGGATTGATAAGATAAAGGATTACCAGCCCCAGTACCGTGAGGGTGCTTGCTATAATAAATGCAGTATTAACCGACATTCTTCCCGAAGGAACAGGACGGTTACTGGTTCTCTTCATCAAAAGGTCAAGATCCTTTTCGAGGATCTGATTGTAAGCATTTGATGCTCCGACCAGACAATATCCTCCAATCGACAACATGATCACTGTGAGGAGATCAACAGATTCTGCTCCTAAAAAATAACCGGCAACCGAAGAAAAGACTACACTTATTGCCAGTCTCATCTTGGTAACCTCCTTTAGATCGCTTACCAGGGAAATTGCAGGACTATGTACTTGGGTATTTTCCAAAAAAGGGAATTTTGGCGCAAAGATACTTCTTAATTGTTTTCTACCAAGTCCACGAAGACGTTAAATTAATAATCCTGAAAAAATATAGCTATTGATTTTCAACCCATTATAAGAATTACATATCAAAGTACCAGTTAAAAATATCTGTCCGCAGCCCAATATTTACCCAGTATGTGGTATTATCAAAGTGCTCTACAGTATTAACTTCGGGATCAAAGTTTCGATAAATAAAGCTGCCGAAAAATTTAAGATTAGTGGCAGGATTTATAATGTAGCCAACTTCAGTTTGAGCAAAGAATGAATCGGTATTGTTTCCCTGGCCAATCCTTACGCCTGTTTCCAGAGGACGCTCCTCTTCACTGCGGTAGATATTTCCGCCGTAATAGTCTCCGTTTTCAGAAAAGTCAAAACCACGTTCCCCGTATATCGCCTTCACATGACCATAATACCTTCCGCTTTTATATCGGGCAATAGCCACAAGCTCCCTAAAATTAGCTCCCCATAAATGCGCCATGGATTGGTTAGCATGACCATAGTTGAGCGTAATAGTGTTGTGAGAATAGGTATAAGGCCGCACCTGATTGTATTCCAGCTGCAGGTGAAGGTTCTCTACATTGAAAGCATTAAAATACTTTGTCCCTAACTGGAAGCCGTGTTTATTCTTCCAGCTTCCCTCTCCCCCAAAAACATCACTGGAAGAAAATTCATCAATAAGCCACTGGCCATAGGTAAGGAAACTATTGTTCCACTTGTACTTCCCGGTAAGGCCGATAATAGCATTCCCAGCCTGTGCCCCGGTCGAAAATTCAATAGCGCGGTAAAAGATCACAGGGTTTAGGTAATTGAGATCGAATCCACGGTTGTTGTCATTCTCCCACATCACAGATTCAAAAAAGCCAATATTAAGTCTCTTTGTCACATTATAACTCAGGTAATGATTGGCCATAAATTTTGTGCGGTAGGAGTCCTCTCCCGTGACTTCGGGCCGTACATCACGCAAAGACATCCACGTGTTGGTATATTTTATTTTCCAGAAAGTGGTGTTGAGCTTGAAAAAAGGATATGGTGACGCATTATCACTCAACAATAGTGATCTATAGCCATCGCCAATAAAGTTTTTGCCATGGCCAAACTGCAAATTAAAAAATTTACCGGGGCTATAGGAAAGATAACCTTCGGCGACAGGATAGTCATAGGCCTGCCCCATAAATGGTTTGGCAATTCCACGACCGGGAATAATAGCCGCACCTTCAGAACCGGGTCTTATTGATTCGGCATAATGATTAAAATAATCTGCAAATCTTCCCTGGTTCTCATAAACTACGGAATAGAAGCTGAAATTTTTTCCCAGTCCGCCTTGAAAAATGGCAGCCCTTGTATTATTATAAGTGACATCTAATTCACTGTCAAAGTCTTTCCCCACCTGCAGGTCAAGAGCAAAATCTACAGTGAACCAATAATCTTCACCCTGGAACCTAAAAAGATGCTCGTTCCATAATTTTCTCCCCACCCAGGAGTCTACAGGCTTTTGAAGCGCGGTAAGCTTAGCCTCAAAATCATAATAAGGCTGTACTTCCGAATAGAGAAAAGGCTTGGAGGAAGTGTGAAAATTAGTCCCTACCCGGTTGACCTCATCTTCAAACCTACTGTAAAGTTCATGCGATAGCGGAATATTGATCTCACTTTCAAACCGTGGATTTCCAATTTCCAGGGATTTGATCTCGTCATACTCCTCTGTCACTTCTTTTCGCACAACAGGAGTTGCTACTTCGGCCTTTACAACTTCTAATTCCTCCTCATAGGTCGGTGATATAGCTTCCTCTTGTTCAAAAGGGATTTTAACCGGCATACGGAACTGCATATTAATTGGCCTGCTGTTGTAGGTAGCAGGGGAAATCTGCGGAAGGGTCTTAAAAATGCGATTTATCTCCTCCTTTAATTCGGAATAAGCTGCATCGATGAAAATTATTTCAAAGTCTCCATCACGGGTGACCTCAAAAAGCACTATTACTTCTCCTCTATAATCATCTTCAGAAATTATCTGTGGCAATCGAAATTCCCTGCTTATCTTTTGTTTTAAAGTGGATCTGAAACAACTTTCCTCCTGTTCAAACTCCACATTTTCACATTCAGAAAAACGGGGAAATCTTTCAGGATCTCCTTTAAAGGTCTGGGAAAAGGCAATAAACGGAAGAAATATTAGGAAGAGCGTGTAAATTTTTGTCATAGCCTGCACAATGCTCAATAGATTACTGCGGAAAGATACATTATTTTAAAAACCTGAAGTATTTTCATACAATCAAAAATCCCGCAACCAGGTGCGGGATTAAAAATGGCATTTTTAGGACATTTTATTCCTGTATTCTAAAAGTGATAGGCAGTGAGTATGTTACCCCTACAGGTCTTCCTCCCTGTTTACCCGGAATTAATTCTGGAAATTCCTGTATCACCCTTCTGGCTTCTTCTTCAAGCTTGGGGTGAGGAGCACGAACGCCAATGACCTTCACACTTCCATCTTTTTCTACTTTAAAGCTCACATAAATACGATGAAGACCAGATAGCCCCAGCTCACTTCCAAGGCTGGTATCGAAAGTGCGGCCAACCAATCTATTCACCTTTTCACTAAAACACTGTTTACGGGAGGTGTTATCTTCCAGACCTTCACAGCCGGGAAAAACAGGAACTTCTTCTACTGAGTTAATATTGTACTCCTCTACGGGCTCTACTTTGTCTATGAAATCTACTTCGGCTACTTCCAGGATCTTTTCCTCACTCTCTGTTGAGGCGATCACATCTTCTTTTTTATCCACATCATCATCGATAACGTCAACCACTTCCACAATTTCCTTTGGCGGTTCTGGCGGTTTTACTTCCTCGACTTTGGTCACGGGCACCATCTCCTCTTCAAAATGATCTTTCATTACAAGCTCCTCCTTAGAAACCGGCTCCGCTTCAACCTTGAATTCGATTAACTGAAAGACCAGTAAAAGAGCAAGAATAAGGCCCAGCTGAAAAAATAAAATACTCCTTTTGGTAAGATCTACTTTGGTGTTTTTCTTGTTTTCCATAATATATATAAAGATTAATGATTCCTGACGCCAAAAGAAGACACTAAAAATATCTTTTTAGTTAATCAATTACCACAACTTCAATAATCAGACCGAATAGCAGAAACTTCAGCAAAATATCCTACAGAACTTAAATTTTCCTACACTAAAGGACCGGAAACAAAAAATCCCGCAACAAGTGCGGGATTTTCAAATATATTAAACGACTATGTTAGTCCTGTACTCTAAAAGTAATAGGAAGGGAATAAAGCACCCCAACCGGTTGACCACGTTGTTTACCTGGCTGCATCTTAGGTAGCATGTTCACTACTCTTTCTGCTTCCTGTTGTAGACGTGGGTGTGGAGCCCTTGCTCCAAGAACGGTAATATTACCATTCTTCTCGATCCTAAACTGCACATAGATCCTGTTGATTCCGGAAAGTCCAAGATCACTACCTAAACCGGTATCAAATCTTCGGTTCACGAAATCATTGATCTTTTCACTCATACAGTCCTTACGGGCCTGGTTGTTTCTCTCGTTTTCACACCCGGGAAAAACAGGTACATCTTCAATAACAGCAAACGGAACGTCCCCAATTTCTTCTTCTTCCTCAACAACCTCTACCTCTTCAACTTCCACGATCTCTTCCTGGTTAGTTTCGGTAGATTCGATCACGGTCTCTTCAACTTCTTCTTCATCTTCTACGATCTCGATAACCTCGGGTGCTGGTGGCGGTGGTGGCGGTGGTGGTGGCGGTGGTGTATTCAATTCGGTGATTGGCACATCTTCCTCTTCAAAGGCATCCATATCAACCATCCCGGTATCAATCGCTTCCTTATCATAGGTTTTCCACTCAATCGCCCTCCAGGTAATGAAAAGCATCACGATCATTCCAATCTGGAAGAACAAAACGCTTCTCCTGGATAAATCAGCTTTTGGATTTTTTTTGGGTTTCATAATTCCGTTTTAATTATAGGTTGGCTAAAATAATTAATTTTTCATTAAATCTAAATTAATCTTGGCTTTTAACCTGATTAGATATTTCCTTAAGTTCCACACAACAATTCCTGCAAGAACAACTCCAAGAGTGTTGGCAAAAATATCGTATAGATCTAATTGTCGATAACTCGTCAATGTATCCTGTAGAACCTCAATAAAAATGCCAAAGGCTATTGAACTTACAGAAATAATAAGAATTTTCTTAAAAAGCTTGTTTTCCTTAAAAGAAAAGAGCACAAACAACATCCACAGCAGTCCAAGACCAAAATAGGCCCCGCCGTGCATTACCTTATCACTCATCCCAAGTTCTTTAACCGGGGTATCTGCAAGATTAATGAGAGACAGGAATAGTATTAGAAGCGTATAAGATACTGCAGTTAGAAGAAAAAGAAGTTTAACCTTCAACAACTTCAGTATATTCTTCGGCACTTAAAAGATCATCGATCTGCGAAGCATCGCTAAAACGGATCTTTACCATCCAACCCTCTCCATAAGGATCTGAATTTACTTTCTCCGGCTCGTCCTCCAGGCTCTCATTGAATTCAATGATCTCACCCGAAAGCGGCGCAAACAGGTCAGAAACTGTTTTTACTGCTTCAACAGTACCAAACACTTCTTCTCTATCCAGAGTTTCATCTACAGTTTCAACTTCTACATAAACGATATCTCCCAGCTCACCCTGGGCAAAATCGGTAATACCTACAGTGGCAACATCCCCTTCAATTTTCACCCATTCGTGATCATTGGTGTACTTTAAGTCTTTTGGAATCTTCATGGTTAGTTTTTTAATATAACAAAGTTAATTTTTTAATCCTTTTAGTCAAGCCCCCTGCTCTAATTTCCGAAGTTATATCTCAAAGTCACTCCAGACCTGATTGTAGTCTGGGGATAAGCTGTTGAAATTGCGTATTCCGAGAAACTGTGATCGTAGTAAACCAGGGCGGTAAGGTTCTTTGAAAGGGCATAATCTGCCGTAAAATTGATTGCCCAGATATCCTGTCCTGCAGTAACCTGGCTATTGTCTATGTCCAGATATCGAATGACGGTTTCATTGTGACGGTATGAAACATCTGCCTTAAAATTGAGGTCACTGCTAAGAATTCTTTGACGGCCCCCAATCTTGGTATCAATCTTTAGATCTTTGACACGGTATCCTAAACCGAGAGTATATTGGTTCCCGTTTATTTCGGTAAGAAGGTTATTGTCAAAACTTAGTGACAACGCCCGGTCCTTTTGAATATCGGCTAAAATTTTGATAGAATTTGCCATTTCCATATCCACCCGAACAAGAGGGCTAAACTGTTCGGTAAGATTAACATTGGAAAAAAGTAATTCACTCTTGTAGTTCCCTGCCTGGTCTACATCGCGGGGATTGGCAGGATCATAATCCAAATTGGTCTGGAACTGGTTAAGAGTATATCCTGCGGTATAACCATGATTAACCGAAAATCTTTTAAAATTCTTTTTAAACCAGGGCAGGCGCATAAAGCCGGTATATTTCAGGTTCCAGTTGGGAAGAGGGAAATCCCTGAATGCTCCCAATGCCACATCATCGGGATCTGAACCCGAATAAGCAGCTAAAAACGCCGGTAGCAACACATCCTGATTGTTCTTTCCGTAGCCTACGGGATAGCCAAATTCATCTGTCTCATTTGGATCCAGACCATTTTCTATAGCCAGTCTTCTTGCCACTACCAGCCTATTCTCCCTAAAATCCTGAAAAGTCGCCGAAGATTCAGCCGTACTTTGATTAAAAGCAGTTTTAAGAAGAATGGTAGAAATGTTGAAGTTCCCAAAAGTTAACGGGGTAAGCGGCACATATTGATCTCCAATCACCCTGTAATTCTCCTGAAATGTTTCTGAATATAATCTGCCCGCTGTAAGCTGAATGGTTAAATCTGGTAACAGGGAAATATCAGCATTGATCCCCAGTTGTTCATTTTCGACCTGCGTGTACTGCTGATTAAATTGCTGATATAAAGTAAGCCAGCCTTTACGGGCTGCCATATATCTCACCTCTTCCTGACTTCCCAGGGTAAAGCCGAAGGTTGGGTTCCAGGTACCCATAAATCCTATGTCATTGGTATAACCGGGAAGGAAGATCCCGTTGTTCTCCTGGTAATTTACCTGTATCCTGCGAATGGAAGTTAGAAGCCCCACAAAAGTGTTGTAGGTTCTATCCCCTGCACTTAACCGGGCAATATCTGCCGGGGCAGGAGTTTTTGGTTGATCCCCGTCTAAAGTAGGCACTGCTCTGCTGCGCTCTTCTATAGTTTGGGCTCCTCCCGGTCGTGTCCTTTTCTTTAGGCCGAAGTAATCATACAAGGTCTGCATTTCCATATTTGCACTTACCTGGTGTACATTGGAATTTTGAACACTGTTTCCAAGATCGGGCACGTCTTCCAGAGTTTGATAAATTTCTGAGCCCCGCTCCCATTGGAAATTCCCTGTGTATGAATAGGTCGCCTTCACAAATTCAAGCACGGGAACCTTTGCAAGAGGCAAATCGTAATTAAGTTGTAAGGACTGGTAATGTTGATTTGGAATACCTACATTGAAAAAGCCGTCCCAAATATCTGTAGTAGTATCGGGATTGTTATCTTCATCAAGATAGTTGCGAACAATTCTGTTGGTTGAGGAATCAAAATTCAGCCGCAGGCTTTTAGTGAAGTTATAATTGATGGTATACTGCCAGTCGAACAAAAAGTTTCGCTGGTAAAGCGTTGGAATACCATTAATGAAACCGGGGGGCAAATTGATCTCCCTGAATTTCTGCTCATTATATTGCCTGAATATAGTGGAAGTTGCAGTTACGTTTGAAGGGAACACATTGAAATTAAAATCCCTTAAAAGGGCATAATACGCACTGCTGTCCAGAGCCTTTACATTTCTTAAAGGCTCAATATTCACAGGTGCAAAAGTATAGTCGTAAGTGGCTCCCACCCTCACATTTTGATCAAAGGCATCTTCTATTTCAAAATCCCTGTGATCCACCTGATTATAACTTCCGGAAACGCTAAGGTTCTCAATATCGTAAGGCATAGGTTTGTCCTCCCCTAATCTTTCCTTGCGAAGTCCTATCACATTTATACTTTGGCGCCGGGTAAAGTCCTCGGCCCTTTCTCTAAGATCATCCCTAATTTCATCTGTTGAGGCATTATCAAGCACTGTTTCGAGTTCCAGATCAAGATATTCGGGATCATATTTTGGAGTAATCAATTCTTCCCCATAGCTGTAGCTCACAGGGATTTTTACGCCCCAGGTGGGTGGTAAAAGCTGCCCCATATTGAGATTACTCACCACATCATATTGTAAAAAGTCTTCTCTGCTTCTTTGGTTTGGCCCCTCTTCCAAAGAACCAAAACCAACGGTACTCCTTCTTCCGGTAGCCGAAAGATTTGCAAAATCGGCTACGTTGGCATCCATATTCACGATCGCTGCCCAACCTCCTTCATTATCCAGTTCAGACAAACGCAGTTCATTGAACCATACCTCCCCGCAAAGGTTTCTGGAAGTGGCTTCAGAAAGACCATTTTTGACACCTAGCATGAGCATTCTTACATTCCCAAAACTTGGATTTCCTTTTATCCCTATTCTTAACTGGCCCATTTCGTATGGTGCTTCGGCTGCAACCTGCTCTACTGTTTCATTAAAGAAATTGAGTTCGGTAGACAACAAATCGGGATTACCAATCACTTTTGCTTTCACCTCCTGCAGTAATTCCAGTGCCAGGTTCATTCGGTTTTCTACAGGCCAAATTTCCGAAGCAGAGGTTGCACCAAATTCGGTTGGTTTCAGCGGGATCTCTATCTGGTAGAAGTTATCGGTAAAATCTGTACCAATCCGCACAAAGGCCACCAATTCACCATCCTGCCATTTCAAGCTGTTCACCAAAGGTTCGGCATGAATGAACATTTCAAGATTCTTGTACTGCCGCATATCCAACTGGAAGTTCTTGTACACTCCGCGGGAATCCTGCGGCTCGAGATCACAAACTGTCACGGCAAGCGACTGTTCGTTCTGTCTCACCCTTGTATTGTTGTTCATCAATTCCTCACGATCCACACCGGGTGGCAATACATAAGGGATAGGCTGGCGGTTTTCATTCTCCTCAATACTTACTGAAGCTACCGTAAAAGTGGTACTTTCATTGGTAGGATCAGATTTGTCGGGATCCAGACTTTGGGTATATCTACGGTAATCTCCCCGCACCAGGTCCATTGTTCCAAACCTAAGCACTGTGGGATCTTCAAAGCCGGTAAGATACATCCTCATAAATCTTATTGACCTGAAATCTCCAATTCCTCCACGAGCGACGGTTGGCTCATAAATTGGCACCTTAAACTGCAACCATCTTACAGGCAACTCCTGCCCGTTAGGCAAATCGATTGAAAATTCCTTGACATCTGTCACATAGCGGCTATTGTCTATGCTCATATTTGGAAACACAGGAACCTCGTATTCGAAGTAGCTGTTAACCGTGTTCATGGTATTATCACGGTTTATATCTTCAACTGTAGGTAAAGTGGTGTTGCCGCGATTGGTATTGGTAACATCTGGAGGCGAATTCCCCTGAATACCATTATAGTCGAAATAGCGATCCAGAATTCCTCCTGAAGCATTCAGAAAATAATCATAATTATCGGCTGCAGGATCGGGAAGGTTTCCAAAAGCAGGAAATTGAGTAGCTTCTTCTGCATCCGAAAGTCCGTCGTATCCAATATCCTGGTTAAGTCTTTCCTGCCCTTCAGTATTAAAAGCGTAAATAAGGGACTGGTTGGAAGGTACTTTACCAAATTCAGTAAGAGTAGTATTCTGCACCCCGCCATCTACAGGAAGCCCGTTTTCGTATTGCTTTCTCCCGTCTTTAAGAACATCTTCAGAAATATTTCCGAGGTTAAAGACCAGCTTCCCTCCGGGATTTCCCGCATTTTCTGAATACAGGAAAGGATCCATCATCCAAAACTCGATGTATTCAACGTTACTCTGCTCAAAGTTGGTCGAGTTAATGGCCCGGGTTATACCTCCAAAATTCTCTGCAGGATTTGGCAGGTTATTGCCACCGGCAGCTGCAGGATTAAAATTGTAAGCCCCTCTTATTCCGGGATAATAAGCCAGGTCAAGAGTATATAACACCTGTGACTGGCCCTGCACTACATCTACATTTGGAAAGATCTCATTGAGAAAAACCCTTCGGGTCGCATAACTGGAAAGATCTGAATCTGTAACTCCCGCAGGCCTGCTGCTTCCGTAGAAAATAGGATCTATGCTGTACCAGGCAAGTTTTGCCCTTTTGTAATTGGTGGCGAGACTTCCGTTAGCCAGTTCGCCTCCAAAACCAAGAGGAGCGCTGGAAAGTTCCCATCCCAGCGGATTGTCAATAGAAATAGAGGTTTGCGCTGCCTCAAAATCATCCACATAAGTGGTGGCACGACCTTCAAATTCACTTCCTTTTGGCGCACCCGGTAACAAATACGCCACTTCACCCCGCAGGGAGAGATTGGAGATCACATCTGTATCAATATTGGGAAGTTTATTGACCCAGCGTGTCAAAAATGGCAATTCGGTTGAATAATTCAGGTTGAGCCCAAGAATAGTATTGTTTATGGGTTCGTAGCTGTAATTGGATTTTTGGGTGAGCGGGCGTTCATTAAGGTTAAGATAGGTTGCACCCACCAGGAAATTTTCATTGAAAAGATGCTCCACGTTAATCCCGGTAAACCGTTTTGTTTGCTGCCCAAAAAGGGCATTATTCTCTGTTGATACCTGGATAGGAATATTTGAAGCCAATAGAGCCTCATCAAGGATCTGCACCCGCCCAAACTGGTAGTTCACCACATAATCAACCCCTTCCTGCAACACTCTTCCCCCTGCGGTCACTGTTACCGAGCCCTGCGGCACATTAAAAGCGCCTATTGGAATACCCTCAACATTAGAGGATTTGTAGCTCCCGCGAAGCTGAAACTTATTCTTTTCGGCCTGCTCCTGCTCTGCCTGAGTTTTGGTAGTATTATACAGCGCCTGGAAAACGTATTTCTGCTGATTGGCATTCCATGTTTCGGGAAGCTCATAAATTTCTGAACCTGCATTAGGATTGGGATCCAGTTTTTTGAAAAGGTAATTTCCAAATGGTTCTACAGAGGTGAAAATTATATTCCCTGTTTCGGGATTAATCGTAATTCCCGGCACAAAATCAAAAAAGCCGTCTCCACCTATTATTGGATCCCCCGAAACATTTAGATTATCGAGGTTAAATACCCTTAGAAGCGTTGTTTGCTCCACATCTTCGGGTAAAGGCACACCTTCGACTCCTGTAATGTAATTAAGGGGTTGAGGATCTGTGTACACGATGTTCATTCGAAAATCATCTCTCTCCAGGTTAAAAGCCCCCAGGTTGTAGATGTTCTTCATCATAAGATCCCATACCGGTTCATCTACATTGGTGACAGAACTTTTTAGCATCTTCACCACCAGGTTTTGAGAGACAGAAGATTCTTCTCCCGTACCACCCGAGGCGTCGATCCCGTCACTTGCGAATTCCCCTACCTGATAGACCTCTCCTCCAACAGTATACTGGAAAGCAACAGCAAGAATTTCATCACTCGCCAGCCTTTGATTTAAAGAGATATAACCCAGATTGGAGTTCAAGCGGTATTCTGAAGGTTCTAACTGCCTGGCATTTTCCAATTTCACGTAATCCCTTCCTTCTGAAACCTGCAGGCCACCAAACCCGCTTTCCACTGTTGCCACATCTCTAATTGCGGGAGTAAGTACAGATTCAAAGGGACCGGTTATCCCGAAAGGGTTTAGATCGTTATTGCGGTTATCGGCAAAGGCACCTTCCGGCTGATTAAAAAAGCCTGCCGGCGGATTTACCAACCCAATATTTCCCGGTACCGGCGATTCCCCAAGATCCTGGATAGCGACAATGTTTCGGGTATCGGTGAGGTTTTGTACGTTATTCGTCCTGTTGGTCACCCATACCTGTACCCGGGTGATCTGCACGTTTGAATTTATAAAAGGATAGTTTTCCAGCGCTTCATCGTAATGGTCGCGAAAGTAATGCGCAAGGAAGAAGTGCCTGTTCTCGTCGTATTCAATTGCAAATTTGTCGAATTCCTGGACAGTTGCCCCGCCTTCAACATTCACCGTTCGCCGTTCACTTTTTTGTTCAGAAAAAACCCCGGTTATCGTCGTCTTCCCGAACTGTAGCTGAGTCTTTATTCCAAATAAACTTTGCGCCCCCTGGATCAAAGCCGAATTAAGCGGCATGTTGATATTACCCACCTCGATCTTTTGAATGATATCATCTTCGGTAGGAGTATATTCCAGTTTCAACTGGTTTTGAAAATCAAAAGTAGATTCGGTATCGTAGTTTGCTGTTACTTTTAAGCGCTCGCCTACATTTCCGAGGAGACTCAGCTGGATTCGCTGGTCAAAATCAAAAGTAAACGTACTTCGGTTTCGGGGCGAGAAAGCAGGATTATCTCTTTTTGAATAAAGAATTCCTAAATCCAGTGCGACAGATCCCTGCGGAATAAACTCAATATCACCGCCACCAAAAATGTTCTGAAAGAAATCTGAATTCACATAAAACCCCGGAAGCAGGTCCCGCTGATCTTCCTCTGTACCTTCTTTTCTTCCCGAAAGCGCATCAGATTTTTCCTGAAAGTAATTTTTCATTTCTTCCTGGATCACCAACTCCTGGTATTCTTCGGGAGTAAGTATAAGGGGAGCGGTAATATTTAACTTTCCTAAAGTTTCTCTATAGACATAACGGTCAAGGACAGGATCATAGGTGTAAGCGGCAACAATACTGTTTGGATTGGGTAACCTCAATTTTCCCAGGGAGTAACCTGTTTTAACGGTATCCTGTTCAACAATAGTATCCTGCGCCAGGGTAGGCGAAGAGAATACCAGAACACAAAGAAGTGCAAAGGAATTTGAAAGCCAAAACCTGAAATTGTAGTTCTGCTCCAAAGGAGTTATAGTTTTTTTAGTGCCTGCTTAATAAGAGATTCCACTGAAGCATCAGGCTCTTCCTTCACAATTCTCTCTACAACTTTTTCAGACTGCTTTCGTGTGTACCCTAGGGTCTCTAATGCAGATAACGCTTCTTCACGGTTCGTATTGCTTTGTGACACTGAAACTTCTTCAATACCAAAGACTTTTACAATTTTATCTTTAAGATCAATGATCACCCGCTGCGCCGTCTTGGCTCCAATTCCTTTTATTCCCTGGATGGTAGCCACATCGCCTGCGGCAATGGCTTCCATGATTTGTCTTGGCTCCAGGGAAGACAACATACTACGGGCGGTACTCGCACCAACTCCCGAAACAGAGATTAACAACCTAAAGATCTCCCGCTCAGATTTTTCCCAAAAACCAAAAAGGGTATGCGAATCTTCTTTTACCTGTAAATGGGTGTATAACTGCAGTTGTTCCTGCGAAGGAATCAAAGAAAAAGTATGTAGGGAAATGTGGATAAAATATCCGACTCCGTTGCAATCGATCACCACATTAGTAGGATTCTTTTCAACAAGCCGGCCTTTAATGCTGTAGATCATGTAAAGTAGATATTTGTAGCGTCAAATGTAATAAAATTCACAGGACGGGGAAACAGCAATTACCTGCTGCTCTTAGCCTTCAAAAAGGTCTTCCCCGGCGATAAATCATTAAAAGAAACAAGTGGGAAATATGACCCTTTTGACACCTTCTCTTATTAAATTATTGTTCACGTTTAGCTTTTCGCTCCTTTTCCTGAGCATCTACTACTGCTACAGCAGTCATGTTCACTATTTCCTCTACACTTGCACCAAGTTGAAGCACGTGCACGGGTTTATTCATACCCATAAGAATTGGCCCTACAGATTCGGTTTTGTTAAGCTCTTTTAGCAGCTTATAGGTACTGTTACCCGAATCGAGATTGGGAAATATAAGAGTATTCACTTTGCGACCCGCAAGTTTTGAAAATGGGAATTTCTTTTGCAACATTTCATTGTTAAGCGCAAAATCGGTCTGCATTTCCCCATCGACAATAAGGTCCGGGTAAAAGCGATGTAGATAATCTACCGCCTCCCTTACTTTTTCAGCTTTTTCATTCTGTGAGGATCCAAAGTTACCGTAGGAGATCATAGCCATCACCGGCTCCATTCCAAACAGTCTTACGGTCCGTGCGGTCATTTGAGCTATCTTCCCAAGTTCTTTGGCAGTGGGATCAATATTTACCGAGGTATCACTAATAAAAAGTGGTCCACGGGAGGTGTTCATTAGGTTCGTCGCTGCAACTTTTGAAACGCCCGCAGCCTTCCCTATTAATTCAAGCATAGGCTTAAGTACTGTAGGATAAGAACGCGAATATCCCGAGATCAAAGCATCTGCATCCCCCGAATTCACCATCATAGCAGCAAAATAGTTGCGTTGACGCATTAGTAAACGGGCATCATAACGGGTAACCCCTTTTCGTTTTCGGGTTTCCCAGTAAACTTCTGCATACCGGTTGCGGCGCTCGTTTTCGTCATCACTTTTGGAATCGATTATAACAACATCATCTGCATGGAAATCGATCTCCTTCATAAGTTCTTCGATCACATCTCTGCGGCCCAGCAAAATAGGTGTTGCAATACCTTCGTCGTGCGCAATCTGCGCTGCTTTAAGCACGTCCAGGTGATCGGCTTCAGCAAAAACAACCTTTTTAGGGCTCATTTTCGCCCTGTTCATGAGCAAACGGGTGATCTTATTGTCATTACCCATCCTTTCCAGCAGCTCATCTTCATAACGTGCCCAATCCTGAATAGGATTTTTGGCAACGCCGCTTTCCATGGCGGCCTTAGCCACTGCCGGCGGAACCTGTGTGATCAACCGGGGATCAAAAGGCTTAGGGATGATATAATCTTTCCCAAAGAGAAGTTTGGTTTCCCCGTAGGCAATATTCACCTGCTCGGGCACCGGCTCCTTAGCCAGTGCAGCAAGGGCTTTTACGGCTGCCATCTTCATTTCTTCATTGATCTTGGTGGCCCTCACATCAAGAGCGCCTCTAAAAATGAAAGGAAAACCAAGCACATTGTTCACCTGATTAGGATGATCACTGCGGCCTGTGGCCATAATAATATCTTTTCTGGTGGCAACGGCCAGGTCGTAATCAATTTCGGGTTCTGGGTTGGCCATGGCGAAAACGATAGGCCGTTTGGCCATTTTCTCCAGCATGTCGGGCTTAACAATATTCCCAACCGATAGTCCTAAAAATACATCGGCCCCTTCCATAGCGGCCGAAAGGTTTTCATATTTCTTTTTTACCGCAAATCTCTTCTGAAGATCAGAAAGATCTTCCCTGTCTTTGTGCAGCACTCCTTTCACATCAAACATCACGATGTTTTCCACCTTCACCCCAAGAGAAACGTAAAGATTGGCGCAGGCAATTGCAGCCGATCCCGCACCCGAGATCACCACTTTCACCTTACCTATTTTCTTTTTTGCAAGATCAAGAGCGTTGAGCAGGGCAGCCGAAGAAATAATAGCCGTCCCGTGCTGGTCGTCATGCATTACCGGAATATCAAGTTCTGCCTTTAACCTTCTTTCGATCTCAAAAGCTTCGGGCGCTGCTATATCTTCCAGGTTGATTCCGCCGAAAGTAGGCGCAATATTCTTGACGGTCTCCACAAAAGCATCCACATCTTTGGTGTCCACCTCAATATCAAAAACATCAATATCTGCAAAAATTTTAAAGAGCAGGCCTTTACCTTCCATTACGGGTTTGGAAGCTTCGGGACCTATGTCACCAAGACCAAGTACGGCGGTACCGTTAGAAATTACCGCCACAAGGTTTCCTTTGGTCGTGTATTTATATACGTTCTCTACATTTTTATGGATCTCCAGGCAAGGCTCTGCAACCCCGGGAGAGTAGGCCAGTGAAAGATCGCGTTGGGTAGAATATTTTTTGGTAGGCACCACCTGTATCTTACCGGGGTGCGGTTTTGCGTGATAAATTAAAGCTTCACGTCTTTTGCGTTCGTTCCTCATAATTCCCTGTTTATTCAGGCGGAACAAAGGTAATGGTTTAGTATTTACAGCTTAATGATACCGGTCATTTTTTACTGCGGGCAGAGAGATGCCAATAACAGCATTAATATTCGAAATTTAACTTCTCCGGTGACACCAAATCATCAAGCTTTTCATGGTATTTCTTCGGCAGCAACTCCAGTCCCAGTTGATAGGATGCATTCATCCAGCCAAAGCCCGAGGTGGTGATATAATCGAATTCGGTTCCAACATTCCCGTATTCGGCATAGACCTTATGAGTGGCATCCACGACATCATATTTCTCCGGAATGGTACCGTTATAATCCACAGCATTTTTTGTGATCATCCAAAGCCACCTGTAAATAAGCTCATGCGCCTGTTCCTCGTAACCATAGTTTAACAAGCCCTGCCACAGGAGCATTTGATGCGGGGCCCAACCATAAGGATAATCCCATTGCCTTTGTACCTCGTTTGTCGCTGTTTCTTCCACGGAAGTTTTTGCGCTGGAAAGGATCCCGCCCTGCGCCTTGAGATCCTGCATTAAATTAGGAACCATTCTCTCAGCCTGTTCTTCTGAAGCCAGTCCGCTCCACAAAGGATAAAAATTTGTAGCTGAAATATATCCGGTTTGCTCTCCTGTTTTGAAATTATAATCGAAAAAGCTGCCATCCTCCTCATTCCACAAGTAACGGTTCATTAGCTCTTTGCGCTTTTCGGCTTTATCTTCCCAGTAGTCATCTGTATAAGTTTTTCCGGCTGAAGTTGTGAAGCTGTCATCAAAATATTCATCAATGAGGTATTCAAAGTCCTTCTCATATTTGTAGAGCAGCGAGTTGAGATCCACAGTGTTTAAATTTGCCGCCCTGTTCTCCAGACGCCACGAAGTATCATGCCCACTCTCCCGAAGTGTCCTGTCATGCCTGAAATACTCATCTACTTCGGAATCCTCTATTGCTCCCGATTGATATTTCTCTACAAATTCTGAAACTTCTAAATCATGCTTTGATGCAAACTCCTGAAGCACCTCGTTGAAATGCCCTTTTTCAGTCTCAGGCGGAATACCTATACCCTGGGCAAAATATCTATTAAGACCATTGGAGGTGAGTCGTTCCCCCTCTACCATCCACACCTGTTCATATTCTTTTATGGCTGCTTCCAATGCTTTCCGCAGCCAGGCCTTATCCTTTTCTTCCATGGCTTCATAAACCTCCCGAACAAAAGAGGACATGAACGGCGGCTGAGTTCGCGTTAGATAATAAGAGCGATTGGCATTCAGGATCTTTCCGTAGTGATTGATCTGGTAGATAAAATTATCTACCATGGCTTTGGCGAGATCTATCCTGCCGTCAACGAGTAGCCCTACCCCTTCAAAATAGCTATCCCAGCCATACATTTCATTGAACCTGCCGCCCGGAACCACGAATGGAACCCCGCGATCATTTTCTATTTTTAAAGCCAGCAGTCCGGGTTGATCATTTATGGATTTTACATACTGCGGACTTATCTCCTGCGGAAGAATCACCACCTCAAAACCACTTAATTCCTGCTGAAGTTCTGTATAGTAATTTATTCCTGTAGTGTCTGTCGCCGGCACATATAACCGCTGAACCCCATCTGAAGCTTTTGTATCCCGAAGGATCTTTCGCAGGCCTTTACGATCAATGGTACGGGTGAGATCATCCCAAAATTGTTCCTTGATTCTTCGGGAAATTCGCTTAGTTGGTTCTTCCCTGATCTCCCGGAGTGAAATCTGAAGTGTATCCCTGTCATCTGCCCGGGCAATGGCAAGTTCCTGAAGCAAATTGGATAAATAATAAATTTCTTCAATGGCCACTGAATCTCCAGCGGAACGGGGTATCAAAAATGGCATTTTTGGCTCATCTTCTATGGTGATCTTTTTGTCACCATCTGTGTCTGCCTGCTGCAGAAGGCGCTGCATGGCAGAATCAGTTCTTAACTGCAGCTCCTGGGCTGCGACAGTAGTTGCCGAAAAAAGAAAAAAAGAAAAAAAGGCTAAAAACAGCTTTTTAGAAACCATAATTTCTGCTTAAAACAGAAAGTTACAAATTTCGGAACAGAAAAGTTGAGGAATCCTACTTCAGAAAATTAATGTTGCGGGTGAGTCCGCTGTACTTGGTGCGCTTTACTGCCGATTTTTTAAAGACTTTTCTAAAAGTCTCTTCAGTGATCTCCTCCCAGTCCTTTTTGCTCATACTAAGCAGCTCGGGATGTGGATTGAACAGAGGTTCATTATGAGGTTTTGAAAAGCGGTTCCAGGGACATACATCCTGGCAAATATCACAACCAAATGCCCAGTCGTCAAATTTGCCTTTCATTTCCTGCGGCAATTCCTCTTTTAGCTCAATCGTAAAGTAGGAAATACATTTGCTACCGTCAACCTTATAGGGTTCCACAATTGCATCTGTGGGGCAGGCATCAATACAGGCAGTGCAGCTCCCACAATGATCTGTGACCGGCGCATCATACTCCAGGTCAAGATCTACGATCAATTCGGCTACAAAAAAGAAGGAGCCTTTCTGCTTGGACAATAAGAGGGTGTGTTTTCCAACCCACCCCAGGCCTGCCTTTGCGGCCCAGGCCTTATCCATCACCGGTGCAGAATCTACAAAAGCCCTGCCCTCCACTTCTCCTATTTCCTGCTGAATGAATTGCAACAAACTTTTAAGCTTATCCTTGATCACAAAATGGTAATCTGTACCGTAGGCGTATTTACTGATCTTATAGGAATCTTCCCGCTGAGTTTCTTCGGGATAGTAATTTAGGAGCAGGGAAATAACACTTTTAGAGCCTTCCACAAGTTTTGTGGGATCAAGACGCTTGTCGAAATAATTCTCCAAAAATGACATTTTTCCATGCCTTTGTTTTTGCAGGTATTCTTCCAGTCGTGGCGCTTCTTCTTCAAGAAATTCGGCTTTGGAAATTCCGCATGACAAAAAACCGAGGCGTTTTGCTTCAGTTTTTATGAGGTTTGAATGTTTCGATCTTAAATCCACAATTACAGGCAAAACTATTGCAATTATTGCACAAATATTACTCCAGAACAGGAAATTATCTATTAATCACAGGGATCAATATTCTGATTAATACGGATAGAAAATCTGCGGGTTGTACTTTTTCCTGATCTGTCCAAAAAAGTTATTTCAGAAGGATGTTGAATTATCTGAAATTAAATCGAAGAATTGCATTTTTCGGCTTTAAAGTAATGAGCGGTTGGATCTGGATTTCGGGATCCAGAGCTTCAATCCTGTATCTTTTAACCACTTCGGCAACAGCCATGATCATTTCATACATGGCGAAATTATTACCAATGCACTTTCTTGGGCCGGCGCCAAAAGGAAAATAATGTGAGGAAAATTCAGAAGCATCAGCCCGTTCAAATCTTTCGGGGAAGAATTTGTCGGGGTCATCCCAGTAGTCTTTATGCCTGTGAATTTCATAAACAGAAAAAAGCACATCGGTGTCTTTGGGTATCTTTATACCTTCAAATTCATCTTCTTCTATATTCCTCCTGTCGATAAAATATGCCGGCGGGTAAAGCCGCATAGATTCCTCCACTACATGTTGGGTGAATTTTAGAGCCTGAATAAATTCCATCAAAGAGGAGCTTTCTTTTTCGGCTTTTTGAACCTCCTGAAAGATCTTATCCTGATATTCGGGATGGTTTGCCAACAATTGAGAAGTAAAGGTAAGAGCGTTTGAAGTTGTCTCATGTCCTGCGGTAAACAGGATGAGGATCTCATCAAGAAGCTGCTCGCGAGGCATAGGCTCCCCATCTTCATAGCGGGCGTCTAGCATCATATCAAGAAGATCGTTATGCCGAACACCACTCTCTTGTCGCTCTTCCACAATTCTCGCCAGGATGCCTCTTGCCTCCTGAGTAAGATCGAGGTGCTTTTGAATTTCTCCCCGCATCCTGAACCACCAGTTTAGATAAGGCTGCCGCAGTTCCCGGACCACCATCTTCTGGGCGGCTTCTGTAATATATTGTAACCTCGCAATTTCTTCTTTGGTCGCAGCACCGCTAAAAAGGCTCTTCACTACAGTTTGAAAAGCGAGATCATTATAAATGGGGAAAATATCGAAAGGCTTTCCTGTTTCTATTTTGTCAAGCTCGGTATCAATCGCTGTCTTTATGCTGTCCAACAGATTTACCAGCTGCTTCTTGTGAAAGGCCGGCTGCAGCATTTTTCGCTGTTTTTTCCAAAGTTCCCCCTCTGCGGTGAGCAGTCCCTGCCCAAGGTATTTGGCAATATCTTCGGTTTGGATAGTAGTTTTTCTATAGTTCTTCTGATTCTTCTGAAGAACATATTTTGCAAAATCCGGGTTTCGGGAAAAAATCACCGCTTCACGAACGGCCAAGTTTAAGCCTCCAGGTGTCCCCAAGTTCTGTAAAATTCTCGCGATGAAACGGCAGGGGGTTTTTTAAAATCCTGCGGGCATTCCTGTAGAATTTAAAAACTGATACTGTTGGTATGCCTTTGATTTCTTTCATTATCTTTCTTAGCCTGTTTTAGACCTACCAGGTCTTTGTGACCTGTTAGGTCTGGTCCTGCAGGAAATCACTTAAGTATTTCGTGTTTAATCTTCTTTCATCATGCCATTGCTGAAAAGTTTCAGTGTCAATAAGGGAAAATATATAACTGGTTTCTATTTTGGTCGGTTTGGTATGGACATATGCCTGAAAAGAAGAAAATCTATAATTCCTGTGATCTTCAACAAAACCATGTTTTACAGGATTCAGATGAATATAGGCAATTAATTGAACAAGATACTTCTCATCCCTCACCCTTTTTCTTTTGAAATGTTCCTGAAAGAGGCTGCCGGTCCTGTTGTACTTTTTATTTATTCCTTTAGTATACGCGTTAAAGAAGTTAGAGAATGGAAGATGAGTCTTATCCTGGTGGATAGAAGATAATTCCTCCATTTCCTTGATCTTTAGAAGTAAGTGAAAATGATTTCCTAATAAACAATAAGCATAGATATCACAAACAGGCAATAAATGAGTCCGGATTAATTTTAAAAAATAGAAATAATTATCTTCCTCTTTAAATATATCCTCCTTATTATTTCCCCGATTGAAAATATGGTAGGTTGCACCGGGTTCTAAAACATCCTGCTTCATAGCTTTAGGTGAAAACCTAACAGGTCTTAGAGACCTGGTAGGTTTGTTATTTAAAACAACCCGCCCTGAATGCCGCCTCTTTCTCTTCCCAGGTGCTTGTAGGCGGCTTCTGTAACTTCGCGGCCCCGTGGTGTTCTTTGTATAAAACCCTGCTGAATAAGGAAAGGTTCATAGACTTCTTCAATGGTCTCTGCACTTTCGCTTACAGCAGTGGCCAGAGTAGTAATACCCACAGGCCCCCCTTTAAATTTATCAATAATCGTGGTAAGGATCTTATTATCCATCTCATCCAAACCGTGTGCATCAACATTAAGAGCCTTTAAACTATACTTCGCGATCTCAATGTCTATTTTTCCATTGCCTTTTATCTGTGCAAAATCCCTTACCCTTCGCAAAAGGGCATTTGCAATACGCGGTGTCCCGCGGCTACGTCCTGCGATCTCAATAGCTGCCTCCATGTTGATTGGCACTTTAAGGATCTGCGCACTACGCTGTACAATATCTGAAAGTAATTCGGTAGTATAATATTCGAGTCGGCTGGAAATTCCGAAGCGGGCACGCATAGGTGCGGTGAGTAATCCGCTACGGGTGGTTGCCCCTATAAGAGTAAAAGGATTCAGATTTATCTGGACCGAACGGGCATTGGGTCCTGTTTCGATCATAATATCGATCTTATAATCCTCCATCGCCGAATAAAGATACTCTTCTACTACGGCACTAAGGCGGTGGATCTCGTCAATAAACAATACATCCCTTTCGTCGAGGTTGGTTAACAAACCCGCAAGATCTCCGGGTTTGTCCAAAACAGGCCCTGAGGTCACTTTAATTCCCACCCCAAGTTCATTGGCCAGAATATGGGCTAAAGTGGTCTTTCCAAGTCCCGGAGGACCGTGAAAAAGTGTATGATCAAGAGCTTCTCCACGCTGATTGGCAGCCTCAACAAAAACCTTAAGATTATCCAATACCTGATCCTGGCCTGCAAAATCATCAAATTCGAGAGGCCTTAAAGCTCTTTCGATGTCAAGTTCTTCCGAAGAAAAATTTTCCCCGGTGGGATCAAGGTTTTCGTTCATATTAAGGAAATTAAAGAAACAAAGATAAAAGAAAAAGCCTTTTCATGTGGATGAAAAGGCTTTATACTATTGTGTTTAAAAAGGTTTAATGATTAAGCTCTTCTTCACCCTTTTGTAGCGGAACGTTCTGTGGCGCAAAATCCTGTCCTGCGATCACATAATCTCCGTTCTCATTCGTTTTACTGTAGTCATAAGGCCAACGGTAAACGTGTGGGATTGGTCCCGGCCAGTTTCCATGAATAGGTTCTACCGGTGTAGTCCATTCAAGTGAATTTGAATTCCATGGGTTTGCTGTCGCTTTCTTCCCTGCAACCATTGAATGTATAAAGTTGTAAAGGAATACCAACTGTACCAGCGCAGTTATTATTGCGAAAACAGTGATCAATACATTGACCTCCAAAAGATCGTCAAAGTAAGGAAAAGCAGTGTTGTCATAATATCTACGGGGAAGTCCGGCCATTCCAACAAAGTGCATCGGGAAGAATACTCCGTAGGCACCTATAATTGTTATCCAGAAGTGGATATACCCCAGGTTCTTGTTCATCATACGTCCAAACATCTTAGGGAACCAGTGATAGATTCCTGCGAACATTCCGTAAAGGGCAGAAATACCCATTACAAGGTGGAAGTGAGCAACAACGAAGTATGTATCGTGTACGTTAATATCCAGTGTACTGTCACCAAGAACAAGACCTGTTAAACCTCCAGTAATGAAAGTTGAGACAAATCCAATGGAGAACAACATGGATGGGTTCATTTGCAGGTTACCCTTCCAGATAGTCGTGATCCAGTTAAATGCTTTTACTGCGGAAGGAATCGCGATCAAAAGAGTTGTAAAGGTAAATACCGAACCAAGGAACGGGTTCATACCAGATACGAACATGTGGTGTCCCCAAACGATCGTGGAAAGGAAGGCAATACCAAGGATCGATGCGATCATCGCACGGTATCCAAAAATAGGTTTTCTCGCGTTGGTTGCCAGGATCTCTGAAGCGATACCCATGGCAGGAAGGATTACAATATATACTTCCGGGTGACCAAGGAACCAGAAAAGGTGCTCAAAAAGAATTGGAGAACCTCCCTGATAATGCAGTACTTCTCCTCCAATGTAAATATCACTTAGGAAGAATGAAGTTCCGAAGCTTCTATCCATAATCAGCATTAAAGCTGCCGATAAAAGAACAGGGAAAGAAACAACACCTATAATAGCGGTAACAAAAAGTGCCCAGATTGTCAAAGGCAAACGTGTCATGGACATTCCTTTTGTCCTTAGGTTGATCACTGTAACAATATAGTTAAGGGAACCAAGTAAAGAGGAAGCAATGAAAATGGCCATAGAAACAAGCCAAAGCGTCATTCCCAGTCCAGATCCACCAATAGCCTGTGGCAAGGCACTAAGCGGAGGATAGATAGTCCAACCGGCAGAAGCAGGTCCTGACTCAACAAAAAGGGAACCAAGCATGATCACACAGGAAGTGAAGAACAGCCAGTAAGAAAGCATGTTCATAAATCCTGAAGCCATATCCCTTGCACCAATTTGAAGCGGAATAAGAAGGTTACTAAAAGTACCACTCAATCCCTGTGTAAGCACAAAGAAAACCATGATGGTACCGTGAATTGTTACAAGTGCTAAATAAACTTCCTGGCTCATTACTCCTCCCGGAGCCCATTTTCCAAGGAAGATTTCGAAGATCTTAAATGATTCTGCCGGCCATGCGAGCTGCATACGGAAGAAAATAGACATGGCAATCCCAATGATCCCCATGAAAAGCGCCGTAAAAAGGTATTGCTTGGCAATAACCTTATGGTCCATGCTGAATATATATTTCGTAAAGAAATTACCCTCATCATGGTGATCATCATGAGCGTGTTCATTAACCGGTACGTGTCCTACTGCTGACATATTTCTTTATTCTTAGCTTAATTAATTTTCTACCTGTGCTAGTTCCTCTCCATTGGTCTTCTTAACCTCTTTTGCTGCAGTTGCAGATTCCAGAGTTTCAGAATACTCATTTTGTTCTGCCATCCAGGCGTTGAACTCTCCTTCACTTTCCACAACTACTTTCATTTGCATGTTGTAGTGTGCTACCCCACAAATTTTATTACATAACAGGTAATATTCGAAGTTTTCATATTCTGCCAAAGGCTCTTCACCCAATGCAGCGAGTTCTTCGCTTTTCTCTCTTCTAATTTCATTAATGTATGCGACTTTATCCCTCATATACTCGGTCTCGTTTATCGCATCTGTCGTGACAGTTGGTGTAAAGGAGAACTGAGTGATCATTCCAGGCACCACATTCATTTGTGCTCTAAAATGCGGGAAATAGGCAGAGTGAAGTACATCCTGTGATCTCATCTTGAAAAGTACTGGTCTGTTCACAGGAAGGTGGATCTCTGCAGTGATAACGTCATCCATGGCATATGGATCACTTTCGTCAACACCCATTGTATTCGCTCCTTCAATAAAACGAACGTTAGCCTTTCCAAGAACATTGTCTTTTCCTGCATAGCGTGCCTGCCAGCTGAATTGCTTGGCATAAAGTTCAATAACAATAGGGTCTTCCTCCTCATCAATGTCCATAATATCACTCCAGGTAAACAACCCGTAAATGATCAATCCTGCAAGTACGATAACCGGAATAATCGTCCAAACGAATTCAAGTTTATCGTTATCTGCAAAGAATAGAGCCTTCTGTCCTTTTTTACCCTTGTATTTAAAGGCAAAGTAGTGAAGTAACCCCTGAGTTATAACCTGTACGAACATGATCACAGCCATGGTGATCAATAGCAAATTATCATACTCTGCACCATGTTCTGAAGAAGCGGCAGGTAAAGCCCTGTTCCCAAAATTCCAGAAGTTGTAAAGCATGAAAATATAAAACGCGATTCCAAAGGCAAGCATCAAATTACCCTGCGTCCTGTTATCCTTGTCATTGGCGATCTCTGAAGAATCAACGGAATCTGAACTCCTTGATAATTGGAAGATCCTGGTAAGCTGCCAGATAGTTATCGCAAATAATGCTACTACTACTATGATTAAAAATACTGTCATTTTATAATTTCTCTTTAAAAAATCTTTTAATAATGATAATGTTCACTCTCCTTCATGAAAGGATTACCCTTTGCATGTAGTGGGGCTTTGGTTAGGGAGTTGAATACTATAAAAATAAATAATCCTCCAAAAAATGCCAGTGCACTCAATTCCGGGATACCAATAAACCATGATTCCCCAACAGTTGCAGGCATTACCATCACATACACATCAAGATAATGACCCAATAGAATGATTATTCCTGTCATTACCACAAACCAATTCACCCTTTTAAAGTCGCTATTCATTAATAATAAAAGCGGAAAGATAAAGTTAAGTGCCACCATTCCAAAGAATACTAACCCATAATCTTCTATACGGGAAACAAAATAAGTTACTTCTTCAGGAATATTCGAGTACCAGATAAGCATAAACTGAGAGAACCAAAGGTACGTCCAGAAAATACTGATCCCAAACATGAACTTGGCAAGATCATGAATATGACTATCGTTTACGAATGGTAAATAATTACGTGACTTAAGATAAATAGTTACCAAAGCAATCACGGTAATACCAGAAACAAACATACTGGAGAATACATACCATCCAAAAAGGGTACTAAACCAGTGTGGATCCAAACTCATGATCCAGTCCCATGACATCATAGATTCGGTTACGATAAAGAATACAAGGAATCCTGCAGACAACTTGAAGTTCTTTTTGTACCAGTTAATATCTGTTGCGTTATCCTGTCGTCTTGAGTTTCTTGTCAGGTAATATCTGAACAATGCCCAACCTGCAATATAAATCGCTGCTCTTATAAGGAAAAACGGCACATTAAGGTAAGACTGTTTATTTTGAATGATTTCATCATGAGCCACTACTTCGGGATCCATCCACACAAACAGATGGTTGAGATGGAAACCAGAAAGTGCCAACAGCACAAACATAATTATACCACCGGGGAGCAAATAAGCCGTAATACCTTCCATTACTCTGAAAAGAACAGGAGACCATCCTGCCTGCGCAGCAAACTGTACTGCATAAAAAGCAAGCACTCCCAGTGCAATCATAAAGAAAAAGAAAGCTGCAACATATACAGCTGCCCATGGTTTATTCTGTAATTGATGAAAAACATGCTCGAGGTGCACCAATTCGGCATCTTCAGCCATTCTGTGTACCTCCTCATCTGTACGCTCGGTATTTACTTCATGTTCCGAAGGAACAAAGTCCAAACCTTGGGCATCATCTTCCAATTCATCCTCCGTTTGTCCTGGTAAAGGCATTTCCACCACTTCTCCGTGATCATCATGCGCTATTAGCTCTTTAACCTCTTCAATATTTGCAGGCACGGCAATGAATCCGTAGATCAAACCTAACAGACCTACTACCATGAGGATGATAGAAAATAATTTTAATTTACTGGATAGCGTGTACATATTGTATAATATCTAATGTGCTGTTATTCTTGGTTTTATTCTATTGGTTCGCCTTCTGCTTCACTTTGCTTCACCTCCATAGTCTGTTCGGCATTTACGGGCGGCATAAGGTTTTCCTCTTTCTCATTTAAATTCTGAGTTTCTGTTCCTTCCGCCTCAAATTCCCTCTCTGGAGCCCCTTCAAGCTGGCTTTTCAAATACATTACATAATGATCAATTTTCCAACGCTCATCGATTGAAGTTTGCGAAGCATATGATCCCATTGCGTTAAGACCATAGTACATAACGTGATAAACACTTCCTTCTGTAATCGCCCTTCCCGCGTCTGAATAACTTGGAATTCCAAGGAACTTTTCGCGCTCCACCAGGATCCCCTTACCATCTCCTTTGTCTCCGTGACAAACTGCACAATAAATTGTGTAAAGTGCTTTACCTTCAGCAAAATTATCTTCGGTATAAGGAAGAGGGTTTTGCAATTCTGTCTTGGCAGCGGTATATCCATCGGGTGAATTCTCATACTCGTAAGGTTTCCATCCTCTGGAAACTGTTCCCTCCACAGGCAATTTAGCCTCCTGCTCATTAACAAAAACTTCGTATGCTCCATAAGGCTCATAGCTTACCGTCTCGTACATATTTGGCATGTACTGGTAATTTGGCTTAGAGTTTTCCATACAGGAAACCGCACTAAGTGCTAAAATGAAAAATATGGATTTTCTAAATAAACTTTTCATCGGGTTTATTTGTTATCTATTAATTTAATTTCAGAAGCACCGGTATTGAACAAAAAGTCGGTTAGCTCCTCCGTATTATGATTCCCCACCACTACTTCCATTAGGAAATGATCATCTGTGGTTCTAACGTCAGGGTTCTCAGCTTTTTTGAACGGCCATAATTTACTTCTCATGAAGAAAGTAAAAACCATAAGGTGGGCAGCAAAAAATACCGTGAGCTCAAACATAATAGGAACGAAAGCAGGCATGTTCTGGATAAAGCTAAAACTTGGCTTTCCTCCAATATCCATTGGCCAGTCTTCGATCATAATAAAATTCATCATAGCTACTGCTACCAGCAAACCTATAATCCCATAAATAAATGAGGTTATTGCAAGCCTGGTTGGTGCGAGTCCCATAGCCTTGTCCAGCCCGTGGACCGGGAAAGGAGTATAGATTTGCCCAATGCTATAGCGGGCCTCCTTAACTTGCCTTACAGCCTGTAAAAGCAAGTCGTCATCTGTATAAAGAGCGTGTATAACTTTAGATGCCATTCTTATTTACTTTTTAGTTGGTTTGCCTGGTCGTTCCAGTCACCGCGATTATCGGCAGTAGGGAAGTTTTCTATTACCCTCTCCAGTAATGTATAATCTTCAAGGGTTAGGTTGCTTACCTGTTCATAGGTATAGATTCCAACCTGATGTAATTTTTGCTCCATTAAAGGACCTACACCATTTAATTTTTGAAGATCATCTTCAGACTGTGTCGCAGGATCAAAAACTCCAATCCTGTGAAGCATTTCATCAATCTTATCCCTGTCTAGTTCAGACGCTGTCAAACTTTCGGTATGAGTAGTCGGCTCATGCTCCTTCTTTGAAGTATGATCACCTCTCTTTATCCAGCCACCTTCAACATTTGAAACCGGTTCTCTAACAATAGTATTCGTATGATCTGCATGATCTCCATGCTCTGCACGCAGCTTTTTATATCTGTCTCCAGATGCTTTTAGAATTGTCTTCACCTCGGCCTGTGCAATAACAGGGAAGGTACGGGCATAAAGCAGGAACAAAACGAAGAAGAATCCAATCGTTCCAATAAATATTCCTATATCCACAAAAGTTGGAGAGAACATCGTCCAGGACGAAGGTAGGTAATCCCTGTGCAATGAAGTCACAATAATTACGAAACGCTCGAACCACATTCCTACGTTTACAACAATAGAGATAAAGAAAGAGAACATGATGCTGGTACGAAGTTTCTTGAACCACATGAACTGTGGTGAGAACACGTTACAGGTCATCATAGACCAGTAAGCCCACCAGTAAGGTCCTGTAGCCCTGTTAAGGAAAGCGTACTGTTCGTATTCCACACCCGAGTACCAGGCCATAAATAATTCTGTAATATAGGCAACCCCAACTATAGAACCGGTGATCATGATCACGATGTTCATTAGTTCGATATGTTGGATCGTAATATAGTCTTCAAGATTAGACACCTTTCTCATGATAATAAGAAGAGTGTTTACCATTGCAAATCCCGAGAAGATCGCTCCAGCCACAAAATAAGGAGGGAAGATCGTTGTATGCCATCCCGGAATAACAGAAGTAGCAAAGTCAAAGGATACAATAGTGTGTACAGAAAGTACAAGAGGTGTAGCCAAACCTGCCAAAACAAGTGAAACTTCTTCAAATCGTTGCCAGTCCTTTGCACGTCCACTCCATCCAAAACTCAGGATTCCATAAATGTGTTTCTGAAAAGGCTTTACTGCACGGTCTCTTATCATCGCGAAATCTGGTAATAAACCTGTCCACCAGAATACCAAAGAAACTGACAGATAAGTAGAGATCGCAAATACGTCCCAAAGCAGTGGTGAATTAAAGTTTACCCAAAGGGAACCGAACTGGTTAGGAATTGGAAGTACCCAATAAGCAAGCCATGGACGTCCCATGTGAATGATTGGGAATAATCCCGCCTGCACGACCGAAAAGATCGTCATGGCTTCTGCCGAACGGTTAATGGCCATTCTCCATTTTTGACGGAAGAGTAATAGTACCGCCGAAATAAGTGTACCGGCGTGACCAATACCTACCCACCAAACAAAGTTGGTGATGTCCCAGGCCCAACCAACGGTCCTGTTTAATCCCCAGGTACCAATTCCTGTAGAAACTGTATAGATAATACAACCCAATCCCCATAGAAAAGCCACAAGTGCAATAGAGAAAACTATCCACCATGATTTGTTGGCCCGTCCTTCAACAGGAGCAGCAACATCTACCGTAACATCATGATAGGTCTTATCGCCGAGTACTAAAGGCTTTCGAATAGGTGCTTCGTAATGAGACATATGCTTTTTATAATTAATTCTTTAACTGTTTTATTTATGCTTCAGATGTATTGCGGACTTTAGTCTGGTACATTACGTTAGGTTTTGTACCAATGTATTCCAGGGCGTGATACATCCTATCATCCTCACTTAAAGCTGCTATTTTGCTTGCTTCATCATTCACATCCCCAAAAACAATAGCTCCTTTGTCACAGGCTGCAGAACATGCAGTCTGGAACTCTCCATCTTCAATCGCCCTGCCTTCACGTTTGGCATCCAGAATGGTCTTTTGTGTACGCTGGATACAGAAAGAACATTTCTCCATAACTCCCCTTGACCTTACAGTAACATCGGGGTTCAACACCATGCGACCAAGGTCGTTGTTCATGTTGTAATCAAATTCGTCATTCTTGTTATAAAGGAACCAGTTGAACCTTCTCACTTTATAAGGACAGTTGTTCGCACAGTAACGGGTACCAACACATCTATTGTAGATCATTTGGTTTTGACCCTGGCGCCCGTGCATCGTGGCAGCAACAGGACATACCGTCTCACAGGGAGCGTGATTACAGTGCTGACACAACATTGGCTGAAATACAACCTGAGGATTATCTGAAGCCATTTCCATTTCTCCAAACTGAGAAAGAGAATCTCCAAGACCACTCATGTTTTCTTTCTTCTCCACATCCTGCTCAAAAGTTTCCTCAGAAGAGTAGTAACGGTCAATACGCAACCAGTGCATATCACGATACTTCCTCACTTCTTCTTTACCTACTACCGGCACATTGTTTTCGGCGTGACATGCAATCACACATGCACCACAACCTGTACAGGCATTAAGATCAATAGACATTTTGAAATGGTGACCTACAGAACGGTCAAACCCATCCCAAAGATCAACATCTGGTGAAGTAACCGGTGTCTCTACGTGGTTTAGAGAAACTTGAGGCATTTCATTCCACACGTGGGAATCTTTTGTATTGAAGATCTCCAGGGTGGTTTCTTTAATAATATCATTCCTACCCATTAGAGTAGTATGCAACTGCAAACATGCAAATTCATGAACACCTGCAGCTTTTTCTATAGTAACATTCTGGTGAGCACGGAAATCCTGGTAAAGAGGATAAGCATTTACACCCACCTGCATTTCACGCTGAATTCCTTCTCTTTTACCATAACCCAACGCAAGAGAAACCACTCCTCTCGCCTGTCCCGGCTGAATAAATACAGGCACTCTTTCAAGAACAGTATCCCCAACCTTAAGGTTTACATAATTTCCATTTAAAGCCCCGTTAGAAACGTGCTCATTTTCAAGACCCAGCGCTTCAGCATCGGCTCTGGATATTTTAAGATAGTTATCCCAAGAAGCACGGGTAATAGGATCTGGCAATTCCTGCAACCATGGGTTGTTAGCCTGATTTCCGGCTCCCATAGCTACAGAGGTATAAAGCTCAAGCTCTAATCCTTCTCCCTGCGCTGCAGAAAGATTTCTCACCGCTGCACTTTCATCAAATGACACGGATGAGGTTGCAACCTGATCTGCTCCAACCTGCGCACTTACAGGAGAAGTTCCTTCGAACACCCCGTCGTGAAGTGCATCAACCCATGAGCTGGATCCCATTGATCCTTCCCAGGTTTGCTTCAGGTAATCTGCGTAAGATATATTTTTATCAGTCCATCTTAGAAGTACATCCTGAAACTGGCTTGTATCAAAAAGAGGTCTGATTGTAGGTTGCATCAACCCAAATTTTTGTGTCGTAAATTCTACATCACCCCAGCTCTCAAGATAATGAGGGGTGGCTGCGACATAGTTAGAAAGAAGTGCGGTCTCATCATTCTTCATGGAGAACGTCACTTTAAGGTCTACTTTAGCCAATCCTTCCACAAATTCATCTGCAAATGGCAAACTATAAACAGGATTAACTCCCGCAATAAGAATAGCACCAACCTGCCCTGCCTGCATATCTGCAACCAGTTGCTTTACCGCGGCAGTACTCCCCTGGCGCAGCATTCTTGGAGTAGCAGTGTTCATCACAGTACTTCCAAGAGCTTCGTTTATGGATAATGCAAGAGACTGTGCCTCTACATCTGGAATTCCCGTAACCACTACAGCTCCACTTCCTGCCTTACGAAGTTGTCGTGCAGCTTTAACAAGAGCATCATCAATATGCGCTGGAAGATTACTGGTCGAAGCACCTCCGGTAACATAACCGTGAAGGGCTGCGATCGCAGCTTTTTGCTGAGAAAGCGTAAGGGTTATTCTCCTGTCGGCATTGGCACCGGTAAGAGAAAAATTCGATTCAAACTGCACGTGGCGTGACATCTTTCCATTTTCAGGAATACGTCCTTTTGCATAATCTGCATCATGACCACCACCGGCCCAGTCTCCAAGGAAATCGGCTCCAATGGAAACTATAACTTCAGCTGTTGAGAAATCGAAAGATGGTAAAGCCCTTCTTCCGTAACGATTCTCAAAAGCATCCAACATATGGTCTTCAGAAACAGTGTCATAAACAACGTGACGAACATTCCCGAACTTTTCAGAAAATTCATTGATCAGTTTTGCGGTAGAAGGACTGGCGAAAGTTTGCGTCAATAGAACAATCTCCCCATCAACATTGTTAAGCTTTTCCTTTACCTCACGATCAAACTGCTCCCATGAAGCAACTTCCCCATTAGCCAAAGGCCTTTGAAGTCTTTTATTATCATAAAGGGAAAGAACCGATGCATGCACTCTGGCATTGGCACCCGTAGTTCCCATTGTATTTTGTTCAATTTTTATAGGACGACCTTCACGTGTCTTAACAAGTACACTTGAAAAATCAAATCCATCGGCCATAGTGGTAGCATAGTAATTCGCTACTCCGGGAACAATCCTTTCGGGCTGCACCACATAAGGAATAGACTTCATTACCGGACCTTCACAGGCAGCCAAAGAAGCCGCCGCGGTACTAAAACCAACGTACTTCAAGAAGTCCCTTCTTGAAGTGGTCGATGTTTCGAGAGTCTCCTTGTTACCCAAAAATTCATCTGTAGGGATCTCCTCCACAAACTCCTTTTGGCTGTGCGTCTCAACAATTGAGCTGGTTTCATTCAGCTCTTCAACACTTTTCCAGTATTTCTTGTTTGATGACATATGCTTACTTTCTACTTTTTAAATTAATAATGGCACTTGGCACATTCAATCCCGCCCATTTGGGCTACAGTTAATTCCTCAACCTCATATTTTCTTGAAAGCTCTTCATGAACTTTTTCATAATATTCGTTTCCAGCGGTACGAACATTTGTTTCGCGGTGACAGCTTATACACCAGCCCATCGTTAGAGGAGCATTTTGGTACATAATTTCCATTTCCTGAACAGGACCATGACAGGTTTGACAGGCAATCCCTCCAACCTCTACGTGCTGCGAGTGGTTGAAATATGCAAAATCGGGCAGGTTGTGGATCCTAATCCATTTTACCGGCTCAGTCTCTCCTGTATATGCCTGTTGAGAAACATCCCAACCAACTGCGTCGTATAACTTCGCAATTTCCCCGTCATAGAATTCTTTTGAATATTCTTCTGTCGCTGTTCCTTCAGCAACTTCGCTTATTGATTTGTGACAGTTCATACACACATTCAAAGAAGGAATACCCGAGGTTTTAGATACCCTGGCAGAACTGTGGCAAAATTTACATTCTATCTGGTTATCTCCTGCGTGAATCCTGTGTGAGAAGTGAATTGGCTGAATTGGCTGGTAGCCCTGATCAACTCCCACCTGCATCATCCATCCATAAGCAAAGTAAGATCCGACAAGCACAAGCACAACTGCAGTAACTATTACCAGGAATTGATTTTCAACGAAAGATTTCCAAATCGGCTTCCCTCTCTTTTCCTTTACCGGTAGTTCCACCCCGCTGGCAGCTGCAAATCTTCTAAGAGTTTTGTTTACCAGGTAGAGGATCACAAGCAGCATTAAAAGCACAAAGGCAAGGATACCAAGCAGAATATCTGTAGAGATTCCACCGCCACCCTGCGCACCGGCTCCGGCAGCTTCTGCTCCCGGCTGCTTTTCCTGAGGCACAGCCTTAGGCGCATTTACATAAGCAAGAATGTTATCAATATCACTATCGCTCAACTGCGGAAAAGGAGGCATTGCCACCTGATTGTATTCATTGTAGATCGCAACCGCCTGCTCATCCCCCTCGGCGATCATCGCCTGGGAATTTCTAATCCAGCTGTGCAACCATTCGGTCTCTCTCCTATCACCCACACCTCTTAATGGTGGCCCGATAGAATTCCCATCTAGTTTATGACAGGCAGCACAAAGCGTATTGAAAAGTTCTTTCCCGGCGGCTTCATCCCCACCGGAGGTTTCTGCCTCTACATTCGATTCCTGAGGCCCCTGAACAGTTTCCTGCCTGTCTGCTTCGTCTTCAGAAAGCGGGGAATCATCAGGCTCCTGCGCTAATAGAAGGGTGTTAAAAGAGAAAAACAGGGATACACTGAAAAATACTATTCGAGCTGCTGAATGGCGGTATTTCACCTTTTTCATATTATAAGTTGAATTAACGTCTTATTTGGTACGATTTTTAGTAGAATTAAAACGTGACAAAAATCATGTTTTAGCACCTAAAAATTTACCGACAAAAGTAATACTTAAGTTCGATTTGAGAGGATAGCCAAATAATTTATAACAGTTCTAAATAACTGTTAACGACAGAAATTATCGGTAAAGTTATACTTTTGTATTTCAGAAAATTAAGAAGAAATGTTGAGAAAAAGCAAATTAATCCTGGCTACTCTTGTTGTAATTGGAACTGTAACAGTCTCTAAAGCGCAGGAAGGACAGGTAACCATCCATCAGGATGAAATAATACCGGAACTCCTGGAACAAAAATCGGAAATGGTAAAAGACGGGGTTATCGGTGAGCGATATAGGGTACAATTATTCTCGGGAGATAACAATGAAGCCAGTAAAGTTATTAAAGAATATAGATCCCTCTTCCCCGAATGGTCATCTACAATAGTTTTTGAGACCCCAAATTACAAGGTGTGGGTAGGAAACTTCAGGAACAGCCTGGAGGCCGACAGAGCCTTGCTGGAGATCAAAAAATCCTTCCCGGCAGCTTTTAGATTCAAACCTGAGAAGAGATAATTAAAAAGCAACAGGTCATTTTGATTTATTAAGCTGAAGAGCTCATCAGAACAATCCTGAATATTGGGATCTTTTGTCCGGCAGAAATTCAGTTAATCAGAAATTAATTCCGGAGATATTTTTTGTTGGCCTTTCTTTTAACCAACCTTCAAAAATTTACTTCGGAAAATGCAGGGCTAAAAATGCCATTTTTGGCAGGAATTTATTCAGATAATTTTTTTTAATCTCATCAGGATAGATTTCAAAGGATTTGAAATTAAATAATACAGAACAGGTGAGATCTATTTCACCAAATCACAATAAAAAAAGGGACGCAAATTGCGTCCCTTTTTCTGTTATATACTACTAAGTATTATTTCAACTTTTTCTTCACGGCAACTTCCTGGAATGCTTCAACTACATCACCCTCCTGGATGTCATTGTAGTTCTTGATTTGCAATCCACAGTCATAACCTTTAGAAACTTCCTTCACGTCATCCTTGAATCGTTTTAGAGAGGAAAGTTCACCTGTGTAAACCACAACTCCGTCGCGAATCAATCTTATACGTGAATTTCTGTAGATCTTACCATCTGTAACCATACAACCGGCAATAGATCCAATTTTAGACACTTTAAAGATCTCTCTGATCTCTGCGTTACCGGTGATCTCCTCCTTCATTACAGGAGAAAGCATTCCTTCCATCGCATCTTTAAGATCGTTTATTGCATCATAAATGATGGAATAAGTTCTAATGTCAATTTCTTCTTTCTCGGCAACCATTCGGGCATTTCCTGCAGGTCTTACGTTAAATCCGATAATAATCGCATCTGATGCTGAAGCCAGTAACACATCACTCTCGGTGATCGCACCTACTCCTTTATGGATAATGTTCACCTGAATTTCTTCAGTAGACAACTTCTGGAACGAATCTGTAAGCGCTTCCACAGAACCATCCACATCACCTTTAAGGATAATGTTAAGTTCTTTAAAGTCTCCCAGTGCAATACGACGTCCAATCTCATCAAGCGTAATGTGACGCTGAGTTCTTACCGACTGCTCTCGCTGTAATTGTGTACGTTTGGCAGCGATATCTTTAGCTTCACGCTCATCTGTCATGACCTTGAACTTATCACCCGCCTGTGGGGCACCATCAAGACCAAGAATAGATACCGGTGTTGAAGGACCCGCTTCTTTCACGTCTTTTCCACGCTCATCCTGCATTGCCTTCACCTTACCACTGTGTCTACCTGCAAGGACAAAATCTCCTATTTTAAGTGTACCTGTTTGTACAAGAATAGTAGAAACATATCCTCTTCCTTTATCCAGGTAAGCTTCCACCACAGTACCTGTAGAAAGTTTATCCGGGTTAGCCTGTAGCTCCAGGATCTCGGCTTCAAGAAGCACTTTTTCAAGCAATTCCTTAACTCCAGTTCCTGTTTTGGCAGAAATATCATGTGACTGAACTTTACCTCCCCAATCTTCTACAAGAAGATTCATCGAGGCAAGTTTCTCTTTTATCTTTTCGGGATTTGCCGCCGGCAAGTCCACCTTATTAATTGCAAATACAATAGGAACTCCTGCAGCCTGTGCGTGAGAGATAGCCTCCTTTGTTTGAGGCATCACATCATCATCTGCCGCTACTACAATAATTGCAAGGTCGGTTACCTGTGCACCCCTTGCACGCATCGCCGTAAAGGCCTCGTGACCCGGAGTATCCAAAAATGTTATTTTCTGACCGTTTTCCAGCTTCACCCCGTAAGCACCAATGTGCTGCGTGATTCCACCACTTTCCCCGGCAATTACATTCTCTTTACGGATATAATCCAGTAAAGATGTTTTACCGTGGTCAACGTGTCCCATTACTGTAACGATTGGAGCACGTGGGCTTAGATCTTCAGGATTTTCGGGAACTGCTTCTTTTGGTTCATCAAGGTCTGCAGTAACAAATTCAACTTCATAGTCAAACTCTTCAGCAACGATAGAAAGAGTTTCAGCATCAAGACGCTGATTCATCGTTACCATCATTCCAAGAGACATACATGCAGAGATAATTTGAGTTACCGGCACATCCATCATCGTGGCGACTTCGCTCACGGTAACAAATTCGGTAACCTTTAATATCTTGTTTTCTTCTTCAAGTTGTGCATCCTCGGTCCTTTGACGGTGAGTATCACGCTTGGTCTTACGGTATTTGGCACCACGACCTTTGCTGGATTTACCCTGTAATTTCTCAAGGGTCTCACGCACCTGCTTTTGAACTTCTTCTTCGCTAGGCTCTTCTTTTGTTACAGGACGGGCACGTTTCCCGGCTGGTTTGTTAGATCTTGAACCACCACCACCTTGTCCCGGTGCACCTTTAACATCTTTACTTATACGACGACGACGTTTTTTGCGCTTCTCTTTCTCTTCTTCAGCTTTTTTGTCTTTTTCGTCCTTCTTCTTAACAGGCTTTTTAAACTGGGAAAGATCAATTTTCTCTCCGGTAAAATTAGGGCCGCTAAGCTTTTGATATTTTGTAGCAACAGTAGAGGATCCTTCTTCTTTATTCTCAGATCCTTCGGTTGCTTTTTCCTCTTTTGGCTTTTCCTCTTTGGACTCTTCGGCCTTTGGTTTGGAAGCCTCCGGTGCTTTTACTTCAGGTTTTGAAGTTTCAGCTTTTGGAGCTTCTGCTTTTGGAGCCTCTTCTTTTGGCGTTTCGGCTTTTGGAGTTTCGGTTTTGGAAGCTTCTGCTTTTGGGGCTTCAGCTTTTGGAGCTTCGGCTTTAGGCGTTTCCTGTTCTGCGGCTTCAGGAGCTTTGGCCTGTGGCTGTTCAGGCGCTTTAGTCTCTTCTGCCGGAGCTTTAGGTTTTTCAGGTGAAGCTGTTTTAGGCTTATCCAGATCGATCTTGCCTACCTGTTTTGGGCCTTCCAGGTTAGACTTCGCTCTAATAACCTCCTGCTTCTCCTCATGTTTGCGCTTTTCTTCCTGCTCCTTCTCTCTTTCAAGTCGAAGGCTTTCTTTTTCCTTGCGCTTTTCTTCTCCAACTTCCTTCGCCTCTACCTTCTTACTCTTATCGGTCTGGAATTCATCAGAAAGCACCTGATAAATTTCCCCCGAAATTTTTGTAGTGGGACGCGCCTCTATTTCGTGGCCCTTGGAATTGAGAAATTCCACGGCACGATCCAACGAAATGTTGAATTCGCGTAACACCTTATTTAATCGCATTGTCTTCGCTTCAGCCATAAATTGCCCTCTAAATTAACCTCTTTTATTCTTAACTGTTGTTCTCTTCTTCAAATTCTTCTCTAAGAACTCTCATTACATCGCGTATGGTCTCTTCTTCAAGATCTGTTCTCTTGACAAGATCCTCTACGTCCTGCTCTAATATACTTTTTGCTGTATCAAGACCAATTTTGGCAAATTCTGCGATAACCCAGTCATCGATCTCATCTGCAAATTCCCTTAATTCAACATCTTCTTCAACGCCTTCTCTAAAGACATCTATTTCATAACCTGTCAATTGTCCTGCCAATCTTATATTGTGGCCTCCACGACCAATGGCTTTAGACACTTCTTCGGGCTTTAACATCACCTCTGCCCGCTTATTCTCCTCATCTATTTTAAGAGAGGTAATTTTTGCAGGACTAAGCGCCCTGGTGATCAACAACTGGTTATTAGTGGTGAAATTGATCACATCAATATTCTCATTCCCCAGTTCGCGAACGATACTGTGGATCCTTGATCCTTTCATACCCACACAGGCACCAACAGGATCTATACGGTCATCATAAGAATCTACGGCTACTTTCGCTTTTTCACCAGGTATTCTCACTACTTTCTTCACATTGATCAAACCATCGAAAACTTCAGGAATTTCCTGCTCAAAAAGTTTCTCCAAAAATAAGGGAGAAGTTCTTGACAAAATAATAACCGGCTTATTTCCTTTTAATTCGACACTTTCAATGATTCCTCTTACATTTTCTCCTTTACGGAAGAAGTCTGATGGAATTTGCCTGTCCTTTGGAAGGATGATCTCGTTACCATCATCATCTAATAAGATAATCGCACGGTGGCGAATGTGGTGAACTTCGGCAGTATATATTTCTCCTTCAAGCTCCTTAAAGTGCTTGTAGATATTTGTATTATCGTGTTCGTGTACCTTTGAAATAAGATTTTGACGCAAAGAAAGAATTGAGCGACGTCCAAGGTCGATCAATTTAACTTCTTCAGAAACATCTTCACCAACCTCAAAATCGGGCTCGATCTTACGGGCTTCGGTAAGAGAAATCTCCTGGTTAGGATCTTCCACTTCTCCATCGGCCACAACCACCCTGTTTCTCCAAATCTCAAGATCCCCTTTATCGGGGTTTACAATGATGTCAAAGTTGTCGTCTTCTCCGTACTTCTTTTTAAGCGCACTTCGCAGCACCTCTTCCAGGATCGCCATTAAAGTTGGCTTGTCTATAGACTTATCATCCTTAAATTCTGAAAACGAATCTATCAACGCGATATTTTCCATATCTTATTCTATTAAAATGTTATTATCACCTTTGCCTCTTTCACATCCTCTAAAGGCAAGACAGCTTCTTTATTTACAGTCACCTTTCCTTTACCTACAGGCTTAGGCTCCCGGGCCTTCCACTTAAGAGTGATCTTTTCATCCTCAAAAGAGGTAAGTTTTCCTTCGATCTTCTCTCCATCAACAGTGGTAACTGCAAGAGTTCTACCAATATTTTTTTTGTACTGCCGCGGCATTTCCAGCGGACTTGAAACACCTACCGAGGATACATCAAGCGAAAAATCTTCCTCTTCGCGATCAAGATTATGTTCTATTTTGCGGCTTACCGCAATACAGTCATTTACAGACACCCCTTCATCACCGTCAATAATGACAGCAATATGGTTCGCCTCGTTGACGTTGAGCTCAATTAAAAATAATGAATTATTTTCTTCGAAAGCTTCCTGCAGTAATTTTTCTACTTTCTCCTGTAACATTCCCGGGTCTGGCTATAAAAAGAGGGGACTTTCTGTCCCCTCGTTGTTCTTTTTTCGCTTCAACGGTGCAAATATAGTAATATTTTTGTAGAACGAAAACAAGATTTTGAATGAAAAAATATTTGTAGTTTTATAACTAAATCAACCTTACCTATTTACAATTACCTATGAAAAAAATCCTTGTGCCGACCGACTTTTCTGAGAAGGCGGAAAACGCCCTCAAAATAGCCGCTCAACTTGCGAAAAAATTCAATGCAGAAATTTATCTTTTGCATTTGATAGAATTACCTGCAGATATGGCGAACCCTGCGGGAGAAACGCGTACCAACGATTTACCCGAGGCTCTATTCTTTATGAAGCTGGCAAAAAAGAGGTTCGACGACCTGCTGTCACGCCCTTATCTAAAAGATCTTGCGGTGCATGATATCGTGGAGATCAATAAGGCATTTGATGGCATCCTGGAAGCCAGCAAAAAACACGACTGCGACTTTATTGTTATGGGTTCCCAGGGAGCTTCCGGCTTAAAAGAAATGTTCATAGGTTCAAATACCGAGAAGGTTGTGAGAAAATCTGAAGTGCCGGTGCTTGTCGTAAAAAATGAACATCCCACCTTTGATATCAAAAACTTCATTTTTGCTACCAACCTGGAAACCACCGGGAGAAAGACCCTGGCAAAGGTCGTGGCCCTGGCCGAAACCTTCCAGGCAAAGCTACACTTGGTCTATATAAATACCGCCAATGAATTTTTGACTACGATTGACTGCGATAAAAAGCTGAAAAAGTACATGGAGGGAACAGACTTTAACAATTATGAATTCCACGTTTTTAACGATGATACCGTAGAAGAAGGAATACTTAATTTCTCCAAAAAGGTCAATGCAGATGTAATGGGCATCGCCACCCATGGACGCAAAGGATTATCACATTTTTTCAATGGCAGCATAAGCGAAGACCTGGTGAATCATGCAAATAGTCCGGTCATCACTTTTAAACTCGAAAAATAGCTTTTAAACCAACTCTTTTCTGATTAAAAAGAATTTCCAAAGAAGTTAAAACTATGTCAGATTTCATTTGAAAAACAGAAGAAGATCCACAGAATTTTTCTTCTGAAAATTCTTTAGGATATTTTAAGGATACTAAACATCGGGATACAAAGTAACAGGCTCCTGCTGCAGCTCCCGACTACTCCTTATTCCTCCCGAATAATGGCATTTTAGAGACCTTTTGAAGGTTGTACCGGTTAAGTTAAGCAATTGAAAGTCATAAGTTAAATTTGAGTCAAAGCTGAAAAAACAAGTCAATTAAATTTGCCACAGACGTATCTTTACCCCATATTTTAATTATATGGTATTAAAGGCAAGTTTTCAATTAGCATTTTTGGCTATAGAGATCATTCTCACTTTTTACAGCAATGTGCTGGAGGATAATCTTATGGTCAAATTTTTGCTTTTTGTTATCACTGCTGTGCTTATAGCAATGGGAGTGACAAAACTTGCAAGCCGACTTTTACCGGCAGATAAAGATTATGTCTCGCCCGAAGACGAGCAGGCGTCATAGTTGTAGTTTTTACAGGTGCTGGAGAGAACGTGAAAGTTTGAATACTGTAGAGCTACAACAAAAGGATCCGGATGGAAATATTCTTTCTCTCCGGATCTTTTATATTTACACACCTTTCAAAAAAGGGATTTTCGACTACTCTTTAATTCACACTGGCGCTCTGGCAAGATCCCTAAAAATCCTTCTTCAGTTTTAAACAGAAAATCCACGGCTCCTAGTCTCCACCGGCTGCCAAAAAAAATAAAATTTTCTTCTTTTATAAACTACGCTCAAGGCCTGTGAACGCTGGGGAACAAACACCTTAGAATTTATAGTCGGGATTTCTTTTCCCGTACAACATTCTCATTCAAACCTCAGTTATTCTAAATTGTTTAAATTTGACCTTCACTCCAAAAAAACCGATATTGAATACCGCCGCAGATAAGCACCTGGAAATATTTGAAAAAGACCAGAATGTTTTTAATGTACTTTTTGAAGCAGCTTCAGAAGGTATTATTGTAGTTGATAAAAACCAGAACATTATAAGCAGTAATCTCGCCGCAGATAAAATGTTTGGATACGAAAAAGGGGAGCTTAAAAACAAGCCTTTGAACCTCCTGATACCGCCAAAATACCGTTCTGCACATCCTGCTCATTTTAAGGGGTTTTTGCAAGACAGTGAAAAAAGACAAATGGGGCATGGGCGTGACCTGTATGGAGTGAAAAAGAACGGGGATGAATTTCCTGTAGAAGCGGGTCTCAATCCCTTCAAAATTGGAGATGAGTATTATGTGATGTCTCTCATAATTGACATTTCAATAAGAAAGGAGGCGCAACGTCAAATCACCGAGTTAAACAATGAACTTGAAGGTAAGATCAAGGTTAGGACAAAAGAGCTGGAGGAAAGCATTGAAAAGCTTCAGAAAGCCAACAAAAGCCTGGAGCTGGAGATAAAACGCCGTAAAGAGGCCGAGAACCGCATCAAAACTGCCCTGCAAAAAGAGAAAGAGCTCAACGAATTAAAAACAAAATTTCTTTCCCTGGTATCTCATGAATTTAAAACCCCGCTTAGCGGAATATTGACCTCGGTGGTTCTTGCCGGTAAGTACAAACTTGAAGAGCAGCAGGAAAAGAGGGAAAAACACCTTAACACTATTAAGAGCAAGGTTCATTACCTGGACAACATCCTCAATGACTTTTTATCTATTGAAAGGCTTGAAAGCGGGAGGGTGAACTATAAATTCACCAGTTTCAACCTTAGCAAACTTGTCAATGAAGTAGTATATAATGCAAATGTCACTTTAAAGAGCGGCCAAAACATCAAATATACCCGCGACATTGAAAACATTGAACTTCAGCAGGACGAAAAAATCCTGGAATTGGTACTGTCCAATCTATTGAACAACGCAATAAAATATTCCCCCGAAGACACTCTCATCAAATTTGAAATTGAGGTGGAAGGAAAAAAGATTCGGTTTAAGGTAACAGATGAGGGAATGGGAATTCCCGATAAAGATCAAAAACATATCTTTGAAAGATATTTCAGGGCCGAAAATGCTCTTTTAAACCAGGGCACAGGAATAGGTCTTAACATAGCCAAAGTGCATTTGGAGAATCTGGGAGGAACCATAAGCTTTAGCAGTAAAGAGAATTCCGGAACCCAGTTTATTGTAGAACTACCTATAGTCAAAGAATGAAAAAAGTACTTTTTATAGAAGATGATACCGTAGTACGGGAAAACACAGCCGAACTACTTGAGCTTGCAGAGTATAATGTCATCACGGCAGCCAATGGCCGCTCCGGCCTTGAGGTGGCACGACAGGAATTGCCAAACATTATAATCTGTGATATTATGATGCCCGAAATGGACGGTTATGGAGTGCTTCAGGCTCTTTCTGAAGATCCTCAAACCCGCCATATCCCGTTTATCTTCCTTTCAGCAAAAACTGAACATAAAGATATTCGTCGCGGAATGGACCTGGGGGCAGATGATTATCTCACCAAACCTTTTGAGGAAGAAGAACTAATAAGCGCCATAGAAAGCCGGCTGGCAAAAGTGGCTATTCTTAATAAAATTCAGGAGACCAAAAATCCTCCTGCGCAGGAAGACTCACAGCAAAAGATCAATTCCCTGCAGGAACTAAGAGAGGAAGTTAAACAATACGAACAGCTAACCTTTAAGGCGGGGGAAACCATCTACGAGGAAGGGAAGCTGGGGAACCATTTCTTCTTCATAGATAAAGGAGTGGTCAAGAGTCACCGTATGGATGAGTATGGAAAAGAACTTATTACCTCCCTATATAAGGAAGGGGATTTCTTCGGAAATACTTCTTTTAAAAAGAGTGACACCTATACCGAATATGCTACCGCTATGGAGGAAACAAGGGTATATGCTGTTTCCAAAGAGGAGCTGAAGCACATCCTCATGAATAACAGCAACATCACCCTTGAGTTAATAGATGTACTGGGTGATAACCTTGCAGGAATTAAAGGGCAACTACTGGAAATGGCCTATGGTTCGGTTCGAAAAAAGGCAGCACGTACCATTCTGTTATTCTCTCAAAAAATAAGAAGGCATCCAACCCAAAGCATCAGGATCTCGAGGAGCGACCTTGCCAGTGTAGCAGGAATGGCTTCAGAAACCCTTATACGTACTTTATCAGATTTTAAGAAGGAAGGTTTGCTGGAAATAGAAGGTCGTAATATCAAGCTTCTCAACGTGGAAGCACTTAAAAAAATTAGTTGATCCTCCTTATTATTTAGAATAGTTCAATAACTGATGTTCATCATTTTTTCCACTATGCATCCTGCATATTTTTGCGGGGTAAATAGATGTGACAGATGATGAATATCTTATTGCCCACAGATTTTTCTGAAAATAGCAGGAATGCCGCAGCATATGCGCTGCAGTTCTTTAAGGACACTCCCTGCAATTTTCATTTGCTACATGTTTTCCCGGTTCCGGTAAATAAAATGGCGACTGGATATATGTCAATGTCCCCTGAAGTACAGTCAAATTTTGACAGGTTGCTTGACTGGCTTAAAAGTATACGTACTAATCCAGAGCATACCTTTAATATTTGTTTTAAGGCAGATTACCTAATCAATGCCGTAAGAGCCAAGGTACAGGAAAAACAGATAGATCTAATCCTTATGGGCACCAAAGGAAAAACCAATAATGAAGGTGTCGTTATAGGCAAAAACACTTCAGACGTTATGATGAAGGTCAAATGTCCTGTGCTTGCCATTTCTGAACACGCTTCTTTTAAAGAACACAAAAAGATCCTTTTCCCTACAGATTATAAGATCCATTACGGGAGTAAAGTTTTGCGCACTCTCCTTAATCTCGCTTCCCTTTCAAAGGCCAATGTCAAGATCCTGGAGATTTTCAACAATGATAAGGAACCCTCGAACGAACAAATTAAGAACCGTGATTTCCTGCAGGATTCTTTTTCGCCGAGAATTCCGGTGCTGCAAACCTATTACACCTACAAGGATCAAAGTCCCAAGAAAATACTTATTGCCAACCGCGATGTAGACATGATCGTATTGGCCGCTAAGAACCTCAACTTGTGCCAAAAATTTCTGCGCAACGAAGAGAATGAAAATATTCCGTTTATAAATCAGCTGCCATTACTGGTTTTACATGGTTAATAGGTTGTTTTAGTTTAGTGTTATTAGATTGTTTTTAAAGTTGACGCCTCCGATCCCGGGGGCGTTTTTTTATGCTTCTAAAAATAACTCGGACAAATTTGTCTTTTATGACCCGACTCATAAACCAGCCCCTAACAATCTTTGATCTTTGTACCTGAAAATTAAACTCCTGTTAATCTAAAACATATGATCATGGAAAATTTACAATCAAAAACAGTCGCAGAAATGGTGACAGAAAACATCAAAACTGCACACATCTTTAAAAGATACGGTATCGATTTTTGTTGCGGTGGCGGCATTAGCCTTGAAAAAGCCTGTGAAAAATACAAAGTAGACTATAACCTGTTGAGCCAGGATCTTCTCAACGTAGACCAGGATACATCAAAGGCTACCAATTACAATAGATGGGAGCTTGATTTCCTAACAGATCACATCATTAATGTTCATCACAGCTATGTTGAAGAAAACATCCCACTCCTACTTCAGTATTCCGAGAGAGTTGCACAGGTTCATGGAGGACATTACCACGAACTGCTGGAGATAAAAGATCTTGTAAAGCAGGTAGCCGGGGAATTAAGCGCTCACCTTAAAAAAGAAGAATTAATCCTGTTCCCGTTCATTAAAAAAATGGTTCAGGCAAAAAAAGAGAATAAGGAACTACCTGCAGCAAATTTTGGCACCGTGGACAATCCCATCAAAATGATGGAGATCGAGCACGAAGATGCCGGGGAACTGCTTAGAAGAATTTCCGAATTAAGCAGCAATTATACTCCGCCTCAAGGCGCCTGTAACACCTACAGAGCATTCTACGCCAAACTGGAAGAATTTGAGCAGGATCTACACCAACATGTGCATCTTGAGAACAATATTCTTTTCCCAAAGGCTCTTAAGCTTGAAAAAGAACTTCGTTCATAACACCGGCAGATCATTGAATTAAATCCCCAACCCCGCCGAAAAAGAAAAAGCCTGTAAGTCACAGGTCTCTAATTCTTTTTCGGCTTTTAATTAAACACGAATGAGTAAAGAAAGAAAATTATGGATCGTTTTCCTTACGGTTGTGACTGCATCCTTTGCCATCCTTGGTTACTATGGCTTTGAGATCTACCAGAAAGCGCCTCCAATGCCCGACAAAATAGTCACTACCGAAGGAGAGATCGTCTTCGAAGGTCAGGATATTAAAGACGGGCAGAACGTTTGGCAAAGTATGGGTGGCCAGGAAGTTGGCTCCATATGGGGCCACGGTGCATACCAGGCGCCCGACTGGACCGCAGACTGGCTTCACCGGGAGGCATTGTTTATCCTCGGTGAATGGTCACAGGAAGATTATGGGCAAACTTACGAGGAACTGGAAAGTGAAAAACAGGCGCTCCTTGAAAGAAGGCTGCAACTGGAATTGAGAAAGAACACCTATAATGAAGCCGATAATACCATAACCATCTCTCCTATGAGAGCAAAAGCCGCAGTATATCTTAGTGATTATTACCGCGGACTCTTCATGGAGAACCCCGAACTGGATGAATTACGGGATTACTACGCCATTCCTCCTAATTCTATAAAGGACGAGGGAAGGATGCATCAAATGGCCGGATTCTTTTTCTGGGCCACCTGGGCAACTGTTACAGAACGCCCCGGCAGTGATGTCTCCTACACCCACAACTGGCCCCCAGATGATTTGGTGGGCAACAAGGCAACCGGAGATCTTTTGATCTGGACTGGATTTAGTATCATCCTTCTCCTGGTAGGAATTGGCCTTATGGTATTCTACCATGCCCGAATGAAAGAAGAGGAAGAACTGGAAAGACCGGTGAAAGATCCTCTAATGGACCAAACCATTACGCCTTCTATGCTGGCGGTGAAAAAGTACATCTGGATTGTATGTGTTCTCATTCTTATCCAGGTTACCTTTGGAGTAGTAACTGCACATTACGGGGTTGAAGGAGACGGTTTCTATGGTCTTGACCTCGCCGAACTTCTCCCCTATTCAATATCCCGTACATGGCACGTGCAACTGGGAATCCTCTGGATCGCTACTGCCTGGCTGGGCACAGGACTTTATATCGCGCCTGCGGTTTCAGGAAAGGATCCAAAGTTTCAGAAATTTGGAGTTAACTTCTTATTTGTGTGCCTGTTGATCATTGTATTTGGTTCTATGGCCGGACAATGGATGGGAATTATGCAAAAACTGGGACTGGTAGAGAACTTCTGGTTCGGACACCAGGGTTATGAGTACGTGGACCTTGGAAGATTCTGGCAAATATTCTTATTTGTAGGGCTCTTTGTATGGCTCGCGCTTATGGTAAGACCACTTATACCGGTAATACGTCAAAGAACTTCAGAAAGAAACCTGCTTATCATGTTCCTTGTTTCTTCCGCAGCCATTGCCTTGTTCTATGGAGCAGGACTAATGTGGGGAAGACAAACAAACCTCGCGATTGCCGAATACTGGCGCTGGTGGGTAGTGCACCTGTGGGTAGAAGGCTTCTTTGAAGTATTTGCCACAGTAGTTTCTGCCTTCCTGTTCGTAAGACTTGGCTTGCTGCGTACCAAAACAGCAACTTTAAGTGTGCTGTTAGCCACTGTGATCTTCCTCTCGGGAGGTATTCTTGGAACTTTTCACCACCTCTATTTTAGTGGTACCCCAACAGCCGTAATGGCCTTAGGAGCGACCTTTAGCGCCCTGGAAGTAGTACCGCTGGTATTGATAGGTTATGAAGTTTATGAAAACTACAAGTTGTCTAAAGCTACAGAATGGCTTAAGGATTATAAATGGCCTATCTACTGCCTTATAGCCGTAGCCTTCTGGAACTTCTTGGGAGCAGGGATCTTTGGATTTATTATCAATCCTCCAATCGCACTTTACTACATGCAGGGATTAAACACCACTGCAGTTCATGCACACACCGCTCTCTTTGGAGTATATGGTTTCCTTGGAATTGGCCTTATGTTGTTTGTTCTTAGAAGTTTGTACAGGGTACAGGTATGGAATGATAAACTGTTAAGTTTCTCCTTCTGGTCTATTAATATAGGTCTTATTCTTATGGTACTGCTCAGTGTGCTTCCAATAGGCCTTTTACAAACAGTAGCCAGTGTAAATGAAGGAATGTGGTATGCCCGTTCTGCCGAATTTATGCAGCAACCGGGAATGGATACGCTGCGCTGGATGCGAGCAATTGGAGATACAATTTTTGCAGTAGGCCTTTTTGCCTTTGTATGGTTTGTTTTCACTCTTGACAGCCGCAAGAAGTTGCCGGCATCTAAAAAGGAAAAACTACGGAAAGAAGAACCCGTAGAAGTATAAACCTAGATTTACTGAGGAGGCAAAAAGCTGTTTTTCTATCCCATTTTTTGGGGTGTCAAAAATGCAGTTTTTTGCCTCCTCTCTTTTTCCTACTTTTAAAAAATGATCGATCTAAAAAAGCACACCAACATTGCCCTTGGATATTTCTTCCTTGTAGGGCTGCTGGGAGTGTTCCTCCGGTTCTTTTTTGTCATTCCCATTCCTGCCAACTTTCGGTATGTAGTGCATTCCCATTCACATATCGCATTGCTGGGCTGGGTTTACATTGCCCTTACCACGCTTATCTATAAAATGTATTTTTCTGAAGCCGGCTTCGGAAGGATCTACAAACGTATTTTCTGGTTTACACAAATCACTTTAGTAGGAATGCTGGTCACATTTCCCTTCACAGGGTATGCCCTTTTTTCGATCATATTTTCCACGCTCTTTCTTATCGCCTCCTATTTTATGGCCTGGTTTATCCTGAAGAAGACTCCGCCACCCTACAAGAACACTTATTCATTTAAACTTATTAAAGCATCCCTGTGGTATATGGTTGTCTCCAGTATTGGTCCCTGGGCCATAGGTGGCGTTATGGCCACTTTGGGTAATACCAGCATCTGGTACAAGCTGTCGATATATTTCTACCTGCATTTTCAATACAACGCCTGGTTTATCCTTGCGCTCCTCGGGATCTTTTTCTACTTCATGGAACAGCAAAACCTGAAGCCTCAAAAAGAGGATTTTAAAAGCTTCTTCTGGCAACTCAATGCCGCAGTGGTTCTTGGGTTTTTCCTATCGGTTCTCTGGACAGAGCCGCACTGGATCTTTTACGTATTAGGTGGTTTGGGAGCAATCCTGCAAATCACCGCATTTTTAAAGTTTTGGAAGATCGTTTCCCCTTTTTGGAAACAACTTCATTTTTCCTCATTTTTGAAACTCCTGCTAAGCATAGCAGGGATTGTGCTCATCTTTAAGCTCCTGTTACAACTTTTATCGGCTATTCCCTGGTTTGCAAATCTGGCTTTTAGCTTTCCCGATTTTGTCATAGGATACCTGCACTGGGTTTTTCTTGGTGTGGTGACCATTACTCTACTTGCTTTCCTCTCGCACACCCGGCTCCTGCAACTTCCAAAATGGATTTTCTGGCTCTATTTTGCCGCCTTTCTTATGACCGAAACCCTTATTTTCTACAAAGGAACGGTGACCTGGCTTGAACTTCCGCTTTTTGGAGATTACTTTCGCCTGCTCGCTTACAGCAGTATTTTCCTGCCACTAACCGCCTGTCTACTGCTCTTAAGGAATATCTTAACAAAAAGTCAAACTTCTGCTAAAATGGATTGATTTATTAGTCCGTTAACTCATTGTGCCGCTGTTCTTTGCTATCTTAATGATATGAGAATTTCGGCACATTTTTATGTCATTGTTGCGACCCTGCTACTGGTATCGGTTGCAGTAATGGTATTTTATAATGTTTCCTATGACATAGTTTTCTACACTGTCATCGCCGGCCAGGCCTGGTGGCTCCTTACCGTTTATAAAGTCATCACCGACAAATATTCTACAGAAAAAACCTTCGACGACTGGTACGAAGATCACCCTATTGGGAAAGAGGAAATTTAGGATTTAGTAGGCAGTAGCAGTGTTTAGTGGCAGTTATTGCCATTGATTCTAATTTTTCATAGCCGGGAATTCGGTGGCCATAGATTTCTCGTCGCCTCTTCTTTTTCTCAAAAGAAAAGGCTCTGTCGAAATGACAACCTGCCCTTATCATACTGCGAACTGAACACTGACCACTGATCACTTAATTATCATTCCCTTCCCATCTTCCTTAAAAGATATCTTCATCTTTGACCCCGCGGTCGTAGAAAGTCCCAAAGCACATGTACTGCCGGTTGACAGTTGGGGTGCGTTTGGCGATGATAAGGTGGCCATAGATTTCTCGTCGCCTCTTCTTTTTCTCAAAAGAAAAGGCTCTGTCGAAATGACAACCTGCTGAACTTCCCTGATCACCGAAAACTGATCATTTTTTTCACCTCATCTTCAAATCATTTCTCCCAGAGACCGCAAAGATCAAACGCAAAGGAGCGCAGAGAAAATTAACTACTGCACACTTTTGATCAAAACCCACAATTATTCTATTTTAAGTTTATCAGGATTTTGTCGGGTATCAAAAACCTGTAATACCAGAATACCATTCTCGATAGGGCGATAAATAATTTTAAAATGTCTCACAATAATTCTGCGATAATTTTCCGATAGCGCTTCCTCCAATTGATACTGTTCCAAAAAGATCATCCCTGCTACACCCTGAAGAATTTCATTAACTATTTTATCACCTAATTCCGGATTAACTTCAGCATAAAATTTCCAGATATGGTGCAGAGAAGTTTTAGCTTTATCTGTCCAAATTATTTTTTCCAAGTTTTTACTTCCTTTTTCAGTTGTTCATGGGTTTTGAAGTTTCCCTTTTCATATTCTGCTTCAGCTTCCGCAATTTCCTTTTGAAATTCCTGTTTGTTTAGAGGTTTTCCCTCAACAGTATATGCAACTACCTGATCCTTTTCATGATTCTCCACCAGGGCCTGGATATCCTTTAGCACTTCCTCATCTGCATTATTTATGTAATCAATCAACCGCCGCTTTAATTCTGTTGCTTCCATTTCTGATCTTTTTATTAAAGATAATGAATTTATAATTTTACTACTTTTCCTTAAAACTGCCCTGATACGCTTCATTCTTAATTGGGCTTTTGTCATAGAGGTCCACCTCAACCCGGGGTTAAAACCCCGGACTACAGATATTTCGCACCTCTGGGGCTTTCTTTTGATCACCGAACACTGATCCCTTTTTTTAACCTCATTTTCAAATCATCACATCCTCAAATTTCTAATGGACGTATTGCTCACTGATCGATTGTTAAGATACTGCCTACTCATCACTGCGCACTGCATACCTTCTGAACACTGACCACTAACCACTGATCACTTAATTATCATTCCCTTCCCATCTCCTTAAAAGATATCTTCATCTTTGACCGCGCGGTCGTAGAAAGTCCCAAAGCACATGTACTGCCGGTTGACCGTTGGGGTGCGTTTGGAGATGATAAGGTGCCATAGATTTCTCGTCGCCTCTTCTTTTTCTCAAAAGAAAAGGCTCTGTCGAAATGACAACCTGCCCTTATCACGGGTCCTGAACCTCGTACTTCTTATTTCGTAAATCTAACTTTACTGCCCACTGAGCACTGACCACTGATCACTTAAGTATCATCCCCTTCCCATCTTCCTTAAAAGATATCTTCATGCGACTGCTGCTTACGTATCTTGGGTCGCCTACTGTTTCCTGTCTTTCAAGCCACTCGATGTTGATGCATATATAATCCAGCTCCTCCACTACCTTTCCCTTACATAGATAGATCCCTTTGCTGTGCAGCGGAAACCGCTCTGCCGCACGGGGGAATTGTACCGTGTCGAAAATATCCCCCGCGCGGTCGTAGAAAGTCCCAAAGCACATGTACTGCCGGTTGACCGTTGGGGTGCGTTTGGCAGTGATAAGGTGGCCGTAGATCTCTATGGTCTTACCTATATGCTGCTTCAGGTCTTTGGCCATCACCACTCCGGGCCGCTGCAGGTTGCGGTAGTTTTCGGGTTTGAGGAGCTTAAAGTGGTCATGCAGGGAAAAGCCCAGCAGCTCCATCTGGTCATAGGCATCAATCAGCATGGAATGCGATAATTCCGGCAGGTTGAAATCGCGGTGCGGCGGACGGAACAACAGGGTTTGCCCGCTGCGGGTGCGGGAACGGTTCAGCTTAAAATAAGCTTTCCACAGCAGGTGGTGTTTATCCACGCCGGTGAAGCGGAAGGCATCGATCTTCAGCAGGATACTCAGCTGCTCTATGGAAATAGGCACCCGGTCGATAAAGTCATCAAAAGATTTATAGCTTCCGAAGAAATTGCGATCCTCCAGGATGCGCTGCACCACCTTTATCTCCAGCTCCTTGATGTAGCCCAGCCCCAGGTAAATATGCCTGCCGTAGATCACGGTGTGGTGATCACTTTGGTTAATACATGGCGGATGCACTTTGCCGCCGCACTTCCTTATCTCCTGAATATAAGTTTCCACATCATAAAAGCCGCCGCCGTTGTTGAGGCAGGCGACCATGAACTCCAGCGGAAAGTAAAATTTAAGATAAAGACTCTGGTAACTCTCCACGGCATAGGAAGCCGAATGTCCCTTCGGAAAAGCGTAGCCGGCAAAGGACATGATCTGCGTCCATACCTCTTCAATAAGTTCTTCGGAATATCCCTTCTCCCTGCAGTTGTTGCGGAATTTATCCTCCAGCTTTCGAAAATCCACCTCATTCCGTTTTTTCCCGCTCATGCCGCGGCGCAGGATATCGGCTTCCTCGAGGGAGAGTCCGGCGAAATAGTGGGCGATCTTGAGCACATCTTCCTGGTACACCATGACGCCATAGGTTTCAGCAAGGATTTCAGCTAAAACAGGATGCGCCTGCTTCCGCCGGTTGGGATCGCGGTGGCGTTTAATGTACTCCTCCTTCATGCCGCCGTTGGAAACTCCGGGTCTTATGATGGAACTCGCCGCTACCAGCCCCAGGTAATCATCTGTTTGTAATTTCTGAAAAAGTCCGCGCATGGCAGGCGATTCCACGTAGAACACGCCCATGCAATCGCCGGTGCGCAGCAGGTTGTTAATGTTGGGATCATATTTGAAAGCTGAAACATTTTCCATGTCTTCGATCACAGCATCCGGCTGATTCTCCTTAACGATCTCAATCGCATCGGTGATCTTGGAGAGGCCGCGCTGGGCGAGGATATCAAATTTGAAAATGCCCACATCTTCGGCAATATTCATATCAAACTGAATGGTCGCAAAGCCCTTGGGCGGCAAAAAAGTCGCGGCATATTGATGGATTGGAGCCTGTAAAATGGCAATTCCGCCGGCATGAACGCTCAGGTAATTGGGAAACCCGGCGATCAATCCGCTGTAGCGAAACACCAGCCGCTCCATCTCATCAATATCCTTAGGATCAAAATAGCCTGAAGAAAGTTTGTCGATCTCTGCTTTGGGCAACCCAAAAACTTTCCCCAGCTCCCTTATTACAGCCCGCCGCTTAAAGGTCACATAGGTGGCAAGCAGGGCTGTATTCTTATATCTTCGGAAAATATAATCGGTCACATCCTGCCGGTCTTTCCAGGAGAAGTCGATATCAAAGTCGGGCGGTGAATGGCGGCTCGCATTGATAAAGCGCTCAAAATAAAGATTAAGCTCAATGGGATCTACATTGGTGATGCCAATGATGTAGGCCACCACCGAATTTGCCCCGCTGCCCCGGCCAATAAAAGGATAGTTCTTCGACTTGGCATACTCCACGATATCGTGGTTGATCAAAAAGTAAGACACAAAACCCAGGCTAATGATCGCATCCAGCTCCTTCTCCACCCGCGCCAGTGTTTCGGGATTGGCTTTAGGATAGCGTCGCGGCAGTTTTTTATAGCAAAGCGCTTTTAGCACTTCAGCATCTTCCTCTTTGCTGTTGCCAAAGATCTGCAGGTTTCGGTTTTGGCGGTCTTTGTCAAAGCCAAAATTGACCTCGCAGCCATCGATAAGCCGCTGTGTGTTTTCCAGGGATAAAAGGATAATCTGCAAAGGCTTCAAAAAGGGTATTTTCAGGTAACATTTTATGAGTGGGAGAACCCTGTTCAGCTTCGGGCAGCTGACTCAGCAGAATGTTCTTATCAATAGCCCGCAGCAGGCGGTGAGCATTGTAATCCCTCTTATTTCTGAAGCTTACCGTTTGCAGCAGCACCAGTTTATCCTGCAGCTGCAGGTATTTTGAGAATTTCAGTTTACGCAGGCTTTCCACGGAAACGCCAATAAACTCATCCTCTCTAAAATGCCATTTTTGACACCTCATCACCTGCTCCAGCGGATAAATAAACCAGCAATCTTCCAGCGGTGGCGCTTCAGCAGCGAATTCCTTACCGTGGTGAAGGTGTGCAGAGAGATGATCGTTGAGTTGTTTGAAACCTTCATTGCTCCGCGCCAGCCCCACATATTGCTGCTGCACCCCATTCCGGAAGTCGATCCCGATGAGGGCCTTAAAATCATATTTTTGAGCCGTCTTCAAAAAGCTGAGGCAGGCCGAGGTGTTGTTGATATCGGTCACCGCTATGGCAGTAGCCTTGTTCTCTTCTGCCAGGTCACACAGTTCCTTCTCCGGGAAAGTCCCGTAGCGGAGAGAGTAGTAAGTGTGGTTGTTTAAATACATGCTGTTTTAAGTTCCAATTTGTCAAATTCCAAATTCCAATTCTTTCAAATGCCACTGTTTCACGGATATTTCCTTTCAGATTAGCCTCGGAACCAAAAGAGAGCTGAAAAAGAACTGCCTACTCACCACTGCGCACTTCTGATCACTGATCACCGAATACTGAACACTTTTTTCTCCTGGCCGTCACTTCGAGTGATTTTCCTGAGTGGGAGCGAGGGAAAATCGTATCGAGAAGAAGGCCGGGCACTCAGTCCCTTGTTCTCGATACAAATCTGTCCCTGCTCACGCAGTTCCAGATTTACTCGAACTGACGGGGAGCTGAAAAAGAACTGCACACTGCCCACTTCTGAATCACTGATCACCGAACACTGAACACTTTTTCTCCTGGCCGTCACTTCGAGTGATTTTCCTGAGTGCGAGCGAGGGAAAATTGTATCGAGAAGAAGGCTGGGCAGTCACTCCCTTGTTCTCGATACAAATCTGTCCCTGCTCACGCAGTTCCAGATTCACTCGAACTGACGGGGAGCTGAAAAAGAACTGCACACTGCCCACTTCTGAATACTGATCACCGAATACTGAACACTTTTTCTCCTGGCCGTCACTTCGAGTGATTTTCCTGAGTGGGAGCGAAGGAAAATCGTATCGAGAAGAAGGCCGGGCAGTCACTCCCTTGTTCTCGATACAAATCTGTCCCTGCTCACGCAGTTCCAGATTCACTCGAACTGACGGGGAGAATTTTCTTTTTCCTTCATCCTCAAATTCCCGAATCATCACATCTCCAAATCTCCTATTGGAATTTGGTGCCTGGATTTTGGAATTTCTTTTTTCATCTTCAAATTTTCAAATTCACACATCTTCAAATCAATTTTAACTTTAAACCTTGAACCGCCCAAAGGGCGAAGATTAGTTTTGCCTGTGCGCATACAACATAGGTGGGGCGCCGTCAAAGGAATTTTGTCTTCCGCCTATGCTGGTGCCGCCAATGGTCGATGCCCGCATCACGCTGTTCTCCCCAAACCTGTTCCTAATGCGGTCAATGGAATTGTACAGGTCCAGCATCTCCTCGCTGTCATCAAAAAGATTGATCTGGTAATGCCCGCCTACGAGTCCGCCGAACTTCACTCCCACCAGCCTTATCAACAACCGCCGGTTGTACAGCTGCCTAAAGAGTTCCTCGATCTTTGGGATCAAAATATGATCGGCGCTGGTGTAGGGAATAGTCGCCTGTTTGGTATAGGTATTAAAATCTGAATACCGAATCTTCACACTTATATTCGACGTAAGCTTATCCCCGCGCCGCAGCTGGTACGCCAGGCTCTCGGTCATGGCGGTGAGGGTGGCATTTAACTGTACCATATCAATGGTGTCCCGGTGAAAAGTACGTTCGGCCGAGATGGATTTGCGCTCGTGAAACGGAATGATAGGCACCTCATCGATCCCGTGCGCCCGTTTCCAAATGGTGCGCCCGTTCTTGCCCAGCACGCTTTCCATCATCTCCACCGGCATCTCCTGTATGGTCTTTATCTCCCGCACGCCCAGCCCCAGCAACGTCTGAAAGGTCTTTGCCCCTATCATTGGGATCTTACGCACAGACAGACGGTGCCAAAAATGACCTTTCGCCGCCGCTTTCTATGAGGATTTGATTATTAGGCTTGGCCTCGCCCGTGGCGATCTTTGACACTACTTTATTGCGGGAGAGGCCAAAGGAAATGGGGAGTCCGCTTTCCCGAATGATCTCCTTTCGCAGCTCGGTGGCAAACTGGTAGGTGCCAAAGAAGCGGTCCATGCCGGTAAGGTCGGCGTAGAATTCGTCGATACTCGCTTTCTCAAAAGCGGGTACTTTATTTTGTATGATCTCGGTTACCTCGTTGGAATATTTACTGTAAGTGGTAGTTTCTCCCTTGATAATAATAGCGGCGGGACACAGCTGCCGGGCCACCTTCATCGCCATGCCCGAATGCACCCCATACCGGCGCGTTTCATAACTACATGCCGCCACCACCCCGCGATCTCCCAAACCACCCACCAGCACCGGCCGGTTATTAAGCTCGGGATGCAACTTGCGCTCTACAGACACGAAAAAAGTGTCCAGGTCGAGATGTAAAATAGCTTTATTCTTCTCCATTATTGGATAATTTCCTATTAATTGGAATATTTCCAAAATTAGAAATAATTGGAATAAGAAGAATAAAGCAAGCTGTTAAAAAGGGGAAAAATTCTTGTAATTGAATTTAGACAATAAAAAACCAGCTTCTTTAAGGAGAGGAAGGTTATCTACAAAAAATTATAGTAGAGAAAGATTAGGAGAGAAAAAGAAATTTCACCGGAATAGACAATTTCTCTATTCAGTTCTTTTTATTTTTCGTGGATTTTGTCGGGTATCAAAAACATCCAGTATTTCAATCCGGTCTTTCTGATAGTTGAGCAAATAAATAATTTTATAGCTTTTATAAATCAAATAACGGAATTCCCCAGAGCGTTCTCTAAGTAACTCCTCGATTTGACCAATTTCAGGCTGTGATTTTAATTTAAGAGTTTCATTATAGATTCCGTTTGTCAATTTTCGGGCAACCTGAGGACTTGCTTTTTCGGAATAATATTCAAAGATATTTTCAAATTCTCTAACTGCGAATTCAGTCCAATAGATGCCTAACTCCACTTTTTCATTCTGGCTTTTAAGTCGGATGCCTCTACGAGTTTCCCGCTTCGGGAATCATCCATGGATTTGTCAATTCTTAAATTAAATTCTTCTACACTCATGGGTTCGGCCTTATCCTGAACAGATTTATTTTCCTTCCGAAGAATATTCTCAAGTTGAATAATTATCTCTTCATTCTGAACTTTCAGAAATTCCCGCACAAATTCTTTTTTCCTTGTTTCTAAATCCATAGTCATCAAGCTTTTATCAAAGGTACGAAATTAGGTTTTTCGAATAAGTTTTATTGAGATTTTGAGCCGGGAAGGCTTGACCCTGTCATGGGGATCTTGCGGACAGACAGAGGTATTAAAAATGGCATTTAGAAACCTCTTTAATACGCAGCCTCTTTCAATATGAAAAGCTTTATTTTTTAGAGTTAGATTTTAGAAGTACGAAAGCAGAAGGGAAAATGGAATTAAAAATTAATAATCACTTTGATTAATTAAAAAGCTTTTGAAAATGGCATTTTGGGGAGGGAATTGAGTTTATTTTCCTACATTTATTTCTTCTGAAGCTGATGCTGAAGATTTCCTCCCTACACTGAACATTCAAAATTTCATTTTTCGAATGAGTACACGAACTATGGTTTCGGATTTTTTACCAGGATATGATGGTCTGCCAATCCAGAAGTTAGCACAGATTTTTAACAACACTTCTGCTACTTACAAATTCTACTGGTTTTTAGCAATCATTGATAGCATTGAAAGTGAAAAGAGAGAAATCAACAAAATTGATCTTTTTGCAAAAATGCTTTCCCATCCCTGGTACACTGTCAGCTTCTTTAAACTTTCCTTTGGTAGCCAGGACAAAATTCAGTCAACTATTAGATCCCTTCAAAGTTTAGAGAATCTTCCTATAACTCTTCAAAAGAGTGAAATTGAAAAAAGGTTAAAGAATTCTCCTCACCAGGAAACTCAGAAAAAGCTTCTCCATTTCGATAAAAATGTTCCTCACTGGTTCCTCAGTCCGTGGTACCAGAAAAAGAACAAACAGGAAATTTATTCATCCTCAAGGGAGTTGCTGAATAAACCTCCTTATGCCCTATTCGACCAGAAAATAGTTATTGATGAAACCTGGTACAAGTATTTCAAAACTCATGCAAAACTCCTAAGGGAATTTTGCTACTGGAATTTATCCTTGTTTTTACAATCAAGGAATCCCAATGTTCCTGATATTCCCAATAAGCTTATAAAACCTGCCAAACGAAATTCTTTAACTCAACAGCGAAATAGCTACTGGACCACTTATCTCAAACAGAAGCCAGGAGCGCGATGTATTTTTACTAATAAGTTATTAAATCCCGATAATTATGCCCTTGATCATTTTATTCCATATGCCTTCGTTTCTCACGACCTGATATGGAATTTAATACCTGTTGACCCGGTTTTTAACTCTTCAAAAAACAGCAAATTACCTCAACTAGATTTGCACTTTAAAGAATTCTTTGACATCCAAAAAGAGGCTTTTTTCACCCTTAGAAACCTGAAGCCAAACAAAAAATTTGAAGAAGAGTATCATACAATTTTTCCAATTTTAAAAACTGAGAAAGACTTCACACAAGAGAGATTTTACGACATTCTCTCACCCTTGGTAACAACTGCCCATAATAATGGCTTTGAATTTCTTAAAAATGAAAAATCCATATAGTCATTTCACGGCAAAAGAAAGAGACAAGCTCTCTTTTCCTGGAAGAATACTCAAAGAACGAGGCCTTCTTTACAGGTAAGGTGTTAGATTTTGGCTGTGGTCTCGGTAAAGATGTTGAGGTACTTAAAAATCAGAAATTTGATATTGAAGGTTATGATCCATATTACTTCAATACCTATCCTACGGGAAAATTTGACACTATTATATGTTTATACGTACTAAATGTCCTTTTACCACAAGAACAGGCTACGGTAATAAATGAGATTTCAAAGTTGCTGAAAGTTGGAGGCAAGGCTTATTTTGCTGTAAGACGGGACATTGATAAACCAGGTTTTAGATTCCATAAAATCCATAAAAAAGAAACTTACCAGTGTAATGTTATTCTTCCTTTTAGATCATTGTATAAAAATGAGAATGTAGAGATCTATGAATATCAGCATTATGCATATTTAAATAAAGGCAAGGAAGAGGTGTCACCTTTTTTTGCTGATGATGAGACAAAAATTCAAAAAGGGGAAATGGCCACAGTGTTTGCTATAGAAGATAAATTTCCTGTATCAAAAGGTCACACGCTAATTATCCCTAAGAGGAAAGTCTCCAATTACTTTGAATTAAATTTTCAAGAACAATCTGCCTGCTGGTTTATGGCAAATAAAATTCAAGAAGATTTAGTTAAAGAATATTCCCCCTCAGGATTTAATATTGGTATTAATATAAATGAAACTGCAGGTCAAACGGTTCCTCATTGTCATATCCATGTTATTCCTCGCTACGATAAAGATGTTGAGAATCCTCGAGGAGGTGTAAGAGGAGTTATTCCTGAAAAGAAAGATTATTAATTTTCGATTTTCTAGCTAGAAGCCTATGCTGAACTATTATTATAAAAACGATATTGAATCCTTTATTACAAAAAGCAGAGAAGAAATAATTGGTCAGATCACCCTTTCTAATCAATTTGATTCTAATCGAAATCAGAACAAATCATGGGAGCTCCAGATTTATATTCTTCAAAAAGCTTTAAAAGCATATTCCGGCACTATCTTTTTTGAATTTTCTATTCCCCGAATGGGGAAGAGAGTAGATGCTTTAATAATTATTCAGAATACAGTTTTTGTAATTGAATTTAAGGTCGGAGAAACAAAGTATCATAATATTAATATTGAGCAAGTTTGGGATTATGCCTTAGACTTAAAAAATTTCCACAAACCCAGCCATAATGCTCTTTTAGTTCCAGTCCTAGTAGCAACAGAAGCGAATCGATCCTACATTGAAATTAGTACCACCTCGCACAATGACAATCTGCTACTGCCCATTATGGTAAATCAATATGATCTTGAAAAAGCTATTGAAGAAACACTAAACTTTTTTAAAGAAGATCAACAAGTTCTTTCCAGTGAATATGCTGCTGGTAGTTATTCTCCAACTCCCACCATTGTTGAAGCAGCCCTAAATTTATACAGAACACATACTGTTGACGAAATCACTCGCAGTGATGCAGAAGCAAAGAACCTAACAGAAACCACTTCACTTATTTCAGAAATAATTAAAAAAGCAAAAATCGAACAAAAAAAAAATAATATGTTTTGTCACTGGTGTTCCCGGTGCAGGGAAAACTTTAGTCGGTTTAAAAGTTGCTACTTCACACCTGGATGAAGAAAAAGGTAATACAAGCGTCTATTTATCGGGCAATGGACCCTTAGTATCTATTCTTCAGGAAGCTTTGGCACGAGATAAAATTAAAAATGAAAAGGAGGCAGGTAGAAAATTAACTAAAGGAAAAGCAAGAGCCAGTGTTAAAACTTTTATTCAAAATATCCATCATTATAGGGATGCCTATTTAGCCGATCCAAAACCTCCTTACGACCACGTTGCCATTTTTGATGAGGCTCAACGGGCTTGGAATAAAGAGCAGACGGTTAAATTCATGAAGCAGAAAAAAGGGTAAGCATGACTTCGACTATTCTGAACCAGAATTTTTGATTTCATGTCTGGACCGTCATAAGGATTGGTCCGTAATTGTCTGTTTAGTAGGTGGAGGACAGGAAATTAATACAGGAGAAGCAGGAATATCAGAATGGTTAAATGCAATTGAAGAACGATTTGCTTCCTGGGAAGTATATATTTCTCCTAATCTCACGGATTCCGAATATCAAGCTGAAGAAGCAATCGCAAGTTTTCAAAAGAAAACTGCCGTTAAATTAAATTCTTCCCTCCATTTAAAAGTTTCTATGCGTTCTTTTCGGGCAGAGAATCTATCCCTTTTAGTGAAGAACATTCTTGACCTTGATTTTAATTCAGCCGTTCAAACCTACTCTGCTCTTTCTAATAATTATCCTATAGTTTTGACAAGAGATGTCCAAAAAGCTAAAAAGTGGCTCAAAGAAAAGGCTAGGGGAAGCGAACGATATGGAATCGTAGTTTCCTCGCAAGCTCAAAGGCTAAAACCCTTTGCCATAGATGTAAAATCCCCTATGAATCCAGTCCACTGGTTTCTGAATGAAAAAGACGATGTTCGTTCATCTTATTTCTTAGAAGATGTTGCTACAGAATTCCATGTTCAAGGATTAGAACTTGATTGGGCCTGTGTTACTTGGGATGGCGATTTAAGGTATTCCGAAGAAGGATGGCAGAGCTATTCTTTTGTGGGGAAGAAATGGCAACATATCCACAAAGAAGAAAGGAAGAAATATTTACTTAACGCTTATAGAGTTTTACTCACAAGAGCCAGGCAAGGAATGGTCATTGTAATTCCAGAAGGAAGTACAGAGGATCACACAAGAAAGCCCGAGTATTACGATTCCACCTTTAACTATTTAAAATCCATAGGGTTCCCTGTTATTTAATTTTTTCCTGGTAACTTTTCAGGAAAAACAGGTCATGCAGAAGAAAAACATTTCATTTCAGTATTTACATCGTGATGAGGGAAATTACAAGATCTTTGGAGAAGTCATATTCAAAAATAATGAAGGTCTAACTCCCCAACAAGCAGAGGAAATTTTGCGCAAAAAACTTATTGATTCCGAGTTCTTCTATCCTTCAGAAAATCAAATTCCTCTTTTCCCAGAACATTCCGGAAACCTTTACTTTTCAGATTGGTATGAATTCCAAAGTTTTTCTCCAACCGATGAAAACCCAACGGAGCCTCGAAGCTTGAGCACCTTTTTATCTCAATTTTCCTAATCTTGAATTTTGAACCTTGAATCTTTTTATACCGTCATCGAAAACAACCTCGTCTCCGGTTTGCTTCTTTGCAGCAGCAGGTCAAAAGCCATACAGATGTTCCTTACAAAAGGTCTTCCCGATTCTTTGATGATCAATTTTTCATCCCCGAATTCCAGGAGACCATCGGCTTCCATTTCTTTCAGGTTGATGAGCACTTCAGGAAGTTCGGGGAATTTCATTTCATCGTCTTTCCATGAGGTTTCCAGGTTGCACATGAGATTTAGAATGTGCTGGCGGAGTTTCTCGTCTTCCGCAGTGAGAATATGTCCGCGGTAAAGAGGCAGTTCCCCTTTTTCAAGGATCTCGTAGTATTCTTCAATGGTCTTGACATTCTGGGCAAAACCGCTCCAGCTGTCACTAATGGCCGAAACTCCCAAACCTATCATCACTTTGGTCTTGGAAGAAGTGTAACCCATAAAGTTACGGTGCAGCTTGTGGTTCTCCATGGCCTTGTAAAGCGTATCGCTCTTTAGCGCAAAATGGTCCATGCCCACTTCCACATAACCGGCTTCGGCGAGCAGTTGTTTCCCCACTTCATACATCTCCCGCTTCACATCGGCCGAAGGCAGATCTTCCTCCTTAAAGCCGCGCTGCCCGTTTCCTTTTATCCAGGGCACATGGGCGTAGCTGTAAAACGCGATCCTGTCCGGCATCAGCTCTTTGGTCTTTTCAATGGTTTCCCGAATGTGATCTACGGTTTGAAACGGCAGACCAAAAATAAGGTCGTGGCCCACAGAAGTGTAGCCAATTTCGCGGGCCCCTTCAGTAGCATTTTTCACATTCACAAAAGGCTGAAACCTGTGAATAGCCCGCTGCACCTCAAAATTATAATCCTGAACCCCGTAGCTCACCCTTTCAAAGCCCAGGTCATAAAGTAACTGCAGGTGCTCCTGTTTGGTGTTGTTGGGGTGGCCTTCAAAGCTAAAATCGGTTTCCTCTGCCCTCACCGCTTTTTCGAAAAGTCCGTCGAGAAGGATTCTTAGATTTGCGGGAGAAAAGAACGTGGGTGTTCCTCCACCCAGGTGTATCTCCTTAATCACCGGCTTTTCCTCCAGCAGGTTCACGTACATATCCCACTCCTCGAGCACCGCAGCGATGTACGGCGACTCCACTTCATGGCGTTTGGTAATGCGTTTGTTACAGCCGCAAAAAGTACAGAGGCTCTCGCAAAAAGGCAGGTGGATGTAAATACTAATCCCCTCTTCGCTATTGCTCTCCAAAAATGACTTTTTTAGCGTCTCTTTATATTGTTCTACCGTAAATGCGGCTTCGTTCCAGTACGGCACCGTGGGATAACTGGTATACCTGGGGCCGGGAACGTTGTATTTCTGAATCAAAGATGTGCTCATACCTCTTTATTTAGATCGCAAAAGTAACAGGCTTATCTTGTTTATAACATGATTTTAATCAGGTCATAAATGTCTGAATTACATAGCTGTCTGAAATAGCCGTCACTTCGAGTGATTTTTATGAGCGGGAGCGAAGGAAAATCGTATCGAGAAGCAGGCCAGCCACTCAACCCTGGTTCTCGATACAAACCTGCACCTGCTATCGCAGTCACAGATTTACCCGGTTCTCGATACATTTTTCACCATGCTCCCGCATGGTAAAAAACACTCGAACTGACGGGGAACCGTAAATTATCGCGATCTGTTGATTGTTGATTGATCAATAGCACAGCGGTTCCAATACCATCAAGAATTTTAGGGAAATCCATTTAAACAAATCCAAACTACAATAATGCGACTTACCTCTCTAAATGGCATTTCCTGAAGGTTATTTTATGAAATATATATACATCGTCAACCTGCCCCGAAGCTTCGGGAGTTTCAGGTTCTATTTGTTTTGGATTCGATCAAAAGGATTCTGAAATAAATTCAGAATGACGCTGGTTTGCTTTACCTCTCAAAAATGGCATTTCTGAAGGTTCTTGGATTCCGTCAACCTGTCCCGAAGCTTCGGGAGTTTCAGGTTCTATTTGTTTTGGATTCGATCAAAAGGATTCTGAAATAAATTCAGAATGACGCTGGTTTGCCTTACCTCTCAAAAATGGAATTTCTGAAGGTTCTTGGATTCCGTCAACCTGTCCCGAAGCTTCGGGAGTTTCAGGTTCTGTTTGTTTTGGATTCGATCAAAAGGATTCTGAAATAAATTCAGAATGACGCTGGTTTGCTTTACCTCTCAAAAATGGAATTTCTGAAGGTTCTTGGATTCCGTCAACCTGTCCCGAAGCTTCGGGAGTTTCAGGTTCTATTTGTTTTGGATTCGATCAAAAGGATTCTGAAATAAATTCAGAATGACGCTGGTTTGCTCTACCTCTCAAAAATGGAATTTCTGAAGGTTCTTGGATTCCGTCAACCTGTCCCGAAGCTTCGGGAGTTTCAGGTTCTATTTGTTTTGGATTCGATCAAAAGGATTCTGAAATAAATTCAGAATGACGCTGGTTTGCTCTACCTCTCAAAAATGGAATTTCTGAAGGTTCTTGGATTCCGTCAACCTGTCCCGAAGCTTCGGGAGTTTCAGGTTCTATTTGTTTTGGATTCGATCAAAAGGATTCTGAAATAAATTCAGAATGACGCTGGTTTGCTTTACCTCTCAAAAATGGCATTTCTGAAGGTTCTTGGATTCCGTCAACCTGTCCCGAAGCTTCGGGAGTTTCAGGTTCTATTTGTTTTGGATTCGATCAAAAGGATTCTGAAATAAATTCAGAATGACGCTGGTTTGCTTTACCTCTCAAAAATGGCATTTTTAAAGGTTCTTTTCTGTAAGATATTTCCAGTACCGCTTTGGAAGGTGCTGCACATGCAATTTTTGATTTGCCCTGCTTTTGATGTTGGTACTGGTGAAATACTGGTTCCATAGCTTCTGAAATGCTATTTCTGAAGAGTGAAAATAAGCCTCGGGTGCGCCCGAAATGCCTATGGCGGGATCGAGATCCAGGGTGATGTAATTTACTACGGAAAGATCCCAGGCGATCCCGAAATTCCGTTTTAGGTCATAGATGATCCACTTTTGATCTGCATACCGGTTCTTAAAATGGCTTTTTATAAGCGGCAGCACATTAAAATCGGGTTCAATGGCCGCAAAATACACCTCATCTTTTGTAAGCCTGAAGCGCACAAATGCCTCCATGCGATGTTTCTCCCGACCCACTTTTTTGGCCGCCTGAGAAACTTTTAGAACCGCGGGATGGGAAAAATCCCGGTCCACCGGCACACTTTCGGCAAGGATATAGCGTATCATGCTGTACATGTGCATCTCCATCCCCGGAATTTCACTTAAAAAAGCCCATTTTAGATCCCGCAGTCCGGCGGCGGATGTTTTCTTCTTTAAAGAAGACCACACCCGTTTGGCTTTTTCGGGCTCGGTGATCACTTCCCGTGGTTCCGAGAATAATTGTTGCCCCGCCTGTGCTCCCGGCGGATTTATATCCACCACTTTCAGCTTTTCTTCGTAGGCGGTGAACACGCAACAAAGAAAACCTTCCATGGTTCCGTCATAAACAAGTACCGCCTGCTGTTCCATCTAAAAAAGGCTTAATTGGCTTCCAATATCTTTTCTGAACTTCCCCGAAGAGGTGCCTAAAATGACATTTTTGAGATACTCGCTGGAAGGTTCTTTTACTTCAAATTCGCGGGAGTCACAGGTGATAAAATGTTTCGCCCTGTTCATGGCGATGCCGATGTTCTTCAAATGTTCCCAGTTAAGCTTCCGGAATTTCCTCGCCTGCAGGATCTTGTTAACCGACTTGAGCCCTATTCCCGGAATCCGCAACAGCAATTGCTTTTCTACCCTGATTAATATTCACCGGAAAAAGGTGCCGGTTTCGCAGCGCCCAGCTGAGTTTTGGATCTACCTCCAGGTCAAGATTGAGATGCTGCTCATTAAGTAGCTCCCGAATATCAAAGCCGTAGAAGCGCAGCAGCCAGTCTGTCTGGTACAGCCGGTTCTCCCTCAACAGCGGCACCTGACTTCCCAAAGCCGGCAACCGCGGATCATTAGCCACAGGCACATACCCCGAATAGTAAACCCGCTTCATGTTGTACTTTTTATAGAAAAAAGTAGCCGAGTACATAATATCGCGGTCACTCTCGCCAGATGCTCCAATGATCATTTGCGTGCTCTGCCCTGCCGGGGCATACTTGGGGGTGCTTTTTATAAGCTTGCTTTCCTGTTTATACTGGATGATCTCATTTTTCACCTTTTCCATGGGCTTCATGAAATCCTCGTGTTTTTTATCGGGCGCCAGTAATTTGAGTCCGCTTTTGGTGGGGATCTCGATGTTGACGCTTAGCCGGTCGGCGTAGAGCCCCGCTTCCCGCATGAGCTCATCACTTGCGCCGGGAATTGACTTGAGGTGGATATAGCCGTTGAAATTCTCTTCCAGTCGCAGTTTTTTGGCTACCTGTATGAGCCGTTCCATGGTATAATCGGCATCTTTAAAGATCCCGGAGCTCAGGAAAAGGCCTTCAATATAATTGCGCCGGTAAAAGTGAATGGTGAGATCTACCACCTCCTGCACTTTAAAAGCAGCGCGTTTGATGTCGTTGCTCTTTCGGGTAACGCAGTAGGCGCAATCGAAAATACAGTGATTGGTGAGCAGGATCTTGAGAAGGGAAACGCAGCGACCGTCTTCGGTATAGGAATGACAGATCCCCATCCCTGAAGAATCTCCCAGGCCATTGGAGGTATTTTTGCGTTTGCTTCCGCTGGAAGAACAGGAAACGTCGTATTTAGCGGCATCGGCTAAAATACTCAGCTTCTCCTTTATCCTTTCATAATCCATACTGCTGATTTTCAGCAAAAATAGGAAATTATCCTATTATGTGGAATTATTCCGTATTTTAAAATTAATAAGAAATATAATTCTTCGCTCGTGACGATTAAGTCAAGATTGGAAATTGGTGATGCAGCAGTTAAAAACTTCGAGCAAAGAAGATTATTTTGGTTCTAAATTGTAAATTTGAGATATGGACTTAGATCTTCAAAATAAAAAAATAGAATTAATCCAGTGGTTATCCACTCTAAACGATAAATCTATTGTTGAAAAAATAATGAAGTTGCGCGAGAGTGAGAAAACTGACTGGTGGAAAGAAATCTCCAAAGAAGAAAAAAAATCTATCGAACAAGGAATAAAAGATGCTGATTCCGGAAAATTAGAATCTCATTCCGAAGCAAGGAAATTATATGAGAAGTGGTTATAAGATTCGATGGACTAACCACGCACTTTCCGAATTAGAAGCTACACTTAAATATTTAGAAAAAAATTGGACAGAAAGAGAATTGCAGAATTTCTCCCGGGAACTTGATCATACCATTGAATTAATTTCTAAGAATCCAGAACTTTTTCAACTCTCAGGGAAAAACAAAACTGTTAGAAGAGCGGTGGTTGCGAAATTTAATAATCTTTACTACCGACAAAAAAATGAAACCATTGAAATTTTGTCACTATTCTCCAACAGACAAGATCCTGAGAAGATAAGAATCTAAAAAAAGACACTAAAACAACTTAAATTTTACCCCCGATAGCTATCGGTGTCATTTCAATTTTTACGCAAAATTTTCGATAGGCCGGGGAATTTTATAACCATATGGACTCACCTCTCAAAAAGAGCATTTCTGAAAGGATTTTTCCTGAAATATTATCAGAATCGACCTTAAATCCTGAACTTTGAACATTAAACCTTAGACCTTAAACCTTCTAAAGTTGCCCTACGGCATCGATCAAACCTTCCCGAAGGCCTTTCCAGGCGTAGTTCCAGAAGGAACGATGTTTATTTCTTTCCACCTTTACATCCTGTTCTTCCCCTTCATCGGGTTCCTGATTATTGTCCACAAAAAGATTTGCAATGGAACTTAAAAAGCCTTTTTCTTTCCCCTTTCTTTTGGTGAGCAGCTCGATCTTGAATTTTTCATATTCCATCCTGTAATCTCCCTGCAGGATATCATCATTACCGTAGAAATTAAAGTAAACATTATTCACTGTACCTCGTGCGCGTGCATGTAGGGAGGGCACCAGGAATGGATCAAGGGCCTCTCCTTCCAGCCTCCCAAAGGTGCCCGAAATCTGGAATTTGTCCTGAGGATCAAAAACAGGAAAAGTCCAGTCAATTTTTACGGGAGTACCCTGCATAAAATCGGCATTGGCAGTGATTTCAGGTTGAGCCTTTAGTTCCCGAATATTGTGGAGGTTGTTGATATTGGCATTTACAGCCGCGAAACGCACTACTGCAGGCCCATCTTCGCGCTCTACCTGCTCTTCGTAAACGATCTCACTATTTTCTACCAGTACCTTTTCGAAGTTGAGTAACAACGGCGCCTCCCGCAGCAATTTGCTGTATAAAGCTTTCTCCCTGGGATCATCGGGCACCTGCTTGTCCCGGTAAATAGTGAGATCGGCCCCGCTAATAGTCATTTCATGATTTCTTAGATATAAAGAATCCTTGCGCATTCCAATATTCAGGCTGTCCAGGGTGATCGACTTCACATCGAGCGTGATGTGATCTTTTTCATAAGGGATATTTTGAATGAATTCACTCCTGGGATAAAAGGAACGTATTTTAAAATCTGAGATTTTCACCTCTCCGTTTACCGCCGAAACATTTCCCACATCAATATAATGTTCGGAATTCATCTTCATGAAAACGGAATCCATTTCCACATCATAAGAATTAAAGTCGGAAAGCTGCATCCCCGATTTCAAATTCCTCATGTGAGCAGTTGGAATATGTGCGTATATTGAGGCAGCAGCGGTATCTGCACTTTTTTTGCTGAAGCTCCCGTCCTCTATCCTGAAGTTTTTTATATGCACTTTCTGTTTAGCGGAATCTTTTTTTGCTGAAGTATCTTTTGGAAACAGGCTAACTTGCGGGGAATCGAGCTTGAGCTCATCTATCTCCACCTCGTTCTTAAAAAGGAATTTGTAGTAAGATATCCCACTAACATTTATTTTATCCACTTTACCGGCAAATCCCCCCTGCTCCATTTTCAGGTCTTCCACACTGAATTTATTGAGGAAGATATTTACAGACAGATCTTTATAATCTGAAGCTCCCACCTTACTTTCAAGTCTCTGCTCAATTCTGTTTTTTACGTAGAGGTTAGCCAGGAACAGCAGGAGAACTATTCCAATCACACCGGCCGATATCCAGATTACTTTTCTTTTTTTACTCACACCCTGGTTTTTGTTGAAGATAGTATTTTTCCTGCAAAAGCCTGTGAACAGGAAGTACATAAAACAATTTTCACGGGATGATTTACGCTGTTTAAGGAAATTTTGTTAAAATCGCTTTAGCACTTAAACTTTCCAGTGCCCTCTTTCCTCCCAAATTTTTCACAAGAATAAAGCCTTGTTGTTAATTCTATATTAATCAACATTTTGTTAGAACATATTTAACACCTCAACCCTTAATTTAGGCCCCGTAAGCAAAGAATAATAACCAAAACCAATCAGCCTCATGACATCATTTCAACCCTCCCAAATTATTGAAGAATTTAAAAATTTTGTTCATAGCAGTTGTACAGATTGTGAAACAGAAATGGAAAAATTCAGCTCTCTTCACAAGGGCATCATCAAAATGTATTTTGGAGCCCGCAGGGTAGAGATCGATTATAAAGAACAGACCATCAAGGCAGAAATACCTGTGTCTGATCATGAATATACCACAGTAAATTTCGAGTGCCAGGATCTGGATCGTTTTCTTTCTTCCTGTCTCAAAAAGGATAAAAGAAGCCTGAATTTTTATCAGAGTTCATTAAATTATTACAACCATATTCCTGCAGCACTGTCTCAGGTGGCATAGTGAAATGTAAAAAATGTGGCTTTATTATATATAGCTCCGGAATTTTCCGGGGCTTTTTTTGTTTAGTAGGTGTAGAGCTGCTGTGCGAAGTCTGGAGACTTCGCACAGCAGCACCTTAGTAATATTTATCTCTTATTCTTTGGTGCATTACCAAATTCGAAACGGGATGGTCGGCCAGAGTTACATGCTCAAATATTCCTTTGCCGTTCACATAATTTGAAGCACTGGAATATGTGTAATGGGAAGCACGGCTCACAAAACCTGCGCGTACAGGATTCAGGTGAATATAATCCAGTTTTGACCACAAGAATTTTGAGCTGTAAATTTCTTCGGGGTGGTTGCCGTACTTCCAAACCTGATAATTCTTGTTTCTGCTATGGGTCAAAGTAGCTAGTGCCAGTCTCTCCAGGATCCATTCTCTTCTGCTTTCCCCATAATTTTGAAGATGCTCCAGGATCTTTGTGGCAGTAAACTTTTTGAAATCCCTGAGCAGATTTGACAACTCCCCTTTTTCAGATTGTATGATTAGATGAATGTGATTGGTCATTATAACGTAACCATAAACTATCATCCCTTTATTCTGCACACAGTAAGTAAGGCTGTCAAGAATGCAATCCCTATAGATCTGTCTGCTGAATATATCAACCCAGTCTACAACTGTTGCTGTTAAAAAATGAGGTTTGGATTGATCTTTTATGGTATAGCCTGCTTTCACTTTATTAATTTACTGAAAATAAATTATAAAGTTTTTTGAAGTTGTGCGAAGTCTGAGACTTCGCACAACCTTCGACTTCGCACAGCTACCTATAAACAACAAAACCCCGAACTTTCGTTCGGGGTTTTTCATTTCAGTTGGCCTACTAGGGCTCGAACCTAGACTCTTCTGGACCAAAACCAGACGTGTTGCCAGTTACACCATAGGCCATTGCTGTAATGCGGATGCAAATTTAAAACAAACTTTGGCTTGTACAAACATTTTTTTCAAATTCTTTTCCCGAAGGCTAAATTTTATTGTTCCGTGAAAATAACATTTTTAAAACCTGTATGTTTACATACCTGTCAACAGGTTAAAATTCAGCACTTAGCCGCTCCAATCCAAAATATCTTCTTTTGAAATTCGTTCTTCCTACAGTATTTTAATTATTCTTAAATTCGCCACTGTTCTCAAACTCACAAATATGACAGATTTTAACTTTACCAGGTGGAATAAAATTCTGGGCTGGTTGGTTTTCCTTATAGCACTCGCAACCTTTTGGCTTACTGTGGAACCCACGCTTAGTTTTTGGGATGCAGGAGAATACATTGCCACTTCTTCAAATCTTGAAGTTGGACACCCTCCCGGTGCGCCGCTCTACCAAATGATGGGAGCTTTTTTCTCCATTTTTGCCAGTGAACCTTCACAAGTGGCTTATATGGTGAATCTCATGTCGGTCTTTGCCAGCGCCTTTACCATTCTGTTCATGTTCTGGTCTATTGTATTACTGGTTTTGAAGATAAGCGGACCTGTGAGCGGGATCTCCGGTGCTAAAAAAGCTGCTGTTCTTGGTAGTGCCGCGGTAGGTTCTCTTGCTTTTACTTTTACAGACAGTTTTTGGTTCAATGCCGGGGAAGCCGAAGTTTATGCCATGGCCACCTTCCTTATGTCTATCCTGTTTTACCTGGGACTGCTTTGGGAAAGGGATATGTTTGAGCCACGGGGGAACCGCTGGGTGATCCTTATCTGCTTCATAGTAGGACTTTCTTTTGGAGTGCACTTTATGGGGCTGCTCACAATACCTGCCATTGGTTTTCTTTACTATTTCAAGAATTTCTCGAAGATCACGGTTAAGAATTTTATCATTGCAAATATTGTAGTGGTGGCAGTGCTAATGTTCATTTTTAAGCTACTGCTCCCTTATTCCCTGGTGCTATTTTCGGCTACAGAAATTTTCTTTGTGAATACTTTGGGGCTTCCGTTTAATTCGGGAACAATTTTTACGGGCCTTGTACTTATCGCTGCTTTTTACTTCGGAATTAAATACACGCGGCGCAAACAATACTTTCAGCTAAACACATTACTGCTGTGCATCCTGTTCATCTTCATTGGATTCTCCTCCTGGCTGATGCTTCCTATAAGGGCAAACGCAAACACGGTGATCAATGAAAATAACCCGAACAACGCACGGGAACTATTGGCATATTACAACAGGGAACAATATCCCGAAACGCATTTGTTCTACGGTCCTCAGTTTACAGAGATCTACAGCGGCCTTGATGAAAACAATCCTTATGTAGACGACAAGCCTAAATATGAGATAGATGAGGCTACAGGCGAATATGTAATCGTCAATGATTACAAAAACGCGAAACAAAATACAGATGATGATCATAAGGCATTCCTGCCGCGTATGTGGAGCACAGAGCATGCTTCCAATTACATGGAGTTTACGGGGCCGCTTGATTTCACCATTAAACCCGAATATCAACAAGAGGACCAGCTTATTGCCGCTGTGAATGAATTCAAGCAGAATTTCAATCAGGGGAATGTTGATTATGAACAGTACCATAGCTTTTTAAGCCGCTTTAGGGAATACCTCGATGTTGATAAACCGTCCTTTGGCTCAAACATGAATTACCTGTTCGAGTACCAGATGGGTTATATGTACTGGCGTTATTTCATGTGGAATTTCGCAGGTCGCCAAAACGATGTGCAGGGAAAATATACAGACCAGAATGGAAACTGGCTTAGCGGGATTGACTTTATTGACGAGGCCCGTCTTGGGAACCAGGATCAGCTTCCCTCCGATGCGAAAAACAATCCGGCGAGGAATACCTATTATTTTCTTCCGCTTCTATTAGGAATAATTGGCCTGGTGTTCCAATACAGCAGGGACAAGAAAAACTTTTGGGTACTACTGGTATTCTTTCTCTTTACAGGAATTGCCCTTAAGATCTACCTTAATGAAAGGCCTTTTGAACCACGGGAAAGAGATTATGCTTTGGTTGGTTCCTTCTATGTATTTGCCATCTGGATAGGATTTGGGGTTTATGCCCTCTTCGATCTTCTGAAGGATTACCTGAAGCCAAAGATCGCTGTTGCCCTTGTGGTGGTTGTCTCTTTGCTGGCTGTTCCGGGAATACTGGCCAGTGAGAATTATGATGATCACGACAGATCGAACCGCTACTCTGCCCTGGCAATGGCAAAAATGTACCTGGATAGTCTCGATGAAAATGCAATTCTCTTTACCATTGGGGATAATGACACCTTTGCTTTATGGTATGCGCAGCAAGTGGAAGGCTACCGTACAGATGTGCGTATCGTAAACACCAGCCTCTTTGCGACCGACTGGTATATTGACCAGATGAAGCGCAAAGCCTGGGAGAGCGATCCTATCCCGGGACAGCTACAACATGAGCAGTACAGGTATGGAACAAGAGATGCTGTTTGGTTCCAGCCCATTACGCAGGACACTATGAACATAGAGACCTGGATGAACTGGATCGCCAGCGACGACCCCCGCACCAAAGCCGATTTGATGAGTGGGCAAAGCGTAAGTACCTTCCCTACCAAACACATAAGAATTCCTGTGAATAAGGAAAATGTGCTGGAAAATGGCATTGTAAAACCTCAGAATGCCGGTGAGATAGTTGACGATATTGTAATCGAACTATCGGGAGACATTCTCTACAAGAACAGGCTGTTAATGCTGGATATTATTGCAGGAAATGACTGGGAGAGACCTATTTACTTTACCGGCGGAAGTTTTGGAGATGACGACTACCTGTGGATGAAAGATTACCTTCAGTTGGACGGGGTCGCTTACAAACTGGTGCCGATAAAGACGCCGGTGAATCCGCGTAACCCGTTTGATATGGGCCGCATTGATTCAGATAAAATGTATGACATTGTGATGAACTGGTACTGGGGCACCTCGGGAGATCCCGACCTGTATTACGATCCTGAAACCCGTAAGAATGCCATTACCTATCGCAGCAACCTGGCACGTCTTTCCGAAACCCTTATCAACGAGGGCAAAATGCAACGGGCAGAAGATGTCATGGATCTCGCAATGGAAAAAATGCCTGTAGACTACTTTGAATATTATACTTTACTGGAACCATTTATCCAGGGGTATTATGAGGTAGGAAAAAAGGAAAAAGCCCGTGAACTGTGGCAGGATGTGGCGCAAAAATACCAGGAGAACCTTACCTATTACAGTTCCCTTGAGCTGGACAGACAATTTTCCCGCGGAAATGAAATAGTTACCGACATTGAACGCTACAGAAGCCTGGTAGACCTGTTGATCATAAATGACACCGAAGAACTCGCAAGAGAAGAAGCAGATAAGTTCAACCAGTACCTTATGCTTTTCCAGCATTTCTACGGAAGCCCTGAAGTGGCGCCCGAAGAAGTACCGACTGATGGAGCAGACCTGCTCCCTACCGAAATAAGGGATTCGCTGTAAAAAGAGGGGCACAGGAGACATGAGAGAGCGCATACCCAGGATCATAAAATGGATCTACCCACAGAGGATATGGGAGGGTCCTGAGGACGAAAAGGCCCTCTACCTCACCTTTGACGATGGTCCTGTCCCGGGCGTGACTCCGTGGGTCCTGGAACAGTTAAAGGCTTACGATGCCAAAGCCAGCTTTTTTTGTATTGGTGAAAATGTGGATAAACATCCGGAAGTCTTCCGGCAGGTTATTGATGCAGGTCACGTGGTAGGCAATCACACCTACAACCACCTTAATGGCTGGAAAACTCCGGTAGAAGAATACATTCAGAATACCCTTAAAGCCCGGGAGGTTATTGATCAAAATCTTCCTCAGGGAAAAGACATTCAAGATCCCCTTTTTCGACCCCCTTACGGAAAGATAAGAAATGTACAGGCAAAAAAACTTCAGAAACTGGGTTTCAGGATCGTCATGTGGAGTATAGTGAGCATGGATTATGACTTGCGCATTTCTCCTGAAAAGTGCCTTGAAAATGTACTGAAGAATGCAGGTCCCGGCAGCATCATAGTTTTCCACGACAGCCATAAAGCCGAAAAAAATTTAAAGCAGGTACTACCCCAGGTGCTGGAGCATTATAAAAAGGAAGGCTACAACTTTAAAGCATTGGTTTAAAGCAAAAGCCTGTCAAAAATGGCCTTTTTAAAAGATAATTTCCTACATTTATTTCCCTAATAAAGATCCGTTATACCGGAAAGTGAAATCTTCCCTACACGCCACTTTCGGTAAACAGCTATTGATCAACTATTTAAACCTGAATCGAGATTACTATCTCCTTTCAAAATATTCCATACAATCTTTTTTTTCTAAACCACTAGGAAAATATCTTAAAGATTATCCAAATGAAGAAGTTAAAAACTCTGTTACCATATCGCAATTATTAACTCATACTGCAGGATTACCTAACTTCTATGTCACCAACTTTATAAACAAATGTAAATTTGACTTTAAAGAAGTAAAAGATTTTGTGCCACTATTTGTGAATGATTCTCTTCTTTCGGAGCCAGGAACAGAATATAATTATGATGCGGCAGGCTATGTATTACTCGGATTAATCATAGAAGAAATTACCGGAACTAATTACTACGACTACCTGAAAGAAAATATTTTCAAGAAAGCTAAAATGGTAAATACTGCAGCCTACGATGTTGACGCTATAATAGAAAATAAAGCAAACGGATATACTTTTGCCGGAAATACAACTAAACCTTTAAAGAATAACATCTTTTACCTTTCAAAAGCATCTCCCGGAGGTTTTCATTATTCTACCGTAGAAGATCTATTTAATTTTAATAAAGCACTTTTCAGTTTTAAATTAATAAATGAAAAAACAGTGGCTATAATGACAAAGCCATGGGTTAAGGGATATAATACCCATTTAGGTTACGGAATAGACGTGGATAAAAGGTACAATAAAACCATTTTAGGTCATAGCGGTGGGTGGTATGGAATAAGTGGTGAGATAATCTATATACCAGAAGCAGATTATACTATTACTATTTTATCAAATGTCGATTCCAATATGGATACAGGTAAATCCATGGTCTCTGACTTCTTCAAAGTATTACTGGCAGGTAATATTCAGGAAGAGTAAGATGATCAAGAAACCAGGACAAAACAACTTTTTCACATCACCTTTCCACAGCCTGTCGTAATGCAGACTGGAACGGGCCACATTCAAAAATGCTTATGAGACAAAGTAATATTACTTATTTGCTGATTTCACTTTTGATTTTAACCAGCTGTGCACCAACAAAAAATGGAAGTTCAGGAAATAAGGATTACGCCGAATTCCAAAATATAGTAGATTCTATCTATCAAAACAATCCCGAATCCATTGGCATAATGGTTCATATAGAATCCCCTGAAAAAGGCATAACCTGGAGTGGAAGTGCAGGATATTCAGATGCTGCAAATAAAATTAAGTTATCCCCTGATCAACCTGCATTAATTGCGAGCAGTATAAAAACATATATTTCTGCGGCCATTTTGAGGCTTCAGGAACAAAACAAACTTTCAATAGAAGATCCTATCAGGGATCATCTAACCAATAGAACCATCAAATTATTTGAATCTGATGGTTATGATTTAGACCGCATAAAAATTAAACATCTATTATCGCATACAAGTGGAATTGAAGATTATGCGAACAATGAGTATTTAGATTGGGTAGATAAGAACCAAAAGTATAGATGGACAAGAGACGAACAGCTTGAACTTACGGTAAAAACGGAAGTCCCTTGGGGAAACCGGAAGATATTTTCAACTATGCAGACGCCAATTATTTGTTATCTACCGAAATTATTGAAACCGTAACGAAAGAGCCATTTTATGAATCTATTAGAGAGTTGCTTAAATATGAAGAATTAGGCTTTTCCAACACCTGGTTTCCAACTTTAGAAACTAAAAGCAAACAGACAAAACCATTAGTTCATCAATATTGGGGAGAAAAGAACTGGGATTCTTACAACCACGATATTTCATGGGATTTATATGGAGGTGGCGGAATCGCGACTACAACAAAGGAATTGGCTCAATTCTCTTACAATTTATTCAATTATAAAATAATAGAAGACAAAAACACCCTCAGCCAGATTTATACACCAGTTGAAACCAACGATGGAAAAGATAATAAATACGGTTTGGGTTTATCAATAGGAGATGTAGAAGGTTTTACCAGCTATGGCCACGGCGGGTTTTGGGGTACTGTAGTTTTATATTTTCCAGAGATGGATACTTCTATAGCTGTTTTTATTCTGGAACGTGATAAAGGAAAATTAAGGAAGAATGTTTTAGAAGCATTGGTAACTGAATTAGCAATAGAAAATGGGCAAATTCCCGCAAATCTTTAGGAAACGAAAATATACCGATGAAAATCATTGAAAAATTACTTAATTCCAGCCGAATAAAATATCCCTCTAATTTGAAGGGAGAAACACTAAAGCAAAGAATTGAAGATATCTTTCAGAAAAGCAATTCAGGTTTTGTTGGAAAATTTATAAATCAGGATGAGTTTGAAGCTTATGACAATTGGACCTATATAACGTGGTATGTTCCAAATTTTAAAAGGAAAACCGCCTATTTAAAAGGTAAAATAATCAGTTCAGGAAAAGACACATCCATAATGCTAAACACAAGACCAAATCCTGTAATTTCTATTTTTCCTGTTCTTACTGTATTTGTTGGAATTATTACCATACTAGCAGCAAAGTCATATCATGAAGACAATAAGACTTTCATTTTTGGACTAATTATATTTGCAGTTGGAATTTTATTTTATCTGTTGGGAATGTTTTTTCAATATCGACTGCGTAACAATTTTAAAAAAGCTTTTGATTTATAAAAGGTTTAAATAGCAAGAATAGTTTCTTAAAAACTTAGAACTGATGAAGATAAATAAAACAGGATTCTACATTTTAAATGTGATATTATTCTCGGCCATAATAGCCGCACAATATGAATGGATTGAACCACGTACTGTAATTAATGTTTTTATAGTACCTGCTTTTATTATTTCAGCATCCCTGACTTATAGAGTAAAAAATAAAAAAACCACTCAAGAATGAATAAGGTTAGAATAATTGGATTAATAATTCTCCTGTTAGGAATAGGAGCACATTATTTACTGGACACAAAAATCCACGGCTTTTGGATTGGAGCAAGTATGGGATTGGGAATTGGACTTCTTGTGATTGGCAAAGTTAAAAAGGTTTGGTGATCGACCTTAGAACGTTGAAAAATTCAGATTAAATTTAATTTCCTTGATTCAGCAGCTCGCATTTTTTTATTCACAATTGTGCACCCAAATCCCTACAAGCTAATTAATTTAAAATCATATATTTAGAGAAAGTATTCTCTAATGATCAATTTCTTCAGGAAGATCCGCCAGGGATTATTATCAGAAAATAAATTCAGCAAGTATCTTCTTTATGCAATTGGAGAAATAATTTTGGTTGTAATTGGAATATTGATTGCTCTACAAATTAACAACTGGAATGAAAACAGAAAAGATGCAATTCAGGAAAAAGTAGTTCTCAAAAATCTATTAGAAAATTTAGACCTGGCACGATCTCAATCTTTATCATTAATTTCCAAAGAGGATACTTTAAAAAGAAGACTCATCAGGATTCTCGGAATTGGATCAAACCAAACTAAAATTTCCCCAATTCCCGACTCAATTTTTAAAAGGGCCGTCTGGGATTTAGAAAGTGACAAGCCAACATTTAACGCTTACGACAATTTAAAAAACACTGATAAATTAAGCCTGATCAAAAATAAAAGCATCAGTGAAAAATTTACAGAATTAGAATTTCGGTTAAATAAACTTAATGATATCCTCGAAGATAGATTAAGCGTCCATCAAATACGAATTGATGATATTCTGGAGAAGGAAATAAATTTTGTCCCTCTGGTAAAATCCAATGTTCCTGAAATCAACATTCAAAATGAAGAAAAAAACGATTATAACCGATTGTTAACTGATGGTAGAATAAGAAATTTACTGGGAATGAAATTAACCTTTACTCAGGACGTGATTGATCGAAGAAAAGATCTTGATAGAGAGATCAACGAGTTGATCATGTTATTGCAACACGAACTAAACCAATAAAAAATTAAAAGCACATTAGGTGAAAAATGACCAGGCAACAAACTAAACTCGTAATCACAACAACATTAATTGTTGGCACCGTGATCTCCCTCTTTTTCGTTCCATGGATTGTATTAAAGGCATGGATATTACCGTTACCCGACACGGTGGAAGAACAGGTAGAAGAAATAACAAATTATGGATTTGACGGAGTAATTGTCTATATAGACCAGGGAGGTCATAAACCAGAATTTTACGCAGCAGGATGGAAAAATAAGGAACATAAAATACCCGCAAGCCCGTCTTCATTATTCAAAATAGCCAGCATTGGTAAATTATATGATGCTGTTGCTATTGCAAAACTAGTCAACGACAAGCATTTGTCTTTAAGCAAAACTGTTGCTGATTACTTTCCTGAACTTGTAGGACGAATAGAAAATGCAGAAAGAATTACCCTGGAAATGTTGGTAAAGCACAGAAGTGGCATTCCCAATTTAACCGACACACCAGATTTCTGGATCAATCCACCAAAAAGTAGTGAAGAAGCACTGGAAAGAGTATTGGATTTGCCGGCAAATTTCGAACCCGGTGAAAAATATGAATATTCAAATACTAATTATTTATTGATTACTGAACTTATTGAAAAGGTTACAGGCAGGAGCAAATTTCAATATATAGAACAGGAAATTCTACTCCCCCTTGGACTGGAAAATACATATGCTTCAATTCATGATGTCAACTTAGATGACGTAATGAGTGGATATTATGTGGGAGTTGAGGAAGATATCAAAACAACCGACTATGGATCTATGTTGGCAACCGCCGAAGATGTTGGCATTTTCCTAAGGGCATTGAACGATGGCTCCTTATTTGAAGGGGAGGAACAGATGATCTATTCTTCTATTTACGGGTATGACCATACCGGGTTAATTCCCGGGTTTCAAAGTATTGCCAGGTATCATAAAGACATTGATGCTGTGGTAATCCAGTTTACAAATACCACAGATTTTGAAGGATACAACTGGAATTTATCAGAAATTTTCTATAACCGTATTATCAAAATATTGCGGAAGGGAAAAAACACATGACATAGGGTAAACTATAATGTCCCTATCGAGATAGAAGTAAATTCCAAGGCTGGAGCCTGCTAAAAATTGCATCAGGTTGATATTTCAAAGGATAATTTCCTAAATTTATTTTCATAAGATGAACGTTACCCCCGGGAAGTGACGTCTTCCCTACAAACCACTTTCATTAACCGGCGACAATACATTGCCTCCGAACCTGAACAAGGAATAATTACCCTCTATGGGAACATTTTACAACCAAGAAAACATAATAACCTCAGCCGGATAATCCTCTACAAACATTTAAAAATATGAATAAAAGTACATTCGAAAATTTAATGATTCTTGCTATCGCTTTAATTCTTCTAATCGTGAGTTTTCTTGGGAAAGAAGAATACAGCCCAATCGGTTTGATCCCGCTCATATTACTATTTTTAAGTGGGAAATTATATTATAGAAAATCTTAGCAACAACAGGCCGGGAAACCACGCACGGTCAACAGAGAGAACCAAATATCTCAAAAGGGCATATTATTTTTTTTGGCAGCTAATGGACCTGAAGTCCGTGCGAACACACTTTTAAACAATACGTTCCTAAACAGTTTCAGGAAAATACGGTACTTTAGAATATTAATACCCAAAAGGACCGTTCTATAGCATTTTAGTGTAAAAACAAAAGGAAATGAGAAATTATGTAATTATTGGTGGTTCTTCAGGTATTGGTAAAGAGATAGTTGCTATACTTGAAAAACAAGGAGCTAATATTGTGGCGACCTACAACAACAATGTTCTCCAGGACAGACAAAATGTAAGGTATTTCAAATTAGATGTACTTTCCGAAACCTTGAATCCTGAAGATCTCCCCGAAGAAATTCACGGTTTGGCATATTGTCCCGGTAGTATTAATTTAAAACCTTTCCACCGTTTTAAAGAAGAAGACTTTATTGAAGATTTTAAATTACAGGTTTTAGGTGCAACTAAAATTATTCAACAGCTTTTACCAAAAATGAAAAAAAGCCATGATTCTTCAATTGTGCTATTTTCAACAGTTGCTGTTCAAACCGGTTTTAACTTTCATTCACAAGTTGCCATGTCCAAAGGTGCGATTGAAGGATTGACCAGATCCCTTGCAGCAGAATTATCTCCAGGCATAAGAGTAAATGCAGTAGCCCCGTCCCTCACCAATACGAATCTCGCCAGTAAATTTTTAAATACCCAGGAGAAAGTGGAGGCGCAATCTCAAAAGAACCCATTAAAGAAAATAGGAGAACCAAAAGATATTGCAGAAGCAGCTGTCTTCTTACTAACTCCGGGATCATCCTGGATAACAGGTCAAATTATCCACGTAGATGGCGGCTTTTCAACAATAAAACAATAGCATCCATTATTGCAGATCCTAAAAACAAACTTTAGCGAGAGGATCGTCATTCGCAAGACATCTCATATAACTGTAATTACCGCGGATTTAAGAAGCAATAAAAACCTTCAGGTTTCAGCCTTTCCCTTATAGTTGTATACCGATCTCAACAGAGAAATTCTGCCTTTTTACTTCAGTTTGAACCAAGCCCCGGTTTACATTCCTTCAGTAGTGATGATTTACAAAAATTGCCACATTCTCATTTTTTGTAAAAATGTGTCATAGGGCCCCACATTCATTCCTGAAGAAGTTTTATCTTCAGGAATAAATTAGTTCATATAAAACAACTTTTGGCATTTATGAGAAAACTTCTAAACCTTCCGTTTTGTATTTTGCTTTTTCTATCTGGCCTTACTTACGCCCAGATAAACATTAATGACACCCGCCTGCTCTCTCAGCCGGCAATGAGTGATTCCCAAATTGCCTTTATTTACGCTGAAGATCTCTGGGTGGCAGACAAAGATGGTTCCAATCCCCGCCGGCTAACTGTAGATGAAGGAGTGGAGCGGAATCCTGTCTTTTCCCCCGATGGGAAAACCATTGCCTTTAGCGCAGAATATGACGGAAATCTTGATGTGTACGTGGTGCCGGCTGAAGGTGGAGTACCAAAAAGACTTACCTGGCATCCCTACCCGGACGTTGTAAGGGATTTTACGCCAGACGGTAATATGGTTCTTTTCGCCTCCCAACGTGACGTTTTCACCAACCGCTACAGTAGCCTTTTCAATGTAAATATTGAGACCGGAAATGTAGAACCGCTAAAGATCCCTCACGCCAACTGGGCAGACTACAATGAGGACGGAAGTAAAATAGCCTACACCCCCCTTGGAGACCGTTTTGAACAATGGAAACACTACCGCGGCGGAACTACCTCCAGGATCTGGATCTATGATCCTGAAACCTATGAGGTGTCCGAGGTTCCCAAACCTGCAGGAGGCAGTAACGATACTAAGCCTCAATGGCTAAATGGAAAGCTCTACTTTAGAAGTGACCGTGACGGGGAATTCAACATTTACAGCTATGATCCAGCCTCAAAAGCTGTGTCCAGACATACAAACTTTAAGGATTTTCCGGTTATAGACCTTGCAGCAGGCCGGGACGGGATCATCTTTGAACAGGCAGGTTACATCCACCGACTTGACCCCAACAGTGGTGAAACAAATAAAATTACAGTAGGTATAGCCACAGATCTGCTGGAGTTAAGACCCCGTTTTGTTAGCGGGGATCAATATGTTCGAAGTGTTTCCGTATCTCCATCGGCTGCACGGGTGGTCATGGACTACAGAGGGGACATTATCACTGTACCTTCCGAAAAAGGTGATCCAATGAACATCACCAGTACTGCCGGAGTCCATGAAAAAACCCCGGTATGGTCTCCGGACGGAAAGACAATTGCCTATTTTTCAGACGAAAGTGGGGAGTACGCATTGCATTTTTATGACCAAAGCGAAAATGTGGTCAAGAAAAAGGTAGAGCTGAATGGCGCAGGCTTTTACGCAAATCCTCATTGGTCTCCGGACAGTAAGAAAATTGCATTTGTAGATAACAGCCGAAGCCTGTACGTCTATAACCGGGAAAAGGACAGGATAGAAAAAATTGCTTCAGATGTTTTATATACTCCCGGAGTCTTCAGAGAATTGTTCGGGGATTGGTCTCACGATTCAAACTGGATCACCTATACTATTATTACCGATACTAATTTTGAACAGGCTTTTGTTTACTCTTTGTCTGAAAATAAATCCTGGCCAATTTCCGATGGCTATTCCAACGTTACCAGTCCCGAATTTGATCCCAGCGGGAAATATCTTTACATGCTTGCTTCTACAGATGCAGGGCCGGTAGTGAACTGGTTTGACCAGTCAAACCAGGATATGGAAATGAGCAGCTCTATGTACCTCGTAACGCTGCAAAAAGATGTTGTTTCTCCATTTTTTAAAGAGAATGATGTGGAAGTGATAGAGAAGCAGGAAAAAGAAGAGGAAAAGAAGAAAAAGAACAAAGAGGAAGATAAAGAGCCTGCTATAGCTCCTTTAAAAATAGATTTTGAGAACCTGGAATTCCGCATGGTGGATATTCCAATTCCATCGGGAGCTTATGACAATCTTGAAGCTCCTGCCGAAGGACAGTTATATTATTTAAAATTTCCATATCACGAGCAAGGCCCCGGAAGCCTTAGAAAGTACGACCTAAAAGAAAAGAAAGATACCCTTATCATGCCCGCTTCAAATTATGAGATCGCAGCAAAAGGTGAAAAAATACTTTATCGGGTAAACGATAAATTCGGTATTGCCGATCTGGGTAAAAAGCCCGAGAAACCCAGCCTGGACCTGGGAAGCGTGCAGGTCAAGATCGATCCTAAGGCAGAATGGCAGAATATATTTAATGAAGCCTGGAAAGTGAACAGGGACTACTTTTATGATCCGGGAATGCACGGCGTAGATTGGGATCAAATGAAAGAAAAATACAGCCAGTTCCTGCCGCACCTAACTACGAGGGATGACCTGTACCAGATCATGGAGTGGATGTTCAGCGAACTTGGAGTGGGACATCACAGGTTCTCCAGCAGGGGAGATGAATTTGAAGAACCCGACGACATTAAAGGCGGGCTACTGGGCGCTGACTATGAAGTGGAAAACGGAAGGTACCGCATTAAAAAGATCTACGGTGGCCTAAACTGGAATCCCGATATGCGATCGCCACTTACCGAACCCGGCGTTAACATTAAAGAAGGTGATTACATCCTCAAGGTAAATGGTGAAGAAGTAACTTCAAATGACAATCTTTTTCGCTTTTTTGAGAACACAGCGGGAAAACTGGTGAACCTTACGGTAAGCTCTTCCCCTTCTCTTAATAACACCAGAACAGAGAAAGTAACTCCCATAGAAACAGAATGGGCACTTAGGAACCGTGACTGGATAGAAGGTAATATTAAAAAAGTTGACGAGGCGACTAACGGCCAGGTGGCTTATGTTTATGTGCCGAACACCGCTTACCAGGGCCATGAATACTTCAAGCGTTATTTCTTTCCTCAAGCCAATAAAAAGGCTTTGATCATAGACGAAAGATTTAACGGTGGCGGCCAGCTGGCAGACTATTATATTGATCTTCTAAAAAGACCTCATCAGGCGAACTGGAGCTTTAGATATGGTGAGGACCTTAAATCTCCAAGTGCTTCCATACAGGGACCAAAGGTTATGCTCATCAACGAAACGGCCGGATCTGGTGGGGATTACTTACCCTGGATGTTTAGAAAATTCGATATGGGCACCATTATAGGAAAGCGCACCTGGGGTGGACTTGTAGGAGTTCTTGGATATCCCGAATTTATAGACGGTGGGATCGTAACTGCACCCAATGTGGCATTTTACACTGAAGATGGTTACAGGGTAGAAAATGAAGGTGTTGCACCCGACATTGAGGTGGAACAAACACCAAAAGAGGTAATAGCCGGCAATGACCCTCAGCTTCAAAAAGCGATTGAGGTGGTGATGCAACAACTAAAGGAAAACCCACCTAAAGAGGTAAAGCGGCCGCCATATCCTGTAAAGACTAAAAATTAAAAATTTAAGAGGCGCCTAAAAAAATTTAGACGCCTCTTTTTAATTTTTAAAAACTTTCAGGTTTCTAACCCCGGGTTAACCATCCCCTTTTACTTGCCGTGGCAATGGCATAGGGAGTGATCCAGAATAACCCAAAAGTGTACAGGATACTGTACGAATATGCCCAGAATGATTCAGATAACTTGTACTTCTTTGCATAGAACAGCACCGGGAAACTGGACCAGATCAATATGCTTAAAAGGGTTGAGCTTATGAACAGCACCGGTTCCAATGAAAGAAAGAAAAGCATCAAAAGAATGGAAGGATAGGTCAACACCAGCTTTAGTACCTGGTTGATGAACAGGATACGGGATCCTGTTTTAGAGCCTTCCCGGAAATCGGTGAACACATATTTTGCCATGGCAATATTTTCCCTTACGTTGCTCCTTCCCCATCTTATGAACATCTTGTACAATCCGGAATATTTTTCGGGTACATTGGTATAGGCGAAAGCATTTCGCTGGAAGAGGACGTGATATCCCTGCTTAAGGATCATATTGGTCATTGCCCTGTCTTCCCCGATATCTGAAGCCTGTCCCATAAAGGTTTGGTTGATCCATTCATCAAGGCAACCGAAAACAGCTTCCCTTCTGTATGCAGCCAACGCGCCGGGAGTACATAACACAGACTCCAGACTACTTTCGGCAGAACGTACAAATTCAAAACTCAGCACAAAACTTACGTCGAGCATTTTTGGCAACAAAGCTTTCTGCCCGTTGTTAAGAACCCGAATATTCCCTGCAACCGCACCACATTTTTCGTTCACCACAAAAGGGCTTACCAGGTTGCGCAGTGTGTCACCGGTAACCTCAGAATCACTGTCAACGGTGATAAAGATCTCTCCGGTCCCTAAGTTAAAGCCGCGGTAGAGAGCATGACGTTTCCCCTGGTTTACGGGTTGCTGGTAAATACTTAGACGATCTCCAAGTACTTCTTTAGCTTTTTGCATCCAGCTCCAGGTATCATCTTTACTACCATCATCAATGGCCAGTAATTGCAGTTTATCTGCAGGATAATCACTTTTTGCCAAACTCATTAAAGTGGCCCAAACCTGCTTTCCTTCATTATAAGCGGGCACAATGACCGTGCAGGTAGGTAGATCATCATTTGCAACTGCATCAACCGGTTTGTAACGAAAATACAGGTATAGGTTATATAAGAAGAATCCTGCCCTAAACAGGAAAAGTCCACCCGCAATTATAAAAAGGACCATGCCCCATTGGGAATCCATACCCTTTAAATTAAAGCTGGTAAAATCACTTTGTAAAGCATATACCAAATAAGCGGCACTCATAAGCAGCACAAGGCTGCTTGCCCTCACAATTATTCCCTTAATATGCCTTGGTTTTCGTTCTTGTTCTACGAAGTTTTCTGTAATCTTATTTTCTTCGGCTGCAGTTGATTCCAGGGGAGCTGGATTAATATTGTCTTTATTCATTCTTTTCTTTCTAATTTTTAAAACGCTAATGGAATTTTGATGATCCCATGAGGTAATAGCAATTCACATACCAATTGCCAACACACTAAAAAACATGGAATATTATAGAGAATCCCCGAAGTATTGGGGATTTTTTCTACAGGTGATAGGTCAACTACCCAACTTGATCAACATAAATTTAAATTAAGGTTGCCTTAAGATCCTTTACTTTCTATTCAAATAAATACCTTTGTAAAAATTCTTAAAAGACCGGGCAAAAATATGAATCTTTCTGATTTTCTTAAGCAATTTGTTTCTTTTCCTCCGGAAGAATTAGAGGATATTATTTCACATTTTGAAAAAGAAATTATTCAGAAAAATGAGACGCTGGTAAACCAGGGACAGGTTTGCAACAAATTGTACTTTATAGAAGAAGGTGTTGGCAGGAGTTATTACCTTAAGGAAGACGGGAAGGAGATCACACAGTGGTTCTTTATTGAAGGAAAATTCATGTCCAGCATCGAAAGTTTTTTCCAGCAGGTTCCAAGTCTGTACTACCTTGAAATGCTCGAGGACTCCACCATTTACAGCATTACCCGTGAAAAATTAGATGCCCTTTTTGCCAAATACCATGATATGGAAAAATTCGGAAGACTGCTTTCTACCGAGATGCTCACGAGGGTGGTCAATAAATTAAATGCCCTCCAGTTCCAGACTGCCAAAGAGCGATATGAATATATGCTCACTGAATTTCCAAATATCTCCAACAGAGTTTCTTTAGGTCATATCGCTTCTTACCTGGGGATGACCCAGGAAACTCTTAGTCGCATTCGACGTCATGATACTTCCAAAAAACCCTGATTTTTACTTTTTGACATAGGTCAAAGGATACAGCCTGCTTAGTGAGGAAATTTGCACTGCTTTAATAAAAACAGCTGCAATGAAAATAAACCTCTTAAGAATAAGCCTTTTTTGCCTGCTAATGGCTCTGTTCCCGACAAGTTCGATGGCACAGCAATTAGATCCCGCACTTAAGGTCCTTATCGAAAAAGGACTTGAAAAAAGTCACTCCGTGAATGTCTATGATTTGGATGCCGAGAAGGCCCGGGTGGATCAAAAACTGGCTAAATCGGTATTTCTTCCCAAAGTTACCCTAAACGGAAGCTACACGAGATTAAATGATGATATTACTTTTGATGAAGACACCCAAAGTCTTTTAATGTCCACTCAAAAGCTTCTTATCAAAGAAGCTGCTGGTATTCCATTTAATTCCCCTTTTCCTGAAAATATTCCTCTACAGCAGGCAGACAACCTGCAGGATAAGAATATTTTGAAATCTTCGGTAGATGTAGATTGGGTACTGTTCAGCGGATTTGAAGCCACTAATGCCCTTAAAGCCGGAAAACATAAAGAAGCTTCCGTGAACTTTGCCGGGCTGGCCGAAAAAAACCGGATCGCCCTGAAGATCATTGAGACCTATGATCAACTTGCTCTTGTCAATGCTTCAGAACAGGTACTTTCCGCTTCTGCAGATTATCTGGAAGAGCAGGAATACTATGTAAGAAAAGCTATTGAGAATGGCCTCGCCACACCAATCAGCAGAAAGAAGATCGAGCTCGCCCAGCAACAACTGGCAGGGAAACAGCTTGAATTCAGCCAGAATAAGACATTGCTGATTGAGGTTTTACATCAGCTAACCGGGGAAAATAAAGAATTATTAAAATCCCTTCAGCCGGAACTGAACTCTGTGATGCCCGACAATCTAATGGCCGCCGAAAAACGAAATGAAATCAAAGCTTTGGAAGAGGCCGAAAAAGCCACTGACTATAAAGCTAAAATGGAAAAAAGCCATTTCATTCCCAAAGTAGCTCTTAAAGGACACTACGAATTCCTCGAAGACGACCTCTCTCTTTTAGATCCCCAATGGTTTGTAGGTGTGGGCGTGCGCTGGAACATTTTTGATGGGAACGAATCCAGGCTACAAAGCCTCAAATCTAAACTTGAAAGCAGGAAATACCGGGAAAAGATTGAAGAAGCTGAAGAAATGATCGCTCTAAGCAGCATAAAAGCAGAGCTTTCATATGAGTCTTCCCTACAAAATACACAGATCGCAAAGAAAGAGATCGAATTGGCCGAAGCCACTTATGAAATGCTTGATAAGCAATACAAGAATGATTTGGCTTCTATAAACGATGTACTTGATGCCCTTAAAGACCTTGAACAGGCAAAATTTCAACTGCAGCAGTCCTACTTCGAACAACGAAGAGCTACCACGGCACTGCTACACGCAAAAGGACTACTTAATTATTAAACTATTATTTTAAAAATATGACATCAATAAAGAAAATTGGACTCGGCCTTATCACGCTACTCACCTTGGGTTCCTGCAATAATGAAGAGGAAATAACCCCTTTTAGAGGGAAAGTAAAATTTGAGACCATTTCTGTAAGTAGCAAACTGGCAGGAAGAGTAAAACAATTATATGTGGAGGAAGGACAGGAAGTAAAAAAAGGAGATACCCTCGCTCACCTGGATATCCCTGAGATCAATGCCAAAATGATCCAGGCAGAAGGTGCTGTGACAGCTGCACAAGGTCAGTTGAACATGGCTTATAATGGAGCTACCACAGAACAGTTGATCCAGATCGACGGGAAACTGGAATCAGCGAAAGCGCAGATGGAATTTGCGCAGGAATCTTACAACCGACTTGATAATATGTACAAAGATTCTCTCGTATCGCGCCAGCAACTGGACGAGGTAAAAATGAAATTAAATATGGCCAAAGCCCAGGTCTCGGCTATTGAAGCAAAGCGCCGGGAAGCAAAGAACAGTGTAAGGTCAGAGCAGATCGACCAGGCGAAAGGCCAATTAGACCGTGCACAGGGTGCCAAAGAAGAAGTTCTTACCGCCTCCAATGAGATCTACCTGTTGGCTCCTGCAGATATGACCATTGAAACCATAAGTCTTGAAGAAGGAGAATTGCTTACTCCCGGTTATGCACTTTTCAACGGATATAAGAAGAGTAGCCTTTACTTCAGGTTTACAATTAACGAATCGAATATATATGATTTTAAAGAAGGCGATGAATTGATAATGGTCAATCCTTATACTGAAGAAGAGGTCAAAGGAAAGATCCTGGCTATTAAGCAGCTTGCTCATTATGCAGATATCACCACTACTGCCCCGCTGTATGACCTGTCGGAATCTGTTTATGAACTAAAGGTGGTTCCAACTTCCGATATTTCTCAGCGCACCTTCTATACCAATGCAACCATACTTCTTAAAAAGTAACAGGGATGAAAGAATTTTTGAAATTACTCAAGATAGAATTTAAGCGTATATTTTCCAATAATGTGCTTTCTGCTATCTTTTTTGGAGCTCCCATTTTGTACGGGATCTTATTTGGATTTGTATATCAACAGGCAAAAGTTGTAGATCTTCCTATAGTTATTGTGGATCAGGACGTAAGTCCTCTATCAGACCAAATTATTGATGCGTTCGAAATAAATGAAGCGCTGCTATTGAAGGACCTCAGGTACACCCCGGGCACCATTGCCGAAGAAATGCCAAGGGAACAGTATGCTGCCGTTATTACCCTGCCATCGGGTTTCGAAGCCGACATACTTCAAAAGAGACATCCGGAAGTGCGGGTTGACCTCAACATGGCAAATATTCTTAATGCCAATATCGCAAGTAAGAACATTCAGCAGGTGTTGATGACCGTAAATGCCGGGATTGAAATTGAAGGCTTACAGAAACAGGGAATGCCACAATCACAGGCAATGGAGTCATATGAGAGCTTTAAGATCAATTTTAATAAGCTTTACAACTCCACCGGAAATTACCTGAGTTTCATGCTCCCCGGACTTTTAGGCGCGATCATGCAACAGGTGATCTTCCTGGCCATGGCACTGGTCTTCGCAAGGGATTTTGAGGATGGATATTTTAAAGAGCTGGTAAAAGTCAAAAAATGGTCAGTTTACCACATAGGTCTAAAAGCAACTCCGTTTCTACTCATGCTGCCGGTGATGTGGTTCATAGTAAGTCAATTCTTCGTCTTCTTTAATGTAGAAGCCGATATTTTCAATTTTCCTATGTTAATACTTACTACGCTTCTTACGTTTGCTTCAATGGGGATCGGGATGTTGTTCTCGATATTGATCCCGAATCAGCTGAAGGCTACAGAGCTTTTAATGGTGATCTCCACCCCTGCTTTCGTTTTAAGTGGATTCACCTGGCCGAGCCTTGCAATTCCGAAATCCATTAACGCCTTCTCCCAATCCATTCCGGTGACTCATTATTTGAGTGGTTTCCGAAAAGTGGCTTTTTACGGAGGAGATATGTGGGATATACTTCCGGAATTAAAATTCCTGACTATTATAACAGCAATTACTTTAACTACTATGGTGGTAGTCTTACAGCTTAAGATCAACCGAACTAAAAAGCAGGTGGAAGCATAACGATTAAGGTAAATGTGAAGTCCATCTCTTGGTCTGGATTAGAATCAAGGAGGGTTTATTCATTTAAACTCTCCTGTTTCTAGTTTTCTAAAATTTGAACCTGGGAACTTAGGGCTGATAGATTATCGTCAAAATTTTAGTAAATTTATACAGTTACCACGCACATTAAAAATCGTTTCCTAAATAAGTACATGCAAATAGTAACATTTTCAGCCATTATTCACTGAAATATAAATTAGAAAATCCCTTTACTTTATGATAAAGTCATTCCTGGTATGTGGGCTTTTATTAATTCCTCTTATGGCATTTTCACAGCAAAACGACAGTCTTGCTGAACCTATTATTCCTATAGAAAAAGTAGAGCTCCTAAAAAATATAAATATCACTTTCGATATGCGTATGGAGTTTAGGGCGTATACTTTTAGAGGCGGTGATAATGATTACGACGGAATACAGTTTCAAAATGGACATACAGCTCTTGGAATTTCGGGAAAACTGCACGAAAAGGTGAATTTTCATTTTAGAAACCGTTTTAATAAAGACAGTAATGTTCAAACCCTGGACCAACTGGGCAGCAATATTGAATTGGCGTACATCAACGTCAAAGCCAGTCCCGTCCTTAATGTTCTCCTTGGCAAAATGAGTGCGTTTTATGGTGGTTATGAATATGAGTTTAGTGCCTTAAATGTTTTGGAGTATAATGATATTTACAACAATGCCCTGGCGTATGTGACAGGGGCAGGAATTTCTTATCAGGCTTTTGAGAATCACACTTTCGGTTTGCAGGTGCTAAATTCGCGCACCATGCATTATGATGACCTTTACGGCGATATAGTTGCTGAAAATATTCAGGAACCGGTATGGCCGGTAGCTGTGGTTGGAAACTGGCGGGGAAACTTTTTTGAAGGAAAATTCCAAACTATTTACAGCATGAGTTATTCCAATGAAGTAAAAAACAGAGGGACCTCTTTTTTTACTTTAGGTCATAAATACCAAAACCGGAACCTTACCCTAATGTATGACCTTCATTACAGCTATGAACAGGTGGACACGAAAGGGATTATGACAGGTATTCTGAATAATGACCAGATTGCTGAAGATGTTACTTATCTTGAAAACTGGTTGAGAGCAGAATACCGTTTTAGCCCAAAATTCCAGGGTTTGTTGACCCTAATGACCAGCAGCGCCTATGGAGACGTGACTAGTGGTCATGACCATATGAGAACGAGCTATGGATATATCCCTACGCTTTATTACAGTCCCTTTAAAAAAATTGATCTTCGGTTTTATCTTGCCTATATCGGCCGGTATTACGATTATTCAGATTATGCTGTAGAAAACCTGGCTTTATCCGATTATAACAAAAATGAAGTAAGGGTTGGCTTTATCGCCCCCCTCTTGTTATTGTAATTATTAAATCTTCAGCAAAATTGATTGTTCGGATACCGAACTTGTTCATCAAAGCATTAGATATACTCCTGAATTAGCCCAATCAAAGTGTTGGCATCCTGTTCCCCGCTTTGCCGCCATTTCATCTCCCCTTCCTTGTAGATCATGAGGGTAGGCAGGCCTTTTACACGCAGGGCTTCCGCCAGTTCAGAATTTTTATCGACATCTATCTTGATGATCCTGGCCTTATCGCCTAATGCAGCGGCGACGTCCTTTAAAACCGGATGCATGGCTGCGGAAGCTTCATGCCAGTCGGTATAGAATTCCAGCAGGACCGGCACTTGCAGATCAATTAATTCCCCAAATTTTGACATAATCCTGAAATTGATTCCGGGCTACAATAGAAATTAAACTCCTGCAGCCTTAATCAAATATAATCAAAAGTTTGATTTATACGGGTTTGGGTCCTTTTCGAAGTTCAATGACCGATACTTCTGGCCAGATCCCTACCCTACCGGGATAGGCTAAAAATCCGAAGCCGCGGTTTACGTTGAGAAAACGTCCTGCCTCTTCATAGATTCCTGCCCAGTGTTCATACCTGTACTGTACGGGGCTCCATTTGAACCAGCCCGGGATCTCGATCCCAAACTGCATTCCGTGAGTATGTCCGCTTAAAGTAATATGAAATTTCTTCTCATCTTTTTTCACCTTTTCCTGCCAGTGAGAAGGATCATGAGAAAGAAGGATCTTGAATTCCTTTTCTGTAAGTCCGGCAGCAGCTCTATCAAGATCTCCAACCTGTTTAAAACCTGCACCCCAGTTCTCCACGCCTACTATGGCAATGGAATCATCGCCACGGGTAATTTTTTTGTGGTCATCCAAAAGGAGATTCCAGCCCATTTCCCCGTGAACTCCTTTAAGAGCATCCAAATTTGCCTTTTTTGCCGCTGCAGATTCCCAGTTGACATAATCCCCGTAATCGTGATTTCCCAGTACAGAGAATACACCGTCTTTTGCAGACAGGGTGCCAAAAACCTCCTTCCAGTCATCCATTTCGGAAGCTGTATTGTTCACCAGGTCACCGGTAAACATGATGGCGTCACTTTGCTGCTCATTAATAAGGTCGATCCCGTATTTGATCTTTTCAGGATTGTCAAAACTTCCGGAGTGAATATCACTTATCTGGGTGATCTTATAGCCGTCAAAAGCATCGGGCAGATCCTCGAAATGAAGCACATACTTTAATACTTTGTAATTATATCGACCCTGATACATTCCGTAGAGCAAGGAAGCAAAAGGAATAGCTGCAATTCCCAGCGCAATCTGGCTAATGAACTTTCGCCGTGAAGGCAAAGCATATTCCTGATCTGTATGCGCGATCTTTTGAAATCCGCTCACTACAAGCCTAACCATGTCCTCACCAAATAAAAGCACGAAAAAGATAAGTTTAGGCGCAAAAAAAGCGAGAAAGAACCCAATCGCATAACTGCGTGCTCCTGTCAATCCCTGTTTTTCGGGCACATTGAACTGGTATAGCAAATAAGCCAGTACTCCCAGGGAAAGGGCGAGGTAAATATAATAGATCCAGGAATGGCGGGTAACGGTTTTAAAAGCCTGGTAAGCGTAAATATCCAGAACTATATATATGATGACAAAAATGATCCAGCGCATGTAAAAATTTTAAGCTGCAAAGGTACTGCTAAAGTCCTGCCAAAAAATTCACATTACTAAATGTTTAACTGATAGTACCATAGACACTACTTAAACTGAAAAAAGCAGGGACCGGCCCTGCTTCTTCTATACAAAATGAAAAGATTTACTGCGCGGTCCAGCCTCCATCCAGCACATAGGAGCCGGCAGTAAGAGCAGAAGCGTCTTCTTTGGCTAACAGAAGAGCGAGTTCTGCAATTTTTTGTTCGGGTATGAATTCTTTTACCGCCTGTTTTTTAAGCATCACCTTTTTAACCACCTCATCTTCGGAAAGATTATGAGCTTTCGCCTGATCTTTTATTTGACCTTCCACTAATGGAGTCTTCACATATCCCGGACAGATGGCATTACAGGTGATATTATGTCCTGCGCCTTCCAGGCCAAGAACTTTTGTCAATCCAATGACACCGTGCTTGGCAGAGACATAAGCGGCTTTATATTCTGAAGCCCTTAATCCATGTACCGATGAGATATTGATGATCCTGCCAAAGCCATTCTTTTTCATTACCGGCCAGGCTGCTTTTGAGGCTACAAATGCAGAAGTCATATTAATTGCAATGATGTCATTCCATTTCTCAAGCGGAAATTCTTCCACCTTTGAAACAAATTGTATCCCCGCATTGTTGATCAAAACGTCTATTTTCCCGAAGGTATTTACCGTGTCCTCCACCAGGTCCAAAATCGATTGTGGCTCTTTAAGATTAGCATTCGAAAAAGCCGTTTTTACCCCCTTTTCTTTCCCAATTGTTTCGGCTATTTGTTGACCCATCTTTTTCGAGACCGTGAAACATGATATCATAGCCCGCAGCCGCAAAGGCCGTTGCAATGGCTTTTCCTATTCCGCTGGTGCTTCCGGTTATTAAAGCTACTCTCTTCATCTTCTGAAAAATTTTAGCAGGGCCTTATTGAATTGCTCCGGTTGGTCCATGGTTACTCCATGCCTGGAATTTTTGATCACCACCACTTCTGCATCGGGCATTTTCCTTGCGTAGGATTCTTTAAGGCTCACCGGCGTATAATCAAGGTCTGACGCAATGACCAGCACCGGAATTTTTATTTTTTTGATCTTATCTCCTATCCCCCATTTCATTAAAGTGGTGAAGGAGTTATAATAGGCATCTACAGGATTTTTTCGTGCCCTCTCAAAAAAGGCATTTTTAAGCTCCTTTTGATCCTCTCCCGGAAACATTCCTTCGGAAATTTGTCCCGCCAAAGGTTCCATACCTGAAGTTTTAAGAGATTTTGTCCTTTCCCGAACCATCTCTTCCCCCATTTCTCCCAGATCATTAAAATCGGGAGCGGTATTGACAATGACCATTTTTGAAACAAGCTCCGGGAAATCGACTGCCATTTCAAAAGCTATCGCTCCTCCCATAGAAAATCCCACTATAATGCATTTTTCTATTCCCAATTCCTTCAGAAGCAATTTCATATCTTCTGCGCACTTCTCTACACCGTACTTAGATCTTTCTGCAGGTTTGGAGGAGTTTCCATGCCCCCTTAGATCGGGAGCAATTATTCGAAATTCCTTCGAAAACTCCTCCACCTGCAAATCCCAGTCAGCTTTTGTGGATCCCAGGCCGTGGAGCAGAAGAATGACTTCTCCTTCCCCGCGGTCAAGGTACTCCAGTCCTATCCCGTTGGATAATTCAGTTTTTTGAATCATGTGATCCTGCGGGTCTAGTTATTTCCTATGGGCAGGTGATATTTCAGCTCTACCATATATAATCTTCCTATCGCAGGAGAGGCCACAAACTGCCTTACTTCAGAATCAAAAATATTGGTCACAGAAGCACCCAGGGTCCAGTTTTCAGAAAAATTATAGCCCAGGGTAAGATCTACATTGAAAAAACCTCCCAGTGGCCCGTAATTCCATGTTCTTCCCACACGTGCGTTTTCTACTACAGGATCGCCTCCAACAAGAAGGTCCCGCTGAGTTTCGGCAGCTACATTAATACCCGAAAAGAAATCGTACTCCTCTACATATCTTCCATAAAGGGAACCAAAGAATTTGCTGCCGGTGTAGTAGTAGCCTAATCCAAATTTGTGCTTTGGTGTATTAATGGGTAGATCTGTTTTTAGTACCACTCCATCTCTGTTGGCATCATTGGCAGGATCGTCTTCATCAAGCGAATAATCAAAATAGGAGTAGTTAAAGGAGAACCTGTTCTGGTCATTGAAGAAAAAATTAAGCCCAAGATCGGCTCCATAGGTATCCACATCTCCAAAATTGAGATAGGTAAGTACAAAAGATCCGTCAGATCCAGGGATCAATTCCTCTATAGGAGTACTGCCTCTCGTATCAACTGGCGAAGTAGCCGAAATATTAATTAAAGGACTCAGGAAGTCTTCAGACATGTTGTAATAGGCATTAGCCTCCATAAAAAGCCTGTCTGTAAAAAGTTTTCCCTTGTATCCTGCCTCGATCGAGCGAATAGTTTCTACGTCAAGGGCCGGGATCTCTGTTCCATCTTCCAAAGTAAAACCTTCCCCGTTCCCAAGTACCAGGCCACCAAAAAGGTTTCCGCTAAGGTTGAGAATAGAAGGAGCAGCGATTCCTTTTCCGTAAGTAAGCCTGAAACTACCAAAGTCGAAGTTCTTGACAATAGCTGCTTTTGGAATAAAATTTCCTCCATATAACTCGTGATCGTCATATCTTCCCACAAAAAGCAGGTCAAGCCCAGCGTCTTCAAAAGTGTATTCCAATTGTCCATAATATCCCGTCTGGTCAATTACAATGGGCCCATCCATGTCCAGCAAGTAAGTCCCCTTGGAATCAGCACGATCCTGCTGATATTGAATCCCGGCAACATAAGTAAGTGCGCCGATCTCGTTGTTATATTGTGCTTCCCCATTCCATCTCCTGGAATCATCGGCAAATACTGCACCTCTTGGCAGTGCTAATCCTCCATCGGGTAAAGCCGGAACGGGGAACCATTGTTCTGTAAATGATCTTTCCAGTGCTTCAGCTTCCGAAAATCCGTTATTTATAAAAGAGATATAATTCTGGGTACGTTGATTTATTGCATAAGTATCATCGGTTTTACTCCAGGTGTGGTAAACGTTAGCATAAAAATGAGGAGAGAGATATCGCAGCTGGGCGTAATCAATATTCCAGTCCTTTATCTGATTCCTACCGGCATTGGTCACCCCTAAATTGGAGTTATCACTGTGCCCGTAGGATGCGATAAGGTCATTGGTTTCATTTAACCCGTAATAGACAGCGGCTCCATATTTGGTAGTATGGAAATCGGGGTCAAGTTCAAGTTCGGGATATGCTGTTGGTCCTACATAAACTGAATCTACATAGTCAAACTCAGTTCCCTGAGTATGCTCTCCCCAAAGCTTGATCCCCACATTATCTTTAACTTCCATAGCAAAGCGTCCTCTAAAGGTCAATTGCTCCTGGTTCCCTGCACCTGCGATAAGGTCCAGCCCTTCTGAAGTTCTTGGATCTTTGGTCAAAGTATTGACCAAACCATTATGGGCATTAGGCCCGTAAAGTGCGGCGTTGGGACCTAAAATGATCTCTACGCGCTCAATATCTTCTTTGGTAATGGTTGTAAAGGAACCAAAAGGTAAGCCAGTAGCTACAAGATTGGAGATCCTTCCATCCTCCACCTGCAGGTTCTTGGAGTTAAAAGCAGAATTGAAACCACGGATATTGATTCCCGGTGCCCTGTACTCCTGATCTCACAAAATCAACCCCCTTTTGACGGGCAGCAAGCTCTCCCGCATTAGGACCGGGAAAATTCTCGATCTGCTCAGAAGAAATAACGTTTACCGTGGCAGGTGCGCGGGTGATTTTTTGTGGTCTCCTGTTTGCAGAAACAACCACTTCGCTCAATAGATCGCTGGACTTGTTCAGCCTTAGATCAAGAGTGATCTCCTGTCCTTGTTCAAGGTCGATCCTGCGGGTCGTACTTTCGTATCCCATAAAAAAGATGTCCAGCGTATACTGTTCCGGCTCAAGGTCCTTTAGAATAAAATATCCGTCCTCGTTAGTCGTTGCCCCTGTATTGGTGCCACGTACCACAACATTGGCACCCAGAAGAGGTTCTCCTGTTGTAGCATCAACAATGTTCCCGCTAATATTTCCTGTTTGAGCATACGATAGTACCCCGAACAGTAAGCTCATGATGGTGAAAAATTTGATCTTCATAAAAAGATGGTTTTTAAATAATTAAGACCAAATTAACAAGAGTTAACACCAACAGGAGATAAACAAAAGATTTCTGAAGTGTGACCCATCTACTCCCTGGTTCTAAAAAGGGTGATTATTGTGAAAATTTCAAGAAACCAGAAGGCTTTTGTGAAAGTGCGACTTTAAAGCAGAAAAGAAATTTGGAAGGGCAAAGGATAGCCGGTCCAAAAAGGCAAGCAGGGCGTCCACGCCTTCTTCGGTCAGTTGGGAAGCCGCGGGAAGAGAGCTGCTAAGACGTTCAAACAACTTATCTTCAGAAATATTTCCGTTAAGATAAAGTGCGAGGCCATAATAAAACTGAATTTTTGGAAAATAATCTTCCCTTCCCGATGCTTCTGCCTCTCTTTCCAAAAGATCGTATTTCTCTATCACCTTTAAGGCTTCCGCGGGTTTTTCAGCAATTGTAAGGGCAAGCAGGTAGTTTGAAAAAAACCTGTTCCAACGATGTTCGAACACGTGCTTTTTATTTTCATACAGGAAATTTACAGCAAAATTCTCTGCTATCTGGATCCGGTTGTTACGCACCAAAGCCCGCAGGTAATGAGTTGCAAATCCCAGCTTCTGGTGATGGTTATGAGAGCTTTTGAACAATTTGTAATTATCTGTAAGCAATTCTAAAGCCTCCCGGTTTTTCTCCTTTTTGAGAAGGATCGCAATAAGATTATTTAAGTAAAATAATTTATCACTGTTCTCCTGCTTTACAGATAGGTGCGCAAAATATTCAGCTTTTTCAAGGTCTTTGAGATTGGAATGCAGGATCACCCTGTTCCCGTAGTAATTAAAAAGCACCCGTCTTGAATACATAAGCCCATTACGGAAGCAGCCGTCCATATAGTCGAAGACTTCTTTTGCTTTTTCATATTCCTTGTAGTTGAAATAAAGAAACACCAGCCGTATAAAAGCATGGTATTTATTGCGGCCATCAAGCTCATCGTCATAAAGATATTCCAGCAGTTGCCCTTCCCAGTGTTTTGTATTTAACGCCTGAGTGGTATACTGCCGGGTAAGATCCTTGGTAGCCAAAAACAACTGATTCTTCACCTTAATAGCCCTGGCGTAATGTTGTTTGTTCCTTTTTAAAAAATCCTGCGTTACCTCGCAGTCTTTATATCGAAAACGCACCAGCAGGTAATCCTGGTATTCCTTGACCAGCTCATAGAATTTCTCAAAGTAAAAGGAAGTTTGATCATATTCATTAATGCGCTCCAGGAGCTCCTTTTCTTCTTCGGAAGAAATTGTATCTGTGAGCACCTGTTTTTCAATGTGGCTTAGATAGATGAGATTTGCATCTACATCTGCTTTCTCAAGTTTTTTCGCAATCCATTTCTTGATATATGCGTACTTGCGCTTATCTACCGTTTCGTCGAAATCTACCGAAGCATGGAATTCTTCAGCATTATGGCAAACCCTGCTTAAAATATCCTCCTTTTCATCATCCCGAATGCGGTTTTCTTTAAGCAGAAAGGCCGCCTCATGGGGCAGCACGCTTTCAGCAAAATCGGCGAATATTTTAAGTTTGGATTTCATTAATTCTTTAAAAATTCCCTGATCCCGGAATTTACTTCTTCAGCTTTTTCAAAGTTTACGAAATGTCCGGCTTTATCTATAACTTCCACTTCAAGATCGGAAAATTTTTCTTCGGAAAGTTTCTATAAGGTTCTCAATGCTTTCTGAAGGATGAAGGTATTTATTCGGAATAAGCATGTCATTCGCCCCCCAGATCATCAATACCGGAATATTAATTTCTTTGATCCTGTCAATCACCGGTTCATCCAGCATAGCGTGAATATTATTCACTACTACCTCTGCATAAGCTGGAAAATCCTGAGCCGACTTTATTCTTATCCTGTCATCCACCATTTGTTGGGCATCTTCAGGGAACTCGAAAAAGTTGAGTTTATAATTAGCCAGGATCTGTTCATTCGTTGTATTCACCACCATTACAGGGGTATATGAAGCCTTCATCAAAGTTGCCTCCTGCTCGGTAAAAGTTTCTATACCGGCCGGTGCAATTAAGACTAATTTTTTAAAGTCTTCAGGATAATTAAGAACTGTGTGCATGGCAATCTGGCCGCCCATAGAATGCCCCACTAAAATGACATTTTTGAGATCCTTCTTTTCAATAAATTCCTGCAGCATTCCGCCGTAGTCACTTAAGCTGTAATTGGTACTGTTCCTTGAAGATTTCCCGTATCCCGGCAAGTCCACCGCGATGCACCGGTAATCATCTTTAAGCCCCTGAATATTCTTTTTCCAGGCATCAAGAGTACTTGACAGGCCATGAATAAAAAGCAGCGTCTTCTCTCCGCTGCCCTCTTCGGCATATGCAATAGTCTCGGAATTTAAGTTGATGCTCTTCACAGGAAGACTGTATTTTACCAGGTCGTTGATCTTTTCTTGTGCTGTAGATGACGCTATTGTTAGTAATAGCAGACTAAACAATATTCCTTTTTTCATTTTTTAAATGGTTGTAGTCATTTTTCAATTTGTTCCGGTCTATCTTTCCAATTCCCGATTTTGGAAGGGAATCCAGAAATATAATTTCCCTCGGGATCTTATAAGATGCCAGGTAGCGCTTTAACTCTTTAAGGATTTCAGCTTCTGAAGTTATCCTGTTCTTCTCGACAAATGCCACTCCTACTTCTCCCCATTGTTCATCATCCACTCCAATTACGGCAGCTTCTTTCACCAGCTCCCGCTTCACCAGCACCTGCTCTATCTCCAGCGGAAAAATATTGACTCCGCCTGAAATATATGACTGATTTTTCCTGCCAATAACGTACATAAAACCATCGGCATCCATTCGAACGATATCACCCGTATGCAGCCATCTATCCCTGATCTTTTGATAAGTATAAGCTGAATTATTCCAGTAACCCGGAGTGACAATATTACCGTGAATGCAGAATTCCCCGGGTTCATTTACCCCTACTTCTTCATTTTGTTCATTCACGATCTTATAATCCACATAAAAATTTGGCTTTCCTATGGAACCCTTTTTCCACAGGGCATCGTGGTGATGCAGAGAAGTTATGCAAGGTCCGGCTTCGGTAAGACCGTATCCCTGCCGAAGCATTATCCCTTTTTCAGCCCATGCATCGATGATCGGGATCGAAAGATTTTCTCCGCCTACCACCATATACCGCAGATTGGAATTTTTAAAATTCTGGAAATTCTTGTTCTTGACCATCATTCGCAGCATTGTAGGAATGGCAAGAAACAGGCTTATTTTTTTATTCTCAATATAATTCAACACCTTCTTTGCCTTAAACCTGCTCATAAAATCTACCCGTGCACCCCGGTGGAGCATAGGGAGCAACAGCACGTTCCATCCCGAAGTATGATATGGCGGCAGGGCATTTAGGGTATAATCCCCCGAAGTAATTTCCAGTTGTACCGAAGTATTAAGGCTGTTCCAAAAAAGCATTCGGTTGGTGTAAAGCACTCCTTTGGGCTTGCCCGTAGTTCCCGAGGTATAGAAAATGAACACCGGCCTGTCCGGCTCAATATTAGATGGCGAAGTATTAGAGTTCAAAATTTTCTGCACTCTCAAAAAGGGCTTTGAGCGAAATGACTGGCAGATCTATATTTTGCTTGATCTCCCCAAGTTTATTCCGGAAGAGCTCAACATCTGCAAGAATGAGCTTTGGATCAATATCCTCTATACAATATTGCAGTTCAAAAGCAGAAGAACGGTAATTTAAAGGCACCAGGATTGCTCCCATACGTTGGGAAGCAATAAAGAGAATTAGGAATTGCGGGGAATGCTGTGCCAGTACCGGCAGCCTGTCCTTTTCCTTAACCCCAAATTCCTTCCGCAGTGCATTTTCTACTTTTAAAGAGGCATGATGAAGTTCTTTAAAAGTATAGGACGAGCTACCATCGGCAGCTGCTACAGCTACCTTATCGGGTGTGTATTCTGCCCATTTTCCTATCCAATCAAAGTAGTTCATGCTGTCTTCCTGCTGAATAAATATAGAGAATTACCTATTATAAATGAGATAACTATAGCAATAGCTGCAGAAACTCCGGGATTATTTACGGGCTCCTGCATGTATGGCGTGATCCTTCCGTAGTAAATTATAAAGTGCAGAGCTACAGCCGAAAAACTTGCGATGAAAACGGCATTTTTGCTCACTTTTTTAAAATAGATCCCGAAGAGAACAGGTACAAAGGCTGCTGCAAAATAGGCGTAGACACCATTCTGCGCGAAAATGGCTACGCTCACATTTGGATTGACGATCTGGTCGTAGCTAAGAAAAAAGCTTACTATAGCCAGGGCTACAATTACGACCTTATTCACCGCTACGCCTGTTTTTTCAGTTTTATTGATCACCGGCCCAAGCAAATCTGTTGTAATTGTACTTGAAAGCGACTGAATAAGTGCTTCAAGAGTGGAAAGGCCCGCAGATATTAATCCGGCCACTATGATTACTCCCACTCCGGCAGAGAACGTTCGCACCACATAAGCCGAAACAAGTTCATCCATTCCCAATGCTTCTCCATTATAGCTAAGATCGGGAAAGGTGATTCGGGCGTATAGGCCAACGATCACAACCAGAAAGAATACACTCATAGTGAGAATGGCCACAGTTAGGTATGGATTCACTGCCTTTTCACTTTTCAAAAAAAGTGTTTTTGTGATGATGTGTGGCTGACACACGATGGCAATCCCAATAATGATCTGGGTGAAAATGATCTCGAAATAATCCCGAAAGAGAAAACTTTGAGGATTTGTTGGTTCGGTTAGCTGAGGGTTTATATTGTTTAAAAGATCTACAAATCCGTCAAAACCATTAGAGAAATATTCAGATCCCGATAGCAGCAGGATCACCGCAACAATGAACATGAGAATCGCCTGCACGGTATTGGTATAGACCATAGAATTCGCACCGCCAAACATGGTATAGCCAAAAACAAAAGTCACCAGCCCAAGCAGGACGTAAAACGGCTCCAGGTTTAGGGATTTTGAAATTATTTGAGTCAAGCCTACACAGATGAGCACTATAAAAGTGATGAGTAAAAGGGACAGAACAGCAAAAAAGATGGTCAGCCCTTTAGAATCATATCGTTTCCCTATCCATTGTGCCATGGTAAGGGCTTTTACGGTGGACCCGTACTTTTGAAAGGATTTGGTAAAGAATATCAGGGAGGCAAAAATGGCAATAGGCATCACTATTCCAAAAGAGATAATTCCTGAAAACCCGTATAGTGCGATAAACCCCGGATTAATAATAAAAGTCGCTGCACTGGTCATGGAAGCCGCGAGGGACAAACCAACGGCCCAGGCAGGAAAGCCGCTACCAATAGCAAAGTCGTTCATGTTCTTTGTGCGAAGATTTCCCCTTATCACAAAAAAGAGGATGATCAAAGCATAGACTACAAGAAGAATAGTAACATAAAGGGACCAGGTCTCTGAGGCGAACATAATTCAGGTTTAAAATGTGAATGTACTATTCTGCTCGAAATTCCGGAACTTTAATAGTTTATTAAGAACTGTGACTTAAAGCAGTTTATACAATACAGAACAAATTTCACCAGTAAATATGAGCATTCTCATGTAATGCGACCCGCTATGTCTACAATTTTCTAAATCTCTTTTCATACATTTACAGCCGACTCCTTTTATTATGTTTTAGCTAAACTTGAAAAGACGTAATTTCATAAAAAACACCTCCCTTAGTGGAATTGGAGTTGCCACAGTTTCTCCATTTATTGATTTTTTAAACCTGCCAAAAATGACAAATTTCGACCCTGTCTGTATTGCGACCTGGAGATTTCCCAATGCCAGTTTTAAGGCCGGTGAAATGCTTGAAACAGGAGCATCGGCTCTTGATGCCGTGGAACAGGGAGTGATGGTCGAAGAAGCCGACATACGCAACACCACAGTGGGGCGTGGTGGGGCTCCAGACAGGGAAGGGAATGTGACCTTGGATGCCTGTATCATGGATCCCAAGGGGAATGCAGGTGCAGTAGTGTATCTGAAACATAATACTCATGCAGTCTCTGTTGCCAGAAAAGTGATGGAAGAAACACCGCACGTGATCCTGGCAGGAGAAGGTGCCGATCAATTTGCGCAGGAGCAGGGATTTGAAAAAGAAGATCTTCTTACCGAAGCTTCAGAAAAGGCATATAAGGAATGGCTTAAAACAAAAGAGTACAAGCCTATTATCAATATTGAAAATCACGATACTATCGGCATGCTCTGCATAGATCATAAAGGTGATATCGCAGGTGCATGTACCAGTTCGGGCCTGTCTTATAAAATGAACGGGCGTGTAGGAGATTCTCCTATTATAGGGGCCGGGCTTTTTCTTGACAATGAAGTGGGAGGTGCCGTCGCAACGGGAATGGGCGAAGCAATTTTGAAAAGTGTAGGCTCTTTTCTAATCGTGGAGCTAATGAGACAGGGAATTTCTCCGCAGGAAGCATGTGAGACAGCCATTCGACGAATAATTAAACAAAACTCAAATTACAAAGATTTCCAGGCGGCATTTATTGCCATCAACAAAAAAGGTGAAGTAGGTTCTTACTGCATCCAAAAAGGCTTTTCCTATATGGAATACAAGGCAGGAGAGAACAAAAATGTAGCCAGTAAATTCTATTTTTAAAACCATGGAAGAACAAAAAAAATCCTATCGTACCGCTTTTATTTTTTTAACCATACTTTTTTTCCTTTGGGGCTTTATCACTGTATTAGTAGATTCCCTCATACCAAGATTAAGAGAAGTTTTCACCCTCACTTATTTCCAGGCAGGAATGGTTCAATTTGCCTTTTTTGGCGCCTATTTCCTGTTATCAATTCCGGCAGGATGGCTGCTTTCCAAAATTGGATATAAAAAAGGAATTGTACTGGGTCTCTTTACCATGGCTACAGGTTGCCTTCTTTTTTGGCCGGCGGCTTCCTACAGGGTCTTCGGAATTTTTATGGTTGGTTACTTCATCCTGGCCGGTGGTATCACTATCCTGCAGGTTGCAGCCAACCCGTATGTAACCATTCTCGGCCCCGCAAAAACTGCTTCCAGCCGACTCAACCTGTCACAGGCCTTTAACTCTTTGGGAACAGCGATCGCCCCTGCCCTTGGTGCCCTTTTTATCCTTAGTGATAAAGTACTTACAAAAGATGAGATTGCTTTTATGACCGAAGCCGAAAGAGTTAAATATTATGCTGCGGAAGCTTCAGCCGTACAAACTCCTTTCGTTGGGATAGCCATATTTATTATCCTCATAGCCCTGGTCTTTCTTTTTGTAAAACTTCCGAAGGTAACAGACACCGAAGCCTCCAATGATTATGGGGTAGTACTTAAGAACCGCAACCTGATAATGGGTGCTTTTGGACTATTCTTCTACGTAGGTGCCGAGGTAGCTATTGGTTCCTATATGGTCAACTACTTTTTAAGCCTTAACCTTCCCGATATAATCAGGGAAACGCCATTTATGCGAACCCTGGCCGAATGGATCTTATCCTCGGGCGTCACTACCTCTACAGATATGGCGGTAGTGGGAGTATTTGTGACTTTCTACTGGACCGGAGCCATGATTGGCCGCTTTATTGGTTCTTATCTTACTAAGATCCTGAACCCGGCAAAAGTACTAAGCTTCTTTGCAGCCTGCGCCATTGGACTTGTCCTAATTTCCGACCTAACTACCGGACTTGTAGCAATGTGGTCCTTGATCGCAGTAGGATTGTTCAACTCCATCATGTTCCCTACCATTTTCAGTCTGGCGCTTGACGGACTTGGAGATAACAAGCCACAGGGATCGGGAGTATTGTGTACCATGATCGTGGGTGGAGCAATTATCCCTCCGGCCTTTGGTTACATCACAGATTCCTATGGATTTAATCTTGCACTTATCCTTGTGATGTTGTGCTACAGTTATATTCTTTACTATGGTTACCGCCGTAGAAAAACAGAGATTGCGATATAAGATATAGTCAAATAGAAGTTTACCTGTGACAAAAAATGCTAGTCGGGTAAATTCATGGGATTAAATAATTAACCTGGTCATTGAGCCAAAAGTCAATGACCAGGTTAATTATTTAAAGGCATTGGCTATTGATCAATGTTTAATATCCCGCTACACTTTTGCCAATTCTTAATACTCGTTTTAGTTTCTTAATTTTATCGCGTAAAAAATAATTTCATGGCCGACCAAAAACGCTTATTCCTTCTTGACGCTTATGCTTTAATCTTTAGAGGATATTATGCCTTTATCAATAATCCCATTGTAAATTCAAAAGGCCAGGATACTTCGGCCATCATGGGTTTTATGAATTCCCTGTTCGACGTCATAAGAAGGGAACAGCCAGATCACCTGGCAGTGTGTTTTGACAAGGAAGGAAGCGCCGCACGTACAGAAATGTTTGAAGCTTATAAGGCCCACCGGGATGCCACACCCGAACCTATTCTTAAAGCCATTCCTTATATCCAGGATATTTTGACAGCAATGCACATTCCCGTCGTAGTGTTGCCGGGCTGTGAGGCCGATGATATTATAGGAACCCTGGCAAAACAAGCCGAAAAAGAAAATTATAAGGTGTTCATGGTAACACCCGATAAAGATTTTGCCCAATTGGTTTCCGAAAATATTTTTATGTACCGTCCTGCCCGTATGGGTAACGGCATTGAAATATGGGGAATTCCCGAAGTGCAGAAGAAATTTGCTGTAGAACGCCCCGAGCAGGTGATTGATTTCCTCGGAATGATGGGAGATGCGGTCGATAATATTCCCGGTTTGCCCGGGGTAGGTGAAAAGACGGCTAAGAAATTCCTGAAGGAGTTTGGTAGCATGGAAAACTTACTTGCAAATACCGATAAGCTTAAAGGCAAGATGCGTGAAAAAGTGGAAGCCCATGCTGAGCAGGGCAGGATTTCCCGGAAACTGGCCGCCATCATAACCGACTGTGACGTGAAATTTCATGCTGAAGATTACGAACTCTCCATGCCCGATGCAGAAAAAGTACAGGAGATCTTTGAAGAACTGGAATTCCGTCGTTTAAAAGAACAATTCCTGAAGCTGTTTTCGGGCGGGGAAACTGCACGACCTACACAGGTTACCAGTACGGCAACCGCAAAGGCCCAGGAGCGGCAGGCAGGAGCAGGTCAATTTTCCCTTTTTGGGACCGAAGCAACCGAAAGTATCGAGAATTTTTCGGGCAGGAAGACCATTAAAGATGTACCGCATGTTTACCAAAGTGTCGCTACAGGCATGGCCATGCAACTCTTCCTTCAGAATTTAATGAAGCAATCCTGTGTATGTTTTGAATTTACAACAACAGGATTGAATCCGCTTTCCGCAGAAATTATTGGAGTTGCATTTTCATGGGAAGCCGGAAAAGGATTTTATATCCCTGTTCCCGAAGACCGGTCTGCGGCCCAGGAAGTGATGGAAAAACTAAGGCCCTTTTTTGAAGCTGAAAATATCGAAAAAGTGGGCCAAAACCTGAAACACGATATCAAGGTACTGGCAAAATACAACATCAGGTTTAAAGGGGAACTGTTCGACACCATGATCGCCCACTACCTTATTAATCCCGATATGCGCCACAGCCTAAACGTGCTTTCAGAAACATATCTGAATTATTCTCCTGTTTTTGTGGAGGAATTATTGGGGAAAGGCAAAAACCAGAAATCCATGCGCGACATTTCCCTCGAGCAGCAAACGGAATTCAGCGTTGAGGATGCCGATGTGATCCTGCAGTTAAAGCAACATTTCACTCCAGAACTTAAAGAAGCCAAAACCGAGAAACTTTTCAATGAGATCGAAATCCCATTGGTACGTGTCCTGGCCGATATGGAACTGGAAGGAATAAAACTTGATAAAGATTTTCTTTCCAACCTTTCGGAGGAACTTGATAAAGATATAACCCTGCTTGAAAAAGGCATTTTTGACACCGCAGGGGAAGAGTTCAACATAGGCTCGCCAAAACAGCTAGGGATTATATTGTTCGAAAAACTGAAACTTGTTGACAAGCCCAAAAAAACAAAATCGGGACAGTATTCTACCGGGGAAGAAATTCTTTCGGCCCTGGCTCCGCAGCACAAGATCGTGCAACAGGTACTTGATTACCGGGGACTGGTCAAATTAAAAAACACCTATATAGACGCTTTGCCCCTGCAGGTGGATGAAACCACAGGCAGAGTGCATACAGATTATATGCAAACCGTTGCGGCAACCGGAAGACTGAGTTCCAATAATCCCAACCTGCAGAATATCCCTATAAGGACCGAAAGAGGCAGGCAGGTGCGAAAAGCATTTGTACCTCGCGACAAAGACCATATTTTACTGGCTGCCGATTATTCGCAGATCGAGTTACGAATCATCGCCTCTTTAAGTGAAGAAGATAATATGATCTCTGCTTTTCAGCAAAACCAGGATATTCATGCTTCTACCGCCGCAAAAGTGTTCAATGTACCTTTAGAAGAGGTGACCCGTGAGCAGCGTAGCAATGCAAAAACAGTGAATTTTGGAATAGTTTACGGGGTTTCGGCTTTTGGGTTGAGCAACCAGACCAATCTTTCAAGAGGAGAAGCAAAAGAATTGATCGACACCTATTATAAGACCTATCCAAAACTTCGGAATTTTATAAGTGAGCAAGTGGAATTTGCCCGCCACAATGGTTATGTACAAACAGTGCTTGGCAGAAGGAGATATTTAAGAGATATCAATTCCCGAAACCAGATGGTACGCAGTGCCGCTGAAAGAAATGCCGTTAATGCCCCAATACAGGGAAGTGCTGCCGATATTATTAAGCTGGCAATGATCAACATCCACAAAAAATTGCAGGAAGGAAGTTATAAAACCAAAATGCTGCTACAGGTTCATGATGAACTTGTTTTTGATGTTTACCGTCCCGAACTGGAAGAAATTCAGAAAATGGTGAAGCACGAGATGGAAAATGCATTTATTATGGATGTCCCGCTGGAAGTGGAACTAGGCACGGGAGAGAACTGGCTCGAGGCACACTAAACAATTCAAGGTTCAAAATTCAATATTCAAAATTGGGATTTTCGTAGCCCCGGAATTTATTCCAAAGAAAAAACAGAACGAATGCCAATAAAAAAACCTTCGGAAACAGGTTCCGAAGGTTTTGATCATTCAGGGGGCAAAAAAGATTTTTATTGCTTTATATAGATCATTTCAATTTTTTGAATCTCTGAAGCCACAGTGTTGCCGGGATCTGGTGCTACATAAACTGCAGCATTTGTTTCCATTTTTGTAAGGGTTACTTTTAGAAATTCTGCATTCTCTTTAGAAAAAAGACTTATTGTTCTGGTCTCGACGTATTGCTGTCCATCTATTGAAAAAGTAATTGTAAGTTCATTTCCATCTACAATTTCATAGGTTGCAGAATAGTCGCCTGTTGTTTGACAGGAGAACATGCCGGTAGCCTCGCTAAAGAATAATCTGGCCTGATGGGTATCCACGCCACCATCCTCTTTAAATATAAAATACATGGGATCGAAACAATCGGTTTCTAATAGAAGGTCATTAGTCCTGTTACCATCCTGGTCGAAATCAACGGTGTTTTCCATTGAAGTCATGGAGTACATGTTCCATGTTCCTACAAGGTCTGCTGCCAAAATATTGACTTCCTGAATTGAAGTGGTTCCTGTAAGATTCAATTCCTGAACATCACTGTTCACATTATCCTTTGAGCAGGCAGTAAAAAGTGGCGCCAGCATAATCCCCACCATTGCATTAAGTAATAATCTTTTCATAGTCAAGTTCTTCATTTTGAGGGTACAAATGTAGGAGAGGGAAATTTTATTTAATAATTTTTTAACACTTATTTCTCCTTTAGTCGGTGTTAAATGTATTTCATCGATTTATTAAAGCTGGATATTTTCTTTGAAGGTTAGAAATTGAAGGTCGAAAATTCCCTAAAAGAGGGGATTTCGAAGGCTGAAAAAATTAAATTCCGGCGGCATTTGCAACAGGTCTGAAAACCAGAAACTTCAACTCCATTAAATTAGTAATCTGGCATTTGTAATATAAATTTATAATTGTACATTTGCACCCCTGTTTTATGCAGGGAATGGAATGTTTAATTATTAAGTAAATTTAATTAGTGTGGACACATTAAGCTACAAAACGGTTTCTGCCAACAAAGCCACTGTAAATAAGGAGTGGGTTGTTGTTGATGCCGAAGGACAGGCCCTTGGCCGCCTTTCTTCTGTAGTAGCAAAGCTACTAAGAGGAAAGTTCAAAGCTAATTTCACCCCACACGTTGATTGTGGTGATAACGTAATTGTTATCAATGCCGAGAAGATCAACTTAACAGGAAAGAAATGGGACTCTAAAGAGTACATTCGCCACACCGGCTATCCTGGGGGTCAAAGAAGTTTAACTGCAACGGAATTATTCACTAAAGGTCCAGAGAGACTTGTGGAAAATGCAGTAAAAGGAATGCTACCAAAGAACAAACTTGGAGCAGATCTTTTCCGTAACCTAAGAGTTTTTGCAGGATCAGAACATGACCTACAGGCGCAAAAACCAAAAACTATTAACTTAAACGATCTTAAGTAATGGAAGTTATTCACAAAATTGGCCGTAGAAAAACGGCAGTTGCACGTGTGTACGTTTCTACAGGAAGCGGTAACATCACTGTAAACAAAAAAGACGTTAAGGATTACTTCTCTACCAGCACCTTACAGTATAAAGTAAGACAGCCGCTAAACTTAACCGGAAACAACGAAAGCTTTGACATCAAAGTAAATGTTTACGGTGGTGGGATTACTGGACAGGCAGAAGCTATTCGCCTTGCCCTTTCCAGAGCTATGGTAGAATTGGACGCTGAGAATAGAACTACTCTTAAACCAGAAGGTTTACTTACAAGAGACCCAAGAATGGTTGAACGTAAGAAATTCGGTCAGAAGAAAGCTCGTAAGAAATTCCAGTTCTCTAAACGTTAATATTATTGGTGTTCACAGCACCAAAAGTTCATTAAAATCATTAGATTTTTGTTGTTACTCCGGAATTCACACTAAGCATGTCGAAGTGCCGGTGGTTAGTTTAGCATCTAAACGGTCAAGGCCAGATTTTAAAATCGCCACTTGATTGTTGCTATCTCAACAGAACGTAAACTATTACAAAAATGGCAAACAAAGTAGAAGTAAAAGAATTACTTGATGCAGGTGTACACTTTGGTCACCTCACAAGAAGATGGAATCCAAACATGGCGCCTTACATATACATGGAGCGCAACGGGATTCACATCATCAACCTTTATAAGAGTGCTGCTAAAATGCAGGAAGCCGGAGACGCGCTTAGCAAAATTGCAGCCAGTGGTAGAAAAATACTCTTCGTAGCTACCAAGAAACAAGCAAAAGAAATTGTTGCTGAACAAGCCGAAAAAGCTAACATGCCTTACATCACAGAAAGATGGCCTGGTGGTATGTTGACAAACTTCGTTACTATTCGTAAAGCTGTTAAGAAAATGGCTTCTATCGATAGAATGAAGAAAGACGGTACTTTCAACACACTTTCTAAAAAAGAACGTTTACAAGTAGATCGTTTAAGAGCTAAGTTAGAGAAAAACTTAGGTTCTATTTCCGAAATGAGCCGCCTTCCAGCCGCTTTATTCGTAGTAGATATCACTCGTGAACACATCGCGATTAAAGAAGCTCAAAAATTAAACATTCCAATTTTTGCAATGGTCGATACGAATTCAGATCCTAGAGATGTGGATTATGTGATCCCTGCAAATGATGATGCTTCAAAATCAATTAGTAAAGTTGTTTCTTACGTGGCCGATTCTATCGTAGAAGGTCTTTCTGAAAGAAAATCTTCTGGAAAAGATTCCAAAGAAGAAGATCAAACAGAAGACAAACCAAAAAGAACTCCTAAGCCAAGAAAGCCGAAATTAGAAACTGAAGTTCCGTCTACAGATCCACAGGATAAAAAAGACATGAAGGAAGCTCAGGAAGACGTGAAACTAGAGTCTAAAAAAGAGACTTTAGCCGATGCTCGTTCTACTAATGGTGAGGAAGAATAGAAATTTCATAAGTTAATCTATGAGTCGTTCGGTTTCTTTCTTCTGAAATTAACTGAACGACTTATTCTTTTAATATAAAACATTATACACTATGGCTAAGATAACCGCCGCAGAAGTAAATAAACTAAGACAAGCTACCGGTGCCGGAATGATGGACTGCAAAAAAGCATTGGTAGAAGCCGAAGGAGATTACGATAAAGCTATTGAAGTTCTTCGTAAAAAAGGACAAAAAGTTGCTGCAAACCGTGCCGACAGAGAGTCTTCTGAAGGAGCTGTGATCGCAACAGTAAATTCTGATAACACAAGAGGAGTTATTGTTTCCCTTAACTGTGAGACAGACTTCGTTGCAAAAAATGATTCTTTCGTACAGTTCGCACAGGATCTTGCAGATCTTGCTCTTGAAACTTCTTCTAAGGAAGAACTTCTTGGAAAGCAGTACAAAGGAATTACTGTTCAGGAAAAACTTACTGAGCAAACCGGGGTTATTGGTGAGAAGATCGAGATTGGTGACTTCAGGACTCTTGAGGCTCCATTCGTAGGATCTTACATCCACGCCGGTAACAAAATCGCTGTTCTTACAGGACTTTCTGCAAAGACAGATAATGCCGAAGAAGTTGCAAAAAATGTTTCTATGCAGGCAGCTGCCATGAACCCTGTTGCTCTTAACGAAGAAGGTGTTGACCAGTCTGTAGTTGAAAAAGAGATCGAGATCGCAAAAGATCAACTAAGACAGGAAGGTAAGCCAGAAGAAATGCTGGATAATATCGCAAAAGGAAAGATCAAACGTTTCTTTAAAGACAATACTCTTGTAAACCAGGATTTCATCAAAGACAGCAAAATGTCTGTTGGTGAATATGTAAAGTCTGAAGATGCCAACCTTAAAGTAGTAGCTTTCGAAAGAGTTGCACTTGGATAATTCCTTCGGAAATAAAATTATAAAACCCGCTTCTGAAAAGGAGCGGGTTTTTTTTTGATTCTTCGATCCTCACTCAACCCTGTCGGTTCCCAACCCTGGAGAGGGTTATTAAACCTTCTATAGTCCTCTCAAAGGTCATAATCACCTCTTCACCTTCGGGAATAGAAGGATATAAATTTCCAATTCTGAATCTGCCCGGATCCAATTTCTGAAAAAACAACTCAGTGCTTCCCTCCTGCCCGCTTTCCAGACTTAAAAAAATAGCATCATCTTTAATTTCGTAGATGTAATTTTCCTCATTACCTTCTCCATCTATTCTTGTCACCCTGTTCTGTGATGAAAAAATAAGTGTGGTGCGATCACTTACAGGTTCCACTTCGATCCATTCCCCCGGCAGGGTTTTTTCTATAGAATCATCCTTATCACAGGAGATCGAAAAAAAAGGACCAGTACTAGAAATGCCTTAAGAATTATAATTTTTTTCATTGCTTATTTTTGATCGGAAAACCCTTTTCCCGTTAATAAAATTATAAAATTAAGCCCTCATTAAAGGGCTACTTCAATATTCTTTTTTGTCCCCTTTATAACATTAATAATTTCCTTAGTTTTGCACAACCCATCAAATCACGTAAATGCACTACAAAAGAATCTTACTTAAACTTTCAGGCGAAGCACTTATGGGCGATCGCCAGTATGGAATTGATCCATTCCGTTTAGCCGAGTATGCACAGGAAATAAAAGCAGTTACAGAAAGAGGAGTTGAAGTGGCCATAGTTATTGGCGGCGGTAATATCTTTAGAGGTGTATCTGGTGCCAGTCGTGGTATGGATCGCGTCACTGGAGATCACATGGGAATGCTGGCCACGGTAATAAATGGTTTGGCATTGCAATCTGCTCTAGAAGATGCAGGCATCCAGACGAGGCTACAGTCCGCAATAAAAATAAATGAAGTAGCAGAGCCTTTCATTAGAAGAAAAGCCATGCGCCACCTGGAAAAAGGCAGAGTAGTCATTTTTGGTGGTGGTACCGGGAATCCTTATTTCACTACAGATTCCGCAGCAGTTTTAAGGGCTATAGAAATTCATGCCGATGTGATCCTTAAAGGGACCCGCGTTGACGGAATTTACTCTGCAGACCCTGAAATTGATAAAAAGGCTACCAAGTTTGACTTTATTAGCTTTGACGAGGTGCTTACCAAGGGCTTGAAAGTTATGGACACCACGGCCTTTACCCTTAGTCAGGAAAATAAGCTACCCATTATCGTTTTTGATATGAATAAACCCGGTAACCTCGAAAAGGTTGTGACCGGAGAAAAAATAGGTACCAAAGTAAATTTTTAGGCATACGAGATTTGAAATAGTTTTTAAAATTAACCTTTAGAAATGAACGACGAGTTAGATTTTGTTATTGATAGTGCAAAGGAAGCAATGGATAAAGCCATTCTTCACCTGGAGAAACAGTTATTAAACATTAGAGCGGGAAAAGCGACTCCCGCCATGCTTGGCAGCGTAAGAGTAGATTACTACGGCAGCCAGACTCCGTTGAACCAGGTCGCCAACGTAAATACTCCAGATGCACGCACCCTTACCATACAGCCTTTTGAAAAAAGTATGATCACACCTATTGAAAAAGGAATTATGCAGGCAAACCTTGGCTTCAATCCAATGAATAATGGGGACAGCGTCATCATTAACGTTCCACCTTTGACCGAGGAACGCCGTCGTGAACTGGCAAAACAGGCCAAAGCCGAAGCCGAAGATGCCAAGATTGGGGTTAGGAACGATCGTAAGAACGCTAACCAGGAAATCAAGAAACTGGACATTTCTGAAGATCTTCAAAAGTCTTCTGAAGCCGAAATTCAGGAACTTACAGATACTTATATTGACAAGATAGATAAGATTTTGGCCGTTAAAGAAAAAGAGATCATGACGGTCTAAAAGGACAAAAATTATATACTTTTTTAAAGCGGCTTTTTCGGCCGCTTTTTTCTGCTCTAATTTGAAGGCTGCTACCGTTACATAAGTATGCCTGCTTTCTTACCTTTGCAAAACAATTTTCTACCATGTCAAAATTTCTCGGCTTCGAGTTCTGGAATACGGTTGCACGTACAATTCTTCGGAACAGGATCCTTATCCTGATATTGATCGCTGCAGTGACCATTTTTCTTGGTTTGCAGTGGAAGAACATGAAATTTTCCTTTACTGAAGCTAACCTCCTGCCCGATGATGACCCTATCAATTTGCAGTACCAGGAGTTTTTAGACAAGTTTGGGGAAGAGGGCAATGTAATTGTACTTGCAGTAAAAGATTCTGCTTTATTTTCTCCTGAAAATTTCATGGCCTGGAATTCCCTGGCCGAAAAACTGGACAGTTTTCCTGAAGTTGAATTTTCTGTTGGGGTTGGCAACCTTCAAAAGCTTCAGAAATTTGAAGATCCCGGGAGATTTGAAATGGTCCCTTTTGTTACCGGGCCCCAGCCGAATACCCAACAGGTAAGGGAGTATCGGGAAGAATTATTTCAGGATTTGCCCTTTTACGAAGGTCTGGTTTACAGCAGGCACTCCAATACAGTGCAAACTGCAATTTATCTTGACAAGGAGATCGTCAACACAGGGAAGCGCAAAACATTTGTAGTAGAGGACCTCATTCCTCTCGTGGAAGAATTTGAAGCAGAACAGGGACTAAATGTCTATGTCTCCGGAATGCCTTACATACGCACCCTCAATTCCCAGAACATCATCGATGAGATAGGTTTATTCATTGGAGCTGCGCTTTTAGTCACCTCCCTTATATTTTTCTTCTTCTTCAGGAGTATTCGCGCTACGGTGATCTCCATGATCACGGTTGTTATTGGCGTAATGTGGGCCTTTGGTGTATTGGGACTGCTGCATTATGAGATCACAGTGCTTACTGCGATCATTCCGCCGTTGATCATTGTGATCGGGATCCCAAATTGCATCTTCCTTATCAATAAATATCAGCAGGAGATAAAGAAGCACGGGAACCAGGCAAAGTCGCTGCAACGAGTGATCACAAAAGTGGGGAATGCCACCCTAATGACCAATCTTACGACAGCTTCGGGATTTGCCACTTTTATTCTTACAGAAAGTACCTTGCTCAAAGAGTTTGGGATCGTGGCTTCCATAAATATTATCGCGATCTTTATCCTAAGCCTCCTTATTATTCCCATCATTTACAGCTACATGAATGTGCCCCGGGAAAAGCACCTGAAACACCTGAACAAAAGATGGATCGCCGGGTTTGTAGACTGGATGGAAAACATGGTAAGGCACCACCGTATTGGGATCTTCATTGTCTCGCTTGTACTGCTGGTAGCGAGCATTATTGGGATCTATACAATTAAGATTTCCGGAAGCCTATTAGAAGACATGCCACAGGAAGCGGCATTTTTTAAAGATATCAAATTCTTTGAAGAAGAGTTCGATGGTGTAATGCCTTTGGAAATTTTAATAGACACCAAGCGGGAGCAGGGAGTAATGAAACTGCCTACGCTAAGGAAAATGGATGAGCTTCAAGAGCTTATTGCCGAAGAAGAACAGCTTTCCCCGCCGGTTTCTATAGTAAACCTGGTTAAGTATTCGAAACAGGCTTATTACAACGGAAATCCAAAATATTACCAGCTGCCCACTTCGCAGGAACGCAACTTTATTCTTCCTTATGCCAAGGGATTGGATGCTGGCGGTGATAATTTGCTCACTTCTTTTGTTGATAGTACCGGCCAATATGCCAGGATGACCACCTTTATGAAAGATATTGGCACCGAAGAAATGGAGGAGATCGAGGAAGACCTGTGGCCGAAGATCCTCAAAATATTCCCTGAAGATCGTTTTTCTGTAGAGATGACAGGTAAAGCTTTGATCTTTCAAAAAGGCACAAAATACCTGGTTAAAAACCTGATCATTTCCCTTAGTCTCGCGATCTTCCTGATTGCCCTGCTCATGGCATGGATGTTCCGCTCCTTTAAAATGATACTTGTATCGCTAATTCCAAATCTCCTGCCTCTTCTGGTAACGGCGGGAATGATGGGCTTCCTGGGAGTTCCAATCAAACCTTCCACTATCCTGGTTTTTAGCATTGCGTTCGGGATCTCGGTAGATGACACCATTCACTTCCTGGCAAAATACCGGCAGGAACTCAAGGCAAACAAATGGAAGGTCAAAAGATCTGTCTATGCTGCATTGAGAGAGACCGGCGTGAGTATGTTCTATACTTCCATTGTGCTGTTTTTTGGTTTCTCTGTATTTATGATAAGCAGTTTTGGGGGAACAGTAGCACTTGGAGGATTGGTATCGGCTACCCTGCTGTTTGCCATGCTGTCGAACCTGCTACTACTTCCGGCGCTACTTCTATCGCTTCAGAAGGAGATCGCAAATGAAGATGTACTGCGGGAGCCTACGATAAATATCTTTCCGGAGGAAGAAGATTCCGAAGGGAACTACAGCAAGGAGGATCCAAAAATGTGATTTTTGACACCTGTTTTTCGTCAAGGCCTTTATTTAATTACTTGTAAGGCAAGTGCGGAAAAATTATCTTTGCTCTCCAAATAGAAAAAGATGATCACAGGAAAAGTTGCAGAACTTTTAGAAAGCACTCAATATTTACAGGAAGTAGAGGTAAATGGCTGGGTTCGTTCCTTTAGGAGCAACCGCTTTATCGCCCTCAATGACGGCTCTACCATCAACAACCTTCAATGTGTCGTTGATTATGAAAAACTAAGTGAGAACACCCTTAAACGCATTACCGTTGGGGCAGCGATAAAGGTTACAGGTACCCTGGAAGAAAGCCAGGGCAGCGGACAGAAAGTGGAAATCCAGGCAGATTCTGTGGTAATTCTGGGGGATGCAGATCCCGAAGAAGTAAAACTTACCATCCTCTCCCCTAAAAGGCATTCGCTTGAAAAACTAAGGGAGCAGGCACACCTTAGGGTAAGAACCAATACTTTTGGGGCTGTGATGAGACTAAGGTCTAAACTATCCTTTGCTATTCACAGCTATTTTCAGCAAAATAATTTCCACTACGTAAATACACCAATCATCACCGGAAGTGATGCCGAGGGCGCAGGAGAAATGTTCAAGGTAACGTCTTTCGACCTTGATAATGTTCCACGTAACGAAGATGGATCCATTAATTACAAGGAAGATTTCTTCGGAAAGGAAACTAACCTAACTGTTTCTGGACAGCTTGAGGGCGAGACCTATGCTCTTGGTCTTGGACAGATCTATACTTTTGGACCTACTTTTAGGGCAGAAAACTCCAATACTTCCCGTCACCTGGCCGAATTCTGGATGGTGGAGCCCGAAATGGCTTTTTGTGACCTGGCAGGAAATATGGACATAGCGGAAGATTTTATAAAATACGTTCTAAAGTATGTACTGGACAACTGCAAAGATGATCTTGCATTTCTTGAAGAACGCCAGGCCAATGAAGACAAGGCAAAACCGGAAGCCGAAAGAAGCCCGATGAGCCTTACAGAAAAGCTGAAGTTCGTAATTGAAAACAACTTCAAAAGGGTGAGTTACACCGAAGCTATTGACATTCTAAAGAACTCAAAGCCCAACAAAAAGAAAAAATTCAATTATATAATAGAAGAATGGGGAGCCGATCTTCAAAGTGAACATGAGCGGTACCTGGTAGAAAAGCATTTTAAATGCCCGGTGATACTTTTTGATTACCCGGCCAACATAAAAGCTTTTTATATGCGTTTAAATGAAGACGGTAAGACCGTGCGGGCCATGGATATCCTTTTCCCCGGGATTGGGGAGATCGTTGGTGGTTCACAACGGGAAGAACGTCTTGAGGTGCTACAACAAAAGATGCGGGCGCTTGATATTGATGAAGAAGAGTTGTGGTGGTATCTTGATACCCGTAGATTTGGGACCTGTGTACACAGTGGATTTGGACTTGGATTTGAAAGATTGGTGCAGTTTGCCACGGGAATGGGGAACATTAGAGATGTGATCCCATACCCCAGAACTCCGCTTAACGCCGAATTCTAAAACTTTTTACATCCTAAAGTACTCATAAACAATCTACGTTCTTTTACGTTTGTAGATTGTTTTTTTTATTTTTATAAAAAGCCAGAAACTATATGCTAAAACAGCAGTTAAACCTAAAATTATCTCAAAAGCTTTCCCCTCAACAAATCCAGTTGATGAAGCTTATTCAGCTTCCTACGCAGGCTTTTGAGCAACGGCTGAAGCAGGAGATGGAGGAAAATCCCGCACTTGAAGGTGGGAAAGAGGATAATGAAGAGTACGAAGAGGATTTTGGGACAGATGACTACCAGGATGAAGATCAGGGCAATGAGAGCATAGAGGCAGATATTAATGTAGATGAGTATCTCAGCGATGACGAAATCCCTAATTACCGTTTGCAGGCCAATAATTATAGTGCAGATGACGAAGACAGGCAGGTGCCTTATGCATCGGGTACATCTTTTACGCAGTATTTAAAGACCCAGCTTAGCACTCTTAGGCTTAATGAGTCTGAAGAAGAGATCGCCGAGTTCTTAGTGGGAAGCGTTGATGAAAGCGGTTATATAAGAAGATCTGTTCAGGACATTGTTGATGACCTTGCTTTCACTCAAAACGTTTATACAGATGAGGAAACTGTTGAAAAAGTATTGAAGTATGTTCATGAACTTGATCCTGCAGGGGTCGGTGCAAGAAGTCTTCAGGAATGTTTGTTGATTCAGTTGAACAGAAAAGAGCAAACAAGAGCGGTAAGTCTTGCCTCCGATATTATTGAAAAGTCTTTTGACCAATTCAGTAAGAAACATTACCAAAAATTACTTTCCAAGCATGATATTTCCGAGGAAGAACTTAGGAATGCTATTGATGTCATAGAACACCTTAACCCTAAACCCGGTGGTGCCTATGCGGGAAATACCCGTGCAGTGGAACATGTAATTCCCGATTTTACCATCAAAATAGTGGACGGGGAACTGGAACTAAGCCTCAACGGTCGAAATGCGCCAGAAATGCACGTCTCCAAGGATTACAGTGAAATGCTCAAAGGGTATAAGGAATCCAAAGAAAAAAGCAGGGCACAGAAGGATGCGGTAATGTTCATAAAACAAAAACTGGATGCCGCAAAGTGGTTCATTGAAGCAATTAAACAGCGACAAACTACCCTGTTTGTTACGATGAGCTCTATCATGAACTACCAAAAGGAATTCTTTCTTACGGGAGATGAAAGAAATCTAAGGCCCATGATCCTAAAGGATATTGCAGACGAGATTGACATGGATGTTTCTACGGTTTCCCGGGTGGCCAACAGTAAATATGTCGATACTCCCTATGGAACAAGACTCATTAAAGATTTCTTTTCTGAATCTATGAAGAACGACCAGGGGGAAGATGTTTCAACCAAGGAGATCAAAAAGATCCTTGAGATGACCATAGAAGACGAAAACAAGAGAAAACCTCTAACAGATGAGAAGCTGGCAAAAATGCTGAAGGAAAAGGGTTATCCAATTGCGCGTCGTACTGTAGCAAAATATAGAGAACAGCTGGATATTCCCGTTGCCCGCCTTCGAAAAGAGATTTAATGAAGCTTCTTATTAAGTCTGCATCCTACCTTTTTCACCCCATTTGGATGCCCTCTGCAGGAACTTTGATCTATTTCCTGGTAACACCACGATTTTTCCCAATAGAAGTCATTAAAGCCAAGCTTTTGGCAGTTGCCATCATGACTATCTTCATTCCCATCGTCTTTGTATATATGCTCAAAACCCTTGAAAAGGTTAATGACCATCATCTAAAAGAAATAAATGAAAGGAAATGGCCGCTGTTCTTATATGCCGTGTTGGATTTTGTAGTGCTCAAATATGTATTAAACACCTTTGATTATCCCGAGTTGTATTACTTCTTCATGGGGATAATGCTGTCTGCACTTTTAGCTTTATTGTTTCTTCTTGCCAAGATTAAAGTAAGCCTTCACATGATGGGACTTGGGGGATTAACTCTCTTCCTGGTATTTCTCAGCCTGCATTTTAATCTCAACCTGGTTTATACTATCAGTTTTATGATTGCAATTACAGGCCTCACCGCCTCTTCACGATTACACTATGCCGCCCATTCTTACACCGAATTAAGTCTGGGAATAATTCTCGGTCTGCTTCCCCAGGTAGGAGTAGCCTTTATGTGGCTATAAAAGATAGAAGGTAAGTCCCAGCTGAAAGGTCTTTAGATCAAGGTCCTCATTATTCACTGTGGCGTCTTTAAAGAAGGAGTTAAGGCTGTAGTAGAGAGAAAAGTTAAAGGTGTTATAGCCAAAGGTAAAAGTCGCCCCCAGCCTAAGTTTTTCAAACTCGGGTACATTAGATTCCCTGTACGTATTTCCATCCTGCACAAATTTGGACTGAAAGTAATATGCATACCCAGGTCTTAAACCCGCATAGATACGCCAAAACTTATAACTTTCGGGAGTTGAGGTACGCCATCTAAATTGAATAGGCAAATCAATGGACTGCGTGGTAAAACGATTAGTATCAAAATCTACCCTATCCCGGTCAAGGACTGCAAAATAGGTTCCTTCCCCCTCCACAGCTTCTCCTACGTAGAGGTTGTGCCCATAGGTATCAATGGACCAGCCCAAACCGAGCCCAAGAGCAACATTACGCCGGGCATTAAGTGGAAAATCCCTAATAAATCCGGTGTGAAAACCTCCTGAGAACTGAGAACTGGTAATTTCTGAAGGCGATCCACTAACGATGTTGTAGGTGAAACTAAAATACACCTGATCCTCACGATACAGGCTGTCGATCACTGTCGGAATTTCATTTCTTTCCTGAGCCTGAAGGAAAAAGGAAGAAAAAAACAAAACGAAAAAAAGCCATTTTTGCGACCGGTACATGAAAGAATTTTGATCAAAGATAACGCGAAGAAAAGCAGCATTCAAAAAAAAATCCCCTTTCCGGAAGAAAGGGGATCTTAAAAAGATTATAAAAAGATTTTAGTCAAAGTTTTGAGATGCATCACCGGTACGGGTAGTGTAGTTGATCTTAAGGGCTTCGGCCTTTCTCAACTCCATCTTAATATCAGATACTAATCCCATATTGGTTTCATGGTCAACCTTTAAAGCGGTTGTAAGGAAAGGAACAAGTTCCTCTCTTTTAGTTTCTCTTTCAGCATAAATGAACTGTTGGATTTCACTAACCTCAGCAAAGTTATCATTCAACTGTATCCTGGATTCGGTACCAACACTTTGTTGATATCTTGCACTTGGTTTACCTGCATAGATATACATCACAAGATCCTTTTTATCAAGTTTCTCTACCTGGTCTGCATAAGGAAGTACGTTTTGCACCTTTAATGTAGTCTCCCTCATTGTTGTTGCAACCATGAAGAAGAAAAGAAGCATAAAAACGATATCTGGCAGGGATGAGGTATTTATCGCGGGCAGTTCACTGCTTTTTTTCTTATTGAATTTTGCCATAGTTCTTTAATTTTCGCGATTAATTTTTAGGATCGGCTTCTGAAAGCTTTTGAGGCCACATATCTCTTATTTCCTCAATTCGCTCCTTCAAACTTTCCTTATTTCCTGTAAAATTGATGTTGTCATAGTCTGCCTCCATTTGAGAGAAAGATTTTCCGTACAACCTTTGGGCAGAACGGTTACGCAACTCATTATACGCTCCTACCAATTCATTTTGAACGGCTATATAGGTTCCATATTCAGTTTGCCTGTCATTAACAAGCATGATAACTGCTTTTATAGGATTATCTGAAGAGGTTGGATCCCCGGCACCTTCACAATAAGTACAGGCTTCCGGTCCTACTCCTCCACCATTATCCAAAAAGGAAACAGCGGCATCTCTAAGATCCTTAAGCTCCATTAGCTCATCTTCTACTAACAGATCATTATTTCGGTTTACAATTACCTTGAAAATATTTTTTTCCTTGATAATTGGCGGTTCCACGTTTTCATCCTGCATTGGAGGCAACTTTCTGCTGATACCGCTATCTGTTTCAATAGTTGTTGTCACCAGGAAGAAGATCAAAAGCAAGAAGGCGATGTCGGCCAATGAACCGGCATTAACTTCAGGTGTAGATCGTCTGGCCATAGCTAATTTAGTTTATAAGTTTTCTGACTCCGGAAAGTACCATTAGCAATATTGCTGTACCGGCAAGGATATAAAAGGTTACTAAACCTGCTCCTACCCAATGGTCTGCACTTGCTGAAAGCATCGTTCCATCATTAAGTTGTCTCTCGGTACCGCTTGTAAGTACATATGCAATACCAATAACCACAATAAACGCTCCTACTGCGATTAGGGTTCGCATAATATCCCCCGAAAACAGTCCTTTGATCACAAAGAATAGCACAAGGAGCACAATTATAGCAAACACTAAGTATGCCACATACAGGAATGGAGTTACCACACTTGCCTGTACATCTGCCGAGTTTTCTATAGCATCATCACCGGCCATTAGAACTCTTCCCCAAAGGATTAGTCCAATAACACCGATAACGAGCGCTAAATATTTTAATATTTTATGTAAGCTCATAATTAAGTTTGGTAATGTTATACTCTTCTTTTGTTCTTGTAGTCTACAAGAATATCCATCAATGTGATAGAAGCATCTTCCATATCATTCACGATACGGTCGATCTTAGCGATAATGTAGTTGTAAAAGATTTGAAGAATAATAGCCACGATCAAACCAAATACCGTAGTAAGAAGAGCGATCTTAATACCACCAGCAACTAGTGAAGGTTGCATATCTCCCGCAGCTTCGATTCTATCGAAAGCCTCGATCATACCAATTACCGTACCCATGAACCCAAGCATAGGAGCCAGAGCGATAAATAGAGATACCCATGATACGTTTTTCTCAAGAAGTCCCATTTGAACACCACCGTAAGCTACAACTGCTTTTTCAGCAGCTTCTGTACCTTCATCTGCGCGGTCAAGACCCTGGTAATAAATAGAAGCAACAGGACCTTTTGTGTTACGACAAACATCCTTGGCAGCTTCGATACCACCAGTATTCAATGCGTCTTCAACATCCTGCGCCAACTTCTTGGTATTAGTAGTTGCAAGGTTAAGATATATAATTCTTTCAATCGCGATCGCCAGACCTAAGATCAAACAAAGAAGTACGATCCCCATAAATCCGGGTCCACCTTCGATGAAGCGTCTTTTAAGCTCCTGGTGAAATCCTACATCTTCAGTTTCTTCAGCAACTGCCTGATCTTCATCCTGAACAAAGTTCACCATGGTAGCCGGCAGGGCATTCACGTTATTTGTCGCATTTACATCTACGGCTCCGAACACCATAATTGTAGCGATCACCAAAATTGAAAATAATCTTTTCATTACTTTTTGTCTTAATTTAATTAGTTAACGGGTTAAAGATATAAATATTTATTCAAATAAAAATAACTAGCAGAGAGGAAGGGATTCGAACCCTCGATACGCTTGTGGCGTATACACACTTTCCAGGCGTGCGCCTTCGACCACTCGGCCACCTCTCTAAAGTATTCTACTGACAAAATCTTTTTTCAAGCTATTTCTGAACAGTTCGCCAAATAACGAAAAAAAAGAGAAGCTGGTCAAGTAACAGCCCGGAATTTTTATGACATTTCCCCGCGTAAGGAAGTTTCAAATATTGTTCTAAATACTTTTGGGCTTAGTTCCTTCGCCAGGAGATACATCATTTTAGCCACAGCTGCCTCTGTAGTAATGTCTTTACCCGAGACAACTCCAATTTTTTTGAGTTGTGTACTTGTTTCGTATTGGCCCATCGCTACGCTACCACCAATGCATTGAGTGACATTAACAATCACCACACCTCTTGAAATTGTATCCTTAAGTAATTGAACAAACCATTCCTGGGTAGGCGCATTCCCGCTACCATAAGTTTCCAGGATCACTCCCTTCAATCCTTCTTTGCTCAATATATGCTCCAATAAACTCCTGTTTATCCCCGGGAAGATCTTTACCAATGCAATCTCATCATTAAGACCTCTGTGAAGTTTCATCTTGCGACGCTGGTTGGGCTTCCATAAATACGCGTCATTAACTGCCAAATGAACTCCCGAATTTACTAAAGGAGGGTAATTAGGTGACGCAAAAGCCTGAAAATGCTCTGCATTAATTTTAGAAGTACGGTTCCCCCTGTATAACTTGTATTCAAAATAAAGACCAACCTCGGTGATTACCGGCTTTCCGTTCTTTTGAAGTCCTGCGATTTGAATACTGGTAATGAGATTTTCTTTAGCATCTGTCCTTAGATCCCCAATAGGTAACTGGGAACCGGTCAGGATCACAGGTTTTGAAAGGTTTTCAAACATAAAACTTAGAGCCGATGCACTGTAAGACATGGTATCACTCCCATGCAAAACAACAAACCCGTCATACTCTTCATATTTCTCTTCAATGATTTCGGCCATTTGCACCCAATAGGCAGGATTCATGTTTGAAGAATCTATAGGCCTTTCAAAACTCACCGTGTCAATATGATGTTCCAGCAGTTTTAATTCAGGGATATTTTGCAACAGCTCATCAAAGTTGAAGGCCTTGAGCGCACCTGTCTCAAAATCCTTCACCATACCAATGGTTCCCCCAGTATATATTAGGAGAATATTAGCGCTGGTTTTCATGCTGATTCTTCTGATTAATCACTGGATTGGCGTACATTAGAAGATAACTGTTCACCTCAAGTGCATTCTTAAAGTCGACTCTACGGGTAAGACGCCTTTCAAATTGTCTCTTTTGTTTTGAATTGTAGAACTCCTCGAACATGCTGCTACCATTAAGCAAATCAAAAGCGATGTAGTTGGCAGGCCAAAGCTTATAATTGCGATGGATGCGACGATCAATACTCGCCGTTAAGACTTGCAGCTGTTCGTTCACAGATCCGGCTTTCGCCTCGATCTCCTTAAGAGCCTCTGTGCTTATAGGTTCTCCGGCAGCAATATGTATTCTCCCTTTATTTCCAAGGGCACCTTTTAGAATAGATTTAAAATCTTCATTTGCCGACTTTGTATAGATCTGCTCCATTCTTTTGGCAAGGATCTCCGGCAACTTTAGCACATCTGTAGGATCAAATTCATAGGAAATCGCCACAGGCACAACTTTCAGTTTACCAAAATATTCGGCCACAGAGTCATCTCCCTTTGCCATCGCCAGCATTTTCAGCACTCCTTGCTGTGTATGATCATTACCGTCTTTGGTCCTACCCTCACGCTGAGCCATCCAGACGGATCGTTTCTCCTCGAGGAGAAGTTTTCTTATATATTCTGAAAGTTTTTGAGAGCTCTTCAGCATTTCCCTTGGACTCACTCCCCGTGTCACCAGGAAATTACGATTGAGTCGGGAAAGTGCAAGCAGGAACGGCTTTTTCACCAGGTTATCCCCAATAGCCGAAGCAGTCATCTTAAGATCGGCCTCGTAAAGCACACAATTAAGCAGGGAAGTATCAAGAACTATGTCCCTGTGATTGGAAATATACAGGTAAGACTCATTTTTATCGAGTTTATCAAATCCCGAATAAGATAAACCCTCAGAGCTTTTGCTCAACACCTTTTGCACGGTGTGATAAATAATTTCAGTCTGGAAGTCCCGAATAGAATTACAGCTAAGGACCTTCTCCTCTACCTTCTCAAATGCAACATTCGGAAAGGTAAACTGCAAAAGACCTTTGATCATAGGATGCCGTACATAATCCTTTAAAGCACCCTGTACTTCTGCATCGTCGTAAAACCGAATATCATCGTAATTTGTCACTGGTTGATCGTTAGAGTTAGCAAAAAAACAAAAATATAAGCACAAGTCCTGTTTATATCCCAAAAATATCCCGTGAGTTACGGGTTGTGACTGCAGCTATTTCTTCGGGAGTGGTGTTATAGACCTCCGCAACCTTGTTAAGCACCTCAATTATATAAAGACTTTCATTGCGTTTACCCCTGTAAGGTGCCGGCGCCAGGTAAGGAGAATCGGTCTCCAGCACAATTTCACTAAGCGGGATCTGATCTAAAAACCTGTCAATTTTGCCATTTTTGAAGGTTACTACGCCCCCAATTCCCAGTTTCATATTATAGGAAAGCGCCTTTAAAGCCTGCTCATGGGTCCCGGTAAAGCAATGGAATATTCCAAAAAGACCTTCTCCTTTCTCTTGTTCCAGCACTTCAAACACTTCATCAAATGCGTCCCGGCAATGGATTACAATTGGCAGTTGATGTTTTTTGGCAAGCTGAATTTGATACCTGAAAGCTTCCTGCTGAATTTTTAAAGTTGACTTATCCCAGTAAAGATCAACTCCTGTCTCTCCCACTGCATAAAACTTCTTTTCATTAAGCTGCTTTTCCACAATATCCAATTCCTCCCGAAAATTCTCCTTTACATGAGTGGGATGCAGCCCGGCCATTAAAAAAATATTTTCGGGGAATTCTTTTTCCAGAGCATACATATCTTCAATATAGGCTGAATCAATAGCCGGAATAAAAAAACGCGTAATATTGGCATCTAATGCTCTATTTATCATCTCCCTGCGATCTTCTTCAAAAGACTCACTGTAGAGATGGGTATGAGTATCTGTTATTGTCATAAATGCAAAAATAATTTAATTTATACAGCTATCTTTGCCAAAAAAGAAAAGAATGGCATCTCTTAAGAAGTTACTTAAAGAAAAAGGATACACAAGAATACCTCTCACCTATACCGCCACTCAACACCTGGAACTAAAAGCGAAAATAAATAAAATTGAAGGAAATTTCATCCTTGATACCGGGGCGTCCAGCACCTGCGTTGGGCTGGAAGCTATTTCCTATTTCGAATTACTCGCAGAAGACAGTGATGTAAAAGCGGCAGGTGCCGGGGCAACTAATATGTTGACTCAAATTGCCATGAAGAACCTCATTGAGATCAAAGGCTGGAAAACAAAAAAAGTAGATCTCATCCTTTTCGATCTTAAACATGTTAATGAGGCTCTGGTCAAACACAAGGCCGAAAAGGTGCAGGGAATTATTGGCGCCGACATACTTAAAAAAGGCAAAGCCATTATTGATTACAAATCCATGAACCTTTACCTGAAATAAATTTTAAAAAATGGGGGTTTCCACCCATTTTATCAGCGGTACATCTTTAACTACCTTGAGGTTAACCAAAAAATCTACCGCTATGAATTTCTTAAACCTAAAACACCTGCCGGTGTTTCCGGCGTTACTGGCACTGTTGATTATGTTTGTACTGGTACTCAATCTCTACATTCTACTTACATACTAGTACAAAAAGAAAGGCCGTAATTTTCGAAATTACGGCCTTTCTTTTTTATCATTTTTCGAACTCTATAATTCCAGAGCTCTCTTCACATCATTATCCATAAGAAGTTCTTCCGGATTTTCCAGTGCCTCTTTTATGGCTACCAAAAATCCTACAGATTCTTTTCCGTCAATAATCCTGTGATCATAAGAAAGTGCTACATACATAATAGGACGAATTTCCACATGACCGTCAATAGCCACAGGCCTGTCCACAATGTTGTGCATTCCAAGAATTCCGCTTTGAGGAGGATTTAGAATAGGCGTTGAAAGCATAGAACCAAATACTCCACCATTGGTAATGGTAAATGTACCTCCGGTCATTTCATCTACAGTGATCTGCCCGTCGCGAACCTTAATTGCAAGACGTTTGATCTCTGCTTCCACCCCACGGAAGCTCATGTTTTCTACATTTCTCATTACCGGAACCATCAATCCTTTTGGACCTGATACTGCAATGCTAATATCTTTATAGTCATACTTCACCTGGTAATCTCCGTCGATCATGGAGTTCACTCCGGGATAAAGGTCCAGCGCTCTTACTACCGCAAGGGTAAAGAAAGACATAAACCCAAGGCTCACCCCGTGTCTATCTTTAAACTCCTCTTTATATTGCTTCCGAAGAGAGAAGATGGCAGACATATCTACCTCATTAAAGGTAGTAAGCATAGCTGTCTCATTCTTAACTTCTACCAGGCGCTCTGCAACGCGACGGCGCAGCATAGACATTTTTTTACGTTCTTCCCCACGCTTACCCTTTCCAGGAGTACCCATAGACGGTTTTGCGTTGGTAGCATCTTCCTTAGTGATCCTGCCGTCACGGCCGGTTCCTTTTACAGAATTTGCATCCATTCCTTTTTCATCAAGAATCTTTTTGGCTGCAGGAGAAGGACTTCCCGTTGCATAAGTTTCCTTTTCCTTGGACGTACTTTGTTTTGATGGAGCTTCTGTTTTGGCTTCAGCTTTTTTGTTATCTTTTTCAGAAGATTCCAATTCCTCTTCTTTAGCCGACGAGGCCTCTTTCTCCTCTTTCGCTACTTCCTTGGAATCACTATCTCCACCTCCGGGTTTTGGAGCATCTGTGTCGATCAAACAAACCACCTGACCAACAGCTACGGCATCTCCCTCTTCTGCTTTTAAGGTAATAATACCACTGGCCTCTGCCGGTAGCTCAAGGGTAGCCTTGTCACTATCTATTTCGGCAATTGCCTGATCTTTTTCTACATAATCTCCGTCTTCAACCAGCCACTGGGCGATTTCTACTTCGGTGATCGATTCTCCCGGAGAAGGGACTTTCATTTCTAAAGCCATGATTTCTTCTTTTTTATTTTAATGCCGAAATTAATACCGGCTGAAAATTAATAATAATTAAACTACCTCAACAGTTTTATCAAATACAGATTCGATAACTTTTTCGTGACGTTTCTTGAACCTCACAGAACTACCTGCTGCCGGCGAGCCATAAAACTTTCTACTACAAACCCTGAAGCTTTTTGCTTCCTCAAGATGCAACAGTAAATGTCCATAAGGCCCCATATTTCTCGGTTCTTCCTGTGCCCACACGACATCATCGGCATTCTTATACTTTTCAATAGCCTCCTTAATTTGATCTGTTGGCAATGGGAATAATTGTTCTAGTCTCACCAACGCGACATCATCACGTCCAGATTCTTCCCTGCGCTCCAGCAGGTCATAGTAGAATTTCCCGGTACAGAACACAAGGGATTTGATCTTATCTACATCGGCCGCCGTATCATCTAGAAGTGGCTGAAAAGTACCATTAGCAAACTCTTCTTTTGTCGAAACTACTTTTGAATGCCTTAGCAGACTTTTTGGAGTGAAAATAATTAAAGGTTTTCTGTAATTTACCTTCATCTGCCTTCTAAGCAGGTGGAACATATTGGCAGGAGTGGTCACATCGGCAACAAACATGTTGTCCTTAGCGCATAACTGCAGGTATCTTTCCATTCTTCCTGAAGAATGTTCTGCACCCTGGCCTTCATATCCATGTGGCAAGAACATTACCAGTCCATTTTGTAGTTTCCACTTATCTTCGGCAGCAGAAATGTATTGATCGATCATGATCTGCGCTCCATTGCTGAAGTCTCCAAACTGTGCCTCCCAAATGGTTAGGCAATTAGGGCTCGCCATTGCGTACCCGTAATCAAAGCCTACTACTCCATATTCAGATAACAGAGAGTTATATATTTTTAGATCACAGGATGAACCTTCCTTGGCGTCACAAACTGTTCCTTCAATCTGGTTCAACAGGATGATCTCTTCTTCACTATCCTCAACTTTCACAACGGCATGGCGGTGAGAAAATGTTCCCCGCTCCACATCCTGCCCACTCATTCTTACATAATATCCTTCTTTTATGAGCGTGCCATAAGCAAGTAATTCGGCCATACTCCAGTCAAGGCTGTTGTTTTCAAAGAACATGGTGTGACGTAAATCCACCAGTTTCTTTATCTTTCTAAGGAATTTCTTGTCGGCAGGTAACTGTGAAACTGCGTTGGCAACTTCGGTAAGCACTTCCATATCCACGGTAGTGTCCACCTCTTCCATCATGCGGGATTCATCTACATGTTCAAATCCTTCCCATTCGTCCTGCATAAATGGAGTAACCCTTGTCTTTTCCTCTTTTCGGGAATCTTCCAGGTTCTCTTCAAGCTTTGCCTTATATTCCTCCTCCAGCTTTTGAACATAGGTATCATCAATGACCCCCTGCGCCTTTAGCTTTTCTGAATAAATATCCCGCGGATTCTGATGACTTGCAATAGCCTTATAAAGTTTTGGCTGGGTAAACCTAGGTTCATCTCCTTCGTTGTGCCCGTACTTTCGATACCCTAAAAGGTCAATAAAAACATCCCTTCCAAAGGTCATTCGCCAGTCAAGGGCAAAAAGGACAGCATGTACTACCGCCTCGGCATCATCTGCATTCACATGAAGCACAGGAGACAATGTCACCTTTGCAACATCTGTACAATAGGTCGAAGAACGACCGTCAAGATAATTGGTGGTAAAACCTACCTGGTTGTTAACCACTATATGTATGGTACCGCCGGTGGTGTATCCCTCCAGCTGCGCCATTTGAACTATTTCATAAACAATCCCCTGGCCAGATATTGCAGCATCTCCATGCACAATAATAGGCAGAACAGCATCTGTTTTTTTCTGGTAGTGGCGGTCTTGTTTTCCACGGGTGATACCCTGGACTACGGCTCCTACGGTCTCCAGGTGAGAAGGATTGGGAGCAATATTTATATTGATCTCCTTCCCGCTGTCGGTTGTTCGGCAGGAAGTCCATCCCAGGTGATATTTCACATCCCCGTCAAAAATGTCCTGCTCGTAATCTTTTCCGTCAAATTCCGTAAAGATATCCTTTGCACTTTTCCCAAAGATATTGGTAAGGGTACTAAGACGCCCCCTGTGGGCCATTCCCATTACGAAATCCTTCACCCCAAGATCGGCAGCCTTTTCGATAATGGCATCAAGTGCCGGAATCAAACTTTCTCCTCCTTCCAGAGAAAAACGTTTTTGACCTACATATTTAGTATGAAGAAAGTTCTCGAAAGAAACTGCTTCATTTAACTTCTTTAAAATGTGTTTTTTCTGCTCGTTGTTGAACGAAGGCTGGTTCTCATTAATATTCAATTTATCCTGAATCCACTTTACCTGTTCAGGCTTTCGAATATACATGTACTCTATCCCTATGGAATCACAATAAACCTTTTCAAGGTGTTTAATGATCTGCTTTAGGGTAGATGGTCCTATTCCTAGAATTTCCCCGGCATTAAAAACCGTTTCCAAATCCCCTTCGTCAAGATCAAAATTCTGGATATCAAGAGTAGGACGGTATTTTCTGCGCTCCCGTACGGGATTGGTTCTTGTGAAAAGATGACCCCGGGTTCGATATCCATCGATCAACTTCACCACCCGAAACTCCTTGAGAACCGAATCACTCATTTCTATCGGCTCCCCTTTTTCGGGATGTTCAACAAAGGTTTGGCCATTTCCGGAAGACTCCAGCCCAAAATCGAATCCCTGGAAAAAAGCTCTCCAGCTAGGTTCTACGCTGTCGGGATATTGTAGGTATTGGTCATAGAGTTCAGCGAAATAGGCTGTATGTGCGGCATTTAAAAATGAATATTTGTCCATAAGATGAAACTACCTGTTTCTTTTTTGTAAAACGTTACAAAAGTACAATTTTTAAAAAAGAAGCACAGGAGCATTTAATATATTTACCTTTTACCTTTAAAACATTTAACATCATGGCCTTATTTTTAAGCAATAGAAAAGGGATTTTAGCTTTAATAATTATGTTTTATTCCTCTCATTCATATCTAGTTGCACAGGAGAGCGGGGTTTCAAAAAAGGCTTTTTGGGAGGATGTTCGTTTTGGCGGAAGTTTGGGAGTTAATTTTAGCAATGGGTACTTCGGTGGTTTCATAGCTCCAAAGGCCATCTATGATTTTAACCGCTACACATCGGCCGGAGTAGGCCTTACCGGCTCCTATAACAATACTTCCCGTTACTCTTCCTATACTGTGGGGGCAAGTGCAATTGGTATCGTGCGGCCATTCAACCCTCTGCAGCTTTCCGCAGAATTTGAAGAGAATTATGTCTCACGGAATTCTAAACTTGACGGCGCCAATATCTCCGATGATTACTGGTACCCTGCCCTCTTCCTGGGGCTGGGTTATAATACCGGCCCAATCACCATAGGGGTGCGATATGATGTTTTGTATGATGAAGAAAAGAGCATTTACGCCAATGCTTTTATGCCCTTTGTGAGTATTTATTTCTAAACCTGCCTGTTCATCAAACCTTTACCAAAGTTATAAAGCAGCTTTTTCCTGTCTTCTTCTATCTGCAATTCATCAAGCACAGCAAAGGCTTGTTGTGTATATTTCTGAATTTCCTTTCGGGTAAGTTCGGCCGCACCACTGCTCTCAAAAAGGCTTTTTACAGTCTCCACTTTTGATGCGGGATCTGGCGGATTTATAGAGTACAAATGTTCCAGCTGAATAGCTTCACCGGAAGCCGCCTGCTTTAGGGAAGTGAGGTAAAGAAAGGTCTTTTTATTCTCAATGATATCGCCACCCACCTGTTTGCCAAAAGAATCGGGGTCTCCAAAAGCATCGAGATAATCATCCTGCAATTGAAAAGCTATTCCCAGCAGGCGCCCAAATTCGTAGATCCTGTTACAATTTTCTTCGGAAGCATTTGCCACAATAGCACCCATTTTCAAAGAAGCTCCTACAAGAACAGCAGTCTTGTATTCTATCATTTTAAGATACTCATCTATTTGCACCTTTTCCAGAACTTCGAAATCCATGTCGTATTGCTGGCCTTCGCAGACCTCAATAGCCGTTTTTGAAAACAACTCAGCAAGTTGCCTGAAGGTTTCCCCGGGGTAATTCTCGAATAACTGGTAGGCCTTGATGAGCATAGCATCGCCGGAAAGTATCCCTGTATTTATATCCCATCGTTCATGTACCGTTTGCTTACCTCTCCTTAAAGGCGCATCATCCATGATATCATCATGTACAAGGGAAAAGTTGTGAAAAACCTCAATGGCCAAAGCCGCATCAAGAGCTTTTTTATAGTCACTCCCAAAGATCTCGGCCGCCATGAGTACCAGCACAGGCCTCACTCGCTTCCCGCCCAGACTAAGAATATAAACCATAGGATCATACAAATTTGCAGGTTCCTGTTTTATAATCTTCCGGGAAAGGTATTCTTCAAATTCTTCGCGGTACCGGTCTACTGAGAGCATAAAAAATTTTTGCGCTAAAATACCAAAACAGGAAGAAAATCCCCCCTTTTTCATCACTAAGAAAATCGTGGGATAAAAACTTCGGAAACTTTAATTGTTTATATAGTTTCCATTTGTATCTTTGCATGCTCAAAAAATAAAATTTTGAAAGATCAAATTATAGAAAAAGCCGCCGAAATGTTTCTCACCCTTGGAGTGAAAAGCGTGACTATGGATGAGATTGCGGCCGAAATGGGGATCTCTAAAAAGACTATTTATGCTAACTTTTCAACTAAGTCCAAATTAATTGAAGAAACGGCAATGTATGTCTTTGAACAGATCTCTAAAGGCATACAGACCATAAGAAATGATCGAAAAGATCCTATTGAGGAACTTTTCGAAATAAAAGATTTCGCCTGCCAGAATCTCAAGGACAAAAAATCCTCTCCGCAATATCAACTTCAAAAATATTACCCTAAGATCTATACCACGATACGGGAGAAGCAGAAACATATTTTGGAAGAACTCACTAAAGAAAATCTTCAGAAAGGAATTCGCGAGGGAGTGTATAGAAGTGACATCCCTGTGGCCTTCACAAGCCGCATCTATTTCATGGGGATCGTGGGAATTAAAGACCAGGATTTCTTTGATGAAGGGGAATTTCACGTAAACGAATTGACAGAAATGCACCTGGAATATCACTTACGAGCCATTGTTACCGATAAAGGATTAAAAAAACTGGAAACCTATTTAACCACAAGCAGCACAAAATGAAAAAATTGATATTTCTATTCAGCAGTCTGTTTTGCCTTAGTGCCTCTGCACAGGAACCCGCTCCTGAAAGATTGGCCCTGTCACTGGAGGAAGCGATCGCTCTCGGACTTGAAAATAATTACTCCTCTCTAATATCTGAAAAGGAAGTCGAGAAAACTTTGTCTCAAAAATGGGAAATCATTTCCCAGGGTTTACCGCAAATCAACGGAAACGTAGATTATCAAAATTTCCTGAAGCAGCCGGTAACGCTTTTACCTGCAGCTGCTTTTGATAATACGCAGGCTACTATTGACGTAGTTGAAGAATATTTTGATGATATTCAAAGAAATGACCAGCCTGTGAATACTCCCCAGGGTTTCATCCCGGTACGTTTTGGAACTAAGCAGAATGTTACTGCAACAGCCACCTGGTCTCAACTCATTTTTGACGGTTCTTACATTGTAGGTGTACAGTCTGCCCGCACCTTGCTACAAATCGCAAAAAATGCCAAAATAAAGACCGACCTCGAGGTAAGGAAAGCGGTTATCAACGCCTACGGCAATGTGCTCATGGCCAGGCAAAGTGTGGACATCCTTGAAAACAACCTGGAGAATGTAACCGGAAATCTTAATGACACCCAAAAGATTTTCGAAAATGGCCTGGCCGAAGAGGAAGATGTAGAGCAGCTTAAGATCACCCGTCTTGGCCTTGAAAACAACCTCAATCGCAGCAGGCGTATGCTGGAGATCTCTTACCAGTTGCTCAACATGGCCATGGGAATCCCTGTTGACCGGCCTGTGATCCCTACAGATGACCTCAACACTCTTGCGCTACAATTTTATGATCTACAACTACTGCAGGAAAGTATACCGGTTGAGGAAAATATAGACGTGCGAATAGCACAAAATTCTGCCGAAGCTGCAAGGATCTTCGTGCGGCTGGAAAAAGCCAAGGCCTTACCTCAGCTAACCGGCTTTTTAAACTACGGGACTTCAGGCTACAGTGACTCTTTCACATTTTTTAATGATGACCAGGAATATTACCAGCAGTCTATCCTGGGCGTATCTTTAAATGTACCAATCTTTAGCAGCGGAATGAGAAATGCCCGCACCAAACAAATGCAGCTCGAATACGAGCAGGCCTCTGCTTGACCTCGAGGAAACTATCGAACAGGATCTCTCTTGAAATTGATGCTGCAAAAGCCGATTACAGGTTTAGCCTTGAAAATTTTGAAGCTCAGCAGGAAGGTCTGGCGTTAGCAGAGAGAATCGAAAACAAGAACCAGATCAAATTCTTTGAAGGGCTTGCCAGCAGCTTTGAGCTAAGCGAGGCACAAAGACAACTTTATAGCGCCCAGCAAAACCTGTTGCAGGCTATGCTCGAGGTGATAAATAGTAAAGTAGAACTTGAAAACGTGCTAAGCACAAAAACTTATTCTGAAGAAGACTAATCAAAACACGAATCCCTGTAAAATGAAAAAATTAAGCCTAATTATAGTAAGTCTCCTCATCCTTGTTTCCTGCGGAAAAAATGATTCTGTTGAGAAGGTTATAGAAACCGGGGACCTGAGCGAAATACGAGCTAAAAAAGCCAACTTAAGCGCTCAGCAAAGTGAATTGTCTTCGCAAATCGCTCAATTGGATGCAGCTATTGAAAAATTAGACTCCAACAATGACTTCACCCTCGTGAGCGTAAGAAAGATATCAGACTCTCTCTTTAAACATTATATTGAATTGCCGGGGGATGTTGAAACCAAACAGAATATCACAATTTACCCTGAATACTCGGGTATTCTCATTGATGTGAATGTAAATGAAGGAGACAGGGTTCAAAAAGGGCAAATTCTGGCAAGAATTGACGAAGGCGGATTAGGAAGTCAGCTGGCGCAAATGGAAGCTCAGGAAACACTGGCCAAAACTACTTTTGAGAGGCAGCAGAGACTTTGGGAACAAAACATAGGCAGCGAGATCCAATTTCTTGAAGCCAAAACCAATTATGAAGCTATTCAAAATTCGGTTAACCAAATGCGATCTCAATTAGCAAAAACTGTTGTTAGAGCTCCTTTTAGCGGAGTGATCGACGAGATCTTCACCGAGCAGGGAGAAGTTGTAGTTCCCGGTCAAAGTAGATTGTTCAGGTTGATCAATCTTTCCAATATGTATATCACTGCGGCAGTACCGGAGTCATACCTGGGTAAAATTGAAGTAGGAACAGAAGTGATGGTAGAAATAGCCGCCACCGGAACCTCCTTTACCAGCCCTGTTAAACAGGTGGGGAATTTTGTAAACCCGAACAACCGGACTTTCGAGATCCAGGTAGCAGTACCTCAAAATACAGAACAGATCAAACCAAACCTTATTGCAACGGTAAGGATCAACGACTACACTTCAGAAAATGCTATTATCATTCCGGAGAACGTGATCCAGAAAAATTCTGCCGGAGAAAATGTGGCGTATGTAGTTAAGAAAGAAACCGACAGCACAGGCGTGGCCGAGCGAAGAATCCTGGAGACAGGGCTTATCTACGACAATGCTGTGGAAGTACTTTCAGGACTGCAACCGGGCGACCTGCTTATCACAAGTGGGGCACGAAGCATTCAGGAAGGAGAACAGGTAGAGATGGATAACCGAAACGCAACGAACTAAAATGAAATTAGATAAAGATTTTAAACTTTCTTCCTGGGCCATTGATAACCGTATGACGGTGTACGTCATCATTGCCATCATCTTCATTGGTGGATTGATGTCTTACTACAGCATGCCACGGGAATCATTTCCGGAAGTAATTGAGACTAAAATATATGTGAGTTCCGTCAATCCGGGGAACTCTGCCGAAGATGTTGAAAAGTTCATCACCGAACCACTCGAAGAGGAATTTAACAACATTGCCGGGGTACAGGATATTTCTTCCACTACCCTTCAGGATTACTCTCTTGTGATCGTAGAATTTGATGAAGATATTACGATCGATGCGGCGAAGCAAAAAGTGAAAGACAAGGTGGATCAGCAAAAAGCTGCAACCACCTGGCCTACGCTGGATAATGGTGCCAAGGTTGAACCCAACGTGTTCGACCTCAATATTTCAGAAGAAATGCCTATCCTAAACGTAAACCTCACCGGGGATTATCCTGTGCAAAAACTAAAGGAGTACGCCGAATATTTGCAGGACAGGATCGAACTCCTTCCGCAGATAAAAGAAGCATCTGTAAGGGGAGCCGAGGAAAAAGAGGTAGAGATCGCGGTAGACATTTATAAAATGACCGCTTCTAAAGTGAGTTTCCAGGACATCATTAGTGCGGTGAGTATGGAAAACCAAACCATTTCTGGAGGGAATGTGATCACCGGAGGCATTCAGAAGAACATACGTATCCTGGGAGAGGTAACAAACCCCGACCAGTTAAAGAATGTTATTGTAAAAAGGGAAGATGGAAATGTCTTTTTAAGAGACATTGCCGAAATTAGATTCCAGGAGCAGGAACCTACAACCTTTGCCCGTGAATATGGAGAACCTGTGGTGATGCTTGATATCAAAAAGCGCGGCGGGAAGAACATGATCGAGGCGATAAGTGACATCAAAGAGATAGTGAAGACAGAACAGGAAAATTATCTTCCCGACGATCTTCAAATAAGTTTCTCCAATGACCAGTCTACCACTACAGAGAATATGGTGGATGACCTTGTGAACAACATTATTTTTGGGGTGATCCTGGTTGTGGTGGTATTGATGTTCTTTTTAGGCTTCAGGAATGCCCTTTTTGTGGGGTTTGCCATTCCGTTATCCATGTTCCTTTCATTTATCATCCTTTCGAGTATAGGGTTCACCCTTAACACCATGGTATTATTTGCACTGGTAATGGGGCTGGGAATGCTGGTAGATAACGGGATTGTTGTAGTTGAGAACGTGTACAGTCTTATGGACCAGGGAGTGCCCAGGTTAAAAGCGGCAAAACAGGGAGTGGGTGAGATCGCCTGGCCTATTATCGCTTCTACCGCCACTACTTTAGCAGCCTTTTTCCCGCTTGGTCTATGGCCGGGAACCATAGGGAAATTCATGATTTACTTTCCCATTACCCTCTCTATAGTACTGGGATCTTCCCTCTTTGTTGCATTGATCATTAACTCAATGCTGACTTCGGAATTCATGAAGACTGAAGAGAAGGAACTAACAAAGAAAAAGCTGATTCGCATAAGTGCAATTTTTGCGGGAATCGGAGTAATTCTATTAGTCGCCGGATTTTTACTGGATATGGGTGCACTGCGGGCGATTGGAAACCTTTCTTTACTTGCGGCCATCCTGCTGTGGGCTTATAAATATTTCCTTAGTCAGTGGGTGGATTTCTTCCAGTACAGGGCATTAAAAAAGCTGGAGAAAAAATATGAAACCACACTTCGCTTTTCTCTCCGCGGAAAAAACTCTTACCTGGTTTTCTTCGGAACTGTAGCGATGTTAATCCTCTCCTTTATCCTGGTAGGGATCGTACAGCCAAAAGTTCTTTTCTTTCCTGAAAATGAACCGAACCAGATCATTACATATATAGAGTTACCTGAAGGTACAGATATTCGAAAGACCAATGAGATCACCAAACGGATAGAACAGCAGGTGTATGATGTGATCGAAAAATATGAAGATGAAGACGGGTACAATTTCATGGTGGAATCTGCCATTTCGCAGGTTGGCCAGGGTGCCGGAAATCCGCAGACAGATGGCGGCCAGCAGAACGATATGCCGCACAAGGGAAAGGTCACCCTTACAATGCGCGAATTCAAAGACCGGCGCGGAGTGAGAAGTAGCCATGTTCTTTCTGAAGTTCGTGAGGCAGTGCAGGGATTCCCCGGAGCTTCAATTATTGTTGAAAAGGATGCTGCAGGACCGCCTGTAGGATATCCCATCAACATGGAACTGAAAGGAGAAGATTACGAACAGATGTTGATCACCGCCGAAAACCTGCAGGAGCACATCCAGAATATGAATATTCCGGGGATAGAGGAATTGCAGATCGATGTCAATAAATCAAAACCTGAACTTAACGTTACTGTAGACCGTGTAAAGGCAGGGCAACTTGGGGTATCTACAGGAGCAGTAGGACAAACTCTGCGTAGAGCGATCTATGGAGAAGAGATCTCCACCTTTAAAGAAGGTGATGAAGATTATCCTATCAACGTAAGGTTTAATGAAGACTTCAGGTACAATGACAATGCGTTGTTCAATCAGCCTATTACCTTTAAGGATCAAAACACAGGGAACATTGTCCAGGTGCCAATATCATCTGTCACACAAACAGAACTCACTTCGGCCTTTAGTTCCATAAAGCGAAAAGACCTGAAAAGGGTAATAACAATTTATTCAAACGTACTGGAAGGCTACAACGGGAACGCCATTGTAGAGCAACTTCAAACAGAACTTGCTTCCTATGATTTGCCACAGGATATTTCCCTGGAGTTTACGGGGGAACAGGAAAAACAACAGGAGAATATGTCCTTTCTTTTAAAGGCCTTGTTGATTGGCCTGGGAGGAATACTCCTTATTTTGGTGGCTCAGTTTAACTCGATCCCGAAACCTTTGATCATTCTTATGGCTGTGTTTCTTATCACTGGCAGGGGTTTTCCTTGGACTGGTAGTGTTCCAGATGGACTTTATTATCATCATGACCATGATGGGAATTATTTCCCTGGCGGGAATTGTGGTGAATAATGCCATTGTACTGGTGGATTATACCCAGATCCTTATCGACCGCAAAAAAGACAGCCTGGGACTTGAGGACAGCGAACTCCTGACAAAAGGCCAGTATTTCGAGATGATCGTAGAAGGAGGTAAGTCAAGATTGCGGCCCGTACTCTTAACTGCCATTACGACAGTATTAGGGTTGATTCCTTTGGCCATAGGCTTAAACATTGACTTTTTCTCACTTTTTACAGATTACGATCCACAAATTTATATTGGAGGGGATAACGTTATCTTTTGGGGGCCGCTGGCCTGGACGGTGATCTTCGGACTCATCTTCGCAACCTTCTTAACCCTTGTTGTAGTGCCGGCTATGATGTACCTGGTGAACCGGGCCCGGGTAAAAATGAGAAACAGGAGAGAAAGAAGACTAGCCTAAAATGGCATTTTTAACACCTATTATTAAGAAACCTTCGGAATTATCCGGAGGTTTTCTTTTTAATTCCGCACTATGGCAAAGTGTTTGGACTATACAGGGCAGGAAAGTTTAATATTAACTAAAATTCAACGAATGAACACTCAGTTAACCATTGATGAACGAAACAAAGTATTGGTCTCAATGGCAAATCTTGTGGAAAAGGAAAAAGATAATATTTTAAAAGCAAATAAGATCGACCTCGATAGCTATTCGGGTGATGATCTGGCCATGGAAGACCGACTAAAAGTGGATGATTCCAAAATTGAAGGAATGGTTCACTCATTAAAACATTTAGCTTCCCAGGAAGATCCTGTGGGAGTGGAAAGATTCAGCTTTAAGCACGATAACGGTATGCAGGTCTATAATAGAACTGCATCTTTTGGGACAGTAATGATCATATATGAATCCCGTCCCGATGTAACCGTTGAAGCCGCAGGGATTGCCTTTAAATCGGGTAATAAGATCCTTCTAAAAGGTGGAAAAGAGTCTCTTAATTCAAATCTGGAGATTGTAAAGCTTTGGCATAAAGCTCTTGAGGACAACAATATTTCTACAAACTGGGTGGAATACCTTCAGTTTGACAGGAAACAAACTCAGGAATTTCTTGCAAACCCAGATCAACAGGTGGATCTTGTAGTTCCAAGAGGCGGGGAGCGCTTAATTAAATTTGTAAAAGAAAATTCTTCGGCACAGGTAATCGTAAGTGGCCGCGGAAACAATTTTGTCTTTGTAGAAAAGAATGCAGATACAGATATCGCCCTTGATGTGATCCTTAACGGGAAAACCGGGAAGATCTCTGCCTGTAATGCAGTAGACAAGGTTCTTATAGATTCTGCACTTCCGAATAAAGAAGAATTTTTGAAACAACTTCAAAAATCCCTTGCAGACAATAATGTAGAGATCATTGCCGACAAATCCCTTGAAAATATCGAGGGGAGCAGGCCAATCCAGAGTGAAGATGAGTGGTATGAAGAATTTCTGGATTACAAGGCGCTTATCGGGGAAGTAGATTCCACAACCGAAGCGATTGCTAAGATCAACAAATATTCAGGAGGTCATTCGGCTTCAATTATTTCACGTGATGATAAAACAGCACAAAACTTCATGGAAAATGTGGATAATGCGGCTGTATATCACAATGCTTCAACCCGATTTACAGATGGCGGGCAATTAGGACTTGGTGGAGAGCTTGCCATTAGTACAGATAAATTGCACCAGCGTGGACCCATTGGTCTACAGCATTTAGTAACCAATAAATGGTATATACACGGAAATGGACAAACTAGATAAAATTTTAGAACAGAATAATATAGAAATGGAAACTCCAAAGAAGAAAAAAAGGATTCTCTTAAAATTAGGTTCTAATACCCTAACTAAAGAAACTGACTATATCTCAAGAGGTAAGATCGAAGATATAGGTCGACAAATTGCGACTCTTAAAGATGATTATGAATTCGTGATCATTAGTTCGGGAGCTGTGGCTGTGGCCAAACAGTTTGTGAACCTTGAGCGCAGTGGGGAAAATATTGATGTAAAGCAGGCCCTTGCCTCTATTGGCCAGCCACACCTTATGCGAATATTCCAGGAAAGCTTCCGGGAACTTGGGTTGTTGATTGGGCAATGTTTGCTATCTCCAAACGACTTCAGCAATGAAGAGTCAAGACAGAATATCATTAACACTGTGAACGTACTGGTAGAGAATGATTACATTCCTATTATTAATGAGAATGATACTTCTTCTACAGATGCGATCAAATTTGGTGACAATGATAACCTGGCGGCGCAAACCGCAGCTTTACTGAATGTAGACCTTTTTATGATCGCCACGAATACTCATGGTGTATACAAAAAAGGTACTATAGAAGCCAAAACTCCTGAAACGATTCGAAAGGTCAATGACCTTGAAGAGTTGAAGAAAGAGGTAATGAGTGAAACCAAATCCAGTCATGGTACCGGCGGAATGAGTTCCAAAGTTTCGGCTGCTGCGATTACGCAAAAAGCGAAAATTGAAACCTGGATCGTAAATGGACTCGATGATAATTTCATCCTCAATACCATTAATGATAAAGTACATTTCACGAAGATTGGTCATTAAGACTTAATTTGAATGATTTATATTTAAAAGGCTGTACAGAAATGTGCAGCTTTTTTTATAAGCACCAAATTCCAAGCAACAAATTCCAATAAGTGACCAGACCTGCCAAAGTTTTCAATATCGGATGACCAGAATATAATTCCTACCTGAATCTCCCTCGCTTGGAACTTTGGCAGGTCTCCCCTCCCAGAGAATTCGTACCAAATTGAAATTCTGCTTCTGTCCCGTAGGGACAACATATAGGTAGCACAAGAATCACCCGCGGATCAAATGTCCCGTAGGGACAACATATGGGTAAACCCTTAGATGGCTGTAGATGTTTTACACGGCACGGATTACAAATCCGCGCCAACAGATGCAGAAAACGGAAATATCTTATACAAAGCTCACGAAGGCAAAAAATTGAGAGCACAGAATATAAAATCTGGACCTGTCCCGTAGGGACAGCAGATCGGTAGAAGATCAATTTCCACCTCGAATTGGAGTCCCGTCGGGACGAAAGATTGGTTAATTAGATTCCGCGGCACGGATTACAAATCCGCGCCAGCATCCTAAAAAATCTCCCAAGATCAGCGAAATCAGCGGGAAAAAATTCTAATCATCTGTAATTATTTTTGAGGCGCCAATGGCCAACAGCTAATAGCCAAAGACTCAACAAAGAGATCATTCGTGAATTCGTGGCCAAATTTTTTCCGCAATACCTCCCAAAAATGTCATTTTTGACACCCCATTCTATTTTCCATTCACTTTTAACAATAACTTTTCTAATCCTCACGCAATCCCATCAGTTAACTTCTTATTTTTGCTGCTTCAAAAAAGATCAATTTTATGTACAGAAGCCATACCTGCGGGGAATTAAGATTAGAAGACAAAGGAAAAAAAGTAACACTTTCCGGATGGGTGCAAAAGATAAGGGACAAAGGCTTCATGGTATGGGTTGATCTTCGCGACCGCTATGGACTTACGCAACTTATCTTTGACGAAGAGCGTACTTCCAAGGAAATGATAAAAATGGCTTCCCAGCTGGGCCGGGAATTTGTTATCCAGGTTTCGGGAGAAGTGATCGAGCGGGTTTCAAAAAATCCAAACATGCCAACCGGGGATGTGGAGATCCTGGTTTCAGAATTAAAGATACTTAACTCGGCACAACTTCCGCCTTTTACCATTGAAGATGAAACCGATGGTGGGGAAGACCTGCGCATGAAATACCGTTACCTTGATATTCGCCGCAATCCTGTGAAGAACAAATTGATCTTCCGCAGTAAAGTGGCTATGGAGGTGCGCAAATTCCTTTCAGAAAAGGGATTTATCGAGGTGGAAACTCCCGTCCTGATCAAATCCACACCCGAAGGTGCACGTGATTTCGTAGTACCCAGCCGAATGAACGAAGGACAATTCTATGCCTTACCTCAATCCCCCCAAACCTTTAAGCAGCTGCTTATGGTTGGTGGAATGGATAAGTATTTCCAGATCGTAAAATGTTTTAGGGATGAAGACCTGCGCGCCGACCGGCAGCCGGAATTTACGCAGATAGACTGTGAAATGGCATTTGTGGAACAGGAAGACATTCTTAATACTTTTGAAGATTTCACCCGTCACCTCATCAAGGCCGTAAAAGGCGTAGATGTGACCGAATTTCCTCGTATGACCTACGATGAGGCCATGAAGAAATACGGAAATGATAAACCGGACATTCGCTTTGGAATGGAGTTCGGGGAATTGAATGACCTGGCAAAAAACAAAGGTTTCAATGTATTTGACCAGCAGGAACTGGTAGTAGGAATTGCTGTTCCCGGGGCTGCATCTTATACAAGAAAAGAGATAGATAAACTTATTGACTGGGTAAAACGTCCCCAAATTGGGGCCAACGGACTCGTTTGGGCAAAGTACAATGAGGACGGAACCCTTAAATCTTCGGTAGATAAATTCTATTCTGAAGAAGATCTTAAATCATGGGCTGAAAGAACAGGTGCCAAAGCCGGAGATCTTATCCTGGTAATGGCAGGTGATGCCAATAAGACAAGAACACAATTAAGCGCCCTTCGTATGCACCTGGGTAACGAGCTCGGCCTGCGAAAAGCCGATGAATTTGCGCCACTATGGGTAGTAGATTTTCCCCTTTTAGAGTGGGATGAAGAGACCGGTCGTTACCATGCCATGCACCACCCCTTCACCTCTCCAAAGCCGGAAGACATTAAACTTTTGGACACAGACCCGGGTAATGTTCGTGCCAACGCTTATGACCTGGTGTTGAACGGAAACGAAATTGGAGGAGGATCAATCAGGATCCACGACAAGAGTACGCAGGCAATGATGTTCGATCATTTGGGATTCACTCCCGAAGAAGCTAAGGCCCAGTTCGGGTTCTTAATGGATGCTTTTCAATATGGAGCCCCTCCGCATGGAGGAATAGCTTTTGGATTTGACAGGCTTGTTGCTATCCTCGGCGGACAGGAGACCATTAGAGACTACATCGCATTCCCAAAAAACAACTCCGGAAGAGATGTAATGATCGATGCTCCCGCACGGATTAATGAGGAACAGCTTAAAGAGCTAAATTTGAAGGTTACAAATTAACCTTCAATATACCTGAACATACCTCCTGCCCCGGCAGGTGATTTTCGGCACTTTTAATATGAACGCAAAAAGCAGGAATCCCTTATTCAAAAGATTTTTGATTTGGAGAACCAAAAATCTTTCTTTGCAGCAGTTCGTGATGATACTGGCGGCGCTCATAGGTTTTACCTCGGGCCTTGCTGCTGTGTTAATTAAGAACTTAACACACTTTATACAGCGTTTGCTTGAGGGGGAATTAATTGTAAATTATCACCATGCATTTTACTTCATATTCCCAATTGTAGGCCTTGCCATTACCATACTTATTGTGAGATATGGAATTAGACATCCCATTGGGCACGGTATTCCATCCACCCTTTATGCTATTTCCAAGAAAAAAGGTCTAATGAGGCCTGTACAAATGTACGCTTCATTGATCACGGCACCTATAACGGTAGGTTTTGGTGGATCTGTGGGACTGGAAGGACCTACCGTGGCAACAGGCGCCTCCCTCGGGTCTAATATTTCGCGGGTTTTCAATATGAACCAGGCAACGCGAACCTTGTTAATAGGTTGTGCGGCAGCCGGGGCCATGTCAAGTATTTTTAAAGCTCCTATTGCAGCAATTATTTTTGCGATCGAAGTATTTAGTCTTGACCTCACCCTGGCCTCGTTGTTACCGTTGTTGTTGGCATCGGTTTCTGCCATCCTTACCTCCTATTTTTTCTTTGGTTCAGATATTATTCTGCCATTCAGTCTAAAAGACAGTTTTGAGATTGCCGATGTTCCTTACTTTATCCTCTTAGGTGTTCTCGCAGGGCTTTGTTCTATTTATTTCACCAAAACCTATTTCTGGATCAACAAGCTATTCAAAAGAATAGAGTCTCCATTTCACCGGCTACTTATTGGAGGATCGGCCCTGGGAGTTCTCCTTTTTTTTATTCCCCCTCTCTATGGAGAAGGCTATAACGTAATAAACAATTTGCTGCAGGAGGATTATCTTGAGGCTTTGGGAAGCAGTTTATTCAATGAATATCTCGATAATTTCTGGGTAATAATTGTTCTTTTGGCGGGACTTGTCATCTTTAAAATTGTCGCCACCTCCTTAACGTTCAATGCCGGCGGAATTGGAGGAATATTTGCTCCTGTGTTGTTCATGGGAAGTACGATGGGACACTGTTTTGCTTTGTTTTTAAACCACCTAAATTTCCTGAAGACCCCACTTTCGGTAAGTAATTTTACACTCGTGGGAATGGCAGGTTTAATGGCCGGGGTATTACAGGCCCCTCTAACCGCGATCTTTCTTATTGCAGAACTTACTCATGGATACGAACTCTTTGTACCACTTATGATCACTGCAGCCATTTCTTTTATTATCACTACCAGATTCCTCCCACATTCGGTATATACCATGGAGCTGGCTTTGCGTGGAGAATTGATCACTCATAATAAGGATCAGGCTGTTCTTACGCTTATGAATATTCATCAGGTCATTGAGAGAAATTTTGTTCCTTTAAAAACCGGAATGACCCTTGGGGAAATTGTAAAGGAGGGAGTTGTAAAATCCTCCCGTAATATTTTTCCTGTAGTAGATGATGATAATAACTTTATGGGAATTCTACTTCTGGATGACATAAGGCCAATCATGTTTGATAAAAAGCTTTACGACAGTGTAAAAATAGAGGAGCTCATGCAAACAGCGCCCGATACCATTGATGAGGAAAAAGACAGCCCAAAAACAATAATGAAAAAATTTCAGGAAAGTGATGCCTGGAACCTTCCTGTAGTTAGAAAGAATAAGTATCTTGGATTTGTATCCAAATCAAAACTTCTTACTGCTTACAGGAAGAAATTAATAGAAGTAACTGTATGAAAACTTTAGGAATACTTACCCAAATTGCAGCCGTTTTAATTGGAATCTCCTTCCTTGTTGGATTTTATATAATGCAAGTGGAGAATGACCAGGCTTTAGGAGACAGGATCATTGGCCTCACAGTACTTGCCAGTGTATTTATCCTTTTGCCCATGTTTTTGGTACTCCGCTGGAGGGGGAAAAAACTAAAAGACTACACTCTTTCCGATGAAAATTTGAAAAAGATGAAAGACAGAAAAGAGAGGTAACTGCCACATTTTAAAATTTTTAGAAATAAATAACAATTTGATTACCCCCTGTTTCAATTATTAGATTATGTTTGTACTTTATTAATTATTATTTTTTTTTAAAATGGAAGGTACAGTTAAATTTTTCAATGAATCAAAAGGTTACGGATTCATCACGAACGACGACACAGGAAGAGACATCTTTGTTCACGTTACCGGACTTAATGGAGAATCTCTTAATGAAGGAGACAAAGTTGAGTACGAGGAAGAAGAAGGAAGAAAAGGATTGACCGCAACAAGAGTGCGCGTGATCAACTAATCATATTAGTTTTTACTCAATCAAAAAGTCCTGCACGCTGTGCAGGACTTTTTTTGTTTTATACGTGATGTACTTCCTTGATGCCTTCCAGCATTTCTGAAGTCATTTTCTCCAGGTCAAATTCATGACCCCAGCCCCAGTCTTCCCTGGCTCTGGAATCATCTATACTTGACGGCCAGGAATCGGCTATAGCCTGCCGGAAATCTGGATCATAAGAGATCTCAAATTCTGGTATGTGCTTCTGAATAGCCTCTGCAAGAGTCTTTGGAGTAAAATTTAAAGCGGAAAGATTATAAGAAGAACGAATCTTCACTTTTTCGGAAGGAGCATCCATAAGGGATATGGTAGCTCTTATAGCATCATCCATAAACATCATAGGCAGTTCGGTATCCTCCTTTAGAAAAGAGGTGTATTTGCCATTTTTCAATGCTTCATGATAGATCTCCACTGCATAATCTGTTGTACCACCACCCGGAAGTGTCTTATAACTTATAAGTCCCGGATATCGGATACTGCGCACATCCACACCATATTTCTTATGGTAGTATTCACACCAGCGCTCTCCTGCCTGCTTGCTTATACCGTACACGGTTGAAGGTTCCATAATAGTAGTTTGCGGCGTGTCATGCTTAGGAGTGGTGGGTCCAAAAACGGCAATACTGGATGGCCAGAAAACTTTGCTCACTTTTCCCTCTTTTGCAAGGTTAAGGACGTGGAACAGGGAATCCATATTCAAAGCCCAGCCCTTCATTGGAAACTTCTCGGCCGTTGCACTAAGCATAGCTGCCATAAGATACACCTCATCGATTTCATACTGTATTACCAGGTCCTCGATCTGGTGGTAATTGGTAGCATCGGCAATTTCAAAAGGGCCGGAAGCCATTAGTTCTTTGTTTCCCTCACGAATATCGCAGGCGATGACGTTCTCATTGCCACGTTTTGCCCGAAGGGCCATAGTAAGTTCGGTTCCTATTTGTCCGCATGCACCAATTATCAATATCTTTGAAGCCATAAATTTTTGTTTGCTAAGTAAGCAAAGATATTGAATTCAGGAAAGATGAAGAATTCTGCAGTCTTAAAACATATATCACTTTGTACAAAAGCGACCTTAAAAATTGCTTTTAAAATGTATCTTTAAAAAATGAGGAAATTTCTTTTGCTATTTACGTTGATCGCCCTTTTTTCCTGTGCCGAAAAGCAGGAGGCAAAGGTTTCTGAAGTGCAGTCTGAAAGAAAATTTTCCGACCTGTTAGAGCTTAACAGTACCCGAACGGTAAACCTGTTGCCCGAGGCAAGGCAGGTCGCGGGAGAATGGCTGGCATATGCAACTGCTCAAAATGAAATTCAAAACCTTGAGAACAGTACCGGTATGGATATAATGGATGCGTCCAACAATCTGGTACAGATCATGGAAAATCTAAACACCTCCATTCCCGATACGCTGCGCAGTACAGCCGTGGAAGCACGCACCAACGTACTTTATACCAAGGCGCAGGTATTGCACCAGCTTTCCAACAAGAAACAGAAGAACCCCGATGAGGTCTTTGATGTTGCCGGAGATCTGGTTGTGGAATTTGACAATTTTAAACTGCAACTCAACGAGCTCTTCCTGAAGACTCCCGAGAATTTTGAGACCGAACTCGACCGGGAGTTTGAAGAATCCATGGAACCCGACAGCACCGGAACTGTTCCACTTTTCAGGTAAATTACTATTGAACCTTTTCGGGAGGTATCGGGTTTACTTCACAATATCCTTATTCCCGATGAGCCATAAAAGAAGTTGTTATCTTATCAGGAAGAAATGATTCTGCAATTATTCTTAAAAATGTGCTTTAAATATTTTCCTTGAACTCAAATAAAGTCCAAGCAATACAGCTAGGCTAATAAGAACAACTGCAGAGATTACTATAACACATTAATTTTTGATGTTCCTTTTGTCGAGGGGTGAAAAAGCCGGCCCTTCAATGACTTCACCAGTTGCCTTGAACCTGCTCCCGTGGCAGGGGCAATCCCAGGATTTTTCGGCATCATTCCAGTCTACGATACAGTCCATATGGGTACAAACGGCCGACTGGCAGTGTACCTGCCCCGTTTCATCCTTAAATACTGCCCATTTCTCATCGTCTACTTCCACTACTTTACCCTGTCCCAGGGATATTTCATCAAAAGAATCGGCTTCGGCTTTACCGGGCAGGTTTTTGATGTACTGTTTTGCCACATTAATGTTTTCCTTGATGAAGTTTTTGGCCGATTTTATGGGAGTGAACCTGGAAGCTTTATAGAGATCGCTCCATTGATTTTCCCTGCCGTTAAGCTGGTCATCGAGTATCATAGCCGAAAGTACTCCGTAGGTAAGTCCGTCTGTAGAAAAACCTGTGGCTAAATAGATGTTGTCATCGGAACTTTCACCTATATAAGGCAGCCCATCGGCCGGTTTATAATGCTGGGCACTCCATTCGTACTCAATCTCTGAAACATCAAAATATTTTCTTGCATTCTGCTCCAGTTTTCTAAAAAACCGGCTGTAGTCATCCTCCTGTCCTACCTTGTGATGTCCTCCAAGTACCAGCACATAATTGTCATTTCCTTTGCTGTAGGTTCGCATTGAAGTGTGGAAGTCTGCCTCTGTGTCCCAGTAAATACCATCGGGGAAATCTCCCGACTGCAGTTTGGCCGCAATTGCATATTCCCGGTATGGATAAAGAGCTGTCTGTAAAGCATAAATCCCCTTTGGAGTATGGGTGGCTAAAATGACCTTTTGTGCGGTCACTGTTCCATGGGCTGTAGAAAGCACCAGTTCTTCTTCTTTTTCAATGTGGTGAACTTCAGAATTCTCAAATATCCTGCAGTTCGCAGGATCTATCTTTTCTGCCAGGCCACGCACAAAAGCTGCAGGATTAAATTGTGCCTGTCCTTTTACTTTTATAGCCTTGCTCACCTTAACAGGGAGAGGCAATTCATGCAGCTCCTCTACGGGAAGTCCATAGTCTGCAGCGGCATCGATCTCCTTCTCAATTACTTCATCCTTCTCATTTGTCTCGCTGAACAAATACCAGGGCACCCTCTTAAAACTGCAGTCAATTTGGTGCTCGTTCACCAACCTCTCTACCAGGTCTACGGCTTGACCTCTTGACCGGGCAACATTTGATGCTGTTTCCTTATCCCATTTGCTTTGAATATGGTGCAGGCGCTTGTCAATCATAGAATAAAGATTCCCGGTAGAATCACCTGTGGTCCCCCCGCTTATGGTACCGGCCTCCAGCAGGACTACCTTTCTACCCGACTTGGCCAACAGGTATGCTGCAGTGACTCCTGTAATACCACCTCCTACTATAGCAATTTCTGTATTGATATTTTCTTTTAATGTTGGGAAATTAGTTTTTTCAGCTGTTGATTTCCAGATAGATCGTGTCATAGATTGGCTTTTCCATAAAGTTAGAAAACCCTTCATCCTGCTGCCAATTGTTTTTAGTTAGTTTTTTGTTAATGCTGAAAACCAACCATATTTGTAACAATCATAAAACATATACGTCTTAAAGTAAACCGTTTAATATGAAATCCTTTCTTTTCTTTCTGCTGCTGCTTCAGGTGCATGTTTTACAAGCCCAGGAGATACGCGCGCAGGTACTCGACGCAGCCACGAAACAACCTGTTCCTTACGCCAATGTGATCTTTGCCGAAAACCGGGGACTGGTGACCAATGAAGAAGGAACCTTCAGCTATAATCCTCAAAAAGAAAAATCTCCCGAAATTATAAAGATCTCCTCCCTGGGATATGAGCTGCTCGAGATCGCCCCCAAAGAAATTTCCGAAGGGATCATTCTTCTAAAGCCTGCTACCATAGAATTGCGCGAAGTATTTCTTTCGAACAAAAACCTTTCAGCAAAAGAGATCATTAAGAAAGTAAAGGAAGAGGTGAATAACAACTACAATTTTGACAACAGCAGGAAGAGGATCTTTTTAAGAGAGTCGGATATTAGTTATGTGCGTCGGTTCGACCTCGAAGTGGACAAAAGTACAATTGCCGGTATAGACCAGGACCTCATGAACGAGATCTCTTCTAAAATTCCAAAAGTATCAGATTCTTATAAAGAAATCCTGGCCGATATGTACGGGAACTTTGACAGCCAGAAAGTGAACATAATAAAAGCTGCAAATCTTTACGATCCACAGAGCACACAATCCCTGGAACAGGTGACAGATCGTTTAAATTCCCTGTTTATGAACACTCTTAAAGATCGTTCCTACCTCAAGATACGTTCGGGGATCATCGGGGTAAAGGTCGATGAGGAAGAACTTAGAGAAGAATTTTTAGAAAAAGAGGAAAAGAAAGAAAAAACACCCGAAGAAAAAGAAAAAATTCTTGCCGAACGGAAAAAGAATCTCAAAAAGAACTCTAATTCCAGGATAAACAGACTTATGGACGGGATGTTCTGGAAAGAAGACATCACTTTTAACCTTTTTGACAAGGCTAACAAGTACAGGTTTACTCAAAACGGCTATGCCTGGATAGACAATGCTACAGTTTACGTCATAGATTTTGAACCAAAAAGGGGAGCCGATTTTAAAGGCAGGATCTATGTAAATACAGAGGATTATGGGGTGCACCGCCTGGAATATGAAAATGTAAAACCGCTGAAGAAATTCCGCCTTTTTGGAATAAGCACTAAAGATGACGTTTACCGGGGCAAGATGATCTTTGTAAAAGATGAAGCAGGAAAGTATAACCTAAGCTATCTTGAACGGGAGACCGGCGAATCTGTGGGAATTGACCGCCCACTTACCATCATCGAAAAGAACAAGCACGTTCCCGGCCGCCGTAAGCAGAATGAACTGGACCTGGATCTTAAATTCAACATAAGCCAGGTGAATAAATTGCAATTGGTGGTTTATGAATCTGAGACCATGCCTGCGGCCGGCCTGTCTGAAATTCCGGAACCCGAAGATTTCGAGTATGAGACTTTCAAAGTTTACAATCCCGATTTTTGGAATGGTTACAATATTATAGAACCAAACGCAGCAATTAAAAGTTTTACCGCTTTGGGCAACGAAGAGGAAGGAAGCCTCTAAACGGGGTTACGCAGTTTCCTCTTCTTTTTCCTTACGATAAGAAAAAGGGATGCGCTCATTGCGGCTGTGACTGTAAAGAGCTGTAGGTGTTGTTCTTCTAAGGAAAACAGCAATATCCCGCAGTGATCACCAAAACCATCTATTTTAGCCAGTGCGTGAAGGGCAATACCTGCTACACTATAGAGGAGTAAAACCCCGGCAATGATCTGCAAAAATTTTTTCATAATTACCTTTATTACCTATACCTAATATAGATTAAAAACCTCATAATGCGGGTTTTATAATTTAAACTCTGTCGGGTAAAACGTTTTTCCTGCTCAAGTCTCAAAAATCTTATCTTGGAGCAAAAATTTTGATATATGTACAAATCAGGTTTATTTATTTTCGCGCTCTTCTTCGGAAGTTTTGCCTTCGCTCAAACTTCTGAAAAAGAAGCAATTGATCAACTTCTAAATCAATGGCACAAGGCCGCAGCCGAAGCTAATTACGATGAATACTTCAGTTTAATGGCTGCTGAATCTGTTTTCATTGGAACCGATGCTACAGAGAACTGGAACAAACAGGAATTCATGGAATGGTCAAAACCTTATTTTGACCGCGGGAAAGCCTGGAGCTTCTCCACTCTTGAGCGCAATATTTTCCTTGCCGATGATGCAAACCTGGCCTGGTTCGATGAACTGCTGGACACCCAAATGGGCATTTGCCGCGGCTCGGGTGTAGTGGTAAAAGAAAACGGAAAGTGGAGAATAAAACACTACGTTCTTTCCATCGCCATACCCAATGAAAATGTGGACGCTGTTACCTCTCTAAAAGCCGCTTTTGACAAAGCTTTTATTTCCGAAATAAGATCGCGCTAAGTTCTATAAAAAGGTGAAAATTAGATCATTTTTCTTATTTTACGCCACTTTTAAAACTTAACATGAATATGAATAAATTTAGTAAAGGTTTCCTTCTTACTCTTATGGCAACAGCGGTTGTTACCGGCTGTAAAAATGACAAAGAAGTAGAAGCCGAAGAACAACGCGGGATCAATCTTGCCTATATGGATACCACTGTGGCCCCGCAGGAAAATTTCTTCAGGTATGTGAACGGCCGCTGGCTGGACACCAATGAGATTCCTGAAGACAAAACAACATGGGGAAGCTTTAACGAATTACGTGAAAGAACAGATAAGGATGCTCTTACCCTTCTTGAAGCTGCTGCAAACAGCGAAGACCTTGACGCTAATAGTGACCAGGCCAAAGCAGTTTACCTGTACAAGACCATCATGGACACTGTGGCCCGTAACGAGCAGGGAATACAACCAATTCAGCCTTACCTTGACAAGATCGCGGCTATAAAAACCAAAGAAGACGTTCAAAATTATCTTCAGGAAATGCAGATGTATGGCGGTGGAGGATTCTTCAGCTTTGGTGTAGGTGCCGATGCAAAGAATTCCAACATGAACGCTGCATATCTTGCTCCGGGAGGTCTTGGACTGCCAGACAGGGATTATTACATTGCTGAAGATGCCGACTCAAAAGACAAGCGCGAGAAATATGTGGCACACATCACAAGGATGCTTCAGTATTTAGGGGATTCTAAAGAAGAGGCAGCACAAAAAGCTAAGACCATCCTTGAATTCGAAACTGCCCTTGCGCAACCACGCCTTGACAAAGTTGAGCGTCGTGATGCCCGCAAAACTTATAATCCCATGACGACTGCCGAACTTCAGAACAAAGTTCCTGCGATCAACTGGAACCGTTATTTTGAAGCTATTGGAGCTGCCAATGTTGATACCATCATTGTGAGTCAGCCGCGATACATGGAGGCAGTTCAAAGTACGCTTGCTTCTCAAAATGTAGAGGACTGGAAAGAATATCTGCGCTGGTCTCTTTTTGATGACGCAGCAGGTATGTTGACCACAGAGATCGAAGATGCAAACTGGGAATTCTACGAGAAAACCCTTCGCGGCGCACAAAAACAATTACCGCGGAATGAGCGCGCCCTTGCGACCATCAACAGCACACTTGGAGAAGCTCTTGGAAAATTATATGTAGAAGAACATTTCCCGGCCGAAGCGAAAGAGAAAGCCGAAGAAATGATCCAAAACGTAGTAAAGGCCTTTGAAAACCGCATCGACAACCTTAGCTGGATGAGCGACAGCACTAAAGTTAAAGCGAAGCAGAAACTGGGTACTACAAAGATCAAAGTTGGATATCCAGATGAGTGGAAAGACTACAGCAGTGTGGAGATCAAAGAACCTGCTAATGGTGGTTCGTATTTCCAGAACATGCTTAATGCTGCAAAATGGAACGTAAAAGAAGACATCGCCGAACTTGGTAAGCCTGTAGACAAAAGCGAATGGTTCATGGCGCCACAAATCGTGAATGCTTATTACAACCCGCTTTACAACGAGATCGTATTCCCTGCTGCTATCCTGCAGCCACCTTTCTACGACTACAAAGCTGATGCTGCAGTTAATTACGGCGGAATTGGTGCCGTAATAGGCCACGAGATCTCTCACGGTTTTGACGACAGCGGATCAAGATTTGATGCCGACGGAAACCTGAACAACTGGTGGAGCGAAAAAGACCTGGAGCAGTTTGAAACCCTTGGTGGAAGACTGGCTGACCAGTACAGCGCTATTGAAGTGCTTGATTCGGTATACATCAATGGAAAATTCACTTTAGGTGAGAACATTGGAGACCTTGGAGGCGTGAGCGCCGCTTATGACGGACTTCAAATCCACCTTGAGGAGCATGGGAACCCGGGAGAAATTGATGGCTATACGCCGGAACAACGTTTCTTTATGAGCTGGGCAACCGTGTGGAGAACCAAGATGAGAGAAGAAGCTTTGAAAAACAAGATCAAAACCGATCCACATTCTCCGGGAGAATACCGTGCTTATGTGCCTCTTCAAAATATTGATGCTTTCTATGAAGCTTTTGATATTCAGGAAGGTGATAAGATGTATGTGAAACCTGAGAACCGGGTGAAGATCTGGTAATTAAATTCCAAAATCCTTGTGTCATTCCGACGCAGGAGGAATCTCTTATAAATTTCAAAAGCCCCTTCTACGGAAGGGGCTTTTTTGCTCTGTGTAAAAACCTGATTACCAATTCATTTTAATATTATATCTTTAAAATAATCAACTCAAGTGGAAGCGTGCTTACTATCTTTAGAAAGGTTCGTCAGGCCTTATTGACCAGAAACAAATTCACTAGTTACCTGCTGTATACGGTTGGGGAAATAATTCTTGTGGTCCTTGGGATCCTTATAGCCTTACAGATCAATAGCTGGAACCAGGACCGGCAGAACCGAAGTCAGGAGCAGCAGATCTTGTCGCAGCTCTCAAAAGAATACAGGAGCAACCTCTCCCAGATAGAGGACAAGATAGAAATAAGGAACGAGGTGCTTAATTCCTGTTTGAGTCTGCTGCAATATAAAAAGCAAGATCCCGCCACAGTATCTGGAGATAGCCTGGACGCACACCTTTTCAGGATTTCAATAAGACCCACCTTCGATCCCGAGCTAAGCGTTAGTAATGAATTAATAAATTCGGGTAAACTGTATTTACTTGAGGACCTTGAGCTGAGGAACAAAGTTTCGGCGTTCTCGAGTTCATTAAGTGAATTGAAAGAAGAGGAACTGGCCATCTTCAACCTGACCGAAGAACGCCTGATCCCCTTTCTGATTGAACATTACCAGATAGGCCGCATGATGATGGTGCTCCTGGACGACGAAGAATTACGCGCCAAACTGACCATGGGCAGCCTTACGGAGTATCAGAACATGAAGGACCTGGTGCCTCAGGCCGACTTCAGACCACTTTTAAGACATTCCGATTTTGAAGATTACCTGTTGCAAATGATAAGCTTTACTGCCTATACCAATGAGCAGTCAGAAGGGGTTAAACAAAAGATAAAAGATATCATTGCTTCTATTGAAAATGAAATGGATGATTGAAAAATTCTTCCTTCCGAATTGAGAACGTCTAAGAATGGCTAACCTTTTCAAAAATAAATATCGGATAGAATCCACCCGTTTAAAGGGCTGGGAATTCAGGTGGAATGCTGCCTATTTCATCACCATCTGCACCGCCGATATAATCATCAGGAATGATACACCATTTAAAACCATTTCAACCTACATCAAAAACAATCCGGCAAAATGGAAGGAAGACAAATTCGGGAAATATTCAAATTGACCTGAAAATTTCTGCTGTACAGAGGAAAAAAAAGAAATTTTATCTCAGTTCTATCCTGTCGATCACAAGTCTAAACTTCTCCTTCTTTTTGTTACCGATCAAAATGGCAATCTCTTCAAGATGATCATTGGAGCTCAGAGGTGGAGCTTTAACCATATAACCCCCTTCCTCCGGTACCTTTTCCTGATCTTCATCAGCATTTAAAGGAATTTTTGTCCATAAATTTACAATGCTGCTCTTCTTCATTTCCTGCAGCAAAGAACTAATTGATTTTATCTGATATACGAATGACAGATCGCGGTTAATTGTACAAATCCAAACACCGCATTCATTAAAAAATAAACTTGAGAAATAAGTAAAATTATGAGAACAAGCCTATTAATTGTTGTGCTACTTACTGGCCTTGTAAGCTGCAATACGAGCCAAAAAGAAAATAAAAAGGATATAAAAACTACAGACACCATGGAAGAAAATGCTTCCCCATACGGGGAAGTTGAAAAAAATATTGCTCAGGATTCCAGGGGCTATGAACTGATGTCCCAAAAGTGCTTTATCTGTCACCTGGAAAAACCCGATCCTTCAAAAAGTGGACAAATGATCGCCCCACCAATGTTACAGGTTCAGGAGCATTACAAACCTACCTACCCGAATAAAGAGGAATTTGTAAATGCCATGGTTTCCTTCATCCAAAATCCTTCACAAGAAAAAACCCTCATGCCCGGAGCAGTAAAGAAATTCAATTTAATGCCTAAACTCCTTTATGAGGATACAGAACTACGTTTAATAGCAGAAACCCTCTATGAATACGATTTTGGTTCTGCCCCTGCAAGAGCAATGCAGAACATGGGTGGGCTGAAGTTGAACAATGGCAAAAAGTGGGTTTTGAAAAAAGAATCTATGGAGCGGATAAATGCTGTTACTGAGAAATTAAACAGCTTTAATTCAACGAATATTTCAGATTATAATCAATTGGGGAAAGAGATATTTAATGAGGCCAAAACAATCATCTTAGACGATTCATACACCGGAGAATTATTTGATCAAATTCATATTTTCTTCAATGGCATAGAAAATAACATGCACGCCCTTATTGCTGCAAAATCGAAAGATGAAGCAGAAAAACAACTCACAGAATTAAAAAATCAGTTTAAAGAATTTCACACCTACTTTAAATAATTCCAATATGCACTAAACTTCAGTTGAAAAAATGTGAGAATACAGTTTGATCCCTTGAGGTTTACCTCAGCTCTATCCTGTCGATCACAAGTTTAAATTTCTCCTTCTTTTTGTTGCCGATCAAAAAGGCGATCTCTTCAAGATGATCATTCGAAAAATTGGGCATATCTAATTTTCTCCCCCTAAAAGTAGGATACATGTCTTTTAGCTTAATTTCTATTTCCTGCCATTCTCCTGAAGTTGAAAAAGGAGCTACATAAGAATATTCCTCCCCCGTATCGCCTTTGATCCTGAACTGGTATTCTTTGCCGTCCCCTCTTAATTTTATAACGATCTTAGAGTGATCTTTTACCGCAATTTTTCCTGTCCTGTAACGCACAGAAGAGAAGCCTCCATTGTTCTCAAGGGAAACCTCCCCTTCAAAAACTCCGTGGCCGTCCTCGTTCAGGCTGATCTCGCCTGAGGATCGTCCTCCCATCACAACATCATCCACGATCATCCAATCCCGAATGTTAGATTCTTTATTAAAATCAAATATGAGCTGTGCCATCATTGAGGAATTTAAGACCATACAAATAATTAAAACTTTCACCATCACTTATCATTTTCATTATTCACCACCTTTGCCGTTTTAAAGACCTCCTAATTTAATACTTAATTTTAAAATCAATTTCAATAAACATGAAGCAGGTTTTTTAATAATTCCCCTCCACACTTGAAGAGATTTTTCTCTTACATTTAAAGGCAATTTCTTCCCTAGCAGTTAGTAGAGAGCAGATTAATTTTATCTGGTTAAGAGATCATCAATAGAATACAGAGAATGAAAACAATTTTCGACCACACTATCAGGCAACATCTAATCGAACGGATTGGACAATTAAAGGAAAGCAATAAAGCGGAATGGGGACAAATGAACGTTCACCAAATGCTAAAGCATAATACTTACTGGAATGAGTGGATCCTGGGAAAAGATGCGCACACTTATAAACAAACTTTTCTTGGAAAACTATTCGGGAAAATCGCGTTAAAGAGGATGATAAAAGACGAGAAACCTTTTGACAAAAATATTCCTACTTCAGAACAGTTCAAAGTGAAGAACCAAAATTCCGATTTGGAAGCCGAAAAATTAAAATGGATTACCCTGCTAAATGAATATGAAAATTTCAACAATCCCGAATTTGTACATGATTTTTTTGGTTCAATGACAAAGGAGCAGATAGGAGTATTAGTTTTCAAACATTCCGATCATCATTTGCGGCAATTTGGAATTTGAATAATGTCAGTTGCCTAAAACACCTAACCTCAGTTGTTGGTATTTAAACTGAAAAATGAAAGAAGTGTAACATTTTAAACCAATTGGTTACCAATATACAAACAGGTTCAAAATGGAAAAAAAAGAACTACGTACCCACTCCCCGGGAGGTATTAAATCACCTTATGAAAATGAATAAAATATTAAAATTCCCTGTATTATTTTTAACTGCAGTTTTATGGTTTGGATGCTCTTCAGATGACAGCGAAGAGGAGTGTATGAAAACCATTACTATTCCTCAATTTTACTACGTTAACGGCCAGTCTTACAGCTATGATACTACCCAGGAAGTTTCCTGTGATACTCCTGAGCCTACAAAACCAAAAGAAATTGAACCTCCTAAATTAGAAGATTTTTCCTATGAAGTTTTAAAGTTCGAATTCACACCAGATACTGGAAGCAATACCTCCAGGCTGGAATTTGAAATTGAGCTCACTAATCCTAACAATTACGCTGTTTCCGGAATACCTGTCCTTACGGTAAATATTGACGGACTCCAGACCACCAGTAGTTTTTCTCAAAACGCTTCGATTCCCTGTTATGAAATTGCTGCCAACTCCAGTTGTATCTTAACTTATGAACAGGAGGAGTCCCGGGATGTTGTAATTATCGACTCCTATGAACTGGTAGATGTCAACTACTATTTAATAAAGAATAACTAAAGTACTTTTCAGCGTTCTAGCTCGATCCCCTAATTCACCTCTCAAAAATGCCCTTTTTGAGAGGTGTCTAAAAAGCTGAAAACACGTCATCCTGAATTTATTTCAGGATCTTTAGCTAACTGAAAAAACTATATCAATGGGAAGCTGTTCCGAAGCTTCGGAACCGGAAACTTTGGGACAACCTTACGAAATTCAGCCTTTTTAGTCAGCCTCTTTTTCTTCTGTCCCTTTATTCCTTTAGCTCCACCACCACTTCGATCTCCACTGCGATATTGGAAGGTAAGCTCACGTGACCCACTGCGGCCCGTGCATGTTTTCCCACTTTCCCCGAAGACTTCGAACATAAGATCAGAAAAGCCGTTGATCACCTGCGGCTGCTCATAGAAATCGGGAGCTGAATTCACCATGCCCCGCACCTTCACGAACTGCTTGATCCTGTCCAGATCTCCCGTCGCCGCTTTAAGGGTGGCAAGGATCCTGATGCCGGTATTTCGTGCCGCCTCATAACCTTCTTCGGTGGTGAGATCCTTCCCTAAAGTGCCTTTTTCGGGACTGCCTTCCCCGGCTAAGAACAGCAGATTCCCCACCTGTCTCCACTTCACAAAATTGGCCGAGGGTTGACGGACTTCGGGTAAGGTGATACCCATTTCTGCAATGCGTTCTTCGGGCGTCTGCGCCCACACCGGACCGGCAATAAGGAGCAGTAAAAAGAGAAGTTTTTTCATGGTTGGCGTTTTAGAAGGTAAAAGATAATGAAAAAGGAAAAATCAATAAGCTCAAAGCCCGAGCGCTCTCGCTGCGAATAAAGGAGACCCATTAAAATGAATTAAATGATATCACATTTATAAAATTGTAACACTTTTCGAAATCCTGTACTAATAAAGAGGGATTAAACTTAATATTATGCAGACTAAACAACAAGATCCCAAAAGATGTCTGTGATGAAAAGGAATTTTGCCAAACATCAAACTGAAACCCGGACTTAAAAACCTGCAAATCAAAATTTAATGAGAAAGTTATCAATTGTTGCTCTTTTAGCTTTATTTACAATTACCACTTACGCACAAGAAGAAAGAACTTATAATACAGAAAAAGTTTGGAGGATCAACTTTTTAAATCCCGGTGCTGAATTAGAACTGCCAACAGGAAATTATTCAACCTTTTCAACAGGATTAGGAATTGGATATGACGGAGGATATCCGGATTTAACTTATAAAGACAACGGAATAATTTACATTATTGCTCCATTTTTAGATTTACAACAGAAATGGTTCTATAACTTTAATAAGAGAATCAAAAAAAATAAAACTGTAAAAAATAATTCAGGAAACTTTATTTCAGCCCGATTTAAAACAAAAGGTCCTTCAATTGCAGAAAATGTCACTAGAACCTCCGACTTCGATTTTGCTTTTGGACCAACGTGGGGAATACAAAGAAGTTATGGAGAAAATTTTCATTTACTATTTGACATTGGACCTCAATATTACTTCGATACAGAAGGCAATGGAAATATTTTTCCAATAATATTCCAAATAAATTTAGGGTTCGATTTATAATACCTGGCACCACAAGGGATATGATCAATAGGTGTTACCGTTAAAATTAACTAGACCAACAAATCAAAGCTAAACCCACAAATCCGCGGCCCCTTCTCAGCAACTTGAGTGGACCGGAAACGATAATTTTAAATATTGAATAAGATGTTGAAAAAGGTTCTTTTTATTCTCTCCCTGGTCACTGTTATGTGCATGTCAGGATAAAGAAAAACCAACTTTCCAATTACCTGATAATCCTGAAGAATTAATTGCCGGGGATTCCATAAAAACATGGAAGCTGGCTAAAAGGTTCAACAATGGATATAGAATGAATATGGGAGATTGTTTCCTTTCATACAGAATTTCCTATAAGAGAGATTCTACAATGCGAGACAACAATTCTGAGTTTTTCGATTGCGGCAGATCTTTAAATGCTTCATGGAAAGTAGTATCCCAGGATAACGGCAGTTATATTAAGTTAGAAAGTGAAGATATCCCTGAACTGCTTAACATTGATGAAAACTACAAATTTTTCAAGATCAAAGCCCTTTCAGAAAATGAACTGGTCCTTCAATTTAAACATAAACAGTTCTCTAATAAGTCGATGGTAATTGTTGATCACTTAGTTCCTGAAAATATAGAAGTAAAAGATCGCGATTTCCATAATAAATAGATTTTAGTACTTAACACCATTATATCCTTATACCTGCTAGTTGCTTTAAGCTTTTTTAAGAATGACTAATTATAAGCCCTTTTTCGGGCCTTTATATGGTTTCCCGTAAAGCGTGTAAGAAATTAACATTATATTAGCAGGAAGATCCTGCTCCTTCTTCCCTACCGCTGTTGCAGATCAAAAAACTTGTTTTTATCCCGCCGCTAGTCACACTAAGGAGAAGTAAATATTGATTATAAGAAATTGGCAGTAATAATAAGAAAATGACTATGCACCCAAAAATATTTCTATCACATTCAAAAAAAGATAAATTATTTATCGAAAAATTAGCTAATGATCTTCAAAAATCAGGAATCGATGTCTGGTATGATGAATGGGAGATCCCAGTTGGAGAATCAATAAGAAGAAAGATTTTTGAAGAAGGTATTACGGAATGTGATCTGTTTTTTGTTTATCTAACAGAAAATTCTATTCCTTCATATTGGGTTCAAGAAGAGTTAGATGGTGCACTTATACACGAGATTGAAAAACAACACAGCTTTTTAGCTTTGTTCGTCAATAATGATGACTCTAGAAATAGATTATCAATAGATTTAAAAGCTAGAAATATTCCTGTTTTTAATGATAAAGAATATCTAATATCCTTCGGCAAATTATTGACAAAAACTTGGCAATCCTACACTAAAAGCGAAATTAAAGAAAAGGCAAAGGATGCTAAATTAGAGATTTTAGAATTACAAAAGAAAAATTCTGATTTGGAAAAGAATATTCTACAATTACAAAGTAACCAGTTTTTAGACGTAGACCTTGTAAAAGAAAAATTAGAAAAAGTAGTCTTCAAGTTTGAGAAGAAGGAGAAAGATCTTTTTGAAATTTTAATGGGTTTGAAAAATGAACTTGCTGATGGAGCAAATGAATACTATTTATTGAGAATTATAACAGAAAGGATTTTTAATATCGGTTTTGATATTAAAAATCCTGACATTAAAAAAGATTTTGAAAAAAAATTCAGGTTTTCCGATTTTTCAGGGGAACTAATTATAAACGGTTTATTAGAAATAAAAACAAGTAGAGATCTAGATCAGTTCTACTATCTGACAAAGCAAGGAATCGAATTTGTAGCAAGAGTTACCACTACCAACAAAGATGAATAACTCAAATTGCGGAAGACGTTGCAAAAAAGGCATCTTTGACTACAATTAAAAGTAGCATTCAACTGACAGATTTAAGTTCTCAAGCCGCAACTTGCGTTATTCGGGACGTTACCTGCAAGCAGGAAAAAAATGATCAAATATGAAAGATGAATCTGTACTAAAATCAGAAAATAAAAAAATCATTAACCTTTTAAGTAAATAATTTTTATAACTTTGCAATGGAATTATTGTATAAAAATAATAAACTGGAGAAGTCGCTTACTACCGATAAGGGTTTAGCTAAGAGCTACGGCAAGTTGGCAAAGAAGATAAAGCAGCGTAGAATCCAACTTGAAAGTGCAGATAATTTAGAGGTTATCTCAAAACTTCCAGTGTTACGATTGCATCAACATATAGGCAAAGGCAAAGGTACTTGGTCAATAGACATTCAAGAAAATTGGAGAATACTGTTTGAAATAGAGCAAGATCCTATCCCGACCTTGGAAGATGGTGGAATAGATTTGAAAGCAATAACTATTGTAAGTATTGAGTCCATAGAAGACCCTCACTAATTAAAAAAGGATACAAAATGACTGATTTACAAATTAAAAAGTCCTTACTCTCTTGCCCAGGCGAAAGTATTCAAGAGCATATAGACCATATTGCTATGTCTCAAGCGGAATTAGCAGAGAGATTGGGTAGGTCTGTTCCTAAATTAAATGAGTTAATAAAAGGGAAAGCACCTATAACCAAAGAAACAGCCACCAAATTAGAATATGTGTTGGGAGTGCCTGCACATTTTTGGCTGAATTTAGAGCGTACCTATCAAGATGAATTATTAGAAATAGAGCAAATGGAACATTTAGAGCAATGCCAAGAATGGGTATCCTCTTTTCCATTAGCCAAAATGAAGTCTTTTGGTTTACTGCCAGATACTCGAAAAAAACCCGAATTAGCAGATGGCTTACTAAAATTTTTTAGAGTAGCTTCTCCTGCACAATGGTCAGATATATATAATGGTAGTTCATTAGCTTTTAAAATAGAGCTTCGCCATACCACAGAGCCACAAGCGATTTCGGTTTGGTTACGTTTAGGAGAATTACAAGCAGCTAAAATAAAGGTAGCAGCTTTCGATAAAAAAGCATTACGCAATTGTTTAGAACAAATACAAGATATAGCTTATAAGCATTCAGATACTTGGTTAGAAGAATTACAATCACTTTGTGCTTCTTGTGGAGTAGCTTTAGTTTATACACCTTGTATCTCTAAAGCTCCTATTTACGGAGCTACAAGATGGATTAAAAATAATAGTGTACCACTTATTCAATTAACAGATAGACAAAAAGATTACAATGCTTTTTGGTTCACATTTTTTCACGAATTAGGACATATTTTATACCACGGTAAAAAAGATATTTTTATTGATGGAATAGAGAGTATTAAACCTGATAAAGAAAAAGAAGATGAAGCAGATGCATTTGCAGCTCGAATGTTATTATCAGAAAAAGAAAGAAACGAGTTGTTTCAATATCCCAACTTTGATCGGGAATTGATTTTACTTCTCAGCCGAAAATTTAAAAAACATCCTGGTATTATTGTCGCCCAAATACAAAGGAAATACAATCATTTGTATAAAAATGCACGTTTAAATAGCTTAAAATCTAAAGTAGAATTCCGGAATTTTCAATTTAAGTAAAAATAAAGCCTCAATAATAAGCCAGCAAGTAACAATGTATTCCTATGAGTAAGAATCGGAAGAAAGTGGCAAAAACCATTTTTGAGGCACTACGGCAATAAAATACCTCCCAAAAATGACATTTTCAAAGCCTCTTCTTTTTGAAGGGGCTTTTGTTTTTGTAGAAATTCTTCCTCCCTCCTCCCAACCAATCCATTTTTAATTTAATTTCAACGCTTCATTTGTAAGCAATGTTGCAGCGATTATTTAGGGCTTATGTAGGATCCTTTAGTGACCTGAGGCGGGAGGTTTGGCTCCTGGCCTTCATCACCTTTATCAACAGGGCGGGCACCATGGTGATCCCTTTCCTGTCGCTGTATTTGACAAAAAACAGGGGCTTCTCTCTTGAGGAAGTCGGCTGGATCCTTACCTTCTTTGGACTGGGATCTGTTGCCGGCTCCTGGCTGGGCGGGAAACTGGTGGACAGGATTGGCCATTACAAAACCATGGCTTTAAGCCTGCTCATTTCGGGGGTGTTGTTTATCTTTTTGCAGTTTCCCTCTACTTTCTGGGGGATTTGCGCCGGGATCTTTATCGTGATGCTGGTAGCCGATACCTTTAGACCCGCAGTTTTTGTCGCTATCAACGCCTACAGCAAACCCCAAAACAGGACACGGTCCATTACCCTCATAAGGCTCGCGATCAACCTCGGATTTTCCGCAGGGCCCGCCGTGGGCGGATTGATCATTGCGACTGCCGGTTACAGCGGACTCTTCTGGGTAGACGGGATCACCTGTATCATGGCGGGCTTTCTTCTGCTAAAACTGCTCCACCCAAAGAAAGCTGTGGAAAACCCAAAGGAGATCATAAGCATCCCAAAGTCCATGATGAAAGACAAAGCTTACCTGGTCTTTATAGCCGCCATGATCTTATTCGGGTTTGTTTTCCTTCAGTATTTTTCGACCATGCCTCTATATTATGCGCGGGTACATTTCTTAAGTGAATCCCACATAGGCCTGCTGCTGGGATTAAACGGTTTCCTCATCTTCCTGTTTGAAATGCCGCTCATCAAGTACCTGGAAGGGAAAGTGCGCTCCACCCTATTCCATGTCATTACGGGAACCATCCTTGTCTCCATAAGTTTCCTCCTAATCAACCTAACGGGATGGGTGGGGATCCTGCTGGTGGGGATGATCTTTTTGACCCTTGGGGAAATGATCGCATTTCCTTTCTCCAACAGCTTTGCCCTCAAAAGAGCCGAAGGCGGAAAACAGGGTTCTTATATGGCCATGTATAGCATAGCCTTCTCCATAGGGCATATTTTTGGTCATAATTCGGGGATGCAATTGATCGACAAGTTTGGTTATACCCTCACCTGGAATGTGATGATCCTGCTTTCCCTGGTTGCCTGTGGCCTGCTCATGTACGTAATGTTCCTGGTAAAAAAGGAAAGTAATGCTCAGGTTATAGAAGCTTAAAATTTCCTGACGCCGAAGTCCGGATCACCCTTCAAAAATGCCATTTTTGGGCTGTCTTAAAAGCTGGTATATCGTCATTCTGAATTTATTTCAGGATCACTTTAGCCTTTTCTCCTGAATGACATGAAATTCCTCCTTATGCCGGAAAAATAGGAAAGCTCTATCCAATGTCTTAATTTTATTCCGCATTCTTGACAATCAACCCGTGCAAACCACCCAAACCCATCATGTTCCTTCAACAATCGACGCCCATGCGGCTGCAGGAATACGGGGTTGGGATCTTTAGTACCATTCCCACTAAGTCAGGATTAAAAAAGGCTTTAAAAAAGGAATACATCACGGTCAATGGGGAAGTTGCCGGTACAGCTACTTTTATCACGGGTGGCGAAACCATTACACTAAGTCTTCCCGGGGAAACAGTAACCGGGAAAAAGCTCATTTTTCCGCTGCGGATTTTATTTGAAGACGAACACCTGGCGCTGGTGCATAAACCTGCAGGTATTGTGGTGAGCGGCAACAGTTTTAAGACCATAGCCAATGCCCTGCCCCAAAACCTGAAACGCAGCGAACTGCCCGATGCTACCACTCCCCAACCTGTTCACAGGCTGGACCTCGCCACTACCGGCATCTTACTGGCAGGAAAGACCCGCGCCGCGATTCGGGCCCTGAACAAGCTTTTTGAAGACAAAGAAGTGGAAAAGATCTATTATGCCGTAAGCATCGGCGAAATGGAAGCTCAGGGCAGCATTACCGCAGATGTTGATGGCAAAACATCACATACAGAATACAAAGTACTGGAATCGGTAGCTTCAGAAAGATTCGGCAGTCTCAACCTGGTGGAGTTACGCCCACAAACCGGAAGGCGGCACCAGTTGCGCAAACATTTGGCAGGCCTGGGAAATCCCATTTTAGGAGATAAGGAATATGGGTTGGAGGACCTCATTCTTAAAGGCAAAGGCCTGTACCTGCACGCCGGCAGCCTAAAATTCACGCATCCATTCACGGGGGAAACCCTTCACATAAAGGACGGGCTGCCTAAGAAGTTTAATAAGATTTTCCCGCAGCCGGAATAAGAATAGTCGGCCTTTCATTTTAAAAAAGACCATGAATGGCACATTTAATTCTTTTCAAGAAAGATGTTCTGCTGCAAAGAGAATACTTCGACCTTACTTATACTAACCCGATCCCCCTTCTTTTGCATGACATTTATCATTATATTTTTCACCAATAGTGCTGATATTTAGGTAAATAATATCGATATGGATCAAACATATATTCATTTACTCATAACCCATCTTCCCATTTACGGATCTATCCTGGGAGGATTTGTTTTAGCTTATGGACTTTGGACTAAAAGTGCACATACGATGATTGCCGCTTACCTACTATTTATAATTTCTGCTCTGGGCGCAGGAATTGCTTATGCCACAGGAGAAGCCGCAGAAGAAACGGTAGAACGCATCCAGGGGATTGCAGAAAACATGGTTGATCAACACGAAGATTTCGCGATCTATGCTTTATGGGGTTTCATTATACTTGGTGTGCTGTCCCTCATCGGGATGCTATTCACCTGGAAAAAATGGACCGGATCAAAGTCTGTAGGCCTTGTACTTCTATTCCTGGCGCTTATAAGTTTTGGATTGGTTGCCTATACTGGCTATTTAGGAGGGCAAATTCGTCATACAGAAATAAGCCATTCCACCCCAACTCCTTAATTTAATTACCATTATGAAGATGATGACTAACCCTGGGGAAGCTTTTAAGGCCTGTACCTGCACGCCGGCAGCCTAAAATTCATACACCCTTTCACGGGGGAAACTCTTCACATAAAGGACGGGCTGCCTAAGAAGTTTAGAAAAATATTTCCTGAAAAAGTGTAGAAATGATGGCCCACCCGGTGTACAGGTACTGCCAAAAATCCTATAGAAATAACGGCAGCCAATCCCGGTTCTCCCCGAACAATGGGTATTGTCAAAAAATTGTAATTTTAGAAACAGGATAAGAAAATTCCTGAGCCTACAAGTCTGCATCACTACTCCCGCAACTTATCCTAAGTCTTAAAAAATTCTATATGAAAAGTCCTATTTTAAGCGCTGCACAATTGCACCGGAAATTAGACGATCCCAATCTCATCATCCTGGATTGCAGCCCGCAGTCCAACATGTCGGGACTCAAACCTGAATTTGAAAACACGGTCATTAAAAACGCGAGATATTTTGATATTGAAGAGGATTTTAGCGACCTCACTTCGGGTCTCCCCCACACGCTTCCGTCACCCGAACAGTTTCAGGAGAACTGCAGAAAACTGGGGCTTGACAATTCCAGTGAGATCGTGGTCTATGACAACCTCGGTATTTACACGAGTCCGCGGGTATGGTGGATGTTCAGGGTGATGGGACACGAGAAGATCGCTGTTCTTGATGGCGGACTTTCAGCATGGGTAAAGGCGGGATTCCCCACGCAAACAGAACATGATATTGCAAAAAAGAGCCGGCAATTTTACTGCGCACTTTCAGCCGGAACTGGTTTCAAACCGCGATTTCGTAAAGCAAAACCTCAGCAAAAAAGAGGCGCTGATCATTGACGCCAGAAGCCGCGAAAGATTTAACGGCACTGTTCCCGAACCCAGGAAAGGAGTAAGAAGCGGGAATATACCGGGTTCTGTCAATATTCCTTTCGAAGAAGTGCTTGAGGACGGAAAGTTCAAAGAAAAAGAGGAGCTGAAATCTATTTTTAAAGAAGTAAATGACCCGTCACAGGAACTGGTCTTTAGTTGTGGCTCGGGAGTCACGGCCTGTATCCTGTTTTTGGCGGGGGAACTGGTTCTTGACCAAAAGAAATCGGTTTATGACGGCTCCTGGGCCGAATGGGGTAGCCGGGAGGAGAACAGCTAAGAAACTTCTTCAGGTTTTGGGATTTTCCTTTTCCGAAGGAATTAAGTAATCAGAGCAGGGCTGACGAAGGAAGTCTTTATCGGCACTGGGAATTGTTTAAAGATCGAATCTGAGGCCGTAGTTCTTCCTCACCGTACTGTTGCTCCGGAAGAGAAGTCCTTTTTATCATTCCGACGCAGGAGGTCCGCCTGCCGGCCGGCAGGAATCTCTCGTGATACTGACTGTTTTAAAGCCTCTTTCTTTGAAGGAAGCTTTTTCAGCCCCTAACCTAAACTTGTTAAAAAATTCTCATATTTTAGCCGAAATTGCTAATCATTCTCCTTAAAAACTCAGGAAACTGAGACTACTATGGAGATATTAGTGCGAAAACAAACTTAGAAGCAAACAATAAATATCTATATGAGAATTTTATACCTGATCCTTACCGGATCCATCCTGTTAGCAACTTCCTGTAAAGAAAAACCGGCAGCCAACCCGGAAATTGCCGCTTTGGAAGATTCCCAAAAAAATTCCAAAGTTGATTTAGAAAAAATCCCGGTGCTCAACCTCGGCACCTTCCACATGGGCTTTACCACCGACGCGAATTCTACAGAATTTGATGAGCACGATAAAGAGAACCAGGAAAAGGTGCACCAAATTGCAGATAAAATTGCACTTTTTGAGCCTACTGTGATCCTTGTGGAGACGGTGCCGGTGTACAATGAAAAGCTTCAGGCAGAATACAAGGAGTATTTAGAAAATCCCGATATGCATTTCGAAAATCCTTCAGAAATTGAATTGTTCGCCTATGAAGTTGGGCGTTTGAGTGGCACCAAACGCATTTACGGGATCGACCACAAAATGAATTACAATTACAGGATAGGCCAGGAGATCGAAAATACAGTAGATTCTACCTGGTATAACCGGTACTATGAGAACATAATGGAATTCTATCCTGAAGTGTACTTTAAACAGGACAGCCTTAGCCTGGCAGAGAACCTGAAATTGCACAATGAGGACGGCTATCTTGATTTTTTGATCGCGCTAAACGCTGATATGCTGACGCATGCAGGAACTGAAAATGGGTTCGAAGGAGCTGATGAAGCAGCAAAATTCTATCAAAGAAACCTGAGGATGTATTCCAATCTCAACAGGATCGATCTTAATGAAAATGACCGGGTACTTATCCTGATGGGTGCGACGCATACAGCGTATTTCAGAGATTTTATGCGCAGGAGCCCGAAATACGAAATGGTGAATACTTTTGAATACCTGAAGTAAATGCAACAAGCCTTTAAAACCATCGTCCTTAAGAAAAGCATCAACAATGATACGCATCAATAGTTCAATTTTAATCCTGCTATTACTATTAATTTCGGCAGGTGTAAAAGCACAGAACAGTTTCAAGTTCCAGGTGGTAGACCCTGTTGAAAAGAACCTTTCTCCGGAAAAACTGGATTCTTTGGGCAAATTCCTTGAAGCTGCCGGCTCGTCTTCCCTGATGATCCTGATTGACGGCAAAGTGGCCTACAGCTGGGGAGATACAGATCAAAAGATAACAGTGCATTCTATTCGAAAAGCCCTGCTAAATTCCCTCTACGGAATATATATTGCCAATGGTACAATTGATACCACGATGACTTTAAAAGAACTGGAAATAGATGATATTGAACCTGCTCTTACTGAAGTGGAAAAATCTGCGACTATAGCCGATCTTCTCAAATCAAGATCTGGAATCTACCATCATGCTGCGGCAGTTGCTGAAGGAATGCTCAATGCTATGCCCGCGCGGGGAAGCCATCAACCCGGGGAAGCTTATTACTACAACAACTGGGATTTTAATGTCCTGGGGCATATCCTCGAAAAGTTAACCGGCGAAACTGTTTACGATCTTTTTTATAAAGATATTGCGCAGCCACTGGGAATGGACTACGAGGGAAAATACATAAGCGTTAAAGATCCTTCGGAAGAATGGCAGACCCCCGAAGTTGATGGATTTTACCAGTACGAAACTGAAAAATCAAAGTATCCCGCTTATCACTTCCGCCTTTCAGCAAAAGACATGGCGAGATACGGGCAACTTTATCTGAACAACGGAAAATGGCAGGGAAAACAAATCGTGCCGGCAGATTGGATAACTGCATCTACAAAACCTTATTCTATAACTAATCCCGACTATGGAATTGCTTATGGTATGTTATGGAATGTGTTGTACCCGACTGAAGACAGGGCAACGAAATCTTTCTATCACACGGGAACAGGCATTCATATGCTCGGAGTTTATCCGGCATCCAACCTGGTTCTAATTCACAGGGTGGATACAGAAAAAGAATATAAATTTCACAAAGGCAATTTCTATGAGATGATCTCCCGGGTGTGGAGTTCCTTTGAAGATTAATTTAACATCTCTCAAAAATAGCGTTTCAAGCCCCTGTAAATGCAGGGGCTTTTTTGTTTTGAATTTAAAGCATGGATGTCGGGAAAGAATTATTGTCCTAAAAATTTAATTTTAAAATTACATTAGCAGAAGATCTGCTCCCTGGATTGCAGTAGTATTAGAACAAGCTAAATTTTATGCTGGAATACATTGTCATTTGCCTGTTCGCCCTGCTGGCATCGGGGCTCACTTTCTTTTCGGGCTTTGGGCTGGGCACCATTCTTTTACCTGTTTTTGCATTGTTCTTTCCGCTTGATATTTCCATAGCCCTGGTGGCTATTGTGCATTTCCTGAACAATCTTTTCAAGCTCAGCCTCATTGGCAGAAAAGCCGATAAAAAAGTGGTTCTAAAGTTTGGTGTTCCGGCGATCCTCGCTGCCTTTGCAGGGGCTTACCTGCTTACCCTGCTTTCTGAAACTGAAGCATTAACAAGCTATTCCCTGGCAGGAAAGACTTTTTATATCACTCCGCTAAAACTGATCATCGCCCTGCTGTTGTTCATTTTTGCACTGTTTGATATAGTTCCGAAACTGATGAAGCTGAATTTCGATCCCAAATACCTGCCCCTGGGTGGCGTACTGAGCGGCTTCTTCGGCGGACTATCAGGGCACCAGGGCGCTTTGCGGACCGCGTTCCTAATTAGGGCAGGATTAACGAAGGAAGTCTTCATCGGCACCGGAATTATGATTTCTGTATTTATCGACATTTCCCGGCTCACGGTCTATGCCGCAGATATCCTGAAAATAAGATCTGAAATTGATTACTCCCTGCTCATTGCCGCTACTTTGTCGGCTTTCGTTGGCGCTGCTGTTGGCAATAAGATCCTGAAGAAAATCACCATTGAAACCCTTCACCGGGCTGTAGGCATTATGCTGCTCCTGTTCTCTGTGCTGCTGGCAGTGGGGATTGTTTAGAAGAT
>CAVPXS010000011.1:0-147846 GCA_963709775.1 uncultured Flavobacteriaceae bacterium | reverse complement strand
TTGTTCTTTCAGAATTCGGTTTTCCGAGGGAAAAGGAAAGTTTAGCTTTGAGTGCATCCGTAGAGAACAGAGATAAATTCTATGAAGTTCTTTTCCTGAAATTAAAGGAGAGCCATGAAGAAAAAGGACATTTGGCAGGAGCGAATTTCTGGGGCTTTGGTGGATATGCTGAAACCGATCAAAAACGTGGAAAATGGGAAGTGGAAGATGACTTTAGTGCTGATCCACCACAAGAACCCCAAGGTTTAAATACGGTCTTTGCAAAGGATGAATCTACACTTCAGTTAATCAAAAAATATAATCAATTTTTAAATCCTGAAACTGTTAACTAGTACTATTTAAAATTGTTACACGACAAGATACATAGATCGAAAAAGACTTATGCCTTTCCTGTTTTTATCTTCAGGAAAACTGGGATGGCTAGGTCTCTTTATATGTTTTTTTTCAGTTCAAAAATTCCCGGCACAAGCCCTTTCTTATCTGCAGCTTAGCAGTAATAGGAATTTTCTGCAAACTCAGGAGGGCAAACCCTTCTTCTGGTTGGGTGATACTGCCTGGGAACTGGTTCACAGGTTGGACAGGAATGAGGTTGTGGAATATCTTGAAGACCGAAAGGAAAAAGGATTTACTGTTATTCAAACAGTGGTGCTGGCAGAAATGGACGGTCTCAATACTCCAAATGCCTACGGCGAGAACCCTTTAGTTGACAATGATCCCACCCAACTAAATGCGAAATATTTCGAGCTTCTCGATTTTGTTCTTTTAGAAGCAGAAAAACACGGCCTTTATGTGGGACTTCTTCCCACCTGGGGTGACAAATTCAATAAAAGATGGGGTGTTGGCCCGGAGATATTTACACCCGAAAACGCCAAAAAGTATGGAGAACTTTTAGGAAACAGGTATAAAAATTATCCAAACTTAATATGGATCCTGGGTGGAGACAGAATACCAGAATCTTCCCAACACTATGAAATTATTCGCAGCCTTGCCAAAGGTTTGCGGAAGGCAGATAAAAACCATTTAATTAGTTATCATCCATCGGGTGCAAAGCTGGCTTCAGATTTTTTTGATGAAGGCTGGCTGGACATCGACATGTATCAGAGCGGACATTCCAGCCTAGCCAGAGAATATCAGTATCCTCAAAAAAGCATGGAGAAATCAATTAAAAGACCGGTTATAAATGGAGAAGCAAGGTATGAGGATATTCCTGACCGGTTTTGGGAGGAGGAAAGTTATGAACGTCTGGACGACACAGATGTAAGAGTTTCTGCATACAATAGCTTTCTTGGAGGGGCCGCAGGCTATACCTATGGTAGTAATGATATTTGGCAAATGTTCGATCAAGGCAGAACCCCCACTCTGGATGCCAGGCTCGGCTGGAAAGAAGCACTCGATCTGCCGGGAGCACAGCAAATGAAATACCTCCGGGAATTTTTAACTTCTCTGGAATGGCAAGAAATGGAACCGAAACAAGAGCTCATAAAAGGTTTAAATCCTGAGAATTCAGCCCATATTCTTGCAGCAAAAGCACCTCAATTTGCCATTTTTTACACCCCGGAAGGGCAACCATTTCAGGTGGATCTTACTCACTTGAACTTTGAAGATCCAAAGGCCTACTGGTTCAATCCGCGAACAGGTACTTCCGAAGAAGTGGTAAAAAACAAGCTGCTCAAAAATGACATTTTTAAACCACTTTCTTCCGGAAGAGGCCAGGATTGGCTACTGGTTCTTCTTCCGAAGCATAAAAACTTTAAGCTAAATAAACTTCAATAAAATGAAAATAAGAATATCCCTTGCCCTCCTCATAGTATCTGGTTTGATGCTGAGCGGATTTACCGGAAAAAAAGACAGAAATATGAACCCCACACAATCCTCAAACGATAGTATAGAAGCAAAAATCGATTCGCTTCTGAGCATCATGACGCTGGAAGAAAAAGCCGGACAAATGAACCAGTACAACGGCTTTTGGGAGGTCACCGGCCCTGCGCCAAAAGATGGGGATGCCGCATTAAAATATGAGCATTTGAGAAATGGCCGGGTAGGTTCCATGCTTACCGTTCGCGGAGTTGACCAGGTAAGGGCGGTTCAGGAAATCGTGGTAAATGAATCAAGATTGGGAATTCCCCTTATAATTGGATTTGATGTGATCCACGGATATAAAACCCTTAGCCCGATTCCTCTGGCCGAAGCTGCCAGCTGGGATATGGAGGCGATAAGAAGATCGGCTGAAGTTGGTGCTGCAGAAGCTGCTGCTTCGGGGATCAACTGGACCTTTGCGCCCATGGTCGATATTTCAAGAGATGCCCGTTGGGGCCGCGTGATGGAAGGCGGAGGAGAAGATCCTTACCTGGGGAGCAAGATCGCCGCTGCCAGAGTTAGAGGTTTCCAGGGAAAAGATCTTTCCAATCCACTTACTGTTGCTGCCACTGCAAAACATTTTGCGGGCTACGGTTTTGCTGAAGCCGGCCGCGAATACAATAAGGCAGACATAGGAAATTCCACTTTATACAACATGGTTTTGCCACCGTTTAGAGCAGCCGAAGAAGCTGGAGTTAGAACCTTCATGACCGGTTTTAATACGCTGGATGAGATCCCTGTGACCGGAAATGAGTTTATTCTAAGAGACATTCTTAAAGGAAAGTGGGGCTTCGACGGATTTGTAATTTCAGATTATGCTTCCATTGAAGAAATGGTAGTTCATGGTTTTGTGAAAAATGAGAAAATGGCTGCAAAAAAAGCGGTCGAAGCCGGGGTAGACATGGATATGGAAGCCTATTCATATGTTAATGAGATAGTGGGTCTTGTGAATGAAGGCAAGCTTGAAGAAGCGCTTGTTGATGATGCTGTGAGAAGAATTCTTCGGGTGAAATACGAATTGGGTCTAATGGATGACCCTTACAGGTATCTTGACGCGCAAAGAGAAAAAGAGGTGGTTGGAAATCCTGCCCATCACGAAACTGTACTCGACATGGCTAAAAAGTCGATCGTCCTTCTGAAAAATGAAAGAAATCTACTTCCGCTGAAGAAAAGCGGACAAAGAATAGCCTTGATCGGAGATCTTGCAGATGATAAGAACAGCCCTCTTGGAAGCTGGAGAATAGCTTCAGATGATAATACAGCAGTTTCGGTTCTTGAAGGGATGCAAAATTACAAAGGCAATAAACTCACTTTTGAGCAGGGCGCGCAGCTTGTAGTTGGAGAAGAGTCTTTTTTAACTGAAGTTAATTTCAACACCACCGACAAAAGCGGATTCCCTGCAGCCGTTAAAGCAGCAAAAAATGCAGATGTGGTAGTTATGGTTCTTGGCGAGCATGGTTTCCAGAGCGGGGAAGGAAGAAGCCGCACAAATCTGGACCTTCCGGGAGTGCAGCAGGAACTTCTTGAGGAAGTTTATGCAGCTAACAAGAATGTCGTATTGGTTTTAAACAATGGAAGACCTCTTGCTATTGATTGGGCAGCAGAAAATATTCCGGCAATTGTCGAGGCATGGCAGCTGGGTACACAGACAGGTAACGCGGTGGCGCAGGTGCTCTATGGAGACTACAACCCGAGCGGAAAACTACCAATGACCTTCCCCAGAAACATTGGTCAAACACCAATTTATTACAACCATCAAATGACCGGCCGTCCCGAAGATCCCCAACCGGGAGCAGAAATGGTGTGGTGGTCACATTATATGGATGTGGAAAATACGCCCCTCTATCCTTTTGGCTACGGGTTGAGCTATACCACTTTCAAGTATGACAATCTAAAGCTAAACAAAAACCAGGTTGAAATGGGAGAGGATGTGCAGGTTTCTGTAGATATTACCAACAGCGGAAATTACGACGGAAAGGAAGTTGTGCAGCTTTACATTCATGATCTCTACGGAAGCACTGTAAGACCTGTAAGAGAACTTAAAGGTTTCGAATTGGTAGAGCTGAAGAAAGGTGAAAAAAGAACAGTGAATTTCACATTGACTGAAGATGAGCTTGGTTTTTACAATAACCAGGGCGAATACCTGGTGGAACCGGGAGAATTTGAAGTTTTCGTCGGTGGAAATTCGGTGGAAACTTTAAAGACTTCCTTTACTTTGGGAGAAGAATAATCAGGGAGAATTCCTTACTCCTGGATTAATTTGAAACATAAATACTCTTCAAAAATGACATTTTTGAAGAGTATTTTTTATTACACCTAAATTGAAAAGCAGAACTATTTCTGAATTTCTTCAAGAAAACTTGAAGCCGGTAAGCCTGCTTCATTAAAAATGTTGGAAGTGCCGGTGTTTCTCCAGGAATAGCGTATTTGTGTAGGATTTTCGATCTTTTTTATGTTCAGCTCTACACAATCCTTATTGACTTTCATTTCCACAGTCTGGAATTCTCCATCCTCTCCAGCCACTTCAAACTGGGACGCAGGATTTTCCTTGTCAATTCTTAATCCTTCCGCATTTGCAAAGTAGATCCGCAAGTTATCTTTCTTTTTCTCTACCCTCTCAAAAAGGGGAAAATAGGCAGCTGTTTTCTTTCCGTAGATTTCCTTTAAGGCGAGATTGGCGAAGCGTAAGCCAACATCTTTCTTATTGCGGGGATGGATATCTTCTATATCGCCTATGTCGCTGGTCATAACCATACCCGTTTTTGGCATCTTTAGCACCCTGCGTTGTGCGTCTCTTACTTTGACGCCGACAAAGTTATCGCCGTAATCATAGGGAGCAATCTGGGCGTAGTAAAAAGGCAATTCAGAATTCCATTTTTGACGCCAGGAATTAATAAGCGCAGAGAAAATTTGCTCATAATGATCGGCATTATCTGTATTAGATTCCCCCTGATACCAAAGTACTCCTGCAATGTTGAAGGAAGTGAGAGGGGCGATCATTGCGTTATAAAGGGCGCCGGGTTTCCTGGGTCCCCATTCAACATCAGGTAACATTGCGGCTGCTTTACTAAGCTCCTTATTTTCCTCAATAACTTCCGCCGGCATCCACACTTCAGCCGGAGTTCCTCCCCAGCTGGAGTCGATCAATCCTACCGGTACATTGAGTTCCATCGTTCAGCTTTTTTCCGAAGAAATAGGCAACGGCACTAAAGTGCTTCATAGTTTCGGGAGTACTTGTTACCCACTCCCCGCCCAGATCCTGCTGCGGAGTAGGCGCTGTCCTGTTGTGTACCGTAAAAAACGGATGTTAGATTTTCTGCGCCGGCTATGGCTTCTTCTGCATTGTCTATTCCGGCAGCGGCAGTCCATTCCATATTCGATTGCCCGCTTACCAGCCATACCTCTCCCAAAAGCACATTTTTGAGCACAATTGTATTATAGCCGGTTATCGTCACCTCCTGTGGTTCCCGAAGATCGGGCGTAGGCAGGAGAATTTCCCAGCTTCCGTTGTTGACCACTTTGGTTTGAAGAGTGTCTGTACTCCAACTGGTGGATATCTTGACGACTTCTCCGGGTTTTGCCCAGCCCCAGATCCTGGCTTCGGTATTTCGCTGAAGAACCATGTTATTCCCAAAGATTGCGGGAAGGCTCACATTTGAAAATGCTTCTATAGTAGACATTACGAGTAACAAAGTTAAGTAGGTGAAATGTTTCATTTTATGAAGTTTTTTCTTCTAACATGGGGGTACTTTTCGAATAATCCTTTGAAAGAAGCTCACGATAGAAAGGGAGCAATTTTTCGGCCATTGCTGCATGGTCATCTACACTGGGATGGCCTGTACAGCCTTCTGCAGTCATTTTTTGGAAATCGAAAACCTCGATAGGGTGATCTGGTAGTTCTCGTTTAATTTCCTTAAGAATAGAAATCAACTCCTCCCCCTCATTTTCGCCTGCCATAGGACTGGAAATAAGGGCAACCTTTGTGTTAGGATACCTGTCAAAAATTGTTTTTATAAATCCAATGTAGTTCTCCCTGAACTTTTCTGCGTTGAAAGGTGAGCGTTCCTTTTGTTGGTCCCCTAAAGAAAAATCATTTGTACCTAAAGCAATGCTTACAATTTGCGGCGCGTTTTCCTCTTTTACTTCAGCCTTTTGGCCCTTGTTCGGGATGAGGTGAAGATAAGGGTAGACGTCGGGCATTACGGGTTGGTCTTCGTCGTTCCAGTTCCTATACATCCCCATACCCGAAACACAATTCACTTCAAAATCCACCTCTAGCGCCCTCGCCACTCGCGGTCCATATGCCATATAAGCACTGTGCTGATCATACCATTCTCCTTCTTCACAATTAATTTCACTTGTATCGGCACCCATTCCACAAGTTATGGAATCCCCGATGAATTCGATCTTTGCACGCTTTACTTCGGCTGGCTTTTCTGTATTTTGGACCCGGAGTCCATTAAAAATGATGTTGCCGTTAGAAGCTTCTGTTTCTTTGTACACCGTGAGAAGACTAGTAGAATCTGAAGCCGGAAGTGCAAACTTCAGAGTATCCTTTTTAATACTGAACCGCCCTAAATGTTCCTTATTGAGCTCTACGGCTACGTACTGATGGTTTTCATTGTTGCTCTTGAGGAAAACAGTAACTGTATCTCCCGTAACCCTGGTGCTAACCGAAGCTGCCGAAGCAATGAGCTCTCTTCCTTCTGCTGAACTTATACTGCGCCCAGAATAGCTAAAATTCTCATGCTCAGCCTTAAAATATTTTATTTCGGGAGGTTGCGCGGACTGACAACTACAAAAGAAAGTCGCAATGAGGAGGAAAGGAATGATTCGCATTTTTAATATTTTTAGAGTCACTAATTTACAGGATTCCTGAAGATCATGTTTTACCGATTTTTTCATTTTCTGATATTATTTTACGATTTTTTAACGGTTTTTTTTTTTTTTTTTTTTTTTTTTTTTTTTTTTTTTTTTTTTTTTTTTTTTTTTTTTTTTTTTTTTTTTTTTTTTTTTTGTTGCTTCACTAAAATTTCAGGATTAAAGACCGATAACTTAGCGGAAGTTTTTAAATTTGCACCCCATCCGGCCTCGTAGTTCAATGGATAGAATAGTAGTTTCCTAAACTGTAGATCCAAGTTCGATTCTTGGCGAGGCTACTTTAATTTTTAAAGGTAATAGAACCCTGTTGATCTTGTATTGACAGGGTTTTTTATTCTCTAGATTATTAGCGGGAGGTTATAAACAGGTTCCACTTCCGGTTCCGGAATCAATTTTAGCCCTATCGCTAAAACCGATACTGCTAACTGGCTCAATTTATAGGATTTGTGTAACAAATGTTACCAAAGAAGGGCCCTTATCCTGACCGATATCATGTTTTTGTAGGGCAGTCTTTCGCTATGTTTGTCTAGACATAACGGTAAGAAAATGGTAAGCATTGAAGAGGCTTTAAACTTGGTCCTTGAGCACAGCAAAAAAAAATTGCTGGAAATCAATCTGCCCATTGAAGGTGCCGGAAATTCTATTTTATTCAAAGATGTTTCTTCTCCCATAAACATGCCTCCTTTCAGACAATCTGCAATGGATGGTTATGCTCTTAACTTACATGAAGATGAAACCTACACCTTAATTGGGGAAGTAAAAGCAGGAGATGATCATCGGCCCATTTTGGGCAAGGGAGAAGCACTTCGGATCTTTACCGGCGCCCCTGTTCCCGATTCTGCAAATGCAGTTATCATGCAGGAAAAGGTATATGTTAAAGGTGACAATATTACTGTTGAAAACAATCCTCTAAAAGAAGATAATATTCGGCCAGTAGGGGAGCAGGTAAAAAAAGGGGAGCCGGCCTTAAAAAAAGGGACAAAGTTAACGCCTGCTGCTATTGGTTATTTAAGCTCGTTAGGACTCAAAGAAGTTCCTGTTTATAAAAAACCATCTATAGCAATTATAACAACAGGGAATGAACTTGTTGAAGCCGGGCAACCTTTAACCTACGGTAAGATATACGAAAGTAATTCAATAATGCTCAAAAGCGCATTAGTGAATCTTGGCTTTGATACAATTTCTATTCATAAAGTAGAGGATAATTACAACGACACCTATAGCGAATTACAAGATGCGATAGTCAAAAATGATATGGTGATTATCACAGGTGGTATATCGGTAGGAGATTATGATTTTGTCGGAAAGGCTTTAAAAGAGTTAGATGTAGAGCGAATCTTTTATAAGGTCAATCAGAAACCGGGGAAGCCTCTTTTTTTCGGAAAAAATGATAATACCGTTTTGTTTGCCCTTCCCGGAAACCCTGCAGCCGCACTGACTTGTTTCTACATTTATGTGTATGCTTCTTTACAAAAGATGACCGGGGCAGATAATACCTTAACAACAGTCACAGCAACTTCTATATCAAATTTTGAAAAGAAAGGAGACAGGCCTCAGTTTTTAAAGGCCATTTATAAAGACGGGAAGGTCACAATTTTGGAAGGTCAAAGTTCAGCCATGCTACAAACCTTTGCGGTAGCAAATGCTTTGTTGCAAATGCCGGGGGAATTGGAAGAGATCAAAATAAATGATACAGTAGAAGTCCTTTTGCTTCCTGTTTAAAGATAAATAGATGAACTGTAAGGTCAAAAGTAGGATCTGGATCGAGCTGGAAGGGAAAGAATTCCTGGGAGAAGGAAAAGTTCAATTATTAAAAGCCATAGATGAAACAGGTTCATTGTCTAAGGCAGCCAGATCAATTGGTATTTCCTATAAAAAGGCCTGGCACCTTATGGATTCTGTAAATAAAACAGCAAAAAAACCTGTGACTCTAAACAGCATAGGCGGTAAGGGTGGCGGAGGCACAGAATTAACAGCTTACGGAAGATCATTAGTCAATGCTTTTGAAGAAATGAACCGGGAATGCTGGGATTTTTTAGACGTCCAACTTGAAAAGATAAAAAATTTGTAAACCATGCAATTAGAGAACATGTATATATTCCTGCTGATATTGCCTGTAATATCTTTTCTGTATTCCAGCGTAGGTCACGGTGGTGCCAGCGGGTATTTGGCATTAATGGCATTGTTTTCATTCGCACCCGAAACCATGAAACCCACAGCTCTTTTACTTAATTTATTCGTGGCTGGTATTTCATTTTTCTATTACTATAAAGGAGGTTTTTTCAATAAAAATCTCTTTATGTCCCTGGCAATTTCTTCCATTCCCTTTGCTTTTTTAGGAGGGACTATAGAGATAGACGCTTCTATATATAAAAAAATTCTGGCTGTTTTATTGGTATTTGCTATCCTCAAAATGATGAATGTTTTTGGGAAAGAAGTTCATACCGTCAAAAAAATAAAACTTTGGCAAGGACTGCTTATTGGTGGGATCATTGGATTTTTATCGGGCCTAATTGGTATTGGTGGCGGGATTATATTAACCCCGATTATTTTATTGCTCCACTGGGGGCAAATGAAAGAAGCAGCTGCAGTTTCAGCCCTGTTTATCTGGGTGAATTCGGCTTCAGGTTTAATAGGGCAATTGAGTACAGGAATCAGTTTAAGTTGGGAGTCTTTTATGTTAGTTGCTATAGCACTTATTGGTGGTTTTTTTGGAGCCTATTTGGGCAGCAAAAAATTAAACAACCAGCGGCTGCGATATATTTTGGCCGTGGTATTGGTCATTGCTTGTATTAAACTTTTTTCTACTTAAGAATATGATTGATAAAAAGGACATAACAGGTATAATTCTGGCTGGAGGGAAAAGTTCCCGTATGGGAAGAGAAAAAGGCTTTGTAAATCTAAAGGGGAAACCTTTTATATGGTACAGTATCTCAGCAGTAGAGCCTCTGGTATCTGAGACTATAGTTGTCTCAAACAATCCTGATTATGATGTTTTAAAGTATAAAAGGGTCCGGGATGTGATTAGGGATGCCGGTCCTTTAGCAGGAATTTATTCGGGATTAGATCAATCAAAAACAGATTATAATTTGGTACTGAGTTGTGACATTCCGATGATAAGGACCGCAGTTTTAGAACAGCTGTTGGAAGCTGAGGAAGAGGATGATTCAGATGTTATTCAAATAGTAAGTAATGGTAAACCTATGCCCTTAATTGCCTTGTATCGGAAGCGTTGTAAAAAGAAGTTTTATGAGCTTCTAAAGCATGGGGAACGCCGTTTATATGTGGCCCTGAATCAATGTAAGGTCAAAAATGTGGTGCTGGATCCTGAAATGGACCTTTTTACCACAAATGTGAATACTCCTGAAGAATTAAAAATAATTGAGCATGCTAATAAGAATTAAATATTTCGGAATGCTTGCGGAAGTGACCGGGTGCGAAGAAGAAACGACAGATTTCTCAGGGAATTACATTTCTGAATTGCTGGGGAATCTTTATAGCAGGTATTCCGGTTTAAAAGATAAAGACTTTCAGGTAGCTCAAAATATGGAATTAGTATCGGCTGAAGATAAATTAACCAGTAATGAAATAGTATTGCTACCTCCTTTTGCAGGTGGATAAAAGATGGATAGGTATAGCAGACATATCATACTTTCAGAAATTGGCCGGGAAGGCCAGGATAAGCTTTCAGAAGCTAAGGTCCTGGTAGTTGGCGCCGGTGGCCTGGGATGTCCTGTTTTGCAGTATTTAACGGCTGCCGGGATTGGAACCCTGGGAATAATTGATTTTGATGTCGTAGAGGTATCTAATCTTCAGCGTCAGATTTTATTTGGGTCGGCTTCAATAGGACAGAATAAGGCTACAGCAGCTAAAGACAGGTTATCCGATTTAAATAATACTGTAGTGATCAATGCCTATCCCTATAGACTAAATTATCAAAACGCTCTTGAGCTTTTTGAACAGTATGACCTGATTGTGGATGGTACAGACAATTTTGAAACAAGGTATTTGATCAATGATGCTGCTGTGTTGACAGATAAATCGATAGTTTTTGGTGGTCTTTATAAGTTCCAGGGGCAGGTATCAGTTTTTAATTATGATGATGGTCCCACCTATAGATGTGCTTTTCCCAGTAAGCCTAAAAAAGACAGTGTTCCTAATTGTTCAGAAGTTGGTGTGTTAGGGTGTTTTACCGGGAATTATTGGAGCCATGCAGGCTAATGAAGTGCTTAAAATTATTTTAGGTCTTGGTAATGTACTTTCAGGAAAATTGCTCTGTTATGATGCACTTTCAGCTCAATCGACAATACTGACTGTGAAAAGGAATGAGACTGAAGTTCAGAAAGTAAAACTGAATAGGAAGGAGTTTCTTCAGCAGGAATTATCGGGTAATTGCGCAGTGGACATTTCGGAGGTGTCCATAAAAGAAATTCTTCAGAAACAAGATATTCAATTTATTGATGTGAGGGAATTACACGAGCAACCCAAGGTGGAGGCTATTAATCCCATTCAAATTCCATTGAGCGAACTGAACCAGCAGCTTGATAAGATAAGTAAGTATAAAACAAAAGGTATTTTCTGTCAGTCAGGTATTAGAAGCAGACAGGCTATTCGAATCTTACATGACCTGAATTTTCAAAACTGTTATAATATAAAGGAAGGTGCTTCAGAAATTAATAGGTATATAAAAGAATGCACATAAAGAGGTAACAAAATGAGTGATAAGAAGCCTAAAAATGTTTTTGTGCAGGGCGCCATTTCAGCTGAATATATAGCGCAATCCATAGCCAAACACCAAACCAAAACAAGTATTGGGGCTCATAATATTTTTCTGGGGCAGGTAAGGGCAGATGTTATTGAGGGGAAAACTGTAAAAGCCATAGAATATTCGGCCTACGAAGAGATGGCTAATAGTAGGTTTAACGAAATTCGAGAAGCGGCTTTTGATAAGTTCGAACTTTCCTGTATGCATATTTATCATAGTATAGGTACTGTAAATGCAGGAGAGGTTTGCCTGTTTGTATTTGTATCCTCACCAAGACGTAAAGCTGTTTTTAAAGCCCTGGAATTTATTGTAGAAGAAATTAAAGCTAAAGTACCCGTTTTTGGAAAGGAGATTTTTGAAGATAGTTCTCATCAATGGAAAGTAAATAGTTAAGCAATGGTTGATATCACCCACAAAAGTACCACGCTAAGAACTGCAGTTGCACAAGCCGTTGTAAAGGTTAGCAAACAAGAAACGATTACCGCTATTCAAAATGATACAGTGCCAAAAGGAAATGTATTTGCCATGAGTAAGGCAGCAGGGTTATTAGGGGTGAAGCGAACTCCGGATATTTTGCCCGATTGTCATCCACTACCTATTGAATTTACCGGTGTTGAATATGAAATAAATGGATTAGAGATCACTGTGTTGTTTACAGTAAAAACCATTTATAAAACAGGCGTGGAAGTAGAGGCCATGCACGGGGCAAGTGTGGTGGCATTGAACATGTATGATATGCTAAAACCTATAGATAAAGGAATTGAAATTCACCAAATCAAACTGCTTGACAAAAAAGGTGGAAAGTCTGATTTTACGGATAAGTTCAGAAAAGATCTTACAGCTGCTGTAATTGTTTGTTCAGATACCATTTCGGCAGGACAAAAAGAAGACAGGGCAGGGAAAGCGATCCTTAAGCAAACTGGAAGAATGTAATGTCACAAGTCCCTCATTATATCGTTATTCCTGATGAAAAGGACATTATCCAGGAAAAAGCTAAGCTTTATCAGGAGGAGGGTATAGACCTGATCATCTATACCGGAGGAACCGGATTGTCAAAAAGGGATGTTACACCCGAAGCTCTTGAGCCATTACTGGATCGACGTATTCCCGGTATTGAAGAGGCTATTCGTAATTACGGACAGGACAGAACACCATTTTCAATGCTTTCAAGAAGTATTGCGGGTACCATAAAGAATACATTAGTCTTAGGTTTACCCGGTTCAACAAACGGGGCTAAAGAATCTATGGATGCTATTTTTCCATCGGTTCTTCATATTTTCAGGATACTAAAAGGTGCAAGACACGATTAAATGAGAAATTTTAATAACATCTTAGAGGATTCACACGGAAGAGATCATTCGTATTTACGTATTTCTTTAGTGGAGCGTTGTAATTTACGCTGTTTCTACTGTATGCCTGCTGAAGGTATCCCGTTAACTCCTAAAAGCCATTTGATGACCTACGAGGAGATATATGAAATCGCGAAAACATTTGTTGACCATGGCGTTACCAAAATAAGGCTTACCGGAGGAGAACCTTTAATCAGAAAAGATATTTCTTTTGTTTTAGAAAAGTTGGCGTCATTACCTGTTGAATTATCTATTACCACAAATGCGGTCATCATTCATAAATTCATCGATACCCTTAAATTACATGGAGTCAAAAATATCAATGTAAGCCTGGATTCTTTGGTAAAAGAAAAGTTTCATAAAATTACCCTGCGAGATTACTTTGATAAGGTTTACGATAACATATTACTTTTAATAAAAGAAGGTTTCAATGTGAAGATAAATGCTGTATTGATGAGAGGCGTTAATGATGATGAGATCCTCGACTTTATTAATCTTACCAGGGAATTACCCGTATCTATACGCTTTATTGAATTTATGCCTTTCGATGGTAATAAATGGGATATGACCAAAATGGTTTCTTATAAAGAAGTGATGAGTCATGTAAATTCCACTTTTACAGAGAATGAAATTGAGCGCTTACAAGATGCACCAAATGATACCGCTAAGAATTATAAAATTCGAGGGTACAAAGGTAGTTTTGCCATCATAAGTTCTGTAACCAATCCGTTTTGTGATTCGTGCAACAGGCTACGGTTAACAGCTAACGGTCAATTGAAAAACTGTTTGTTTTCGACAACTGAATCGGATATTTTAACTGCTCTTCGTGAAGGAAAATCAATTGAGCCGGTAATTCAAAAGGCAGTGCAAAGTAAATTGAAGGTTAGGGGAGGTATGGACACCTTAAAGAAATTACAAGAACCCAAACTGCATACCCAAAACAGAAGCATGACCACGATTGGAGGTTGATTTAATATTCAGGTAAGATACATTCTTTAGATAATTGTTTCAACATTGGTTGTAATCCCAATTCTAAAGTTTGTTTCATGACTTTAGAATTATCAGCGTGACATTGAAGGCAGGCGCCTACAAACAGCATCGATTTTTGTTCCTTTACATCAAACGGCCTAAAATTAGTTCTTGTAGAATTAACTACATCCTTATCAACATCCTTTAAGAAAGGGATCCAGGCATCTTCAGGTAAATTATCGTTACTGTTTAAAGCGTATTCGGGTGTAAAGATCCAGGAGCCTTTGTTATTCTTTATTTTGTACTCCAAAGAACCCATACCGTACCCAAGGGTAGCCGAATTTGCATGACAGGACTTACAATCTCTCACCTCTTTTGTTGTGGTGTGAGGTGAGTTTGGCGCATAAAGCCGGTGGAATGAAATATCTTCCCCGGGTTTGCCTTTATAGCTGCCTTTATCAATGGTTAAGATCATACCGGGCATAGCAGGTTCAATAACATTTTTCCCATCGTGCTCTCTAACTCCCAATGCGGGTTGTGATGATGAGAATTCAGCAACATATTCTTCCCATTGTCCTGTGACATATTTTTTATCCAGTAGATCAAAGGCACGGAGTTTGTCTTCATCAAATTCATTGTGGCAGCCTATACATCGGGATGTCCAGGAAGAATGGCAGGAACTACAGCTAACGTTCTGGTGGCTCTCTCTGGAGCATTCTTCGGCCTGTGGTTTCAAAGGATGAATCTTACCATTATTCTTACTAATCAAAAAAGCATTTCCGGTAGAATCCACATAGGTGTTTACCAATGGATGTCCATCTTCTTTGACTGCTATAACCTCCTTATCGAAATGTTTATAATCGCGATGTAAAAACACTAAAAGGCTTTCCCTGTCCAATGAATCGTAGGGAATAGTATTGTGTTTTTCTTTAGTATGGCAATCGCTGCACTGCAAAGAAACAGCATCTTCCATATGCAGATACCTGTTCCCATCGCCCATCACTTCATGTGATGAGTGACAGTCTATACATAGCAGGCCTTTTGAGTGATGTACGTCTGCTTCCTGGTGTTTGTAAACACGTTTATCTTCTAAAACCGAGTAATTACTGTTATTCTTAACTTCTTTTTCATCCAGTAATGTCTCCTGCAGGCCAATGTAATTGGTAGAAATTCTGCTGGAACGGCTATGGCAACCAAAGCAATGGGTGTCATTGACGAAAATGTCTGTTGAAGGATGAAATCTTGGTAATTTCTTTTTGTCAGATGCCAGGTATGTTTGTAAATCAGATTTAGCTTCCTCAGAATAATTTAAATGACAGGCTATACAGCCTCCTCCTCTGCTTAACTGATTTATTTCACCAAATTCCGGTTTTTCTGCACCTAAATGGCAGTTTGCACATAGATCCCTAATATGTTTATCTGCAGCAGAATATTCGATATCCTTTATGTGATAATGATAATTTGGACTATCTGCTTCCCCAAATATAAACTTGTCAACAGCAACTAAGCCGCTGTTAGTAGTCATTAAAGAATTATTAATTTTTTTTAATTCTTCAGATATGACATTTTCCACAGGTCATTTCAGCATCGGCCAGGTTTCCGGGAATTAAGATCATGCCCTTATGGGCTTCGGTTTTATCTAAAGAAGAAATATCTCCTAAATGACAACTTGAGCAACCTATAAGTTCCGGGTTATGATAATCAGAATAACCTGTTGTTTTTTGATGACATTGCAAACAGGATTCGGTACTACCAACTTCAATTTTTGAATACACTTTTTCAGTAACAATAAATGAGTTGGAAAAGTCATAATTCCTTATGAATAATAATATAGAAATCAGTAAAAAACCTACTGAAAGAACACCTAGTTGAAAGTATTTTTTCTTCATGAAATAAGCTGTATTTCAAAATTACGACATTTTAAAATGTCAATTGATCAAAACTTAGAGGAACATAATTTTAACATTTTATATGTAACATTAGTCACATATAAAATGTTGGATATATGACTATTATCATGCCTTTGCCGGCCATTTCGAAATAAGTTTACCCTTTATAAACATATAGAGATATGACCACTTCAAGACGAAAATTTATAAAAATTTCTGCCTTAGGTTTAGGAGGTTTGGCAACCACTTCGGGTGCATTCAGCTTGTTTGGCATGAATCCTCTTTTAGATGCAGCTGTAAAAGAAAACATTGCTAAAAAATTAGTGCGATCTGCTACCTATTGTGAGGTATGTTTCTGGAAATGTGCGGGGTGGGTTTATACCAATGAACAGGGTAATATTGAAAAGGTCATTGGCAACGATAATGATCCTCACTGTTATGGAAGGTTATGCCCAAGAGGAACCGGTGGTGTAGGAATGTATACTGATGAAGACCGGCTTAAAACCCCTCTTATAAGAACTACTGTTAACGGTGAAGAAACCTTTAGGGAAGCATCTTGGGAGGAAGCTCTGGATTTGGTTGCTTCGAAATTTAAAGAAATACAGGAAAAGTATGGTCCCGAATCCTTTGCATTACTCAAACATGGATCTCCGGGTAGCCATTTAGAACATTTGTTTAAAGCCTATGGATCAGACACCATTGCAGAACCTGCCTATGCTCAATGTAGAGGACCACGGGAAACCGGATTTGGATTAACCTATGGATCCTGGGTGGGATCCCCTGAACCTACAGATATCAGGGATACCAGATGTTTGGTACTCATAGGTTCTCATATAGGAGAGAACATGCACAATTCCCAGGTTCAGGAAATGTCCGATGCCATTGATAACGGTGCAAAAATTATTACTGTAGATCCAAGGTTTTCAACTGCAGCCAGTAAATCTGACCACTGGTTAGCAATTAAACCGGCAACAGACATGGCTTTGTTATTATCATGGATGCACGTATTAATTGAAGAAGGACTGTACAACAAGAAATATATTGAAAAATATGCCATTGGATTTGACCAGTTAAAAGCACATGTCAAAACCTTCACTCCAGAATGGGCCTATGGTATTACAACCATTAAACCGGAAGAGATCAGGGAAACAGCCCGTATAATGGCAGCTGCCGCACCCTCTGTAATTGTTCATCCGGGCCGGCATGTCACCTGGTATGGAGATGATGCACAAAGAGGACGCGCTGTGGCTATCCTAAACGCATTGTTAGGGTCCTGGGGGAACAGGGGGGGATTCTATTTCAAGGAAAGCCTTAAGGTTCCAAAGTATCCGCATCCCGAATACCCAAAACCAAAATGGGGATGGGAGGAAATTGGAGAAAAATATCCGTTTGCTCAAATGGGAATTACTTCTGAAGTAGTAAGGGCAACAATAGAAAGTGAAAATAACGAACATCCGGTTAAAGCCTGGATGGTAGCAGGAACGAATTTACCACAATCCCTGCCTCAACAGGAAAAGACTATACAGGCTATGAATGCTCTTGACTTCCTTGTGGTTATGGATACCATGCCAATGGAAATCACCGGGTATGCAGATGTGGTGCTTCCCGAGTGTACATATCTCGAGCGCTACGACGGAATACGGTCTGCAACAAACAGAACACCCTCAATCGCAGTGCGGATTCCTGCTGTAAAACCGAAATACGATTCCAAACCTGCCTGGTGGATAAGCAAACAAATAGGGGAGCGGCTTGGTTTAGGTGAATATTTCAATTATGACGATTTTGAAGAAGTAATTGAATGGCAACTCAATCAATTGGGAACGTCTTTAGAGGAAATGAAAAAGATAGGGGTTAAAAACTTTGATCGAACTTCAGGACCATTATACTTAGAAGAAGGAAAGGATCATCAATTCTGGACACCCAGTGGGAAAATTGAGCTCTTCTCACAACAACTGGCAAACAAAGGATTCGATCCTATGCCGGTTTACACCCGGCATCCGGAACCACCGCAGGGATTTTACCGCCTTAACTATGGTAGATCTCCTATGCACACATTCAGTAGAACTATTAATAACCCCAATTTGAGTGATTTAAAAGACGAAAATACACTTTGGGTAAATCCTAAAGTGGCCAGAATCCTAAACCTCAAAAAAGATCAGGAAGTCTGGCTTAAAAATCAGGATGATATTATTTCTACATTTTCCATAAAGGTTAGAGTGACTGAAAGAATCAGGTGGGACTCTGTGTATATGTACCATGGTTTTGGCCATAATAACAAAAAGCTTACAAGAGCTTTTGGAAAAGGCATGAGTGATACGGAATTAATATCGCAAGTAGTCGTCGATCCCCTAATGGGCGGAACAGGACTTAGAGGCAATTTTGTTTCCATTTTAACCGAAAATCCCCATAAAAATTCAGTGATATGAGATATGCAATGGTAATAGACACTTTAAAATGTGTTGGGTGTAGCGATTGTGTTGTGGCTTGTCAAACAGAAAATGATGTGCCTCATGGGTATTGCAGAGATTGGATAACCGAGGCTGTAAGTGGATCATATCCCAATCTGGAATTGGAGCTAAGATCAGAAAGATGTAATCATTGTGATACTGCGCCATGTGTAAGGTGTTGTCCAACGGGGGCAAGTCATATAGTTGATGGGGGTATTGTACTTGTAACAGCTAATGAATGTATTGGTTGTGGCGCTTGTATAGAGTCATGTCCTTATGACGCCCGTTATCAACATCCAGATGGCCATGTAGATAAATGCACATTCTGCCATCACAGATTAGAAAAAGGACAACTTCCTGCTTGTGTATCTGTTTGCCCTACAAAGTGCATGTATTTTGGAGATTTGGACAACCCTAACAGCGAGGTTTCACAATTACTAAAGAATAGAAAGTACAAAACATTAGCACCTGAGGCTGGAACTAATCCTCATGTATTCTACTTAACCTAAAGTATTAATATTATGCACGAAGAATTATTTACTAGTGGCCGAAATATTCCAAATATTGATCCTTCTTTAGAAGTATGGCATTGGCCAATTGCGCTCTATTTATTTTTAGGAGGGCTAGCCGCAGGGATCTTATTTTTTGCAGCTTTATTTTATGTCCTGGGTAAGGATCAGGAATATCCTGCGGCTGTTAAGATAGCTTCTATTATTCCTCCAATAGCTTTATCCTTAGGGCTTTTGGCCTTAGTGTATGATCTAACACACCCCCTATATACATGGCAATTGTATACTACCTTTAGGATTGAATCTCCAATGTCCTGGGGAGCATGGGTTTTAATGATTGTGACACCCTTATCCTTTCTTTGGACCTTTGGTTACTACAGGGAAGCCTATGCAAATGTAGAATCAAAGCTGAAGCTATTCCAACGATTTAAATTCTTAAATAATTTTGAAAAGTTTGTAATCAAAAACAGAAAGAATATTGCCTATGCATTAATTCCTTTGTCCTTGATCTTAGGGGTCTATACCGGAATTTTGTTGTCAGCTTTCAATGCAAGACCTCTTTGGAATAATGCAATATTGGGACCTTTATTTTTGACATCGGGACTCTCTACAGGTGCCGCGGCAATTATTATTCTTTCTAAGAGTGTGCAGGAAAAACATTTGTTTGGGAAGATAGATTTAGGATTAATCATAGTTGAACTTGCTCTTATCGCTCACATGATCATGGGATATTATGCAGGTTCACAAGTGCAACTTGAAGCTGTGGAGCTCCTGGTAGGAGGCGAATTTACCTTAATGTTCTTCGGTTTTGTTGTCTTACTCGGTTTGCTTGTTCCGGCAGTTATTGAATTAATTGACCTAATAGGTTATAAGGTGCCCGTCATAGTGCCGGCAATACTGGTCATAATTGGGGGGCTCGTCTTTAGATTTGTAATGGTAGAAGCAGGTCAGTTAACACGATATCTATATTAGAATTATAAATTATGGAAACGAAAAACAAAACAAATAGGCACGTCTATTGGAATCCATACTTCGGTGGGTTTTTACTTGGACTCATAATTATTTTCACCTTTTATATGACAGGAAGAGGTTTGGGGGCAAGTGGCGCTATGAAAAGTAGCGTAGTCGCTTTAGTAGACGGAGTAGCTCCAACACATGCTGAAAACAATGCTTATTACAGTATGTTTCTCAGCGATGACGATACTCCTTTAAACACATGGTTGGTATTTGAAGTTTTAGGGGTCTTAATAGGTGCATTTATATCAGGTGCGTTATCTGGTCGGATTAGCTGGCGCGTTCAGCATTCTCCTAAGATTTCTAGTAAAAGAAGACTGGCCTTTGCTCTGGGTGGGGGATTACTTTTTGGACTGGGAGCCCAAATTGCGCGAGGTTGTACCAGCGGTGCTGCCTTAAGTGGCATGGCCGTATTGTCGGTGGGAGGTTTTATAACCATGCTGGCTATTTTTGGGGCAGCTTATGCCGCGGCCTATTTCTTTAGAAAAAATTGGATTTAATAAATAAAAAATAAAATTATGGGACCTCTAATACCTAACGGTTTAATTTCCATGGAATGGGATAGTATCATTGCAATTTTCATTGGTATTTGTTTCGGATTTGTTTTAGAATCTTCTGGATTTTCTTCATCAAGGAAACTCGCAGGCGTCTTTTACGGCTATGACTTCGCAGTCTTAAAAGTATTTTTTACAGCAGCCGTAGTTTCTGTAATTGGTATTTATTACCTGGATTATCTAGGTTATTTGAATATTGAGCTACTATATGTCCACCCCACATTTTTATGGGGAGCAATCATTGGTGGCGTTATCATGGGGGTTGGTTTTGTCGCGGGAGGATTTTGTCCCGGGACCAGTTTGTGTGCAGTAGCCATCGGTAAGCTGGATGCCTGGGTATATGTAGTAGGAATTATGGTAGGAGTACTGATTTTTTCTGAATTGTACACCTTCTTTGAACCCCTTTATACTGGTAGTTTCATGGGAAATATAACTTTAATGGATTCATTTGGTTGGGATCCTTATTGGGTCATATTTATTTTTTCCATAATAGCCATTGTTGCTTTTACCATTGCCGATGTGGTAAGAAAAAGAGTTAAAAAAGTATTTTATTAAATAAAGATCACAGGATGGTTAAGAAAAAGGCAGCAAAGGTTTTATCCTTTAGATATATATTTTTGGCTTTGATCCTCATTATACTAGCCGGGGGACTGGTTCTATTACCAAAAGTCGAAAAGCAAAAAGGAATTAAAGTAGAGCAACTCCTTAGTAATATAGTAAGCCCTGAAAGGTATATATCAACAGATCAAGTTGCTGATAAGATCATAGCTCAGGACCCTTCTTTTATTTTGATTGATGTGAGGGATGCCGCAAGCTATAAGCACTATTCCCTCCCTAATGCTGTTAACATTCCTCTTAAAAATTTATTGGATGAAGAGTATGAGGTCTATTTAAACCAATCCCAATATGATATCATATTCTATTCAAATGATAATTTTTATGCCGATCAGGCTTGGGTACTCAGTAACCGACTTGGTTACAAAAACCTTCGGGTGTTGGAGGGAGGCATGAATGAATGGTATAAAACTATTATCAATCCCAGTGTTCCGGATGAAAAAATGGCTGCTGCAGATTTAGAATTGTATTCAACAAGAAAAGCTGCAAGTATGTTTTTTGGTGTTATGTATCCGGAGCAAGGGAAGGTCGAAGAACCAGTTGTTCTAAAACCCGTCGCAAAAGAAGTAATTCCGGTTAAAAAGAAAAAGAAACGACCGGTAGAAGGTGGTTGCTGATTTTCAAAATGTTATTATAAGCACTCTTATTATGAAAGAATTAGAAAAAGTTAAACGGATATCAATTTCATCAGTACTTTTTATTTTGGCAGTATTAATTGGAGTTCTCGCGTATGAACGTCCTGAAAACACCATACGCTATGAATGCCGATAGTACACTGGAGAACCTAATGAGTACCGATTACCTTGTATCAATTGACAATTTAAATAACCCGGACATTGCCTTAGTGGATATTAGGAGCCCATATGAATTTGAGAAGGGGCACCTGGAAAATGCGATCAATATTCCTACACCGGAAATTTTAAAGGAAGAAAACAAGGCAATTTTTGAGGAGTTGAAAAATTCAGCGAAAATTACAGTTTTGTATGGGAAAGATCTGGAAGAAGCAAATCTTCCTTTTCTTTTACTATATCAATTAGGTTATGATAATCTCAGATTATTGAGCGCAGACAACACATATTTACAAAACAAATTGATTACTCAAGAAACCAATATTGAAAAGCCTGTAGCAGACATCCCGGCATTTATTGATAAATCAATTAAAGAGGCAGAAATAAAAGTAGAAGTAAAAGAAAAAGTAAAAATGCCTGCTCCCAAGAAGATTATTCCAGTTAAAAAGAAGAAGAAAAGACCGGTAGAAGGAGGTTGTTAGGGGATATAATTAAAAAAGTATTTGCTCCTTAAACAAATTACAAATACTTAAGTCCCCATAGTTTTTAGTTGAATTTGCCTGCCGGTCTAAAGATCGGCAGGTTTTTTTATGATCGTTTTTGGGAATAAAAATATGACTATCGGTTTTCTGATGATGATCAATTAAGAGGTGACCGCTCTATGACTAAGGGCATAGGATTAAGATTTTGTGGGCGGGATGACGATGGCCACTGTATATCGCCCAGGTCAGATTTTTGGAGCGCTTGCACTGCTCTAAATGCTTAGGATTTACTCCGAAGCTCACCGCTTCTCTGGTGTTTGTAATGATGAGTATTTCTCGAAACAAAATATTGATGCCTCCGGTGATCTTCGGGAGATGAAATTAACCTCAATAAAAGGGTCTGTGGCAATGCAGAACCTCGACTATGGACGTATTCACCATAGTACTTTCTCATGTCTCACATTTAATGATTTGCAAACCTTACAATAACATTATAGTAGGTGGGGTGAACAGTAAATTCAGGTTGAATTATCGTTGCCCTGCCCCAGAAGCGGATCACCAATAATTAAGAAAATAATGGGCTTAGGAGCCAGGTTGTGGGGATTATTGATAAAGTTCCAGAACCTTCACTTTATTTCTTGTTGAATATATTTTTCCTTCTTCGTGCAATTTTTGTAAAATCCTTGTAACCACCACTCGGGAAGAGTTTATATCTGAAGCAATATCTTGATGAGTAATACCCAAATCAATATCATGTGAAATTTTCGCTTTATCTGAGAGATACTTCCATATGCGATTTCTGAGTGTAAGGAACGCTAATGAATCTATAGAGTCCACCATTTCAATAAGTCTAAAATGGTAACTATCAACAATAAAATGGCGCCAGGATTTGTATTTAACTAACCATTCGTCAACCAGATTAACAGGAATAAAAATTGCTTCAACATTAGATTCTGCAATCCCTTTAAAAACACTTTTCTTTTTATTTAAACAATTTGCAAAAGAAATAGCACAAGTATTACCAGGTTCTAAAAAATGTAAAGTCAGTTCATAACCGTCTTTATCTCTTCTAACAATCTTTACAATTCCAGTTATGATCAATGGAATATGAGTTAATTCATCACCAATATTAATTAACAGGTCTCCATGGTTAATTTTCCTGATAAATCCAACATCAACAATTTTCTGAATTAATTCATTTTCAAATAATTCCGAATATTGCTGTTTAAACTTTTCCTTTAAAATAAGGTCACTATAATTCATTTATTTAAATATTGGCCGTACTCAAATTTAAGCAAAAACCCCACTGAAATTACAGTGGGGTCAACTTCGGTTAAAAAAAAACAAATTAAAATTTAACCTGAACTTGTGTTAGTAGGGCATCGTTATCAACATTTACGACAGTTTCAATATTTGCCAGGTAGTTCACTTGAAAACGCACTTTACTGTTGACAAAATAATTAAATCCCACAGTCATTCTTTCGGAATATCCAAGATTGTCTTTTAAGTTAATGTCTGAATCAAAAAATTCATACTTGAATACCGGCTGAAATTTTTCACTTACCTCATAACTTGTCAGAATATATGCTCCGTCTCTTTCCTCTCCTAAGGCTATAGGCGTGGAACCACAGCCACCTCCTGCACCTGCGAAATAAGCGCCCTTGTCATAAATATATTCTCCCTGAACATAAAATTTACCTAACTCAAAGACAAAGTCTCCACCATAAGACGTCCGGTCATCCTCATTGTTGTTTGGAATGGGATAACCATATCTAAAGCTGGCACCAACAGTGAAGTTTCTTAACACCTTATAGGAAGCCCGTCCCATAACATCCTTTTTTACGTTGTCATCTTTGACTCCCAAACCACGTCCATTCATAAGTGCAACAGCATAATTAAGACGGTTAAACTTATTTCCACCAAATACAGCTAGACCAAAATCCCTTTGTGGCGCTACTAACTGGTCGGCAACAATGGATCGTTCTATTGTGGGTAGATCATTACAGGGCGTTGATACGTCCAGACTAAAAGGTTGTTTAAAAGAACCTAAAGATATTCTTGCCCAATTATCCGCCTCATAAGTTACAAAGGCGTCCATGAGGTAAGCATCTCCTGTACTTCCTATAAAAGGACTGGTCTCGAGCATGAAGTAATAGGAGAAATCGTCAAACACTTGCCCTCTTACGCCAATCCTTGCTCTTTTAAATCTGAAAGTATTTTCCTGATCTCCATCAGTAAAAAAGTAATCGTACTGTGGTTGGATATAACCAAAAACATTTATAGATGGTCCACTAATTGAATCATTTGATGCTCCCGGTAATTCTGCTTCACATCCCTGAGAGAACGCTGAACCCCAATTAAATACGATAGTTAAAACCAGCAATATATATAACTTGCTTTTCATTTTTTTGAGATAAAATATTATTAATTACTAAGAAGTGGTAGTTCTTTTGGTTTGGAGTCTCCTTGCCATTGATTTGAACTAAATGCAGGATTAGAATGATATAATCCATTCATTCCAAATTTTAAGCTTGCTGCATCGTAACCTAATACTCTCAGAGTAGCACTGATAACAGCCGAAGTTTGACCTGTATAACAGTAAGTGACCAATGTATTGGCGTCTGGATCCAGAGCTTTATAACTGTCGTCGGACAAAGTAAGAGGCAATATTCTATAAGCTGAAGCTATATGTCCAAATCCGGTATAATCGGCTTCACTGAAGTAATTATTGATAAAATATCCGCCGGGATTGTTTAAAACATCCCCCCCGTTAACACCTACGAAACCTTCTGCAACAACTGCTTCAACACGCTCCTTTAAAATAGCTTCACCATCGGTAAGAGTCGTTGAAATTACAGGATCATCAAAAGTCACTTTAGGTGGAGCAGCAGCGTAGGTCCAATTTGAACTGTTTTTTGCAATATCACCTGTATTATTATTCCATGATCCGGCGGTTGCAGGATTCCATCCAGACATACCCCATTTAAGCGCTTGTGTGCTTGGGTATCCATAAAGGCGTAACAAAGCTGTGGCATAGCAAGCTGTTTGTCCTGTATAACAAACCACTAAAATTGGTTTTGTTGTTGTAGCAGCCGTAGTTAAAATATCTTTGAACGCCACGTTGTGTGCTCCGCTTATATGTGCTGTCAAAAAATCGGCACTACTCCTTATATCCATGATGTAATACTTGTCTAAAAATGCAGCAAGATCAGCTTCAGCAGGTGCTCCTACCACAAACTTCTTTCCATCTGGGTTAGTTAAGATCTGGTTAATATCTCTGTTGTTTGCAATCATATAGTTTTTTAAAATCTCAAAAGCTGGTGTCGATACAACTTCGCCACCTTCCAGTTCGTCACCCCTGTCACAGGAAGTGAGTAAAAGGCCGGGTAGCAGGAGAAATCCGATAAGAAATAATGATATTTTTTTCATGGCTTAATTATTGGTTGATTTATTCAATTACAGGAAACATGTTAATCTCTTTAGAGGTAAAAGCATCTCTATCATTCTTTTTCAGTAGATTGTTCATAAATGCGTTTTCCCCATAGGCAATATTACCGGTATCATATCCCAGTACGTTCAGATATGCTACTATGTAAGCAGCTTTCTGTCCGGTTGTGCTGTAAATAGCTACTTTTCTGTCTTTTGGCAGGGTTAAAAGGTCTGCATCTGGTAAAAGAGAGGTGCCGTCATAAAGTACTGCTCCCGGTATATGCCCTAAATTGTTTTCACCTGTCTTTTCGTAATTGACTATGTAGAAGTCTTCTGGTTTCTCGAAGATATCTTCAGCCTTTAAAATGAATTCGCTGTATGGAGTAGCAAAAAGCTTCTGTAATCTCTCCTCAAGAATATCTTTTCCTTCCGATTTCCCTGTATTTATTGCAGGGGGTGTGCCTGTGGCGGGTTTAGAGTTAACTGTGGTTTCTAACTTATCTTCAAAGTCGCTCGTCGTGTTTTTTAGCCATGGGTCTGCAAAGTCCTCTCTCCAGGAACCCATTCCCCATTTCATACTGTACACGTTGTCAAATCCGGCTATTCTAAGAAGAGCAGTATAGTATGATGCTGATTGCCCTGAGTAACAGACCAATACAATTTTTTCATAATCTGACGGAGTAATGGTCGACCTGAAATAGCTGAGTAGTTCTTCAGCCGGGATGTTTGCAGCATCTTTGATATGCCCGTATTCAAACCAACTATCAGTTCTTAAATCAATAATATGGTATGAATCATTTTTAAGATTTTTCCTAACTTCATCTGCAGGCACTATTGGAAAATCTCCTTTAATAAAATCTATTTTTCCCTCCAGGAATTCCACTAAAGTTGTGAATTCATCGGGTGGTTCTAAATTGGGCGCGGTACTAGAATTATAAGTATTAGCAAATGTCCCGACTGACACAAAGAATAGCATCAGAAAATATTTGAAATGTTTCATGATAAAAGTTATTTAGGTGTTGATTAATATTTCCTTAACACCACAAAGTTCACTTCAGGTTAATTTCTATTTTGATGACCTTCGTCATATTTATCTAATACATAATCAGTTAATTGTGTAACAATTGTTACATATCCTGTACACTAAAAATTGTAATCATTCACTACGTTTTCTGCTTTTATTGGGAATTATTGTTTGATAACCTGTAGGTCTTTTAACATATTCTTAAATCTATTCGACCCCTTCATCATGAAAGGGTGGAGAGGATGTATTGAATTAGATCCAGCTTTTTGAATCGCTCATTATTCAACTATTGATGAGGAAAGCTCTTGCATGGAGAAACCTCCTAATTGGTAAGATTTTTAATGTGGGAAGTTGTGTGCAAAACAGTGGTTAAAGAGATTTTTAACCTCATTAACCCTCTTTTACTAAGCATTCTTTAGTACAAATATGAATAGTAAGGGACCGGTTTTATTATAGGCCTTAGAAAAATTATAGCCAACAAAGGGAATCCCTCCGAAAATGGCTTTCGAGAGAAGGGGGTCGGTCCAGGCGACGCTACTTTAAATTTTAAAGGAAATTTAAACTCTGTTGATCGTGTATTGAAAGAGTTTTATTCTGTGGACCGAAGAGAGATTTTCAATGCAGTTATGTTCATTTTAACTACAGGTGAAGCGAAGAGGGATTATCTATTGCTTTACATCCTCCAATAGCCACTCTTCAACTTGCGTTTCTTCCTCCTGATTATGTAATACCGAAATATCACCTGTTGTTTCGAAAACGACAACTTTTACCTGTGACAGCCGCGTGACATTTGCCTCCCGCAGCTTTGCACGCAGATCACCTTTTGTTACTCTTGCTTTTTTGAGGTTGTCCTCGAGGACCTGTGTCCCCTGCATGAGTAAATATGGCTTATTCTCCACCAAATTTCCAAATGAAGGAAACCGCCTTAAAAAGGCCACCAACTGCTGCAAAAGATAAACAGAAGCAAGACCTACGATCCCGGTTAAAAGGTTTACAGAAGCCAATAAAAGAGTGCTGCCTATAATCGACCCAATTGCGATGGTCATAGCAAAGTCGAAACTCGACATCTTTGAGAAACTACGTTTCCCTGCGATCCTGGTGAAAAGGATCACTATAAAATAGATACTAACTGCCGATAAAAATACAGCCAGTAAAGATCCTGCCGATGCGCCGAAGTATTTGTCCATACCCAAAAATTTTATTCCAAGATAGTAATCTTAGAATCAATGGAGCACACCTTGTTCCCGTCTGAGGCTAACTTAATATGTTGAACAGACAGATTGATATATGTCATGGATTAAAATGTTACTGCTCCTTAATTTTAGGTTCTCTATTCTCAAAAAATGGTTTTAAGTAAGAAAAGAGCATTGCTTGCTACTTTAAGCGCAGTTTTCTTAGCTATCGTTCTCTGGTATTTTTCCTTCCCAACGACTGGAATTAAGCATAATTTCCAGCCCCTGCTGGTCTATGGCAGCCAGGTATTTGCTGTGGCCGGCTATACCCTTTTTTCCCTCTCATTTGTGTTTTCAGTAAGACATAAAGTATTGGACAGGCTTTTTGGGGGACTGGATAAACTTTATCACTTACACCACACTACAGGTAAGCTTGCATTTTTTGTTTTATTGATTCATCCGTTGCTTATTGCGCTAAGATGGATTCCTAAAAACAACGAAAAAGCATTGACATACCTTCTTCCTTTGCACCGGAAACCGGAAATTGACCTGGGCAGTTGGTCTTTATTAGGATTAACCCTTTTAATCCTGTTAACTATTGTGATCAAACTGCCGTACGATAAATGGAAGGTCACCCATAAATTCATGGGTCTTTTTTATGTGATGGGAATTCTGCATGTATTTTACATCGATTCTTTCTTTGAACAAAACACGCTTCTGGCGATTTACCTGTTGTTGCTCTCTGTTTTAGGACTACTTGCTTTTATCTATAAGTCGATTTTCTACGGAATATTGTCCAAAAAACATCATTATGAAGTAAAAGAAATTACCCGTCACAGCTCCCGGATAATGGAAATATCTCTTGTTCCTCAGAATACGGCATTGGAATTTGTTCCGGGACAATTCTGCTTTTTCCGGTTTAAACAAAAAGGTATTAGCAGGGAAAGCCATCCCTATACCATTTGTAGCACACCAACAAATTCTTCTGTTGCAATACTTGTAAAGGATCTCGGTGACTATACGGCTAAACTCCATAGCCTCCTTAAGTCAGGTACACCTGCCATACTTGATGGACCTTATGGGTGTTTTAATTATAGGCAGGGAAGCGAAAAACAGGTTTGGATCGCTGGCGGAGTGGGAATAGCCCCTTTTATTAGCTGGGCTGCAGACTTGAATTCAGCGGAAAATACAGAGCTGGAAATTGACCTTTACTATTGCTTTAAGAATAAAAATGATGGTCTTTTTCATGTGGAATTCCAAAAGCTGGAAAAAAAGCATAAGAACTTCCAAATACACAGAATATGTTCAGAAGAGGCAGGTCATTTAAAAGCATCAGACATACATCAACCCGAAAAAAAGTCCATTTTTATCTGTGGTCCTAAGAACCTGCGTCAAACTTTAGTGAAGGATTTCCGGACCCTCGGAACTCCTGGAAAGAATATCTATTTTGAGGATTTCGATTTCTCATAGTAACGTAAAAGGAGCTTTAAATACTGAAGTCAGGCTGAATTTGGAGAGAATTGTTCTCTTTTACCATCATTTTTCAAACCTTAGCCTTATTAAGATAGCTTCTCCGGAATTTGCCTGTTATCACTAAATAGTAGTAAATTACTGAGGTTTTAGTTTTCCAATATACCAAAAACGCATTTCTATGAGCTTCGGCAAGATCGTAATCTTTTTCTTTTTTACTTCAGCAATCTTTTTCAGTAGTACCGCCCGGGCACAGGAGGATTCTCTTTTTTTTGAAGAAGGAAAGGAACTTATAGTGGGAATAAATCCCGAACCTCCTTTTGTTATTCAGGGAGAAAATGGCACCTGGGACGGCATAAGTATACGGCTGTGGCGGGCGGTCGCCGATAGTCTGAATATGACTTATCAATTTGCTGAAGTAAATAAGGAAATATCGGCGGTAGAGCTCCTTAATGGAGATGTTGATGTCCTGCTGCTGGGAGATGCAACCTCAAAATCTGAAGCCGAAGTTGATTTCAGCCATATTTATTACACCTCAGAACTTGGTCTGGCTACTTCCAGTTCGATCTCTCTCTCCCGGCTTTCCAAAGCTTTTTTTAATGAACGTTTCTGGAAAATCACTATTGCTTTATCAATTCTATTGCTCATTGTAGGTTCTATAATTTATTTAGTGGAGCGGGGTTCTAATGAAGATCACTTTGGAGGAGATCGCTCTTTGGCTAAGGGCATTGGATCTGGATTCTGGTGGGCTGGAGTGACCATGACCACTATTGGGTACGGAGACAAAGCTCCGGTGACTTTCCTGGGGCGTGCACTCGCATTGATGTGGATGTTGATTGCCATGGCTGTTACTGCCGTTCTTACGGCTTCCCTTGTATCGGTCGTTATGGGTAATTCGGGGGGCAAAAAAATTGAAGCCCCGGGAGATCTTCGGAATATGAAAATAGCTGCTATAGAAGGTTCTGCTGCTTCGCAGTATCTGGATTCAGAAAGAATTGCTTACAAAGCTTTTTCCAATCTTTCAGAAGCTTTAGAGGCTGTGAATAAAAATGATCTCGAAGGAGTGTTTCATACGGTACCCGCTTTGAGGTACAATATCAACAATGACCCCGATCTTTCTTTGCGGGTGCAACCACTAAAGCTCGACCCTCACTATTATGCTTTTGCTGTAGCTCCAAAAAGCCCTTTACGGGAGGAAATTAATCTGGGGCTTCTTAACATCCTCAACACAGCCTTATGGCGGCAGGAGCTGGATCGCTTCATTCCCGAAAAGAAGTAAATTTAAACCTAAAAAAACTTAAGATTTCGTGAAATAACGTACGGTTAACAGTCTACGAGGGTATAATTAAGTATTTTGAGATTATAACCTTAAAAATTATACAGTTATGAGACGAATTTCTTACAATCTATATAGCGGACTTATAGTTCTTATGTTACTCCTTGCTTCGGGAAATGTGAATGCCCAGGATCAGGAGATGATCATGGACATGGAGAAGCGGGAAGTAATAAAAACTGATGCAATGGATTCTAAAATGGCCTTTATGAGAGCAAATCCTGAATTAGAAGGTATGCTTTCAAATGCCGCAGGATATGCTATTTTTCCTAATGTAGGAAAAGGTGCCTGGATCCTGGGAGGAGCTGCCGGGAACGGTGTTGTTTATGAAAATGGACAAGTTGCCGGATATGCCGAACTAAGACAAATAGATGTAGGTTTCCAGTTTGGAGGTAAAGCCTTTAGAGAACTTATAGTATTTGAAACTCAGGAAGCTCTTGATAAATTCAAAGAAGGAAATTTTGAATTTGGAGGAAGCGCTTCTGCAGTAATTTGGGACGAAGGTAAAGGAAAAGCCATTACTTTTGAAAATGGAGCCGGAGTTGCCATTATGCCAAAAGCCGGAGCCATGGCAGGTATTTCTGTAGGTGGTCAGGAATTTGATTACCGTGCAGTAGAATAATATTAGTCCATTAAAATTATAAAAACCGGATCTTTTAGGTCCGGTTTTTTTTGTGCCTAATCTAATCCGAAATTAAACTTAGATTACAGGATCAAACGTAAAATTAAACGCAGAAAGTGATTTCCTCGATTTTTTTCAAAGGAACCGACAGGTTGGAGAATAAATGGCTTAAAATGAAGGTATTACTATGCTCCCGACCCTGGGAAGTGATCGAATCAATCCAGGAGCAGGTGAAGCAGATAAGATCCTGTCTACTAGGGGCATTAAAAAAGAGGTTTTTGAACATTAAAGAATTCTACGCTCTTAGCAAACTTTCAGAACGAATTACCTTCATTAAGATCACTTAAGCTCCCTGGCCAACATTTTGCATTAATCCGCCATCCATAACGTAGGTGGAGCCGGTAACATAATCTGAATCTGAGGAAGCAAGAAAAACTGCAAGCTTTCCTATTTCTTCGGGCTTTCCTGCTCTTTTCATAGGTATGTGTTGTACCTGTTCCTCTCTTGTCTTCTTATCCTCAATAGCTTCCTGGTTCATGGGAGTAAGGATCATTCCCGGGGCTATATTATTAACATTGATTCCTTCTTCGGCCAGTTCAAGTGCAAGCACCCGGGTGAAATTTCGCACCGCACCTTTGGAAGCACAATATTCTGCAGTGCCGGGAGCAGGAATTTCCTCATGCACCGAACTCACATTGATGATCTTTCCTTTGCTTTTTTGTTTTCTTAGCTCCTTAATAAATCTTCGGGTGCAAAAGAAGGTGCCGTAAAGGTTAACTTTTATGGCCTTATCAAAATTTTCGGTTGGCATTTCGGCAACTTTAAAACCCTGCCCGTCAATGGCAGCATTATTCATGAGAATATCGATCTTCCCAAATTCTTCCAGCGCCTTATCGAACATGCTTTCAACTTCTTTTTCTTCGGAAATATCCACCTTTAAAACAATTCCCTTTCTTCCCTGCGCTTCGATTTTCTGAAGGGTTTCTTTGGCTCCTTCTTCATCTGTGTGATAGGTTACCACCACGTTTGCTCCTTCTTTTGCGAAGGCTATTGCTGAGGCCTGCCCAATTCCCGAATCAGATCCGGTGATTAGTGCTACTTTTCCATCAAGTTTTCCCATAACTGCTTTTTTAGCTGATTTACAATACCTTATTAAGCTAGTAAGGAATTTCCAGAACCTGCGTTAAGGAAACTGTAATATCAAAACCGGGACAAGTAATTTTAATATTTAAAGTTGAGCATTACACTTAACCGGTTTCCGTCACCACCGTGATAGAGTCCGATGTTACCGGTTATGGCAAACCCGGCACTAATCCAGATAGAACCACCGTAGTTGTTGTGCCATTGTTCTGAATCTTCCCCGGGGGTCCAAACCCGGCCGTAATCGAACCCGGCAGTGACACCATAAACAAAGGGGATAAAACTATTTTCCCAGATTCCGAGCGCTGTTCTCAAATCTGTACTGTGGTAAAATGCCTGTTTTCCATTGAAACGGTGATTGCGATAGCCCCTAAGGCTGCGGTTTCCGCCTATTGTGGCAGCGTGGTAGATTTCATAATCATCTCCAAAGATCACTTCTCCTCCAATTTTAGAGGCAATGACTGCATAGCCGCTGGGAATAAGCGGATAGTTAAAAGAAACGGAAGGCTCCAGGTAAGCAAATTCATTTCCAATACCGTCTATGCTCTTTTTGTAACCTGTTGTTACCCGAACATCTGATCCCAGACTGGGATAGGCTACTTTATTTTTGCTGTAGAACCTGTAATTAGCTTCCGCTCCTGCATATAACTGTCTGTCAAAAATGTCATTTTCGGGAGATAGTATTTCACCCAGATAAATATCCTGCTCATATTTTACCTTGAAGGATTCGATCATGGTTCTGAAGTCAAAAACACTTCCGGCATTATTGCGCCAAATTAATGATGGCGAAAAATGCCATTTTTCGATCCTTATCCGGTTGTAGTCTTTATCTACTTCACTGCTGTAGTATTCAGTTTCGTTTCCACTTCCGAAGTAATTGAGCGTGTAATTAGGACTGGTATAGCGGGCGGTAATGCCAAAGTTCCAGTTATTGAAGAGGTGGGCAAATTCTCCATCATATCGTAGAGAAAATCCATTGGTAGCAAAGTAGTAATTGGCTAAAAGTTCATGTTGTGCCTGGAAAGGGTTGTTCACCAGTCCATACTTTGTCCAGACCGTTTCTGCACCGAGAGTAAAACCTGCATCGGTTTCAAAGTTGACATAAGGCATCGCCCTGAACCTGCTGTACTTGAATTTTTTATAGTAGAAGTTGTTGATCTCATATGAATCTACCAACAACTTACGCGATCCCGGCTGTAAAATCTCACTTTCTGAACTTTTAAAGTCATAGAGCTTTACCTTTCTTTTATTCTGAAAGTCGTAAACATCCTTTCCCGGACCTCCCAAAGTTCTTAATCTTACCAAATCATCGCCAGAACCGCTGACACTAAAAGTGTCCTCTCCTGCCATACCGTAAATCCAGATGTCCTTTGTCTCTTCTGAGTTATATGTTTTTCTGAAGATCTCTTCACCTTCAGAAATTTGGACGATTTCGGTATTTCCATCTTCCTTTCGTGTGATCTTGAAATTCTCATCTTCATCTGTACCTGTGATCACGGTAAATTCCTGCATGTGCTCGTAGTATTCGCGGGCGATATCCATTAAATTCCCACGACGACCCTTCAGCTTTTGTTTGATCTCTTCTATACTCTGGTCCTGTGCTGCTGCCGGTAATTCGGCAAAAGCAGCCTCAATTTGTTCATTGGAAATGGTGTTTTGAATGAGTTCCACCTGCTCCTCCCATTGTTCCCAGTTACTTTTAAAGAGGATCTGAAGGTCTAAAGGATAACCTGACCAGTTGAACCATTCCACACTGTCAATATCTTCGTCAAAAGTCTGCATCTTTCTAAGATTTGGCACCGCAAGCTTAATCAGCCTAATGAGCGGGCCATCATATTTAGAGAAGGATTGATCCCGGTCTCTGGGAATAGGCACATAAAGCTTTTCCCCATTTTCTTCATACTCGGCCCAACGCCAGTTGTCCTGGTGACGGTCCCAGTCGCCAATTAACATATCAAACAACCTGGCTTTTATATATTCACTTTCATCAACGCTGGCCTGAGGATTTTCCCGAAGCTCTTCTAAAAGGTCAAATGAACTCAGGATCTCCTGCGGCTTCTCGAATTGTGCAAATGACTTGTTTTCACTCCCCGCATGGGCCTGCAGTTCATAAAGTTCATCGCCATATTCATCATTATGAATGTCCAGTGCAGGCTGGCGCGGCACATAATAGATATCGGGTTTTATGTGAGGCAGGTCAAGAGCTTCAGCAAAATTATCGAGTGCAAATTTTGCATAAGGATGGGAGGTGGTGAAGTAGTCTTTAACCAACCTTTCCGGCAGGGTGTTATTGATCCTGTTCCCAACAAAAGAAGTTGGAAGGAGATCGGCTTGTATGTATTGGGAGGGACTTTTTCTCAAGGCCCTAAGAGTATATTCATTTTCATCTTCATTCATAAACCTAATGGAACGGGATTGTTGTCCACCCCCTTCTTTTACAGGGGTGAGGCCGCCATGGATGGTATCAAGGAGCAAAACGGGAACTTCGATCTTGGTGTTGTAGACCTCCCGGTAGTGGTCCCCCCATAAAAAACGATAGATTCCGCTTTTGCTGGTTTCTTCGGAAGTATAAATAGATGCCGAAAATGTATCGTCCAATTCTTTCCATTTCTCCCCCTCCAGGTCTATTTTAGTATTTCTTTCCCGCGGAATTGTTGTGCTAAATAAAAGCTCTTCAGCTGATTCCTCAACTTTAAAGAATTTCACTTCAGAATTGCCATTTTTGAAGATTGTTAATTTTGCGTAGCCGGGTTCTTGAGAGGCGAAATGACCTTCTTCTTTAGCTTTAGCAGATTCTGTTTTTGCCGCGGTAGCGCTTATGATCTGGGGATTTCTGTCGTTGGTGAGGTATTGTAGGTTTTGATCACTGCCAGAGACAAAGATCACGTCGTCAAACTGGCTAGCAAGGGTTTCAAGTCTTTTCCGTAGTTCGCGATACAAAGGATTGTCAAAATTTTGTCTGGAAAAAGGAAAGACATTATTTAAAAAGCCTGAAGTCGAGGAACTCAGTATCGGGTGATGTAAAGCGACAATTTTTACCTTCCCAAAATTATCTTTTAATGCATCTTTTACCTCTATAAAAAATCTTTCTTTGGTTCTAATGTCGCAATCCACATTAAAATCACTACTGCTGTCCCAGTCTTCGAGGTACCATTGTGAATCTACTGTAATTAGTGCAATCTCTTCGTTAATTTCAATGTCTTCGACGGGACAACCATCATCTGGTATAAACTCCCGGTCGCTGTTTTCCTGTAAAAAACTTTCCAGGTCGTCCAGACTTTGAGGGGCAGATTCGTTCCATTCGTTTACTCCTGGTACAAAAATGATGTTTCCATTAAAGTTTTTAAGAGGTTGTAAAAGTTCCTTCCTAAGGAATTCCTGTGTCTGTTGCCTTCTTTGATCTCCTTCGGGGTAGCCCATTTCTTGTGTGATATTTCCCAAAAGTAGAAGGGAAGCGGAGGAATCATTCCTGGACGCTTCTGAAATTTTTTCCAGAAGAGCAGGAGTGGCCATGTCTGCACCCGGTCCTGTGTTAGAAAGTATATAAAAGGAACGGGAGATAGCTAAAGAATCGGCTTTTTGTTCCTGTGCCAAGGAAGAAACCGAAAACAAAAGGGAGAAAAAAAGATTAATATATATAGTTCTGAAAAGGAGAATGGGGGATACCATGTTTGGGATCATAAGGAACTTCCAGTTTATGTTTTTCTTTTATTAAATCTAATACCTAGCAAATGTTCCAATTTCTAAAAAAAAGCGCCCATTCTACTGGTATTTAACCCGTTTATAACAATAAAAGCAGGATTTCCTAAAGAAAATCCTAACCTATAGGTGCTTATAAAGATTAAAAAGAGGATTTTCTTTTTAATCTTTGCTTTCTGAAATTGAAATTCTGGAAACAAGGTTTTACGATTTTCACCGTTAGAAGAAAAGTCTGGATTTGATTTTGGTTTATATGAGAAGAAACTCTTAGATATAAATTTTAATAATACGTCAGGGAAGGTCTCATAGCAACTTCTCAGAAAATTTAAATGCTTTCTCTAAAAATTTTCTTAAATATAAATTGCTGGTATATTTGTTTGAAATGAACTCAGACTTCTTGTGTTGAAGAAAATATTCTTTGTTTTCCTGTTTTTTAGCCTGGCCATAAACGCTCAGGAACTACCTCCTGTTACTAATTTTTCTCCCAGCGAATACGGGGCCGGCAACCAGAACTGGATGATCTCTCAGGGTCCAGATAAAAAGATTTACGTTGCTAATAATTCCGGACTGCTTCAATTTGATGGTGAGCATTGGAATCTCTATGAAGTTCCCGGTAAAACCGCAGTACGTTCGGTAATGGTATCAGGTGAAAATATTTACACCGGGGCCTATATGGAATTTGGCTTTTGGCATACTGAGAAAGATGGAATATTACAGTATACTTCTCTAAAAGATTCCGTCTCAAAAGGACTCATCGACGGAGAGCAATTTTGGGATATTAAAGAGGTTGATGATCATGTTATTTTTCAAAGTCATCAAAGACTTTACAGCTTTAACAAGTTAACCGGTAAGGTGACAACTATAGTTACCGAAAAAAATATATCCAACCTTTTCGGGGTTTGGGATAAAATTTATTACCAGGTTGCAGAAAAAGGACTGTTCGTGATCGAACAGGGGGTTGGGAAATTATTTATTTCAAATGAAAAAATTGAGAACAAGCCTATTGTAGGATTGTTTCCATACTCATCTGACAAGATGCTGGCGGTCACCCGGGATGACGGAATATTTGTTATAACCGGGAACCAATGGGAAGCTTTACCAATAGAAAACTATCCCATGTCTGTAAGTTTCTTTTCGGCGATCTACTTAAAAGATGGAAGCCTGGCATTAGGAAGTATAGGGGGAGGTTTGTACTTGCTCAAAATGGAGGGTGGTGTGCAATATCATTTGTCACAGCCTACGCTCCTCAATAACACACTACTGGCAGTGGCGGAAGATTCCGAAGGGAATATTTGGGGAGGACTTGATAATGGGATTGCGGTTATTAATAAAGAAAGTGCTTTTCGCATTTTCGTGGATTTCTTCGGAAAGATTGGGACGGTGTACTGCAGCTTGGTAGTTGACGATCTCATGTATTTAGGTACAAACCAGGGGTTATATTACAAAAAAATGGACTCCGATGAATCATATCGTTTGGTACCCGGTACAACAGGACAGGTTTGGAGTCTTAATTATCTGGAAGGAAATCTTTATGCGGGACATGACAGGGGCACCTTTAAGATAGAAAAAACGGATGCTGTGCTAATCTGGGATGGACTAGGGACATGGACCATGGAGGCAATTGGAGAGGGGATTTTACAGGGGCATTATAATGGTCTTAGCTATCTACCTTCAAATTCAAAAGACTCTACTGCCAAATACATTAAGAATTTTGATTTTTCTGTCCAGCATATGATTGTGGAGAGTGATTCTGTTGTATGGATGAGCCACTTTCACAGAGGTATATTCCGAATTAAAATTGATGAAAATTATTCAGGAATAAAAGATATTCAGAATTATGAGATCAGTGAGAATTCTGGTCTTGTTCCGCAGATCTTTCAATTTGAAGATGAAATATATTATGGTACTGAAAAAGAGGTTTTTCTATATGATGAGGATTTAAACAAATTTACCAGGGACAATGATCTAAACAGGTTGACAGGGCAAAACAATAGGATTAGTGGTGCTTCGGTAGTTCTTGAAGATGGTAGCTGGTGGACTTTTGGTGTAGATAACCTTTACTATGTTAAAAGAGATCCTTTTGAACAAAAATTAATAGCAAGAGAAGTTCCATTGCCTCTAGATGATCGAAACATCGGGAAAGGATTCGAAAATATTTCATTAATTGGAGAGAATCGTTATCTGGTTGGTTCTAATGGTGGATATATCGAATTTTCTTTACCCCTTGAAAAAGAAGTGCTTTCTGGAACCCTGGTGATAAACAATGTGCGCACATCTTCCAAGCGGGAGGACATTAGCTATCAATCACTCAATGTACCTGATCTAAGCCTCGAGAGCCAGGATAACAATATTCTCTTTAAATACAGTATTCCAAATTATCAAAAACTTGCGAGAACAGAATATAGTTATAGACTTAAGGGCTATTCCTCTAATTGGTCCAGGTGGGAGCAGACAGGTACCGCAAATTTTGAGAATCTTTCTTCCGGTAACTACACCTTTCAGGTAAAAGGAAGAATTAATGGAAAGGAAACTGCTGTTGAAGAGTATTATTTTTTCATTTCGAGACCTTGGTTCAACAGTAATTTGGCTTTGGTTAGTTATTTCATACTGTTTGTCCTGGGACTTACGGTAGTTCACTATTCATATAAAAGGCGCCACAAAAAAATCCTTGAAGAGCGGGAAAAGAATCTTAAAATGAAAAACCTTGAAGCAGAACAGAAGATCATAAAACTTCAAAAGGAACACCTTGAAAAAGACATGACAGAAAAGAATGGGCAATTGGCAGCTTCCACGATGTCGCTGGTCCGGAAAAACGAATTTCTCTCCAATCTTAAGCAAGAGCTAAAGGGAGCGGAAAGTTCCAAGGTTAAAAATGTTATCAAAACAATAGATAATGAGTTGAGAGAAGAAGACAACTGGAAGATGTTTAAAGAGGCTTTCAAAAATGCCGACAAAGAATTTTTTGATAAAATCAAAGCCAAACATCCCGAACTCACATCCAACGATCTTCGTCTCTGTGCCTATCTTAGGTTAAATCTTTCTTCTAAAGAAATTGCTCCCCTAATAAATATCTCGGTGAAAAGCGTAGAAATAAAGCGATATCGATTGAGAAAGAAATTAGATTTACCACGGGAAACGAATTTAACAGATTATATTATGAATTTGTAGCCTATACAGGAAGGTATATTACCTCTACAAAACCTCTACATCCTCTTTATTTAATACCAATTCATCTTTTTTTTAGGCCTCGGAACTATTTATGTTTTCCTGGTTATACCGCTCTATCTATGGGTTCATTCTAATCTATACAAGGAACTTTTCTCATGTAGGTTTTTTGTAAAGGTGTTTTTTATTTTGTCTGCTACTTTACTTAATATATTGGTAACATAATTTTAACAACGTATTGAATGGCTGAAATGCATTTTCGATAATCGAAATCGATATCGGTTTTTCAATGTGCACTAAAGCAAAAAGTAAATTTTAAAATTAAATGCACCAACAACTAAATTCAACAGTCAATGAAAATTAAGAATTATTTAGTGATGTTATTTTTGTTCGTTCTGAGTTCAGCGATGGCTCAAACGCAAGAAGTAGCAGGTACCGTAGTAGATGACAAAGGTTTGCCTTTACCGGGGGCCAATGTTATAATCAAAGGTACTACAACAGGAACCCTTACAGATTTTGATGGAAAATTTGCAATTACCGCCTCACCGGGGGATGTACTTGTTTTCTCCTATGTAGGTTTTGAAACTATCGAAACTGTGGTAGGAGACAAACAAGATTTAATGATTACTCTTACGCCCAGTGCTGCTGCTCTAGATGAAGTTGTGGTAGTAGGTTATGGTACCCAGAAAAGAAGTGTGGTAACAGGAGCAATTTCTAGCGTGAATGCTTCAGATTTAGAAACTCTTCCTATTAATAATGTTGGAGACGCGCTTCAGGGTCGTACTTCCGGTTTGACAGTAGCCTCTTCGAGTGGACAGCCTGGATCTGGTTCAACCATTAGGGTTCGGGGAATTACCACCCTAAATAACAATAATCCTCTTTGGATTGTCGACGGGGTTGTTGTGGACAACGGTGGTATTGGTTATTTAAATCAATCTGACATTGCGTCTATTGAAGTTTTAAAAGATGCTGCTTCCCAGGCTATATATGGAGCAAGGGCTGCGAGTGGGGTGATCCTAATTACTACCAAATCTGGAAAAGAAGGAAGAATAAAGGTGAACTATAACACTTATTTTGGAGTCTCTGAACCTGATACGAGAGTTGACCTGGTAAATGCTACCCAATATGCCGGTTTGAGAAATGAAGCCAGCGTAAATGATGGTGGCCCTATTCTTTTCCCCGACCTAAGTATCTACGGTGAAGGAACAGATTGGCAGGATGCAATTTTTAATGACTCTGCTATACGCCAAAACCATGAACTTAGTATAAGTGGGGGTAATGAAACTTCTACATTTTATCTTTCTTTTGGCTATTTAGACGAAGAAGGTATCGTAGCAACAGATATTTCAAATTTCGAAAGGACTAACCTTCGAATCAATTCTACTCATAAGATCACTCCGTGGTTAACCTTTGGTGAAAATGTTGGTTTTTCGAGAGAAAAAAGTATTGGTTTAGGAAATACTAATAGTGAGTATGGAGGTCCTTTAAGTTCTGCTCTAAACCTTGATCCTCTTACCCCACTTGTTGTAACAGATCCAGTGAGATTAGGCCAATATCCATACAACCAGGATCTTCCACTTATGAGAGACGCAAACGGAAATCCTTATGGAATTTCAGACTATGTGGGACAGGAAATGGTAAATCCGCTTGCATATATACAAACACGCTTAGGAAATTATGGGTTTGGTGACAATATTGTGGGAAATGCCTTCGTAGAAGCTGAACCCGTTGAAGGTCTTGTGTTTAGGTCAAACATAGGTGCAAAATATTCCTATTGGGGAGGTGAGGGTTTTACTCCAGTTAGTTTTTTAAATACTTCGACAAGTACTGCAGAAACATCTTTTTCCCGTAGTTATAATGATAAGCTTGATTATAACGTTGAAAACACAGTTTCCTACTCCGATGTGATTGGAGAACATAACTTTACAGTCCTTTTAGGACAGGGTGCATATAAAGAAAACGAAGCCAAAGGAACTTCAGTTACCAAATTTGGTATTCCTGTTGATAATTTCGACGATGCCTCTTTAAATTTCAATGTTCCTGAAGAAGATATTAGTGCGGGAGGATATGAAAATGTACCTCATAAAGTTTCTTCGCTTTTTGCAAGGGTTAATTACAATTATGCAGAAAAATATCTCTTTAGTGGAGTCGTAAGACGTGATGGTTCCTCTCGTTTTGGTGCTAATAATAAATATGGGGTTTTTCCTTCCGCTTCAATAGGATGGGTGGCTTCAAGAGAAGATTTTTGGGGTCCAGAGAATCCAGTGAATTTTTTCAAATTAAGAGGTAGTTATGGTATAGTAGGTAATGACAACGTGGGTGACCTTACATTCCTTTCAACAATTGGTTCTGGAAGAAATTATGCGTTCGGTGATCAAACTACCCGATACGATGTGGGATACAGCCCTAACGCTCCTGCTAACCCCGACCTTAAATGGGAAGAGACCAGCCAGTTGAACATTGGGTTTGAATCAAGATTCTTTAAGGGCTTTTCTTTGGAGGTTGATTGGTATAAAAAAATCACCACTGATATTTTACTTTATCCAAGAGTTGCAGCTTATGCAGGAGTTATTGGCAACCCGGCAAGCAACGTGGGTGATATGGAAAACACCGGGGTAGAGATAAATCTTGGATACAAAAAATATATGGATGATTTCGGTTTTTCCATAAACGGGAATGCTTCATACTTAAAGAATGAGGTTACTTTCCTAGGTGAGGGAGTTGAGTTTCTTGATGGAGGGGTGCCTTTCCAGGCTAGTACTTACCCTATTACCAGAACGGCCGTCGGACAGGCAGTAAATTCCTTCTTTGGTTTTAAAACTCTTGGGATTTTTCAAACCCCCGAGGAAGTAGATAATTATCGTAATGAAGGAGGAGGTTTGATTCAACCTAGCGCAGTACCCGGTGATTTTAAATGGCAGGATTCCAATGGGGATGGAACTATTACCGAGGAGGATAGGGTCTTTATTGGCGATCCAACTCCCGACTGGTCTTTTGGTATAACTTTAAATGCTTATTATAAGAATTTTGATATTACCATTTTTGGACAGGGAGCAGGTGGAAACCAAATTTACCAGGGACTTAGAAGGCTGGATATAGCAAATGCAAATTATCCTGCTAAGGCTTTACAAAGATGGACCGGTCCCGGAACGTCAAATAGTTATCCAAGAATGACTGATGCCGATCCTAACAACAACTATTCTAATCCATCAGATTTCTACCTGGAAGATGGAGATTATTTTAGAATCAAAACAGCTCAGTTAGGTTACTCCCTTCCTGAAAATACATTATCTTCAATAGGATTTGAGAAGGTAAGAGTGTACGTTATGAGTGAAAATCTTTTAACCCTTACAAATTATACGGGATTTGACCCAGAAATTGGGGGCGGAGTACTTAGTATAGACAGGGGTATTTATCCTCAGGCCAGATCCTATATGTTCGGAGCATCTATTGGCTTTTAATTGAAAAAGAAAAATTAATTATAATATTATGAGAACAAAAATTAAACTAACAGTACTTGCCTTTTTTTCAGCAGTCGTTTTGATTTCTTGTAGTGATGAATATCTGGAGGTAGAACCTCGTGGAACTAGTTTGGAAGCAAACTACTATAGAAATCAACAAGAGGCATATGCAGGTCTTGTTGCCGCATATGATCCTGTGGGATGGATAGGAGGAAATTATGTAGCAAAAGAATTTGCCCTAAATGTGGCTTCCGATGATTTCTATGCAGGAGGAGGAAATTCACAAGATGTTCCCGCAGTTCAAGCCTGGTCAAGTTATACCATTGATCCAGCCGTAGGACCTCAGGAGGAACTTTGGAGAAAAGGTTTTTCGGGTGTATACAGAGCAAACGTATTGCTTTCAAAATTGCCCGATACTAATATGGATGAACAGTTGAAGGAAAGATATGTCGCGGAAATGAAATTTCTTAGGGCGTATTACTATTTCGACTTGATTAGGTTATTCTACGAAGTTCCTTTATTTACCAAGCCATTAGGCGCTGATGAAATAAATAATGCTCAGCAAGTTGAAAGAGCAGCAGTTTATGCACAAATTGAACAGGATTTAATGGAAGCTATTCCTAATCTTCCTACCTCATTAGACCTTGCTACTGAAGCCGGAAGGGCGACTCAAGGTGCTGGTAAAGCATTACTTGGGAAAGTTTATTTGAATCAGGAAAAATTTGGTCAGGCAGTAGAACAATTTCAAGATGTTAATGGAACCCCGGGAGAAACCAGCCAGTACGGCTATCGTCTTCTGGATAACTTTGGGGACCTTTTTGAAAATGAAAATCAGTTTAATTCAGAATCTATATTTGAGGTTGTTCACACTTCGGCTTCAAACTGGGGTGACTGGGGTTGCATTGGTTGTACCGAGGGTAACTTTTTAAATCAAATGTCGGCACCTAGGGGATATTCTATAAATGAAGCTGGACGTGGTGCTCCAGACTTTATTGCCGGATGGGGCTTTAATGTTCCAACGCAAAGACTGGTTGATGCCTTTATTGCTCAAGATGGTACCTATGACCAAAGGTATAAACATACAATAAGTAACATTGACAGTCTCGCAGGTTTAGGAGTAGTTTCTTATGAAGAGAGTTACCAGGGTACTGGATATTTCTTAAAGAAATTCGCCGGTACGCAGGACGACAGGCATACAGGTGCCGGTAATTATGAAGGAAACTGGCCTCAGAACTTCTATGACATTAGATTGGCCGACACTTATCTATTAGAGGCAGAGGCCCTTGTAAGAGGAGGTGGTGATATGAATAGAGCACAAGCTTTATTAAATGCAGTTAGGACAAGATCTGGAAACGCTCCTGTAACTGTGAATTTTGATAATATTCTTCGGGAGAGACGTCTTGAATTGGCAGGAGAAGGACATCGCTGGTTTGACTTACAAAGAGCTGGCCTGGCGCCAACATACCTTGAATTCAAAGGCTATGTTCGGGAAAAGCATGATAAACTGCCTATTCCGCTGCTGGATCTTACCAATACTTTATTAGAGCAGGATCCTGCTTATCAATAGATAAAGTAAATTTTATTATGATTATTAAACATTAAAATATGAAAAGTAAAAATATAAGTTTTGGAATGCTCTTCTTGTTGATTTTTGCAATGGGATGTAGCGATTCAAGCGGCCTGGATGAGGATATCTCATTTTTAAATACAGTTAATACTGAGAATATTGATGCGATCTTCGATATTACTAATGATAACTCTGGGAACGTAACTATCACACCTACCGGAGAAGGTGTAGTAACATACACGGTAGTTTATGGAGATGGCTCTGAAACGAACGAATCTGTTACCTTGGATCCTGGAGAGAGTACTACTCATTCCTACGAAGAAGGGTCTTATACGGTTCAAGTTATCGCGAAGAACCTTGCCGGAGAAGAGGTTACTTCTGAGTTTCCTTTGACCATGACCTATCGTGCACCTGAAAACGTAGTCATTAATACCACCGGCAACGTGAGAGTTTCGGCGAGCGCAGATTATGCTGAATCTTTCCTTGTTTTTTACGGGGATGTAGATAATGAAGAAGGTACTCCTCTTGCTATTGATGAAGAACTACCACCTCATACTTACCCTGCTGATGGGGGACCTTACACCCTTCGTGTAGTAGCATTAAGTGGAGGTGCTGCGACTAGTGAGGCCACTAAGGATCTATTCGGTTTGCCTGTTACCTTTGAAAGACCAGGAGTGGCATTCTTTGGTACTTTTGACGATTGGGGGCAACAAGCTTTTGAAGTAGTCGAAAATCCAGACCCTTCAGGAATTAATGCCAGTAGTAACGTTGGTAAGTACACTAATGGACATGCACCATGGAGCGGTACCTATAGTCCGTTAAATATTCCTATTGATTTCGCGCAAGGTCAGGTTATCACCATGATGGTTTATAATCCAGACCCTGCCAACATTGGAAAAATGTTTAATATGGAACTTGAGTGGGCCATTGGAGCAAGTGAAGCAAATCCTTATGGAGCTGTAGTTAAAACACCAATTACTACTTCGGGAGAATGGGAAGTGCTAACCTTTGACTTTAGCGACATGGAATCTATTCCAGATGATGCCATGTTTACCCAGATGGTGTTCAGGTTTAATGACTCAGCCGAAGGACAGCAGGAAGTTATCTTCATGGACAATATAACGCTAACAAACGACTAATATGAAAACGAAATTAATAAAGGGAATAAGTCTGATTTTTGCCAGCCTTTTAATTCTGGGTTGTTCAGACACAGATTATGAATTTGGTGATCTTGCAGCACCGTCAAACATTGAACTTCATGCAGATATTGTAGGAGCAGATGACGAAAATCCTTACGGAGGAGGATCGGGGGAGGTTGTCTTAACAGTAACCGCAGATAATGCCATGACCTATGAAATCGACTATGGCACCACTACAGATCCAAATTTTGTGCCTTTTAAAGGTCAGGCTTATAAAAGATTTACTCTACCTGGAGTAAACACATATACTATATCCATAATTGCCTACGGTCGTGGTGGAACTACTACGTTCGTTACCCGTGAACTTACCGTAAATAGCGTGTATAATCCAGACCCTGAAATCATCACCGCCTTAACAGGTGGAGATTATTTGGAAGAAGAAGGTGATGGTGCCAAAACATGGGTGGTAGATAAATCTGTAACCGGTCACCTTGGCGTGGGACCATGGGCAGGTTCGGTTGTTCCTGAATGGTGGGCTGCCGGAGTAGAGGAGAAAGTTGGATCTGCAGACTGTTTATATTCTGCAACCTATACCTTTACTCAGCAAAGTGAAAACAGCTTTACTCTATCTGTAGATGCGCCAGAAGGGGCTTTTACCAAGACCGGTGACCTTACTACACTTCCCAATATTCCAGATTCAGGAGAGGAAGCTTGTTATGACAGTTATGATGGCGGTACCTCCGAATTAACTTTTGGTCCTTCAACAACAGGCCTAGATGCTTCGACACCTTCCACTCAAACAAGTATCAATCTTGTGGGGACTCAGACCTTCATTGGTTATGGTGCGGTCCAGAAAGAATATGAAATTCTTGATATTACACCAGATTACTTGTATCTAAGAGTTCAGGGTACTGAGGTAGGCAATGCCTGGTATATGAAGCTTGTTCCGGCGGAAGAAGTGCCGGCTGAATAATTGCCGAAGAAACCTGAAGATTTCCGGAGGAAATTAATATCCTCCGGAAATTTACCAGGTTGGCATCATCAACTTTATACTTTAAAAATGAATTATCGAAAGCTATTTTTTAAGCTCAGGCCATTCTTTTGCCTAATTTTTTGGATCATTCCAATGAGCTGTAGCAGTTCTGACCCCAATGAAGAGGAAACCTCAAAGCTTTCTGATCTTACGGTTGAGGTGGAAATTGTTGGTAGTTCTGCTTCCAATCCAAACGGAGATGGCAGTGGAGAGATCAATGTCTCTTTTTCGGCAAAAAATGCCAAATCCTATAAAGTGAATTTTGGTAATGGCGATGTGTTAGAAACTACTTCAAATAAACTTTCCTACACTTATGTAGGAAGCGGAACTAATACTTATCAGTTATTTGTCTCTGCCTATAACGGCAGTGAGTTTATCTCCAAAGGAGAATCAGTGACCATTTTTGTTACTCAAAGGATGATCTTTTCCGAAGAATTCAACTACAGTGGCACACCCGATGCTTCCAAATGGACCTATGACATTGGCAGAGGCGATAATGGCTGGGGTAATAGTGAATCTCAGTTTTATACAAACCGACCTGAAAACGTCGAAGTAAACAATGGCATACTGAAGATAACTGCCAAAAAGGAAAATTACGAGGGCGCTTCCTATACATCCACTCGTATGAAGACACAAGGTAAATTTAGTTTCACCTATGGAAAAGTAGAGGTGAGAGCTAAACTGCCTCAGGGCGGTGGTACCTGGCCTGCTATCTGGACTTTAGGCTCAGACGTCACCTCTGTAGGTTGGCCTGCTTGTGGCGAAATAGATATTATGGAGCATGTGGGCAACAATGCTAACACCATCATTAGTGCTATTCACACACCCTCAAGTTACGGTGGTACTCAAAATGTGGCTACCAAATCTGTCCCAACTGCCACTACAGAATTTCACGTCTATGGGCTTGAGTGGACACGTGAAAAACTAGTTTTTTCGGTTGACGGAAAGGTGCACTACACCTACAATCCTGCCACAAAAAATGCAAGCACCTGGCCTTTTGATTCCAGCCAGTTCTTGATCTTGAACATCGCGGTAGGAGGTACGCTAGGAGGCACAATTGATCCCGACTTTGTTTCGGGCACTATGGAAATTGATTACGTAAGAGTGTACCAATAAAATATCCTCTGAAGAAGAGGAAAAAATGAAAATCATGAGAGGCCTTATCCTAACTTTGCTTTTGCTCTTCTTAAATGCCAGTTGTAGCAGCGACAGTGAACCAGATCCACCGGCTCCACCTCAACCACCTCAAGTGGAGAATGAGGTGGATTTTTATCTTACAACCCAAGATCAATCTCAGAAATTTAAAAAGCAAACTGGAATTCTTGCTTTTGGAACCTTAAATAATTCTTATCCTTCTATTAAGATAAGCACATTAGAAACTTATCAAACTGTTGAAGGCTTTGGCTTTACCTTAACCGGAGGCAGTGCAGAGGTGATCAATTCCCTTAATTCCACTAAAAAACAGGAATTGCTCCAAAAACTTTTTGGCCATAGTGAAAATTCCATAGGTATTAGCTACCTAAGGATAAGTGTTGGTGCATCAGATCTTAATGCTTCGGCTTTTTCCTATAACGATCTTCCCGAAGGACAAACAGATGAAGACCTTTCGGAATTCAGTCTTGAACCCGACATGGAAGATGTCATCCCGCTCTTACAGGAGATCCTGAAGATTAATCCCGATATAGGTATAATGGCCACACCCTGGTCCCCACCTGTTTGGATGAAGGACAACGACAGTACTATTGGAGGAAGTCTCCAGCCAGAATACTATGATGTCTATGCAGATTATTTGGTGAAGTACATTCAGGAAATGAAGAAACTGGGTATACCTATACATGCCCTTACACCTCAAAATGAGCCTTTACATGCCGGGAATAATCCCAGCATGCATATGACGGCAACAGAACAAGCAAATTTTATTAAAAATGCATTGGGACCTGCCTTCAAAAATGCCGGAATAGAAACAAAGATCATCATCTACGACCATAATGCAGATAATCCCGGTTATCCTATTTCCATTCTCAACGATCCTGAGGCCAGACAATATATTGCCGGCTCGGCATTTCATTTGTACGCTGGTGATATCTCAGCTTTGTCTACAGTTCATGAGGCATATCCCAATAAAGACATCTATTTCACAGAACAATATACGGCTTCAAATGGAGATTTTGGAGGAGATCTAAAATGGCATTTAAGGAATGTAATTATTGGTTCTATGCGAAACTGGAGTAAAACTGCCCTGGAATGGAACCTTGCTAATAATTCAAGCTTTGGCCCACATACCGAGGGAGGTTGCACCACTTGTAAAGGTGCAGTAACAGTCACCGGTAGCTCCTCGTACACCGAAAATGTTGGCTACTACATCATTGCACATGCATCCAAATTTGTGCCTGCCGGTTCGGTGCGCATTTCCAGTAATATTATTGGTGATCTGTACAATGTTGCTTTCAGGACACCATCAGGAGACAAAGTGCTGATTGTACTTAATGACGGCAACAGCTTTCAAAATTTTAATATAGAATACAGTGGGAAGTGGATAACCGCTTCACTTAATCCCGGTGCGGTGGGAACTTATGTGTGGGAATAAATGCATTAAATTTTTAACTGTCATGAAACATCTTCTCTTAATAGTAGTTCTAATTGCATCTTTTGCAGGATTCTCACAAGGAACTTCATCTTCGGAATTTCTACACACCCAAGGTCAAAAGATTGTTGACAGAAATGGTGAAAATGTCCTTCTAAGAGGAATAGGCCTGGGCGGGCATATGCTTCAGGAAGGATATATGCTTAAAGTGCCATTTTCAGGACAGCAGTACGTGATTAGAAAGCATGTTGAAGAATTAATAGGTCTGGAAAAAACTGAAGAGTTCTACGAGGCCTGGCTGCAAAATCACACCCGAAAGATAGATATAGATTCCATGAAGAGCTGGGGCTTTAACTCAGTACGTCTCCCCATGCATTATAATCTTTACACGCTTCCGGTAGAAGACGAGCCGGTGAAAGGTGAGAATACCTGGCTGGAAAAAGGATTTCAAATGACCGACTCGCTCTTAAGCTGGGCAGAGGCAAATGAAATGTACCTTATCCTGGACATGCATGCTGCTCCTGGCGGGCAGGGACATGATGTTAATATTTCTGATCGCGATCCTTCTAAACCTTCTCTTTGGGAAAGTGAAGCCAATCAAAAAAAGCTGGTGGCATTGTGGAAAAAACTGGCTGAAAGGTACAAGGATGAACCCTGGATTGGAGCTTACGATATCATTAATGAACCCAACTGGACCTTTGAAGAGGGCAAACATAAACATGGTATTCAGGATACATTAAATGCTCCTCTCAAAAAACTTATGGTCGACATTACCAAAGCCATTCGGGAAGTAGACAATAATCATATCGTCATCATTGAAGGTAACGGGTGGGGTAATAACTACAACGGAATTCTTCCGCCCTGGGATGATAATATGGTCATTAGTTTCCACAAGTACTGGAACTATAATGACACCGCTTCCATTCAGCAATTCATTGACTTCAGAAATAAATACAACGCTCCTGTATGGCTGGGGGAAACCGGAGAAAATTCCAATGTGTGGTTTACAGATGCCATAAGATTAATGGAAGAAAATAACATCGGCTGGGCATGGTGGCCTCTTAAAAAGCTTGGGTTCAATAATCCTCTTGAAGTTCTTGTGAACCCTGGTTATCAACAGATCTTGAATTACTGGGGAGGAGAAGGTGAAAAGCCTTCCGAAGAAGAAGCCTATGAAGCATTCATGCAATTAGCTGAAAATACCAGGCTTGGAAAATAACTATTTCCATAAAGGAGTAGTGGATGCCATGATCAGGCAACCGCATTCAAAAGAAGCTCTTCCTTTTACTGAAGTTCTGGTAGAAAATTCTGCGACCATAAAAGCTGCCAATTATGATATGGGAGAAATGGGAATTACCTACCACGACAATGTTGCTGCCAATTATTACGTCTCAACCGGCGGAGAAAGGCAAAGCTGGAACAATGGCCGCACCTATCGCAATGATGGAGTGGATATTTACCCAAAGGAGTCCAGAACCAAATATGATGATGTTTATGTTGGTGACATGGAAGCTGAAGAGTGGTTGCAGTACACTTTCCAGGTATCCGAAAAGGGCATTTTTGAGCTCTCCTTCAAAACCGCTGCCAATACTTCCGGAAAAGCTGCCGTTGAAGTCAACGGAAAGAGATATCCGGCTTTTGTTGTTCCCGACAGCGCAGGAAAATGGATTGAAACAACTATAAAAGACATTCCCTTTCAAAAAGGGCAAAACAGGCTGAAAGTTTTTGTCGTAGACGGAGGCTTTAAGCTGGAAAAGATCAAAGTAAATCGTCAGGAATAAATTTTTTGAAATTTCTGAAAAATGAATAACAAATGAAAATCACACATATAGTTTTAGGATTTGGAATTTTAATAACTACCGGCTGCGGCGTAAAGGCCCAGGATAAGGTAACTGCGCCATCAACGGCGGAAATTGAGACCAAGGTAGATGAACTTTTGTCTAAAATGACCCTTGAGGAAAAAGTTGGACAAATGACCCAGGTAACCCTGGATGTTATTGGGAAAGGTGACGATCGCTTTACCAGCTATGAGCCTTTTTCTCTGGACCGGGACCTCGTAAAAAAAGCAGTTTCTGAATACCATGTGGGTTCTTTCCTTAACACCGCAAATAACCGTGCCCTTCCAAAAGAGAAGTGGTATGAGGTGATCAAGGAACTTCAGGATATCAACAAAGCCGAAACCAAACTTGGCATTCCAATCATCTATGGTGTCGATATGATCCACGGCGCAACCTACACCGCCGGGGCTACTATGTTTCCACAACAAATTGGGCAGGCAGCAAGTCGTAATCCTGAGCTTGTCCAGCGTGGGGCTGAGATCACGGCTTACGAAACACGTGCCAGCGGAATTCCATGGAATTTTTCTCCGGTACTGGATTTGGGGATGGATCCGCGTTTCTCAAGAATGTGGGAGTCTTTTGGAGAAGATCCATATTTGACATCTGTTCTGGGAGTAGCGATGATTGATGGGTATGAGGGCAAGAATAATAACATTGGCCATCCTGAGCATGTTGCATCCACACTAAAGCACTTTTTAGGATATCACGCTGTAACTTCAGGGAAGGACAGAACCCCGTCTTACATTCCTGAAGATGCTCTTAGAGAATACCATCTGCCTCCCTTTAAGGCTGCAGTAGAGGCAGGGGCGCATACTATTATGGTGAATTCCGGGATTATTAACGGAGTTCCTGTACATGCGAATTATGATCTGCTTACCTCTCTTCTTAAGGAAGAGCTTGGATTTGAAGGATTAGTAGTGACCGACTGGGCCGATATTGAAAATCTGCACCGTCGCGATCGTGTTGCTGAATCTGACCGTGAGGCCATAAAAATGGCTATCAATGCCGGAATCGACATGTCAATGGTGCCTTATCAATATGAGGTGTTTGTAGATAACCTGGTGGATCTGGTAAAGTCAGGTGAGGTTAAGGAGTCGAGAATTGATGATGCCGTGAGAAGGATCCTAAAAGTTAAGCTTGCTCTTAACCTATTTGAAACTCCTGTAACACACTATAAGAATTATCCAAACTTCGGAAGCAAAGAGTTTGAACAGGCTTCCTATGATATGGCTGCTGAATCTATCACTTTGCTTAAAAATGAGGAAAACATACTTCCGCTTAACAAAAATGCGAAAGTGCTCGTAACAGGTCCGAATGCAAATTCAATGCGTACCCTCAACGGGGCCTGGACCTATTCATGGCAGGGAGAGAAAACTCCTGAGTTTGCTGAAGCTTATAATACCATTCTGGAAGCAGTTCAGAAGGAAATAGGAGCCGAAAATGTCATTTTTGAACCTGGTGTTTCCTACGTCGAAGGAGGCAAATATTATGAGGAGGAAAAAGTGGATTTTGAGAAAGCCATTTCCGCAGCTAAGAATGTGGATTACGTGATCCTTGCTGTAGGTGAAAATACTTATACTGAAAAGCCGGGGGATCTTAATGATCTCTACCTGTCTGACCATCAAACGGAATTAGCCAGAGAACTAGCAAAGACCGGTACCCCCGTGATTCTTGTCCTAAATGAAGGGCGCCCCCGGATTATCAGTAAGTTCGAAAGAGAAATGAAAGGGATCGTTCAGGCTTACCTCCCCGGAAACTTTGGAGGAGATGCACTGGCAGATGTTCTATTTGGAGATGTAAATCCTTCCGGAAAGCTGCCATATAACTATCCGCGATATCCAAATGCAACGATACCTTACATTCACAAACCGTCTGAAGAACAAGCCAAGGCTGAAGGAGTTTATAACTACGAAGCCGATTACAATCCGCAGTTCTTCTTTGGAGACGGGTTAAGTTATACCACTTTTGAGTATTCAGATCTAAAGCTGGATAAGAACGAGATCAGTACCACCGGAAACCTCACTGTAGAAGTGAAAGTAACCAATACCGGAAAAAGAGCAGGAAAGGAAGTCGTGGAGCTATACACTTCAGATCTCTATGCCAGCCAAAGTACACCCGATGTAAAAAGATTGAGGAGGTTTGAAAAGATCTCTCTTGAACCTGGTGAAACAAAAACCGTCACCTTCACCCTTAACGCAAAAGATCTTGCCTACGTCACTCCAAAAGGAGAATCGCTGGTAGAGCCGGGAGATTTTGAGCTAATGGTGGACGAACTAAAGACCGGGCTTAAGGTGACCAACTAAAAATATTTTTAATCCCTATTACCAAATAAACAAAAAATGAAAAAGCGAATATTACTCCTGGCTTGCCTTTTTCCGGCCTTTACAGCCACGGCACAGGATGCTGAAATTAAAAGTTCGGTTAAGAACGTAGAAGCAAAAGTTGATTCTGTACTTTCACTTATGACCCTTGAAGAAAAAGTGGGTCAAATGGTTCAGTATAGCGGCACCTGGGATCTCACAGGTCCGGCAACCGGAGATCAAAACCAGTATCGCAAGGAACAGCTTAAAAAAGGACTTGTAGGCTCTATGCTTAATGTTCTTTCAGTTGATGCCACCCGCGAAGCACAAAAGCTGGTGATGGAAAATTCCCGCATCAAGATCCCTCTTATGTTTGGATATGATGTGATCCACGGATATAAAACAATGTTTCCCGTGCCTCTTGGCGAAACCGCCAGTTGGGATCTTGAGGCTATGGAGGAAACAGCACGAATCTCCGCACTTGAAGCAGCAGCCGATGGGGTGAACTGGACATTTGCGCCTATGATAGACATTTCCCGCGATGCCCGTTGGGGTCGTATCATGGAAGGAGCCGGGGAGGACCCTTATCTTACTTCTCGCGTTGCTGAAGCAAAAGTAAGAGGATACCAGGGAGAAGACCTTTCCAATCCCGCGTCTATAGCCGCAACAGCTAAGCACTTTGCAGGATACGGTTTTGCTGAAGCAGGGCGTGATTATAATACTGTTCACGTAGGTGAAAATGAACTTCACAATACCATATTGCCTCCTTTCAAGGCCGCTGCCAATGCCGGGGTCGCAACTTTTATGAATGCCTTTAATGATATTGATGGAACTCCTTCTACCGGAAACAGGATCCTTCAAAGGGATATCTTAAAAGGAAAATGGGATTGGGATGGCTTCATTGTTTCCGATTGGGCTTCAATCGCCGAAATGAGAGAACACGGTTTTGCTGAAGATCTTACTCATGCTGCTGAAATTGCCATTAAGGCAGGAAGTGATATGGACATGGAAGGTGGTGCCTACGAAACCGGTCTTGTTGATCTTGTTCAGGAAGGTAAAGTAGATGAGGAGCTGGTAAATGACGCAGTGAGAAGGATCTTAAAAGTGAAGTTCAAACTTGGCCTTTTTGAAGATCCTTACCGTTATTCAGATCCACAGGCGATCAGTAGAATCGATAAAGCCGCTCATAGAGAAGTTGCAAGAGATGTGGCTAAGAAGTCTATCGTTCTTCTGAAGAATGAAAGAAACCTTTTACCGCTGGCCTCATCAGTAAAGAATATTGCTGTGATTGGGCCTCTTGCCGATGATAAGAATACCCCAATTGGTAACTGGCGCGCACAGGGAGAAGCTAATTCAGCTGTCTCTATCCTGGAAGGTGTGAAAAATACCGTTGGAAAAGACGTCAAGGTGACCTATGCTAAAGGAGCCGATCTTGGAGTTGGGGAAAAAAGTTTCCTTAAACCGCTTGAGATCAATACTACAGATAAGTCAGGTTTTAAAGCCGCTGTAGATGCTGCAAAGAAAGCAGATCTTGTGATCCTTGCCCTTGGAGAAGATGCTTTCCAAAGCGGGGAAGGAAGAAGCCAGGTAAATATTGGACTGGCAGGAGTTCAAAAGGAACTTATGAAAGAGATCTACGCCGCAAACAAAAATGTTGTTCTGGTGCTTCAAAACGGAAGACCTTTGGAAATTACCTGGGCTTCAGAGAACATTCCTGCTATCGTTGTTGCATGGCAGCTTGGTACAGAAAGTGGGAACGCTATTGCCGATGTTCTCTTCGGAAAATACAATCCTTCAGGAAAACTTCCGGTATCATTCCCGAGAGCTGTTGGTCAGGAGCCATTGTATTACAATCAGAAAATGACCGGCCGTCCAACCAATCCTACAGATGTGACTTATTCTGCTTATACAGATGAAGAGAAAACAGCATTGTATCCATTTGGTCACGGACTTAGTTATACGACTTTTGAATACGGTGATTTAAAATTGTCCTCTAATGAAATGACTCAGGATGGATCTATTCAGGTGACAGTGCCGGTAACAAACGCCGGAAATAAAGCCGGAAAAGATGTGGTACAGCTGTATTTGCGTGATTTGGTTGCCAGCACTACAAGACCAGTGATCGAGCTGAAAGGTTTTGAAATGGTTGAACTGCAACCCGGAGAGACTAAAGAAGTAACTTTTGAGATCACCAATGATCTTCTCGAGTTCTACAATGCCGAAAAGAAATGGACTTCAGAACCGGGAGAATTCCGGGTCATGGTAGGTGGAAATTCAGTAGATCTGAAAACAGATACCTTCAGGTTAAATTAGATTAAGGAGTCTCAAAAATGTCATTTTTGGGACTCTTCTTTTTTAGAATAAACGGCAACTATTTATACAGTAAAGGGCGAATAAGCGCAGGGAACTAGAAGTGGTGCTTTAGATCTTCAGGCGCATTATTCGCCCGATTTGACAGATTGAGGAGGAATTTCAAATTTAAAAACCCATGTGGCCCATAGACTCTATTGAGTTTTTTGTCGATGGAGATCCGGTTTAGAAATCCATTCCCGAAGAATATGATAATGGTCACCATCCTTTTAAAAAACCATATAATATGCTCTTAAATATGGCTGTAGGTGGTAATTTTAGAGGCCAAGAGGTAAAACTCTATTCCGAAGAAATTTTATATTACCTATATTAACGTAACCAATCTATAGCTATTCGAAAATCAGATTAAACCCCTTAGAAATACATGAAAAATAAATCTTACCTCTATTTAATAACTGCCGTATCAGCTTTAGGTGGTTTGCTCTTTGGATACGATACCGGAGTGATCAACGGATCCCAGTACTACTTCAGCCAATACTTTGACTTGGATGCGGGGATGAAAGGCTGGGTTGTAGGAAGTGCCCTTATAGGTTGTTTCCTAGGAGCCATCATTGCCGGGCCACTAAGTAAAGGGATCGGAAGAAAGAATTCCTTAATTATTTCCGCTATTCTGTTCTCTATTTCGGCATGGGGATCTGGGCTGCCTTCATTCCTTCCCCAGGAAATTTATCTCCTGGTGATATTTAGGATCATTGGAGGTCTGGGAATTGGTGTGGCATCCATGAACGCACCAACTTATATTGCTGAGATTGCACCGGCCCGTATCCGAGGGACCCTCGTGACTTACTATCAGCTGGCTATTGTAATTGGTTTCTTTGTAGTATTCCTTGCCACCTATTTTATCGGAAATTCTGCCACAGAAGCAGAAAATATTCAGAATGGATGGAGATATATGCTGTGGTCTGAATTGATCCCGAGTACACTCTTCCTCATTTTATTGTTCTTTGTTCCGAAGAGTCCGCGATGGCTGGCTCTGCAAGGATTGAATTCACAGGCGCTGGCTGTCCTAAAGCGAATTCACGGAGATGAGGTAGCGCAAATGGAGATAAGAGAGATCGAGAACTCGATTAAAAAAGAGGAGTCAAAAGTTAAACTAAGTGTATTCGCAAAAGGAGTTTTTTCAATTATTGTAATAGGAACTGTTTTATCCGTTTTGCAACAATTCACCGGGATCAATGCTGTGCTCTATTATGGTGCTGATATTTTTGAACAGGCCCTTGGTTTTGGAAAAGAAGATGTATTGCAACAACAGGTATTGCTTGCTGCGGTAAACCTGATCTTTACATTTGTGGCCATGGCCACTGTAGACAGGTTTGGTAGGAAACCACTTATTTACATAGGCTCTGTAGGGATGATCACCGGATTTGTAATTTTAGGTGTGACGCTCATGACCCAAACTGTGGGAGTGTTATCCCTGGTTGGAGTTCTAATTTTCATTGCATCCTTTGCTATGTCGATGGGACCTGTAGTCTGGGTAGTACTTTCAGAGATGTTCCCCAACGCAATCAGGAGTATTGCTATGTCAATTGCCGTTGCTGCGCAATGGGCTGCCAATTATGTCGTAACCCAGACTTTTCCTATTGTTGCGGAAAGTGAGGTGAACAACAACGAGTTCTGGAATGGTTCATTGCCATATTTTATTTTTGCGGGTTTTATTTTGCTTATAATTCTATTCTCCATTAAGTTTATTCCTGAAACAAAAGGAAAGTCACTGGAAGAGCTGGAGGATATGTGGGATATTCCGGAAGAAGCTAAAGAAATTCCAGCGACTAATCCTTAGAAAAGATTAAGTTGAGAGGCTAACCAAAAATATGAAGGTGCCAGAAATATCATTTTCGCCTTTTTTACTTAAAAAACTAATTTTTGAAGCTCATGAAAAATTTAATTTTCTGCCTCGCATTACTGCCCTTGCAAATTCAGGCACAGGAACTTTCTCAGAATAAAGAACAGGATACCCTGTTCTTTGACGACTTTTCTGAAAAAGTGCTTGATCGAGAGCATTGGAATGTAGTTGGAACTGATTTTTGGGTAAACAACGAGCAGCAGATCTACATAGATTCTTCTGCAACTGTACTCACTGTAAAAGGTCCTGAGGCCGGAGGTGTTGAGAATGCCCTGATGCTCAAAGCTCATTATAGCCCCGACTATATCAACTACCGGGGAAATGATTTTGATTTTATCTCGGGACGGATCAATACCCGAGACAAGGTGATGTTCACGTATGGGACTGCAGCTGCCAGGATGAAATTACCCGAAGGCGCCGGCTATTGGCCAGCCTTCTGGGCACTTGGTGGCGGCGACTGGCCTGCAACAGGTGAGATTGATATCATGGAATACGTAGGAGAAACAGACTGGATCGGGGTTGCCTTACACGGTCCCGGTTATTCCGGAGAAACTCCGCTAGTTAACAAATATTTCTTCCGGAAGGGGAAGATGTGACCGATTGGCATGTATATTCGGTAGACTGGACTCCTGAAGGATTTGACTTTAGAGTTGATGGCAGGTTGATCTATCGGGTCACCAAACCTATGGTGGAGCATTACGGGGAATGGGCTTTTGATAATCCTAAGTTCCTGATCCTGAACCTTGCCCTGGGTGGGGCATATCCATACAAAACCAACGGCGTGGAAGAACCCTATAATGGACTTCCCGCATCAACGGTCGACCTTATCAAAGAAGGAAAAGCAGAAGTGCTGGTTGATTGGGTTTTAATAACAGAATAGCCATCAACCCTGTCAGGGTTCCAAACCCCTGACAGGGTTAAGGCTGAGTAGGAGATCGTAAAAGGTTTCTTCTATAAAACAGTATTTAAATTAGCCGAAGATCCCCTTCAAAAATGTCATTTTTGAAGGGGATCTTTTTAAATAAAATTGAAAGACTTAGGCAGGATTTCGGGAGGAGCAGAATAATAGCGTCTCTTTCCCGGATTCATATGTCGCTCCTCCGGAGCTTAATAGAATTGTATTCTGATTATCTATAGATATGTCGCCTCTCTGAGGCTGAAAAGCCATAGCTAAAAGTAAAGTATTGGAAAGGTGCAGTGAGTACGAGATCGGGAGGAGCGGAATATCTTTTTATGTAACCTAACCCTTGCAAGGTTGTGAACCTGAAAAGTTTATTGGTAACCACACCTCTGCAAGGTTTCCAAAATCTTGCAGGTCTTTTATTCTTTTAAAGGAGTCCATTCTAACAGCTCCAAAAAAGTCTTGTCTCTTGTCTCTTGATTCTGAGGCGCATCGATCTAATTCAAATTCCGTCTTTCAATAAAGAATCTCTTCAGCAATTCAGATGCTTCCTCCTCTAAAATGCCATTTTTAACCTTCGTCTTTGGGTGAAGTTTTCCTCCCATTCTTCTGTAGCCTCTTTCTGGATCTGAGGCTGCAAAAACCAGGTTGGAGATCTGGCTCCAGTACAACGCGCCGGCGCACATTTGGCATGGCTCCAAAGTGACATACATGGTACAGTCGATGAGGTATTTTCCGCCAAGGAAATTTGCGGCAGAGGTAATGGCCTGCATTTCGGCATGGGCGGTTACATCATTAAGAAGTTCTGTAAGGTTATGGCCGCGGGCGATGATCTGTTGATTTGCCACGATCACTACACCTACGGGAATTTCCCCTTTCTCATAGGCTTGCTGCGCCTCCTCTAAAGCCTTCCGCATAAAATAGCTGTCGTCAAAAACTAATTGCATATTCAAAAATACAATTTCAAAATGTACCTTTGCACAACATGTCAAAAACTCTTCTCGATACTATTAATTCTCCTGCAGATCTGCGGAAAATTGCCCCCGAAAAGCTTCAGCAGCTGGCGGCAGAATTACGGAAATTCATTATTGAAATAGTAGCCACCAAAGAAGGTCATCTTGGTGCCAGCCTTGGGGTTGTGGAGCTAACAATCGCACTTCATTATGTTTTCAATACGCCGGAAGATCTGCTGGTGTGGGATGTGGGGCATCAGGCTTACGGGCACAAGATCCTTACCGGAAGAAGAGATTCTTTTCACACTAATAGGCAGCTGGACGGTATTAGCGGATTTCCCAAGAGAAGCGAAAGCGAATATGACACTTTTGGAGTGGGACATTCTTCAACTTCTATTTCGGCTGCACTTGGAATGGCTTTGGCTTCCAGTTTAAAAGGAGATCTTCAGAAACAGCATATAGCAGTTATAGGAGATGCTTCCATCGCGAGCGGGATGGCTTTTGAAGGCTTAAATCATGCCGGGGTGACCAATGCAAATCTGCTGATTATCTTAAACGATAATGCAATAGGTATTGACCCGAGCGTTGGGGCTTTAAAAAATTATCTTACCAAAGCCAGGGTGGGATATAAGCCGAAGCAGAGTAACATTATTGAAGCCCTCAATTTCCAATATTTCGGTCCTGTGGATGGTCACGATCTGGAGAGTCTTACGAGTACCCTAAAGATGCTTAAAGAGATTGAAGGTCCAAAGTTCCTCCACGTGATCACCAGGAAAGGAAAAGGCCTTAAAAAGGCGGAAGAAGACCAGGTGAAGTATCATGCGCCGGGAAAATTCCTTCCCGATACCGGGGAATTGCTTCCCTATGAAACAAATGGGTTGCCACTCAAATTTCAGGATGTTTTTGGGTTTACTCTGGTGGAGTTGGCAGAAAAGAATGAGAAAATTATAGGGATCACCCCTGCAATGCCAACAGGAAGTTCCCTTAAATACATGATGCAGGCTTTTCCCGACAGGGCTTTTGATGTGGGTATAGCCGAGCAGCATGCAGTAACGCTTGCAGCGGGAATGGCCACGCAAGGATTTACTGTTTTTTGCGCCATTTATTCCACTTTTTTGCAAAGAGCGTATGACCAGGTGATCCACGATGTGGCACTTCAGGATTTGCCGGTGATCTTTTGTCTTGACAGGGCCGGATTGGTAGGGGAAGATGGGGCGACACATCACGGTGCTTTTGACATTGCTTACTTAAGAGCTATCCCCAATATGATGATCTTCGCACCATTTGATGAGGTGGAACTCCGAAATATGCTTTACACAGCTCAAAATCAAAAATTAGAACACCCGCTGGCAATTCGCTACCCGAGAGGAAGAGGTTTTGTAGAAGACTGGCAGATGCCTTTCGAAGAAATCCCTTTTGGAAAAGGCAGGAAGTTAAAAGAAGGTAGTTCTATTGCCGTTCTCAGCTTTGGTACCCTGGGGAAGAACGTAGAGAAAGCCATTCAAAGTCTGGAAAATCCGGCAGAAATTGGACATTATGATATGCGCTTTGTAAAACCCCTGGACGAAGAGCTTTTACATGAGATCTTTTCCAACTATAGAAACATCGTTACTGTTGAAGATGGGGTAATAAAAGGCGGTGCAGGTTCGGCTATAATGGAATTTGCGCAGGCCAATAAATATTACCTACCAATCACAGCCTTAGGACTGCCCGATCAATTTATTGACCATGGAAAAGTGGATGAATTGCAAGAAATAGCAAAAATTGACGTTGAGAGTATTAGAGAATGTCTTTACCGCCTACTTAAAAAATAGAAATTGCCTAATGCATAAGTTCCTCCTTTGCCTCCTTTTCCTTTTTACAACCACCTTTAGCTTCGGAAGGGGGATAATTGATACCACAAAAGTTAATATAACAGTAGTTGATACCACAGCAGTTGATACAACAAAAGTTGATACTACAGTAGTTGATAGCACAGTGGTTGATACTACCAAGGTTGTAAACGAAAAGATCAATTATTGGGAGAAAACGAACAAGGTAGGGATCAACCTTAGTGAAGTGGCCTTTATCAACTGGAATTCGGGTGGAAATAATTCTTTTTCTGCCTTAATGCATGGGCTTGTGGGCAGGAAATACAAAAAAGAACTTTTGAACTGGAATTCAACACTCGTAATTAAATATGGCTTCAATGCGCAGGAAGGAAGGGAACTCCGGAAGACCGAAGATAATCTGGAGATCAATTCCAATTTTGGGTATCGCCGGGATTCGATTTCCAACTGGTATTATTCGGCTAAATTTAATTTCACCACCCAGCTCACATATGGATATCGATATCCAAATACCGAAGCACCTATTTCAAAATTTATGGCTCCGGGTTACGCCTTTTTGGGGGTTGGTACCGAGTATTCTTCTCCAACAGAAGATCTCACCGTCTACATTTCACCGGTAACTCAAAAATCTACTTTTGTGCTGGATCAACGTCTGGCCAATGAAGGGATGTTTGGGGTAAACCCTGCCATTAAAGACGAGGAAGGGAATATTATAAAAGACGGGGAAAGGGTGAGGACCCAACTTGGTTTCCTGGTGAGTAGCGAATTTTCAAAAAAGGTCTTTGAAAATATTGCGCTCAATAATAATTTAAGGTTGTATTCTGATTATCTCAATAAATTCGGAAATATTGATATCGACTGGGAACTTAACCTTGACCTGCAGGTAAATGATTACGTTAAAGCAAATGTTGGTTCACATTTAAAATACGACGACGATGTTAAGTTTAAGCAGGATCTGGATGGAGATGGGGAACTGGAAACGGGAGGACCTAAGGTACAGTTCAAACAACTTCTTGGGGTAGGAGTGGTTTACTCCTTTTAATCCTCAAGATCTATTGCTTTTATAACTTTTTGAATGTTGGTAGTTCCTGCTCCTGTCATCTTAAAAATGTAAAGTCCCCGGGCTGCTGAAGTGAGATCTAATTCCACAGGTTGATTTGCCTCCAATGGAGTCGTGACAACCTGTACAAGCCTCCCCTGGAGGTTGTATACGAATACTTCGGCGTTTTGAACATCCTCGCCCGAAATGATCTTATAAGTTCCTGCTGAAATGGTGGGGTATACCTGAATTTTGTTTTCCCTTACCACAACTTCCCCCCGTTCTTCTGCTTCCTCTATGGCAGTTTTGAACTGCCCTGAGAAAATTCCGCGGCCATAAGAGGCAGCATAGGCCTCATTTTTACCTTTTTTGAGATCCAGATCTGTAACCTTCACGTCACTCATTCCATTATAAGACTGAGTCCAAACCGGCTGACTGCTGTCAAAATTCTCAGTAGCCCAAATACCCAGCTCTGTTCCAATGATCACTTCATCTTCATTTAGTGGGTTGGGCAGGATGGAGAGCACCGGTAAGTCGGGAAGATTCCCTTCCTTATTTTCCCAGGTAGGACTGGCGGCATTGGCATTGGCGGTATACCAGATGCTCTTTACTCCGTAATTGTAGAATGTAACATATAATTGATCTTCAGTTTCTCCATATTCAACATCAGAAATACTTCCAACAAATTGTGGTCCTGTGATCTCTTTCCAGGTCGCATTTGAAGGATTGCCATGGGCGTTTTCAACCTTTAGCAGTTTTGAGTTGATAAGTCCCAGAAGGACTGTGCTGCTCTGGGTTGAAAAAGGTGAAACTGTGATGGCGCTAATTGAGGTGTCTAAAAGAGGGTTTTTAAGAGAACTTCTGGGTGCAATGGGAGAATTCCGTTCAATTCCATCATCTCCTAAAGTTTCAATTTGAGTGAGATCTTCGTACCTGTAAAGAACCCCTTCAGGTCCATTTGAAAAAAGAATGTCCAGGTTGGAATCCAAAGCCTGCGGATTTATAAAAAACCCGTCTCTATCTTCATTATTTGCAATTAGAGAATATCCTTCTTTTTCATAATTGTAAAGCACAATAAGATCATTGTAGATCAAATTTGCAATAAAATATTCTGTATTTACCTGATCATAAAATGAATGCGCTCCATCTCCTCCTAAAATGCCCAGGGAAGCAGGATTTCCATTTTCAATTAATAAACTTCCGTTGTCCTGGGTGCCTCCAAGGAAATAATCCCCGCTTGCAAATGAAGCCGGAGCTACAGCAACAGAGTAGAACTGCGTGGTAATATAATTCACTTCGGGCGTAATGAATACTTTTGAAGTGCTCGCCGATGCGAGGTCACGTGCAAAGGAAACGCCACCGTCATGCCCAAAAATAGCCTGGTTGGTATTGCCCGGTCTAAACTTCATCACGTGATGATCTGCATGGACCTCAGAAACCGGAAGTTCGTCCAGGTTATCATTGTCTGCCCATTTTGAAATTTGCTCCCAGGAATCCCCGCTGTTGGAGGACCTAAAAAGGTCTATTCCTCCTACATAGACGATTTCGTCGTTGGTGGGATCAGATTCTATCATGAGATTGTAAAAGGCCTGTCCTCTTGCAAAGTCATATGGGGGAATGTCAAGATCGGCATCATTTGGTTCATTAAGCCGGGAGATAGTTTGAAATGCATCTGTAGTGATCCAAAGGGATGCTTCTTCCATTCGATCTTCAGCAAGAATATAGAATTTTCCAGGATCTGTGGCAGAAGCTTCTATCTCTGTGCGGTAAACTTCGGGTATGGTAGTTATTTCAGACCAGGTTGTACTTGTTCCCTTTTCACGCATGAATATTTTTCCGCCGAAAGAATTCTCCTCTCCGGGGGAATAAGTTGTAGATGCCCAGATATTTCCGTTAGCATCTGTTTCAAAATCATTGAAAGATTCCTCTTCAACGACCTTGTTCCACGAAGAGCCTCCGTCTTTACTTCCGTAGAGACCTCGTTCAAAAAATCCCAATAAATTCTGCGGATTTCGGGCGTTGGCATAGAGGTGTGTAGAAACCCCTATAAAGATCTCGGTGCTGCTGCCATTATCCCAGGCCTCAATGTCGTTGATGTAATAAACTCCTCCAATTGCCCTAATATTTGTTCCTCCTCCCGAATTTGAAAATTCCTCAACGTCCAGTACTTTATTCCAGGTCTTCCCGGCATCTGTAGTTTTATAGACTCCGGTGCCTACCACATCGCCCCCGGTGTATTGCTCCCCGGTACCGGCATACCAGATATTTGAATCTCTTGGGTCAACCGTAAGGCAGGAAACATTAAGATTTGCCGGTAACCCTTCTACCTGTCTCCAGGCCGAGGATTCACTGGTGATATTATTATTTACCCAAAGACCTCCACTTATAGCACCGGCAAATACTTTGTTGCCCGAGGGGTCATTAGGATCAAATAGCAATACTCTTGTGCGGCCTCCCACATTATTAGGGCCTCTTGAAACCCATGGATGCACATCACTGTCACCGGGAGATTTGCTAAAACTCTTGCTCTGTCTTTGCCTTAGAAGTTGTTCGTGAAGTTCCCTGACCTTATATGGTTCAGGGTATCCCAGGGCAGGATTCATGGTGAGATAAGCCATTTCCTCATAATATTTTTTTGGAGGAAGAGCTCTCTTGATTTTTTCAAGGCGGGAGAATCCTTTGTCCTTTTCGGGTTTATTTTGCTTCAGAAATCCGGAATGTTTCTCCCTTATTTCAGAAATATTATTTGTGGAGGTATCTTCCGGAATAAGGTACAAGCCAAAAACAACGGCAAACAAAAGAACCGGAAGTATAAAATTTATACGTTTATTCATATAGGGATAACTAGCTAACTTCCGAGGAAATCGATTCTGCAAAATACGAAAATTAAATTTTTAGGCCTTTAAATTTCTTAAATGAGGAAACAATATTGCTGTCGGTTAAAGAGGAAATATAGCTGCATGTTTTAATGAGCTTGTCATATACCGGTAAATCTTCAAAGTGACCCGCTTCGGGAATTAGTTTAAGCACCAGTTTGTTGTAATTGGTTTGTTCCCCATTCACAGGAAGTAAGGCCTCTGTATAAGTGTCGAGAAGGTGAGACAGCATTTGGTAACCGGCAATTTCCTTACTTATCACCTCTTCACTCTGGTAGATCTTATCAATACTTATTTTGATGATATCGGTGATTTGCGCCTCATACTTGCTCCTGTCAAATAAAGCCTCATGGAATTCCCCTTTTAGAATGGCTTCTTCATTTTGCATAAAGATCTCCACGGCTTCTGTAAGAAGGGTGTTAATCGCTAAGGCCCTTAAGTAGCTAAGCCTGTCTGCCCGGGTTTGCAGATTGTGGTATTTCTCGGTAATGATGGAATCTTTTACCAGATTGATCAAATATTCGAGCGCATATTCCTCCTGAATAAGTCCCAAATTGATCCCGTCTTCAAAATCTATGATGGTATAGCAAATATCATCGGCCGCTTCCACAAGGAAGGCCAATGGATGCCTGCAGTAACTAATGTTCTTTCCCTTACTCGTGGAAATAAGTCCCAGCTCCTTTGCTACCTCTTCAAAAAAGGCTTTTTCTGACTGAAATATTCCGAACTTCTTATCGGCTATTCGCGAAGTGGGCTTATGCGGAAGGGATTCCTTCGGGTATTTTATAAAAGCTCCTAAAGTAGCATACGAAAGCCTTATGCCACCGGGAATGCCGGGTCGATCTTCTGTAAGGATTTTGAAACCGTTGGCATTTCCTTCAAACTTCGTAAGATCCTGAAATTCTTCAGGGGTAAGCATTTCCTGAAACCTTTTTCCATTGCCATTGCTGAAGTATTCACCAATTGCTTTTTCACCCGAATGCCCAAACGGCGGATTCCCAATATCGTGCGCCAAAGCAGCAGCGGCTACAATTGCGCCAAAATCATTCATTTGGTAGCCATGGGTCTTTTCGAGCTGCGGATGCTTCTCCAGGATCTTCTGCCCCGCAAGGCGGCCAAGGGAACGACCTACTACAGATACTTCCAGACTATGCGTAAGACGGGTGTGAACAAAATCGGTTTTAGATAGCGGGATCACCTGTGTTTTATCCTGCAGGCTTCTAAAAGCTGAAGAAAAAATGATACGATCATAATCCACTTCAAAACCTAACCTGGTCGCATTCTGTTCTTTTCTTAATCTTTTATTCGTGTCTCCTGCTTTTCTCAGCGAAAGCAGCTGCTCCCAGTTCATCATTTTTGAAGTATTTACTTAGGTCTCAAAAATAGCAAAAAAGGAAGGTGTTTCGCCACAGCTTCCTTTTCTAATTAAAATTCAAATTGTCATTTCGACAGAGCATCTGCTTTTGCGAAAAAGGAGATGCGACGAGAAATCTTTCATTGGAAAACAGTCTTGAGGTTTTCCGAAGAAGTAATTTTATAAACTTTGGTAAATCTACTTTTAATCTTGAACAAGATTTACCAAAGTCCATTTCATCAATATTTGGTGAACGATTAGCTTCTTTGGGAAGATGATTTAAAACTTTGGCAAATCTGAAGCCTGCAACATGCAACCTGGAACAGAAGAACCCGCAACTCCTAAAGTTAATATCTAAATTGTCATTTCGACAGAGCATTTCCTTTTGCTAAAAAGGAGATGCGACGAGAAATCTTTGAGATTTACCAAAGTTCCTTTTTATGAGTAATTAGAAAATCGATTCTCTTTTTCGTGTAAATGATTTAAAACTTTGGCAAATCTGTCTCAAGTCTCAAATCTAATATCTCACATCTACGAGCCGCACATCAAACAATCATCTCCTTCTGCTTCCTTGGAACTGGCGATTAAAGCGCGCAGTTCTTCCGGACTCAGAGAAGTTCCTTCCGGAACCGGTACAGCCGATGGTTTAGGTGCTTCAGCAGGAATTTCTTCTTTCTTTTCCTCTTTTGCCAGGGTGAATTTAATGGCGTCAACCGCACTTTTGGTGCGCAGGTAGTACATCCCGGTTTTGAGTCCGCTTTTCCAGGCGTAGAAATGCATGGAAGTAAGCTTTCCGTAATTCGCGTTTTCCATGAAGAGGTTGAGGGATTGGGACTGATCAATAAAATAGCCGCGGTGACGGGACATATCGATAATGTCTTTCATACTCAGCTCCCAAACAGTTTTGTAAAGTTCTTTAAGATCATCGGGGATGACATCAATATTCTGTACAGAACCATTGGATCGTAAAATGGCATTTTTGACATCCTCTGTCCACAGGTTTCTTTCCACAAGATCTTCCAGCAGGTGTTTATTTACTACGATAAATTCTCCTGAAAGTACGCGGCGGGTATAAATATTTGAAGTGTAAGGTTCAAAGGCTTCATTGTTTCCAAGGATCTGAGATGTGGAAGCAGTTGGCATTGGAGCTACTAAAAGAGAGTTGCGAACGCCATTTTTGAGTACTTGTTTTCTCAGTTTTGCCCAGTCCCATCTTCCGCTAAGGTCTTCATCATTGATCCCCCATAAATTGAACTGGAATTGACCTTTGCTCATAGGGGAACCTTCATAGGTGGAGTAAGCACCTTCTTCTTTTGCCATTTCCATGGATGCGGTAACTGCAGCAAAGTATAGCGTTTCAAAGATCTCCTGATTCAGTTTTTTCGCGGCATCACCGGTAAAAGGCAACCTGAGCTTAATAAAAGTATCTGCCAGTCCCTGAACTCCCAATCCCACCGGTCGGTGCCTGAAATTCGAATTTTCTGCTTCCTTCACGGGATAGAAATTCCGGTCGATCACCTTGTTGAGGTTGCGGGTAACTCTCTTAGTGATCTTGAACAGCTCCTTGTGATCGAATTCATTCCCTTTGATAAACATGGGCAGGGCAATAGAAGCCAGGTTACAAACTGCAACTTCATCTTCGCTGGTGTATTCCAGGATCTCTGTACAAAGGTTCGAGGAACGAATGGTTCCCAGGTTCTGCTGATTTGATTTTCGGTTAGCAGAATCTTTATACAGCATATAAGGGGTTCCGGTTTCGATCTGGGATTCCAGGATCTTCTCCCAAAGATCGCGGGCTTTTATGGTTTTTCGGCCTTTGCCTTCAGCTTCATATTTTAAATAAAGCTCCTCGAATTCGTCCCCGTGGATATCATATAAGCCGGGGCACTCGTGCGGACACATAAGCGTCCAGCTTTCATTCGCTTCCACCCGTTTCATAAAAAGATCGGGCACCCACATGGCGTAGAAAAGGTCTCGGGCACGCATTTCTTCTTTTCCGTGGTTCTTTTTCAGATCAAGGAAATCGAAAATGTCGGCATGCCATGGCTCTACATAGATTGCGAATGAACCTTTCCGTTTTCCGCCGCCCTGATCTACATAACGGGCAGTGTCATTAAAAACCCGAAGCATGGGAACAATCCCGTTGGAAGTTCCATTGGTTCCGGAAATATAAGAACCTGTAGCTCTTACGTTGTGAATAGATAAACCAATTCCGCCGGCAGATTGTGAGATCTTCGCAGTCTGCTTCAGTGTATCATAAATGCCGTCAATGCTGTCGTCTTTCATGGTGAGCAGAAAGCAGGAAGACATTTGCGGCTTTGGCGTTCCCGCGTTGAAGAGGGTAGGCGTGGCGTGGGTGAAATATTTCTTGGACATGAGCTCGTAAGTCTCAATAGCAGCCTCGATATCATCGGGATGTATCCCTATGGAAACCCTCATGAGCATGTGCTGGGGTCTTTCAGCGATCTTTCCGTTGATCTTGAGTAGATACGAACGCTCCAGGGTTTTAAATCCGAAGTAGTCGTACTGGAAATCCCGGTTATAGATGATGGTGGAATCCAGAAGTTCCTTATTCTGCTGAATCACCTCATAAACATCATCGGCCAAAAGGGGGGCTTTCTGACCGGTGCGGGGGTTGACATACTCATAGAGATCTGTCATCACCTCCGAAAATGTCTTTTTTGTGTTCTTATGCAGGTTAGAAACCGAAATCCTGGCGGCAAGTTTAGCATAATCTGGATGGGAAGTGGTCATGGTGGCTGCGATCTCGGCAGCAAGGTTGTCCAACTCACTTGTAGTTACTCCATCGTATAGTCCTTCGATCACTCTCATTGCCACCTTAACGGGATCGACAAGCTCGTTTAATCCATAGCAAAGTTTTTTGATCCTTGCGGTGATCTTATCGAACATGATGGGTTCTCTGCGGCCGTCTCTTTTTTCTACGAACATAACTTGAAGATTTAAATTAGGTAATAAGAATTCCGGGGGTTCAAAAAACCCTGAAAAATTTAAAGAATAAGCCGCAATGCTGAAAAGCTACTGCGGCCTTGAAAAGTTTTTAGAAATCGGCGTCGAAGCTGATCTTATCTGCGTCTTTGTCTTTGTTCATCACTCCTGCTTTCTGGTACTCACCAACTCTTTTTTCGAAGAAATTGGTTTTTCCCTGCAGGTTGATCATATCCATAAAATCAAATGGATTTGCAGTACCGTACTCTTTCTCACATTCAAGTTCAACCAGTAATCTGTCGGCGACAAATTCCAGGTATTGAGTCATCAATTTGGAGTTCATTCCAATAAGACTCGCCGGGAGAGACTCAGTGATAAATTCACGTTCAATGTTTAGAGCATCAACAATGATCTCTCTAATCCGTTCTTTTGGCACCTTATTCACCAGGTGGTTATTGTGCAGGTGCACGGCAAAATCGCAGTGAACGCCTTCATCTCTTGAGATCAACTCATTAGAGAAAGTCAGCCCCGGCATCAATCCGCGTTTCTTCAGCCAAAAGATGGAACAGAAGGCGCCCGAGAAGAAGATCCCTTCTACAGCTGCAAAAGCGATAAGCCTTTCAGCAAATGAATCAGATTCTATCCACTTCAGGGCCCAATTAGCTTTCTTCTGAATGGCCGGGAATACTTCAATAGCTTTAAAAAGCTGATTTTTTTCCTTCTCATCCTTGACGTAGGTATCGATGAGCAGGGAGTAGGTTTCAGAATGGATGTTCTCCATCATGATTTGGAATCCATAAAAGAATTTAGCTTCGGAATACTGGACTTCATTCACGAAGTTTTCGGCTAAATTCTCATTTACGATCCCGTCTGAAGCGGCAAAAAAGGCAAGAATGTGCTTGATGAAATATCTTTCATCCGATGTTAATTTTTGGTTCCAGTCAGTAAGGTCCTGGTGCAGATCGATTTCTTCTGCGGTCCAGAAACTTGCTTCCATTTTTTTGTACCAGTCCCAAATGTCGTGATGTTTGATTGGGAAGATCACGAACCGGTCCTTGTTCTCTTGTAAAATGGGTTCTAACTGAGCCATAATTTATTTAGTTTGGTTGGTTTTGGAAAATTGGTTATAACAAATATTGCGAATTATGTAAGAGTTTCTCCTACAGCAGCAGAAAGCTTTTCAACAAAGTTTTCAACATGACAAATAATTTTTGTTATTGAATTTTTGTTAAACCCGGGATGCAGATAAATAAAAATGAGGAAGTTAGAACCTGTTAAAGGATTTAAGAACAGCTGATGGTAACAGGGTTTTTAACTATAAATGAAAGGCTGAAAATGCCATTTTTAGAGGGGCTGTATTTCGAGTCTTTTCCCTCCTGCAGCAGCCGATTCGTAGATCTTTTCGAGCACAATTATGTCTTTTAATCCATCTTCCCCTGGAGCGATCATTGGCTTGTCATTAAGAATGGCCAGGGCATCATCATCCATCTGTACCGCCTGTTGATTTTTGCCCATTGGTGACAGGATCTTACCATCGCTGGTTCCTCCTTTTACCCCGCTGTAAGATTGGAAGGGCTGTAAATAATAAGAGCCATCGCGGCAGGAGATTTCCAGGTTGTTCATGTTTTCCCCGAAGCTGGTGCGGCAGTGAGCAGTAATTCCATCGGGAAACTCGAGGGTAAATTCCATGGTTTCATCAACTTCACTAAAAAGTTCGGGCCTGCTGGTCGATGACTTCGCCGAAACTGCAATGGGCTCCCTGCCCGTGGAGTAGCGGGAGGTGTTTAAAGGATATACGCCCATGTCGTACATGGCGCCGCCGCCCATATTCGCTTCTGTCCGCCAGCCGGGATTACTGCTGAAGAAACCTGCTTTGGCCGTTAAATTCTGAATAGGACCATAGGGATTCGTCTCTGCCCACTTCATCATTATACGGTTATTTTTTTCATGCTGAAGGCGATATCCAATAGCCAGTTTGACTTTATTCTTTTCGCAGGCAGCAATCATTTCCCGGCATTCTTTGGCATTCATAGCCATAGGTTTTTCGCACCATACATGTTTCCCTGCATTGGCCGCTATGATGGAGTATTTTGCGTGCATTGAATTTGGCAGCACGATGTAAATGACATCGATATTGTCATTTTTGGAAATCTCGTGCATGTTCTCATAATTGTAGACGTTGGCATCGGGAATGCCATATTTCTCCTGCCAACGCGGAATTTTTTCGGGACTGCCTGTTACGATACCGCGGAGTTCACAATATTCTGTTTGCTGCAAGGCCGGAGCAAGTTGGTGTGTGCTGTAGCCTCCAAGACCGACAAGGGCTACGCCTAACTTCTTTTTACCTCCCGCAAAAAGTATGTTGGGAATAGGCAGGCTTAAGGCGGTTAATAATAAACCTGATTTTTTAAGGAATGTCCGACGGTTATCCATAGTCGTAGTTTGAACAACTTAAATTAAGAAATTCAGGAGAACTTTATGAGTTATACCCAAGAATCTCCTGAAATTTCATGTTTAAAATGGCTAAGAAAATTTTACCTGCCTCCCATGTTCATACTTTGGTAATTAGATGTTTTTACCGAAAATGGTTTTTTCTCAATCCCGGTGCAGGTCATGCTGACATTTTTTTCTGGATTATTTTTATCCTTCATCTCCATTGCCATCATTAATCCGGTGCCATCTTTAATCCAGTCGGCATTCAAGCCTTTTGGAACATTCTTTTGATTTTTCTGAAACAGATCCCTGAAGCTTACTCCTACCTCTTCTGTAACATAGAATTCAAATATATTATCGGCATTTTCAGAGCGATATCCCTGGCATTCATAGCCCAGGATGGTTTTCGTTCCAATTTCTTTAAACTCCATGTCCTCATAAGGATTTTCCAGATCCATATCCTCTGCAGAAACGTCGTTGCGGGTGGCCATTACCATCTTATTTCCATCTGAATTCATGTACATAACAGTCAGATTATTTTTGGTGTCCAGTACGGTGAACATATTTTCGGCCTGCGGGATTTTTACACCCACATAAGGTGCATTTTCTTTAATGTGATAAACCATGTCCATTTCCCCTTCGGAGGTATTCATTTTAAGGGTGTATTCCCAGTCAAAATCATAACCTTCAGGAATTTGAGACTGGTCCACCATATCCATTCCCATTGGGAAACTGGAATTTCCAGGCTGGTTTTCCCACATATTGTTGAGGGACTTATCTGTTTCTTCGGCAGCTTTATTTGAAATGTTTTCTGTTGCGGCATTTTCAACTTTCTTTTCAACCCTCTTTTTAAGCTTTTTGAGAAATTGTGCTTCTGCTGGCGTGGTTCCGGCTATTAAGAAAATGGCAAGAACTAAATAAATAAGATTTTTCATAACTGTAGAATTTTAAGATTTGAGCCTTTGTGAAACAGGGAGGTTAAAATTTTTTTCAGAAATGGGGGAATCCTGCTTTAGGGGAAGATAGTAGCAGAAATGTAGCATAAAGTTAAGAAAATTTAATTAAAATCAGGATTCAATCTTTTGACTGTCAGGTGTATGGATGTTATTAGGAGAAAATGCTTGCTGGTATTGTACCATTAAGGAAATAGGAGTGGGCGTCATTGAAAAAGGCTTCGAACTCTACTGCAAAGACTTTGGGCAGGTAATCCTCTTTATCGATGAGAGGAGTGATAATATAACTTTTGTCCATCCTGATGATCTTTAGACCACCAAGAGATGCGTTTTTGGTATTTCCGCTCACGAGGTCCCGCCGGAAGGGGATTTTCTTCCCTGCTTAGATCATCTTCAAAAATGATTTCGTTCCAGACCTTATCCGGGAGGGAAGTAGTTTTTCTACTAAATTTTTCCTGGACACATTAGAAGTGGAGGCAGGTGATTCCTGTTTTGGTGGAGTGGTAGGCTTAATGTAGGTGTGAAAAATTTTTTACCGGAGTGATCAAACTTCCTGCTCCTTCAACTTTTCGGCTACTTTTTCAAGTTCGGCATACCAGTCTTCTCCGTATTTTCTTATAAGGGCTTCCTTTACGAACTTGTATACAGGTACCTGAAGTTCTTTTCCGAGGGTGCAGGCATCGTCACAAATATACCAATGGTGGTAATTAACTGCCGAAAATTCTGAATAGTCCTGGGTTCGAACAGGATAGAGGTGACAGGAAACAGGTTTTTTCCACTTTATATCTCCCTGGTTATAGGCTTCCTCAATTCCACATAAGGCGGTGCCTTTCTGATCAAAAGTGACATAAGCACAGTCTGCATCATTTATAAGAGGGGTCTCGTATTCCCCGTCTTTTCCAATGATGGAAGTTCCCTGTTTTTCAATTGCTTCAATTCCTTCTTTTCGAAGGTAAGGCTTTACCAGAGGGTAAATATCTTCAAGAATATGAGTCTCGGCTTCTTCCAGTGGCGCCCCGGCGTCACCCGCAATACAACAGGCTCCCTTGCAGGCAGAAAGGTTACACACAAAATCCTTTTTAAGGATCTCTTCTGAAACTATAGTTTTTCCAAGCTGAAACATTTGGCAAAGATAATTTTTTCAGGCAGTTAACTTCAGGTTTAATTCTGTTAAAATTTTAAAGTATAATCCAAATTGTTTCATTTCAAAGTACTTTTGCAAGCTAGTTTTTCAATATGGAATTAAACTTCAGGGAAATAGCGACCGCAAGTATGATCCTCTTTGCAGTTATTGATATTATTGGTAGTATTCCAATTATTATTGATCTGCGGAAGAAGGCCGGTCATATCCAGAGCGAGAAAGCTACAGTAGTAGCAGGGATCCTGATGATCGCCTTTCTTTTTGTTGGAAAGGAAATCCTGAATTTGATTGGAATAGATGTAAATTCCTTTGCAGTGGCGGGTGCCCTCATCCTGTTCTTCCTCGCATTGGAGATGATCCTGGGCATTCAGCTCTATAAAGATGATGCGCCCGAAACAGCAGCTGTTGTGCCCCTTGCATTTCCGCTTATTGCCGGTGCCGGTACCATGACTTCCATTTTATCACTCCGGGCAGAGTATGCCACTACAAACATTATTGTTGCCATTATTATAAATATTATTTTTGTTTACATAGTCCTGAAATCTTCGGGAAAAATTGAAAATTTTCTTGGGAAGCAGGGGATAAACGTGATCCGGAAGATCTTTGGAGTTATTCTTCTGGCAATAGCCGTAAAACTTTTCGCTACCAATATTAAGAGCCTGTTTATATGAAAATCCTAATTTATTTTTTACTTGTCCTGGCCGCAGGCCTCATTGTATATAACGCGACATTTTTAGACTTCCAAGACACCTTTTCGGGTGATAGTAAAACAGCCTTAATAGGTATACTTGCTTCGAGTATTGTTGTGGTTCTCATGGTGATTCTTCTCATGTCCCGGGCGATTTCCAAGAAGAGTGGAGAATAGGGATTTTGATGCTCTTATTGTAGGTGGTGGTGCGGCAGGTCTATCCTGCGCCCTTTTATTAGGTTCTGCTCTCTCCAAGCCATTTTGTGCAGATAAAAAAGTAGGTATCATTGCACATCAACGCGCTTCGCATCTTTCCAGTGCTTTACTTAATAATGTTTTGGGTGTACCTGCGGGTTCTGCGGGGAAAGATATCCTTTCTTCAGGAGTGCAACAGCTGGAGAACTCTTTATCCGGAGGTGGAGATCATTCAGAAAGAAAAGGTGCTGAAAATGACATTTTCAGAAGGTAAATTTGAAATTCTCACCAATAAGAACTCTTATACTTCTTCAATAGTAGTTTTAGCTACCGGATATGCTAAACCCTTCACTATTGAAGGCCTGGAAGAATATCTCGTACCTCATAAAAAATCGAAACCCTCAAAAGACAGAGTTCAGCTTACAAATATTGATCACCTTGTGAAGCCGGGTCTTTATGTTGCCGGCTCGCTGGCAGGTCACAGGAGCCAGTATGCCATTGCCTGCGGAAGTGGTGCAGCAGTGGCAACCGATATTCTAACGCTTTGGAATGATGGGGAACAAACAAAGGTTCACGACAAGCTTAAGTAAGCTATTTTTTGAATTCCCGGTCTGCCGAAAGTTTTATTATTTTTTCTATTGCAGGGTCCTCTTCATTAAGAATTTGCTCAAAGGCAGTACTTCCAAATAGTTGCTGCGCCATAGCCGCTTTTAAATATAGCTTAAGAGTAGGCCTGTAGTTATTAAAGCGCATATCAAAATTTTCACGCCTCATAAAGTCTCTGAATTCCTCCACAATGGCATTTGTGATCACTTCTCTTTGCATAAAATCTTCAAAACTAAGAGAATTGTAATATTTTCGGTCCTGTTCGAGCACTTCGAATACAAAACTGTCCATGTACCCATTGCGAAGCATAAGGTTTAGACTTTGCTTTTCAAAATTGGTGTCTTTGGGAATAAAAATATCCGGAATTATCCCACCACCGCCGTAAACGACTTTCCCACCTGGGGTGACGTACCGTAATGAATCGGCTACATGAATACTATCTGCGCTAACCAGTTCCCCATTCCTGTAGCGATTGAGATAATCGGCAAAATATTCTTCGCTGCCATGATCATAAGGCCGCTGTATAGACCTTCCGGTAGGAGTGTAATATCGGGCGATTGTAAGCCTCACCGCGCTGCCATCTCCCAGTGCCATCTCTCTTTGGACCAGGCCTTTTCCATAGGATCTTCGTCCAACAATTACACCTTTGTCATTGTCCTGAAGAGCTCCGGCTATGATCTCGCTGGCCGAGGCAGAATTCTCGTTGATAAGTACGTAAAGTTCCCCTTTTTCAAAATTCCCTTCTTCTGTGGCGAAGGTTTTTTCAATGGCTCCTTTTTTGTTTTTGGTAATAAGCACCAGCTTATCTTCGGGAAGGAATTCATCTACAATTTTTGTAGCCTCGGCAAGGTAACCTCCGGGATTGTCACGCAGGTCAAGAACTATTTGACTTGCTCCCAGTTTCTTTAGTTCAAGAAGGCCAGCCCTAAATTCTTCATAGGTAGATTCTGCAAAACGATTAATTTTAATATAGCCCAGCTCCTTTGTAAGCATATAAGCTGCATCCACACTTTTAAGAGCAACTTTCCCGCGTTTCACATCAAATTCAAGAAGATTGGGGACACCTTTTCTATGCACCTTTAAAAGCACCCTTGTGTTTTCTTCTCCTTTAAGTTTACTGGTAATAGAGTCTACATGAATATTGGAATCAAAAAGCGGTTCCCCGTTTGCATAAAGGATCCTGTCGCCTCCTTTTATGCCCACTTTTTCGCTCGGGCCGCCCTTCATAGTCTGGATGACGGCAATGGTGTCATTAATGTTTCTAAAGCTTACCCCAATCCCTACAAAATCTCCTTTCATGCTTGCACTTAAGTTCGCATATTCCTCCTGTGGGATGTAAACTGAATGAGGGTCAAGATCTGTAAGAATGCCGTTTACGGTAACGTCTACAATGCTGTCCATATCTACATCGTCCACGTACTCGTATTCAATATAATCAATTAGACGGGCCAGCTTTTCTTTTTTCTTATTGGTTTTGAGGAAAGGTCCAGAGCTGTAACTGGAAAAATCAAGGGCTGCGCCCAGTAGTACACCAAGTGCACAGGCGAATCCCAGGAGTAAGGGTAAATATTTTTTGTTATAGTTTTTCAACCGTCTAGTTCAGTTATTTGTTCTATTTCAACTCCGGCTTTTTCTAAAAAATTCAACCCGGAATTGTCCTTGTAATCAATACTGTAGACAAGACGTGTAATGCCCGACTGGTGGATGAGCTTGCTACAATCTTTGCAGGGAGACATAGTAATATATAGTGTAGCTCCTTTACAGGATTGAGTGCTCCCGGCAACTTTTAAAATTGCGTTCGCTTCGGCGTGCAATACATACCATTTGGTATACCCGTCTTCATCTTCACACGGATTTTCAAAACCGGTAGGGGTACCGTTATATCCGTCAGAAATAATCATTCTATCTTTCACAATAAGCGCGCCAACCTGTCTACGATTACAGTGAGAAAGTTTCCCCCATTCTCTGGCGATCCTTAAATACGCCCGGTCAAACTTAAGCTGCTTTGTTCTTTGCATAGTCAAAAAATTCGTCTGCAATATAGAAAGCTTTTTAAGTTGCTGAAAATTTGGGCTTTACTAAAATATTGCAAGACTTAAATTAATCCAATAAAGGAAAGTTAAATTTTAAAGAGCCAGGTAATTTTCTTTCAGAATAGGTAGAATTATACCTATAACAATCGCCGATACTACTATAATCCAGTCCCGCCTTGCCACCCGCAATACATTTTGTAGCAGGAAACTGAGTACCAGCACACACAATACCACGATTATCTGGGCAGTTTCTATTCCTAAAGCAAATTCCAGCAAGGGGAGAAATACACTGTCTGTACCCGATGCGATCATTTTAAAATATGAAGAAAAACCAAGGCCGTGAATTATTCCGAAGAAAGCGGTACTAAAATAAAGTAAACTTATGTTGTTCTGGCTTTCTCTCTTTTTGGCGTTGATAATATTAAAAACAGCAGTGGCCAGAATAGTCACCGGAATCAGGAATTCCACCCAGGTTGTGTCAACGAGCACAATTTTATATACCGAAAGGAACAGCGAGATCGTGTGTCCCAGGGTGAAGATTGTTACCAGCCAAAAAACCCTTTTCCAGGTGAGGAAGGAATAGGAGGCAACAAGGACAATGAGAAAAAGAATATGATCATAAGCATTCCAGTCCAGTACATGTTCCAGGCCTAACCGGAAATACAACCAAAATTGAGACATAAGAAAAAGATAAGGGCCGAAAATACGATTTCTGCTCAAGATGCGCAAAGGGGACCAGGCTGGTATGACTTGAATTATTTAGGCTTTGCTCAATTAATTTTTAGGAAAATTTATTAGCAAAAGGAAAAAATTCATACTTTTGCCGTCCAATTGCCTTGGTGGCGGAATTGGTAGACGCGCTGGATTCAAAATCCAGTGACTTCGGTCGTGCGGGTTCGATTCCCGCCCAAGGTACTTAAGAAAAGCTGAGATTCATTTCTCAGCTTTTTTTGTTTGTAGTTTAGAGGTTCAGAATTGACGCAGATTGCTGACATTAATAAATAAAATCCTATCTTTTCTTTCCTGTTATCACACATTAATTGAAATAAATGGTTAGATCTATATTATCTAAAATAGTTATTGGAATAAGTGTCATCGTGGTTGTATTGAGTGTTTTATCCTTAATACATGACCTGGCTTATTGGTACGCCAAGATCCTGGACTTCCCCAGAACCCAATATCTAATTCTTTCCGTGATTTGTTTACTGTTGTTCACGATATTGAACAGGAAATGGAATATCACTTCTTATATTATCGCAGCAGGGCTTATCGCAGCCATTTTTATTCATTCTGTCAAAATAGCTCCTTACTTCTTTGGAGAAAAAGTTGTCCCCGAAGTTTCTCTTGAAGAATCAAATTCCGAATTCGGGCGTTGAAATTCTTATTGTCAATGTTCTCATGACGAACAAGAATGCTGCAAGACTCAAAGAAATAATTGATGAACACCAACCAGATATGGTTTTAGCCATGGAAGTGGACAGTTGGTGGATTGACCAACTGGAGGAAATTGATTATCCCTTTACTATGAGTCATCCTTTAGACAATGCTTACGGGATGGCCCTTTACTCCAGACTTCCTCTTTCCAAAAGTGAGGTGAAATTTTTCCGTCATCAGGATGTTCCTTCTTTTCACACGGTGGTAGAACTAAGGTCGGGCAAAAAAATAAAGTTTCATGGGGTCCATCCTGTGGCGCCTTTCCCAAGTGAGAAATATCCCGATAATGTTGGTATGGAAGAAGTGGCCTTATCAAAAGTTGGTAATTTAGTTGAAGCCGACACTTTACCTTCGATCGTAGCCGGGGATTTCAATGATGTCTCCTGGTCAAATTCTACCCGGTTCTTTGAAAAGAGTGGGAATCTGAAGAACGTGAGGTTAGGGAGAGGACTTTATAATTCCTTTAGTGCCCAGTCTTTCTTTATGAGGTGGCCGCTTGATCATTTTTTTGTAACAGAGGACTTTGGTGCTGTTAAGATCGAGAGACTCCCAAAATTTGGCTCAGATCACTTTCCTATGCTCGCAGAATTAGTGCTTCAGTAAATAGAAAGATCTCTTTGTTGATCTGTTTTAGGCTTAAAATTTCCGGATGGTGCTTTGGTATTATTTTGGAAAACGGTTCATAAGCACTTCAACTTCGTCATAGAGCATATCCAGGGTTTCAAGATCGGCTTCATTTTTTAAAGAACGCCGGGACTCCTGCAGTAGCCCTTTAGCCTCCAAACCTAAAGTTATGTGATAATCGGGGTATTTTGAATTCTGCTTCATTAAAGAAATGAACATCCCGGCTATTTTTTGAACCACCACGACATCCTGGCTGCAATATCTTCTCAAGGAGGTATTTATATTGTAAAGCAACTCTTTAAAAGTTACTCCTCTCAACTTGACATAGTCCTTTCCATCATCTGAAATGAATTCCCGATCAGATTTCAACATTCTAACCCTCAGCAAATCCGAGAGGTAATCAATTGCATTTAATGCTGTCCCGGGATCGTTAATGCCCGGAGACATGGCTTTTATTATGACCTCGGTTATTTGCTTGAATGCGAGAATAAAATTTGTTGTAACAAGTTGCTCCCTGGAAAAATGAAATTTATCCAGCAGGTCTTCTGCAACTACCTTATCCAATTTCTTTTTTGATCGAAACGCCGGTACTCCCTCCAAAACAAAAGAGCCTTTCGTAAGGAGAACTTCAAGCATGGTATCATTCTTTTTGCAAAAGGAAAGTAGCCCCTCTCGTGAAAAGCTTTGAAAGTAACCACTCTGGGGAGAATTATATTCAAACCAGTCATCTGTCCCGGGAAAGGTGGAGGAATTACCTTTCTCTTCCTCAAGGAGATGGAAAAGTGTTTTTCGGGCATCTGTAAATATCTTTTTAAGGATATTGGTTATTTGAATAGTTTCAGAAATATTATGAATAAAATAAATGAAAGCATAAATGGACATTACCGTGAAAAGAATGCCGAGCAGAACAGAAAAACCGGGTATCTGGTATTTGTCTCCTGTGGGCTGAATAGAGAAGAGGGTGAAAATACAGAACAAAATACTCGAGATATATATCCCGAGAATAATCTGGTGACGACGATCTGATATTAGACCGGGAAGCAATCGCGGCGAATAATTACTGGCTGCCTGGTTGAGCAGCACCATTACCATGGAAAAACTAAAGACCATCATTGATATTAAACCTGTGATGCAGGCACTTAGAATGGTTAAAGCCGTATCGCCACTGTTTACGACCAATAGCGGTGCATTATCAACAAGATATCCCGAAATCCCTAAACTCTCCAGGTACATCATGATGAAGGCGAAAACCAGGCCCGTAAGAGCAAATAAGGTTGGATAAAAAGCGATTTTACCTTTGACGGTCCTGTACAGGTAAGACATTTTGGTTGAAAAAGAATGCATTTTGTTATTTACAATATTAATTGTTGAAGTTAAGCAAATCGCAAAACCTTATAGCAGTACAGGTAACTGTTTTGCATCAATTATTTTAAAGTACCACATTTTTTTATCTGGTTCACGCAACCTTTTATGAAACCGGGGTCATTATAATAAACAACTAATATTTCCATACATTATGAAGAAGATTGCTCTTTTATTTATGTTCACCTTGTTATTGGCCGGTTGTGATATCGAAGATGACGGGCCGGGTTCTGTACAGGTTTTAGCTGAAGTGGTTGATGCAGATCTCCCCGAGTTTTTTGAAAAGGGAAAACTTTATCAAATCAAAGTCACTTATCTTCTGCCCGATGCCTGCCATACCGCTTTGGGTTTACAGGCCATTAGAGGTGGATCTGAAGGTGCTTTAAGAAGGGACATCTATGTTGCCGGTGTAGCGTCATATCCCACAGGACTGGAGGATTGTACCTTAGAAAGTGAGGACCTTGAAAAAATGGATTCATTTACCCTTAGAATTGATGAAGATCAGCCTTTTACGTTCTATCTTTGGACAGGCGTTGACGCAAACAAGGAGAATACTTACACTAAAATAGTCGTTCCGGTAGGGGAGGCTACTCCTACCCCTGCCGTCAATTAATTTTGAGGAGGTAGAAACCAACATCATTTTTAGGTGGGTCTAAAAGAACTAGTTCGGCTGTGTAAACAACAGGATAGAAAGGCGCAGGAAAAGCTTTACCGGGATTATTCCGAACAGCTTTTTGTCCTGTGCCTTAAATATTCGGCGAATTATGAGCAGGCCAGGGACCTGCTGCAGGACAGTTTTATAAAGATCTTTCAGAATATTCAACAGTATAGAGAAAAAGGCACTTTTGAAGGCTGGATGACCCGTATAGTGATCAACACAGCTATTAAAAAGAGCAAGAAGAACGGTATCCACCTCAGTATAACCGGGGATATTTCCGAAGAGATTGACGAAGAGCTGGATGATGAAATTCTATCCCTTGATTTTTTGATAAAAATAATTCAGGAGTTGCCGGATGCATACAGGCTTGTCTTCAACCTCTATGTTATGGAAGAATTTTCTCATAAAGAAATTGCCCGAATGCTAGGGATATCCGAAGGAACTTCTAAATCCAACCTGGCCCGTGCCCGTATTAAGCTAAGGGAAAGTATCAAACGTCATAAAATGACAATTTACCTGAAATCAATATGAAAATGGGTAAGGACATCGACAGCATTTATCGGGATCGCTTTAAAGGAGCTAAAGTCCCGCCACCGGAAGATTCCTGGGAAAATATCCTGTCCCAATTGCCTCAAAAAAGGGAAAAAAGAAAGCTCTTTCCTCTGTGGTTCCAACTTGGGGGAGTGGCTGCTGCTTTGGCCCTCATCTTTGCTGCGTACCTGCAAAGCCCCACTTTTTTTGATAAAAAGAACGATGTGGTTGTGACGCCGGTTATCAAAGATTGGGATTTGATTCCTTTCGAAATTTCAGAAACTTTTAATGAGGTGATGAGAGAATCGGGAATAATTCTTCAGGCTTTGATATTGCAGAATCGGGAGAAACAACTTCAGGAAAACCACCATCAAATTGCTTCAGTAAGCCAGGAAAATTCAGAAAAAATAAATAATTCAAATCGTGATTTTTCAAATATCAGGCATGAAGAAGGTGCCGGACTTGCTAAAGATCAGGAAGAGCCGGTGGAGGAAAATTTGGTAGCCGAAACAAATTCCGCAGGGGAATTATCTCCGGCAGTTGAATTAGTTCCCAAAGATGATCCCGGTGCTGTTACTCTTAAAAATGAAAGATCCGCCGAAAAATTTAAATTGACCACCAGGATCGCGCCTGTATACTTCAATAATATGGGGAAAGGTAATGCTTTGAATAACAATTTTTCGCCAAAAGAGGCTTCGGGGGAAGTTACTTTTTCTTATGGTGTGAATGTAGCTTATAAGGTTTCCGAAAAGATCAATATCAGGTCCGGTCTTAATAAGGTGGATCTTGAGTATAATACCCGGGAGGTTTCGTTCAATGATGTAGCCGCTACTAACACTTTTGCCTCAAAAATGGCAGAAACAACGACTCTTTCCTCTCCTTCAAATGGAACTTTAAGCCAAAAAATGGGCTTTTTGGAGGTTCCCCTGGAGGTGGAATATGTTCTTATAAATGAAAAATTTGCATTTGGAATTATTGGAGGTGGCAGCATACTTTTTCTCGAAGAAAATGAGCTTTTACTTGATCTTCCGGATAACAAGGCCAATCTTGGCGAAACCAATAGCATGAACAACCTTAGCTATACTACTAATCTTGGGCTTAGCCTGGGTTATAATTTATCGAAGCAGCTACAGTTAAGCCTGGAGCCGGTGGTCAAATTTCAAATGAACACTTTTAAGGCTAACGAAGGACAAACTCCTTATTTCTTCGGGTTATATTCGGGATTTAGCTATAGATTTTAGTTTTTCTGTATTCATTTAAAGCCAAACCTCTCAAAAATGGCATTTCTGGCCGGTCTTAATTCTGAAGCCTGATTTATAGAAGTCTTTCCTTTTTTATTTCTGAAGAAAGTATTTTTGCCGGGCGTTTCCCCTGAAATTAATTTCTAAATTTGCAGGGCAACAACACAAACTACACACAATGCCTGAAGTTAACACCGCAGCGAAAATTTTTTCCTGTAATCAAAGCCGGGACCTGGCCGAGAAAATTGCCGAATCCTATGGTTCAAAGCTGGGAAATGTTATTACCTCCACCTATAGTGACGGGGAATTTCAACCCTCTTTCGAGGAATCTGTTAGAGGATCGAGAGTCTTTATCATTGGCTCAACTCACCCGGGATCAGACCACCTCATGGAACTGCTTCTTATGCTCGATGCTGCCAAAAGAGCGTCTGCAAGACATATCACAGCCGTAATTCCTTACTATGGATGGGCAAGGCAGGACAGAAAAGATAAGCCACGTGTGCCAATCGCGGCGAAACTTATTGCAAAAATGCTTGAGACTGCAGGAGCTACAAGGATCATCACCATGGATCTCCATGCAGATCAAATTCAGGGATTTTTCGAAAAACCCGTAGATCATCTGTTTGCTTCAACTGTTTTCCTTCCATATTTGCGAAGCCTGGAACTGGAAAACCTTACAATTGCTTCACCCGATATGGGAGGATCTAAAAGAGCATATGCTTACTCCAAAACCATGGAAAGCGATGTTGTGATCTGTTACAAACAAAGGGCTAAGGCAAATGTAATTTCCCACATGGAATTGATTGGGAATGTTGAAGGCCGTAATGTGGTACTTGTTGATGATATGGTTGATACCGCAGGAACCCTCACTAAAGCTGCAGATGTGATGATGGAAAGAGGTGCGCTTAGTGTAAGGGCAATATGTACTCATCCTGTACTTTCGGGAGAAGCTTATGAACGCATCGAGAATTCTAAACTTTTAGAACTAATTGTTACCGATTCCATTCCGCTGAAAAAGAAGAGTAAGAAAATCCGCGTGGTCACCTGTGCCGATCTTTTTGCCGATGTTATGAACAGGGTTCATAACAACAGGTCAATAAGCTCAAAATTCATCATGTAAGCTGAAGTGAGAATTTAGAGGTGAGATTTTAGAAGTTATAAGTACCAGGTAGATAAAATTGTTGTCTGGATTGAATCTGAAGCTTCAAAAATGCCATTTTTATTCTCTTTAAAATAATTAGGCTTCAGGCTTTTAATAGCTGAAAAAAAAGATTTACTTTTGCAGCCTAAAATTTTTAACAATGAAATCAATTACGATCAACGGATCTAAAAGAGAAAGCGTAGGCAAGAAAGCTACAAAAGCCTTACGTAATGCTGGACAGGTTCCTTGCGTATTATACGGGGGAGACGAGCCATTACATTTTGCAGCAGATGAGATTGCCTTTAAAAGCCTTGTATACACACCAGATGTGCATACAGTGGAAATTAAATTAAAAGGTGGTGAGAAATTTAACGCTGTACTACAGGACATCCAGTTCCACCCTGTAACAGATGCAATTTTGCATATCGATTTCTACCAGATCTTTGAAGACAAAGAAATTTCTATGGAAATTCCGGTTCACACTACTGGAGTTGCCCGTGGGGTGAAAAATGGTGGGGTATTGAGATTCAACCTTCGCCGAATGAGAGTGAAAGGTCTTCCAGGAAATCTTCCAGATTTTATTGAAGCAGATATCACTCCACTTAAGATTGGTAACAAACTTTATGTTACTGCTCTTAAAAGTGAAGATTTTAAGATCATGCACCCGGATAACACTGTTGTTTGCCAGGTTAGAACTTCTCGTAACGTTATCGCCGATACTGAAGATGAAGAGGAAGAAGTTCCTGCAGATGAAGTACCTGCAACAGAAGTTGACGAAAACGAAAACGCATAGATTTATAAAATCTTATTCAAAAGATAAAGCATCCCTAATTAGGGATGCTTTTTTTATTTTTACCAAAAAAGAAATCTATGCTCTCGTTCTTTGGTAGGATTTGGACTAAAAAACCTAAAGAAGATTCTAAAGAAGAAATTCCCCCTATGAAAAAATTTCTCATTGTTGGGCTGGGAAATATTGGCCCAAAATATCATAACACCCGTCACAATATTGGATTTAAAGTTCTTGACTTCCTTGCAGAAAAAGAAGGCCTTACTTTCGAATCCCAAAAACTTGGTGATATAACAACCTACAAATTCAAAGGCCGTAGCTTCATTCTGCTTAAACCATCCACCTATATGAACCTTAGTGGAAAAGCAGTAAATTACTGGCTGCAAAAAGAAAAGGTGCCGCTGGAGCATTTATTGGTAATTACAGATGATCTCAATCTCGGCTTTGGTACGATAAGAATAAAAACCAAAGGCAGCGACGGTGGGCATAACGGCTTAAAAGATATACAGGCGCAATTGGGAACGACAAATTATAACCGTTTTCGCTTTGGGATAAGCGATGAGTTTTCCAAGGGACGGCAGGTAGATTACGTGCTGGGGGAATGGGATGAAGAGGAAACAAAGAAACTGCCCGAAAGACTGGAGAAATCGACCGAAGTTATCAGGTCCTTTGGTACAGCAGGCATGAACAACACAATGAATACCTTTAACGGGAAATAGAAGTAGTCTTGAAAGAACACAAAGGAGCACATGCTTTTAACAGCGATCATCATACAGTAGTCACTATAGGTACCTTTGACGGGGTGCACATTGGGCATCAAAAGATCATTGAAAGACTGGTAAATACTGCCAGGGCAGGAAGTCTTGAATCGGCTATCCTTACATTTTTTCCTCATCCCCGCATGGTGTTACAAAAAGATGCCGATATAAAGCTGATCAACACTATCGAAGAACGAAAGGAGATCCTGGAGAAAAGCGGTATAGACCATTTGATCATTCATCCTTTTACGCAACAATTCTCACGTCTTTCGGCGCGGGAGTTTGTGCGGGACATCCTTGTAAATAAATTAAAAGCCAGGAAGGTCATAATAGGGTACGACCACCGCTTTGGGCGAAATAGAACTGCAGACATCAATGATCTGCGTGAGTTTGGGAGAGAATATAATTTTGAAGTGGAAGAAATTTCAAAACAGGATGTGGAAGACGTGGCCGTAAGCTCTACCAAAATAAGGAAAGCTCTTTTAGAAGGTAAAGTAGAAAAGGCGAATCAATATTTAAGTTATCCTTTTGCACTTGCCGGTACTGTTGTAAAGGGCAAAGGTCTTGGGAAGGAATTCAGTTATCCCACCGCCAATCTTCACATTCATGAAAACTATAAATTAATTCCCAAAAACGGGGTTTACGTAGTTCGGTCGGTTATTGACGGGAAGGTAGTTTTTGGGATGATGAACATAGGAACCAATCCAACCGTGGGAGGTACCGAAAAAACTGTTGAAACCTACTTTTTCGATCTCGATAAAGATCTTTACGGGGAATATCTCTCCATTGAACTTCTCACACGGATTAGAGATGAAAAGAAATTTGACACCATTGAAGCGTTGAAGCGGGCGATGAAGCAGGATGAGGCTTTCAGCTTTCAATATATCCGGGATAATTATGCTAAATAAATGGCTCTTCACCCGAATAGATAATTCTGCACTCATTGTGTTTAGGATTCTCTTTGGGTTGTTGCTAGCTATTGAGGCTATTGGAGCCATTTTTACCGGCTGGGTAAGACGGGCTTTTATTGAGCCGGATTTCACTTTTAATTTTATAGGATTCGATTTTCTTCAGCCCCTGCCGGGCAACGGAATGCTTTGGTATTACGCTGTTATGGGCCTGTTTGGGATCTTTGTGATGCTGGGATTCAAATACAGGCTAAGTATCTTCATGTACACCATTATGTGGGCTGCGGTTTACCTGATGCAAAAATCCTCCTACAATAATCATTATTATCTTTTAATGCTGTTGTGTTTCCTCATGATCCTGCTTCCTGCGCACAGGTATGCATCGGTTGATGTCTGGAGAAAACCGGAATTAAAAAAGTTAAGCATGCCAAGCTGGGTCTGGATATTGCTTGTCGTCCAAATGACCATTGTATATACCTATGCAGCCGTAGCCAAGATCTACCCCGACTGGTTTGATGCTACCCTGCCGGGAATATTAATGGTGGCAAGAAGTGATTACTGGCTTATTGGGGATTTCCTTCAGCAAACCTGGGTGCATTACACTATCGCCTGGTTCGGATTTTTATTTGATCTCTTGATCATTCCATTACTGCTCTGGAAAAGAACACGAATTTTCGCCTTTTTGGCAGCTGTGTTTTTTCACCTCTTCAACAGCCTTATTTTTCACATTGGGATATTTCCTTACCTGGCCCTCGCTTTTACGATCTTCTTTTTTCCAACCGAAAAAATTAACCGCATATTTCTTCGGAAGAAACCTCACTATTCAGGGAACGAGGTGGAGGTGCCGGAATATAAAACGCCGCTTTTGGTCTTTTTCAGTGTCTGGTTCGTTGTGCAGCTGGCTTTACCCGTGCGCCACTGGTTCTTTAAAGATGATGTTTTATGGACAGAGGAGGGACATCGTCTTAGCTGGCGCATGATGTTGAGGTCAAAGGCCGGGTGGATACAGTTTAAGGTGGTGGACAAAGCCAGGCCGCAGGATACAATTATGGTCCAAACCGGCCAGTACCTTTCCCCTAAACAGCAGCGGGCAGTATCCACAAAACCCGATATGATCTGGCAGTTTTCCCAGCGCCTCGAAGAAGAGTTTGAACTTACGGGGAAAGAGGTAGAGATCTATGTTGACAGTAAGGTGAGCGTTAATGGTAGGCCGTATGTACCTTTTATAGATCCAAATGTCGACCTTGCAGCAAAGAAATGGAATCATTTTGGGCATCATGACTGGATTTTACCGTCCTCGATTGAATAATGTTATTAGGCTTTTGCTATTTTTGTTCCTTTACCCTTGAAATGCCTTTTACGGCAAATCTTCAAAAACCAATATTATGTTACAGGTAGCCAATATCAGGGCGAATAAAGAGGCGTATTTAAAGGCCTTAAAAAAGAGAAATTTTGATGCTGAAGAAGTTTTTTCTGAAGTGCTTGATTTGGATGAAACACGTCGTTCCACCCAGGCCGAGCTGGATGAAAAATTAGCCGAATCCAATCGTCTTTCAAAAGAAATTGGAATGCTCTTCAAGACCGGAGAACACCTGAAGGCAAATCAACTGAAACAACAAACTTCAGACCTTAAGGAGTCTACCAAAGAACTTTCAGAAAAGCTTGCGGCTACAACCATGGCTCTTAATCGTGTCTTGTATAACATTCCTAACATCCCAAACGAGCTTGTTCCTGCAGGAACTTCAGAAGAAGATAACGTGGAGGTCTACAAAGAAGGTGAAGTGCCGCAACTGGCTACAGATGCACTGCCGCACTGGGAGCTGGCAAAGAAATACGATATCATTGATTTTGAACTGGGAAACAAGATCACCGGTGCCGGTTTTCCGGTTTACAAAGGAAAAGGAGCCCGTTTGCAAAGAGCGCTTATTTCTTACTTTTTAGATAAGAATGTAGGCGCAGGATATACCGAGTTCCAGATGCCGCTTATGGTGAATGAGGCTTCAGGATATGGCACAGGTCAGCTGCCCGATAAAGAAGGGCAGATGTATCATGTCACCGAAGATAACCTTTATCTTATTCCAACTGCCGAGGTGCCTATCACCAATATGTTTAGGGATGATATGTTATCTGAAAATGATTTGCCTATTGCCTGTACAGGCTACACTCCATGCTTTAGAAGAGAAGCCGGATCTTACGGGGCACACGTTCGCGGACTTAACCGCCTGCACCAGTTTGATAAAGTGGAGATCGTAAGAATTGAAAAACCCGAAAATTCTTATGCTGCCCTGGATAAAATGGTGGAGCAGATCAAGGATATCCTTAGAGATTTAAAATTGCCATACAGGATCCTTAGGTTGTGTGGAGGTGACCTTGGATTTACCTCGGCTCTAACTTATGATTTTGAAGTATTTTCAACAGCCCAGGATAGGTGGCTTGAGATTAGTTCCTGTTCGAACTTCGAAACCTTCCAGGCTAATAGATTAAAACTTAGGTACAAGTCGGCCGATGGTTCAAAGCAGCTGGCTCATACTTTGAATGGTAGTGCTCTTGCTTTGCCTCGCGTGCTGGCAGGAATTCTTGAAAATTACCAGACACCGGCAGGAATAAAAGTACCCGATGTACTCGTGCCTTATACCGGTTTCGATTTGATAGATTAATTAAATTTTTTGAATAAACTTTCAAGCCTCACAGGTTTCCAGACCTGTGAGGTTTTTTCTTTTCAACAGAATAAGATCCTCACTTTCAGCTTCTAAAAAGGCAATTTAAAGTATATTTACTTAAAACAGTTGCAGATGCGTTTTCTCTACTTCTTTCTCCTTCTTCTTTGCACCCATTTTTCTGGCTTTGCACAGTCAGAGCAGCTGGCGAAGAATTATTTCGACAGGGGTGAATTTGGGAAGGCAGAAAATATTTATGAAAAACTCCTGGAACAGGAACCTTATAACGCCTCATTTTTCTACGGACTTATTGCGACCTATCAACAACTTGAAAAATATGGCGAGGCAGAAAAACTGCTTAAACACCGGGTGAATAATACGGCCAATGCGCCTCATTTTCTTGTGGAACTCGGGCATAATTTTGAATTGCAGGGGAAAAATACCCAGGCAGATCAATTTTACACTGAAGCCTTAAGGGCTATAGAGTCCAGGCCAAATTATGCTTTTTCCATTGCCCGGTCTTTTGAAAAATACAGCAAGCTCGACAGGGCGGTGACGGCTTATGAACTGGGGATGAAGATGAATCCCGATGCCGAGTACAGTATCCAGCTGGCGCGGCTGTACGGCGAACAGGGAGATATTGAAAAGATGTTTAGTAATTATATTGAGGTGCTGGGGAACAATCCCAATTTACTGCCGGGGGTGAGCCGTATCTACAGGCAGTTTATAAGCGATGATCCTGCCAATGAGGCCAATCTCATCTTTAGAAAATTGCTGCTTAAAAAGCTTCAGGAGGACCAGAATATCCTTTATAATAATATGTTGAGCTGGCTTTTTGTGCAGCAAAAGGAATATCAAAAGGCTTTTCAGCAGGAAAAGGCGATCTACCGCAGGTCCAATCAGGGATTGGGGTCTATTCTTCGGCTTACAGTGATGGCACAGGAAGAAGGTCAGCTGGAGACGGCTCTGGAGGTACTGGATTTTATCATTGCCGAAGCCCCTAATGAAGATCTTAGGTTGCAGGCCCATCAGCTAAGACTGAATATTCTTCAGGAAACACTTCCGGAAGAAAAATTTTCAGAGATAGAGAAGGCTTATAAAGCCCTTTTTGAGACCTATGGAAATGCAACGGCTATGCTATCTCTTTACATTGATTATGCAAATTTCCTGGCTTTTAAACAGAGCAACATAGCAAAAGCCCGGGAAGTTCTAAATGTATTCCTGGAGCGTGATCTCCAAAAGAATGAAGAAGCAGCTTTAAAAATGGCATTGGCAGATATTCTTGTGCTTGATGAGAAATTTAATCAGGCTTTGATCTATTTCTCGCAGGTGCAAAACCTGGTTGAGAATGATGTGGTTGCACAAATGGCCAGGTTCAAGGTGGCAAAGACCAGCTATTATAAAGGAGATTTTGACTGGGCGACCATACAGTTGGATGTATTAAAGTCGGCCACTTCGCAATTGATCGCTAATGATGCCATGGAATTAAGTCTTTTAATAAGTGAGAATTCCCTGGAGGATAGTACAAGAACAGCTTTGAAACTGTATGCCAGGGCCGATTTGCTGGCTTTTCAGGAAAAGGATGCTAAAGCTATAGAGGTGCTGGATTCTGTCCTGACAAAGCACAAAGGAGAAAAGATTGAGGATGATGCCCTTTTAAAACAGGCGAAGCTTTATGAGGAGGCAGGGAAATACGAAAAAGCCGAACAGAATTACCTCACTATCATAGAACATTATAAAAATGATGTTTTGGGAGATAATGCACATTATTACCTGGCAGAACTCTATGAGGGGGAACTGGATCAACCCGATAAGGCGCAGGAGTTTTATGAAAAAATTATCTTTAATTACGCCGATAGTATTTACTTTGTCGACGCCCGGAAAAAATTCAGGCAACTTCGGGGGGACGAACTCGAATAAATGAATAATTACGATCCCGATTAAGGAAAGGAAATAAGCTTATGTATATCTACAATGTCACAATAAATATCCAGGAAAATGTTCACGACGAGTGGGTGGAATGGATGAAGAAGGAACATATCCCCGATATGCTCAATACGGGAAAATTCACAAAGGCTCTTATGACCAGGGTAATGGTGAAGGAAGAAATGGGTGGCATAACCTATTCTGTTCAATATACAGCCCCAAATAAAGAAATGCTGGAGCGCTATTACGAGGAAGATGCTCAAAAATTAAGAAAGAAATCTGCCATTTTTGAAGGGCAATTTGTGGCGTTTAGGACCGAGCTGGAGGTAGTAAGCGAACAGTAGAAATCCCGGTTTACATGAAAAAAAAATACAACAGGAAAGGTGAAAACCACCACAATACCTATGTGCCCCAACACCAGGAAGGTGATGTGAAGGCCAAAAAACATCTGGGCCAGCACTTTTTGACCGATGAATCTGTGGCAGAAAGGATCGCCGATACTTTAAGTTATTCCGGTTATCCTTATGTGCTGGAAATAGGTCCGGGAATGGGTGTGCTTACCAAATATTTAGTCAAAAAGGATGCAGACCTCCATGTGATCGAGATCGATAGGGATAGTGTCGCATATTTAAAGGAACATTATCCTGCGCTTGAAGGAAAGATCCATGAAAAGGACTTCCTAAAATATGATGTAAGCGAGATCTTTGGACAGGATCAATTCGCAATAATCGGGAATTTCCCATATAATATTTCAACCCAGATCGTTTTTAAAATGCTGGAACTTCGGAGGTTTATTCCGGAGTTTTCAGGAATGTTTCAGAAGGAAGTTGCTCAGCGAATTTGTGAAAAAGAAGGGAATAAAACCTACGGAATTCTTTCGGTCCTGGTCCAGGCATTCTATGAAGCCGAATATCTGTTTACAGTACCACCTTCAGTATTTAATCCGCCACCAAAAGTGGACAGTGGGGTGCTTCGGTTTACCCGGAAAGAAGATTTTTCACTGCCTGTTGATGAAAAATTGTTTTTCAGGGTGGTAAAGACGGCTTTTCAGCAACGTAGAAAAACACTTGCGGAATAGTCTGAAAATCTTTGATCTTCCCGATAATATTAAAGAAGATAGTATCTTTGACCTCCGTCCGGAGCAGCTTAGTACTGCTCGTTTCATAGAACTTACGCAAAAAATTCAGCCTTATGCAATTTGAGGTAACTGAAGAATATATCGAACACATTGAGCTTCTCATAGAAGAGAGGCGTGACACCGAGCTCCTGCAGCTGCTGGATGAGGTGCACCCTGCCGATATAGCCGAGATCCTGGATGAACTGGACCTCGACGAAGCTACCTATATCATAAAGCTGCTTGACAGTACAAAAACTTCTGAAGCTCTTATGGAGCTCGAAGAAGACGTGCGGGAACGCATTCTCGATAACCTCTCGGCCAAAGAGATTGCCGAGGAGCTTGAGAACATGGATACCGATGATGCTGCCGATATTATGGCAGAACTTTCTGAAGAACGAAAGCAGGAAGTGATCCAGGAGATCTCAGATGAAGAGCATGCCGAGCATATCGTGGAGCTGTTGCGCTACGATGAGAATTCGGCCGGGGGACTTATGGCCAAGGAACTTGTAAAAGTTAATGAGAACTGGAGTGTTACCGGTTCCCTTGCCGAAATGAAAGCCCAGGGCGAAAATGTCACCCGCGTGCATTCCATTTATGTGGTTGACGATAAGGGGAGATTGAAAGGCAGACTTTCCTTAAAAGATCTGCTCACGGCTTCCAGCAAAGCCAACATTAGTGATGTTTATATAGATAAGGTAGATTACGTAACTGTACATACCAAAGGGGAGGAAGTTGCACGTATCATGCAGAAATATGACCTGGAAGCCATTCCCGTTGTTGATGAAATGGGCAGGTTAGTGGGGCGTGTCACAGTCGATGATATCCTGGATTTCATTAGGGATGAAGCTGAAAGGGATTACCAGCTTGCTGCCGGTATTTCTGAAGACGTTGAGGCCGATGATTCCATCCTGCGCCTTACCCGTGCAAGATTGCCGTGGCTTATTTTGGCACTTTTGGGAGGTTTTGTATCGGTAACAGTACTGGGCACTTTTGATGCCGCCATGCAGGAACATGCTGCCCTGTTCTTTTTCGTGCCGCTTATTGCCGCGATGGCAGGAAATGTGGGAGTACAATCCTCTGCCATTGTATTGCAGGGTCTGGCAAATCAAAGTTTAAGCGGTTCCCTTTGGAATCGCCTTGTTAAGGAGATCCTTTTAAGTTTATTAAACGGTGCAGCTCTCGCTCTCCTGCTACTTATTGGCGGAATTTTCCTATTGGGATTTGATTTCAAATTTGGCCTTACCGTGGGGATTTCCCTAATTTCGGTGATCGTGATCGCTTCGCTTATTGGTACTTTTGTTCCTATAATCCTGGACAAGTTCGGGATCGATCCGGCCATGGCTACCGGTCCTTTTATTACCACCAGCAATGACATTTTTGGGATCCTTATTTACTTTTCCATAGCGAAGCTCATCCTGGGTTTTTGATCTTCCAAAACCAATTTTAAATTTTCTGAATTTGGAATTTGGAATTTGAATATTGTGATTTTCTTCATGGGTGCTGCTGCGCACCGGGCTTTCCGCTGTATCCCCGATAAAGATCGGGGGATGCCGCTGCAATCCCTGCCCCAATTCCCAATTGCATTTATTAGCTTTGTATAAATTACAGGACACACTCCATGAAAGCTATAAATCCAAAAGAAAAACTTGAGAAATTCAGTAACCATTGGCATCCGCGTCAAATAGGGGTTGTCAATGACATGCAGGTACTTGTAGCGAAAGTGAAAGATGAATTTGTGTGGCATCAACATGATGAGGAAGATGAATTGTTCCAGGTGCTAAAGGGAACTTTGTATCTTCAGTTTGAAGATCGCACAGAGACTGTAAAGGAAGGGGAGATCATCATTGTTCCCAAAGGAGTGAAGCATTGTCCTATGACTAAAGATGGGGAGGAAGTGCATATTATGCTGTTCGAAAAACTCAGCACCAAACACACCGGAGATGTTGAGGACAGCCTCACCCAATCTGACTATCCAAAAATCTGATTTTTCATGACCATTCTTCACGCCGACTCCAATCACCCGACTCTTTTACAACAGCTCGAAGCTGCAGGATTTACAAACATAGAGGCTTATAATCAAAGTGAGCAGGAGATCCTTGAGAACCAACATTTATATGATGGTATCGTAATTAGGAGCAGGTTTAAAATTGACAGGGATTTCCTTGATGCTGCTCCCAATTTAAAGTTTATCGCCCGTGTTGGTGCAGGTTTGGAGAGTATTGATGTTGAGTATGCCGATAAAAAAGGGTGTGAAGCTATTTTCTGCACCCGAAGGAAATAGAAATGCAGTGGGAGAACATGCTCTGGGCATGTTGCTTTCCCTCTTCAACAAACTAAACCAGGCCGACAGGCAGGTGCGGGAAGGCTTGTGGTATCGTGAAGCCAACCGCGGAGTAGAACTCGAAGGAAAAACCGTAGGGATCATCGGCTACGGAAATATGGGAAAGTCCTTTGCCAAAAAGCTGCAGGGATTTGATGTAAAGGTGGTTTGTTATGACATTTTAGAGGGAGTAGGAGATGAGTATGCAGAGCAGGTTTCTTTGGAGAAATTCAGGAGAGAATGTGATGTAGTGAGTCTGCACACTCCCTGGACTCCGGAAACTAACAGAATGGTGAATAAAGATTTTATTCAGGCTTTTGCAAAACCTTTCTGGCTAATCAACACCGCTCGTGGAAAAAGTGTAGTGACGGGAGATCTTGTAGCTGCATTACATGAAAAGAAGATCCTGGGAGCAGGCCTTGATGTACTGGAGTATGAAAAAGGCTCTTTTGAAGATCTTTTTTCTGAAGCTTCCGCTATGCCTCAAGCGCTTCAGGAGCTGCTGGTAATGCCAAATGTGCTGCTAAGTCCGCATGTGGCAGGATGGACCGTGGAATCCCACCGCAAGCTGGCAGATACTATAGCACATAAGATCATTGAGAATTTTGGGAGGAAATAATGTTTTAGTGTCTTATGCCTGTATTAAAAGAAGGTATAGGACCACAAGGACTATTAACTCTAAAAGATTCAGCTTTAAATAACTCATCCTTTTAATAAGGATCCTGTCCAAAGCATATAGTGCAAAAGCAAACAAGGTAAGGGGGATAATGACCGCGGCGTAAATTGCTGCAGTATGATCATTAGTAAAAGCAATATACAGGGCCTGAATAGATAGAATAATACCTGCAAGCGCTACAAGACCCATTAGAGTGATGGGAAAAATGAGCCTTCTCAGCTGTACTTTCAACCTGACCATTTTGACGAACTTACTCTCTAATTTACGCAATAAAGTCGAAAGATACTCCTGCTTTGAACTAATAGGTAGCCAGTATTTTAGTTCTCAGAATTAAACCCTGGACAGATCTCTTAATTCTCTGTCGGGCTTTTTACTATCTTTATTCGATATCCTGAAAATTTAGCATGAAAAACAGAGTAACCGGAATCGGCGGGATCTTCTTCAAAACCAAAGATCCAAAAACAACAAAAGATTGGTACAACAAACACCTCGGCCTCAACACAGACCAGTGGGGGAGCACCTTCTGGTGGAAGGATAAGGAAGGAAACGACTGCTCTACCCAATGGAGCCCCATGAAAGAAGACACCGACTATTATGAGCCTTCAAAAAAGCAGTTTATGATCAATTACCGGGTGGAGAACCTGGAAGAATTGCTTGAGGAACTAAAGAAAGAAGGCGTAGAGATCGTGGGGGAGATGCAGACTTTCGACTACGGGAAATTCGGCTGGATCATGGATCCCGATGGCAATAAGATCGAGCTGTGGGAACCGAATGATAAGGCTTTTTTATAGCCGATTTCCTGCCACATTCTTTTCGTGCTTTATTAATCTCGTCATTCAGGTATTCCTTGAAAATCCTTAACAATCCGTCTTCCTCGCTTCTAATGAAGTTCAATAATCCTATGATCGCGAGTGGAAAAATGGCAAACTGAATTAAGAAAATTGGCCATTCGAATTTGATAATTATCTGAAGAAAAACAACGAGCAATGGTAGAACGATCAATAATATAGCAAGGAAAGTTTTGCTTCTTGTTTTCAGTTCAATTTTCGTTTTTGAATTTTCTATTTCAGTCAATTTCCCATAGAATATGATTTCACTTTTAGTATTTGGCCGGTTTATATCAAATAGTAGGTTGCTGCCGTATGAAAAATTTAAACTTATTATGAAACTGCTGTCCGTCAACCATTTGAAGTGAAATCTTTCCGGATCTCTATTCAATATTTGTTTTAACTCCGCAGGTTTCATTGTTACTCCAAGGTTCTCAGTCCTGGATTCATAAAGGGAGCGAAATTTCATTTTTTATAGGTTGGAGGAATTTCAACGGTCTCGGTTATCGCAAGTTGCGGGAGTAGGGACGCGGAGCTATGGATGTCGGCTTAACCATTTTCTTTCCTGGTTTCTAAAATTATATTTTTCTGACGGTACCTCTTTGCGATGAACCGTTGTTATGCGCTGTTATTTACCATGTAGTTATCTTCTATGCTTGTTTTTCTCACCTAATCGTTTCTCAGTATTCTAAAAACGATTTTCTGATGTTTATTCTATAACGAATTCTTTGTCGAATATCTTTATATGTCTTTAAATCCATGCAGAATCGTTAAATTCTTGAACAATGGCTTCAATTGATCAATTAGAAGTCTGTAAATCTTTATCGTCTGTGTCCTAAACTTTATTTAACATCAAATCAGTACTTCTGAACAAGTATTCTCGATATTATAGAACATCAAGTATGGAAATCGTAAACTGATTAACAATACTTCAGTTTTAAAATTTTCTCAATTTTTTATCGTTATTTAGGTAATCACGGAAAGTCTTTTAATAATCATCGTTTTGAGAAATTTTCGCTAATATTTGTTGAATATTCTTAGTAACATTTTAATAATATATATGCCAAATTGTACTATCAACTTTGATAAGATCAAGCCTAATTATTCTTTTAATAATTTTGCAGTATTCATTTGAATTCAGTTTGTACTTGATATTCGAACTTTCTCCATTCCAAAGATAATCTATTTTACTTCTAAATTACTTTATCATTTCTTAGTAAAAGGATCTTTCGAGATATATTCAGTACCCAGATTGAATTGTCGTAAATCTCTTTTCTGATGGTTTAGTCAATTTAATGTCTTCGAATAAGATCTATTATGACTTTCAACTATTTGGATCTAATATGGCAATGCCATTTTACGTTTTTCCTAGTATAACAAATTTCGATATTCGATGTTGCTTTTAATGATTGAAATTATTATTGATACCTTATAATTCTTTCTTCTAATGAAGTATTGCGTTGTATTAAATTGTCTATTTCTTTGTATAAAATTAAAGTCATAATCATTGTTAAAGACATTTTAAATTCGTTTAGTTGCAGTATCAGTTTTCTCAATTTCGAAGACAGTGTCACAACAAAATTGAATGAATCCTCAAAAGCTCAAAATCCTCAAGAACTTCAATTATGATATCTTCCAATGTTGTTGGTATAACTCGTTGCTCGTGAAAAGTAAAGATTTTAGTACTTACATTTAGAAATAATTCTGAATTCACTTTATTAGAAAGATAAATTTGATTATCCCTTAAGTAATAGAACCTTGAAGTACCAACTTTGTAGTAGCCCTAAATTTTAATAGTAATTCAAAGACTCACTATAAATCCGATTCATTTATACCATAATCTTTTAACCAGGTAGAAATATCTTTTATTTAGGCGTAATGCCAGCGATATCTTTTTTGAAAGAATGTAAAAGTTCTAATGCATTATTATTTATCCCTAAGTTCCAAGATTCTAGGAATTCTCCATTAAGAAGAGTTGATATATCTTGAAAAAAACTTCAATAATTTGCTTTACTCTTCTGGATTAATTCTATGCCTTACACCAATCTGGTCACGAGTATATTTCTTTGAATTAATCCTAAAATATTTTTGAATGACATCAATATTTCTGATTTGCCTTTCCTGCAATTTTTCAGATTTATGACTGAATTCTTTAGTAAGTTTTAGGTAATCTAAAATTATTGATGAAAAGACCTCAATGAATGAACTTTCTTCCGAATAGTTTAAAGGCAATTCTTTTGGAAGTTTTGAATAATGTATCTCGATAATCCTTTCCGGAGAAGTTTCAATCTTTTCCTTAAATTCTGAGAATAGTTCACAAACTTTTTTACCAACATATGGTAATTCTTGAAAAGCATTCAAATCTGTTATTTTAACATCACCAATTGTTTTGATGTCATTTTGCTCAAACTTTAAAAAAAGCTTATTCGGTATTATTTCTGAAACTGTAGAAAGAGGTATTAATTTTAATTCCAAATTATTGTTTTTTAAAATACATACAACTTCTTATACCACAAATAAACCTGTTGTTCTCCAGTTTCTATTTACCGGATAAACAAACCTACCTGAGGCTCAGTAAATCTATTAAATTTCTGTTAAAGAAGTTGAGGGAAAACCGTAAAGAAGCCGGTTTTCAGCAAAAGTGTTTAAAAATTCAGATTTTAGTTTTCTATGAGAAACTGCACGAAATCCTTTTCTTTTAAAAATATCCTAAAGAGCAGCTAACTTTTTCCCTGCAGGAATAAGGCCTTACCTTTGCAGCCTCAAAAAAGGCAATTTGAAGGATTATTTTTACTTTCTAAAGGGAAATTTCAGGACCGTAAGCTTTGGCTGGCTGCTCACGCTGCTGTCGGGCTTTGGACAGACTTTTCTTATTTCCCTCTACGTACCCGAGATCATCAGGTCCTTCAGTATTTCTGAAGGTACTTTTGGAGCGATCTACGCCGGTTGTACGGTTGCCGCTTCTTTCATCATGCTTTCCGTTGGACATACTGTAGACCATAAACCGGTTAAAAAAGTAACAGCCTTTACCATCACCGCCCTGGCACTTTCCAGCATCCTCCTGGGAGTTTCTGAAAGTATAATTCTGCTTATAGTTGCAGTCACAGGCCTCCGACTTGCAGGGCAGGGACTGCTCACGCACATTAGCATGACCATCATGTCAAAGCAGTACGTGAATGACCGCGGAAAAGCCCTGAGTTTTTCCTCCCTCGGTTTTTCGGTAGGGGAAGCTATTTTTCCGCTCATCATCGCTTTCCTCATAAGCTGGTTCGACTGGCGGGTTGCAGCAATTGCCAGTGGGGTTGCTCTTTTGATCTACCTCATCCGACTAAAATTCACCCGACTTGAATACTTTGATGAAAAGCTGTCCACAAAGGGAAGTCCTTCTCCCTGGTCTTTATTAAAGGATTATAAAACTGTGGTTTTTGACAGGAAGTTCGGAGTGATGATGCCTGCCAGCTTTATCCTGAGCTTTGGTGCTACTGCTATCTTCTTTTATCAGTATGTATTTGTGGAGAACAAAGGCTGGTCTGTGCAATTATACGCCACCTTCTTTACGGTATACGCCATAACCCGCTTCCTTTTTTCCCTTTTTGGAGGGGTATGGGTAGATAAGTTTACCGCGAGAAGATTATTCAGGTATTACCTGATCCCGATCAACCTGGGGCTTCTGCCTTTTGCTTTTATGGACAGCATTGTGGGAGCATTGATCTTTCTCGTCACCGCCGGAATTAGTATGGGGGTGGCAGGAACGGTAAAAACTGCTCTAATTGCCGAACTCTATGGAACCGAAAAAATGGGAGTGATAAGAAGTGTCTTCACCATGTTCTCCGTCATTAGTACCGCTTTGGGCCCTCTTGTTGTGGGCTTATTAATGGACGCCGGAGTAAGTTTTGATTATTTGATGGGTGGGATCTTTGTGGTCATGACAATTATTATCATCAACTCTCAACGGATCAAATCCTATCAGGATCAGGAAATGCCTGCATAATGCCTTATTCTCGATACAAATCTGTTCCTGCTATCGCAGTTCCAGATTCACTCGAATTGACGGCATTAATTTCGAATCCAATCTGTCCCGGCTACTGTATTTTGAGTCTTACCGGACGATCGGCCTATCGAAAATTTTGCGTAAAAATTGAAATGACCCCGATAGCTATCGGGGGTAAAATTTTAGGCTGTTTGATAATAATCTCCAAATCGACAGCAGAAATTTATAATTAATTATAGTTAATGGAACTGCACCACGAGCTATTGAGTAGCCCTTATTCTCGATAAAAATCTGTTCCTGCTATCGCAGTTCCAGATTCACTCGAATCGACGGCTTATGTTGTTGTTAATTGATCATTGAATTTCAGGCAAGCGTGTCTTCGATCTTTTGTACTCTTCCTACTTCGCCGGTTTCCAGCCTAACCTTAATGCCATGAGGATGCATAGGGGATTTTGTAAGTATGTCGGCCACGTAACCATAGGTCAGTCTGCCCGATCGTTGATCTTGCTTCTGAACTATGGCGACCCGGCTTCCGGAAGTAATATCCTTTCTTGTGGGTTTCATTTTACCCGCGGCTTAGTTCGATCATAGCAGATTTTATGGGTTCTTCACCTTCAATAGCTTCAAAGGTCATATTTTGAACCAGGGGATCTGCCAGGGACATAATTAAAAGAAAAGCCACATCGTCTCTTGGGATCTCTCCTGCGCCTTCGAGCTTGTGTGCCAGTTCTACTTTTCCGGTGCCCATATCATCAGAGAGTCTTCCCGCGCGTATGATCGTGTAGTTTAATCCGCTTTCCTCAAGATGTTTATCTGCCGCTGCTTTTGCTTTAAGGTAATGCTCCAGCTTTGGATGGCTGGAAGGTTCATCTGCTCCCATTGCGCTTAACATGATGAACTTTTTAACTTTAGCCTTTTTAGCTGCATCAATTATTTTAATAGCTCCTTTTTCATCTACTTCCGTAGTTTTTTCCTCTCCGGTATCTCCTCCCGAACCTGCAGCAAAAATGACTTTTTTGACACCTTTCATCGCTCCGGAGAAATCCTCCTGCTCCAGGTCGGCAAGTATCCATTTGACTTCCATGTCCTCAAAAATGGTCTTTTGCTCTTCCTTTCTAATCATGGCCACCGGCTCAAAACTCTGACTGTTGTTGAGGATCTCAATGATTCTTTTTCCTGTGCTTCCGGTTGCTCCTACTATTAATATCTTTTCCATGTTTTCTATTTTTTCCTAAAACAGCAAGTTAAGCATCAAAAAATCTAAATCCAACTTCATGTTTTTAATATGAAGAGCAGGTTTACTTTGGAAGTTCTCCGTTTTTCCGCATTTCGGTGACCTTGCGCTCCAGTTCCTGCTGGAATTCTTCCATTACCGGGCGTACCGTGCTTTCGGGCAGGTCGGCAATACGAATATACATGAGGCCGTCAACTGCGTCATTGAACAAAGGATCCACGTTAAAGGCTACTACTTTGGCATTTTGTTTAATATACTTTTTTATTAGCACAGGTAGTCGCATGCTTCCCGGTTCCACCTCGTCAATGATCTTGTCGAATTTATTAAGGTCGGCTTTGGTCTCATCAAAAATTAGATCCTTATCCTGGTCCTTAAGTTTTACTTTGAATTCTTTTTTAGGCCTTATGTATTGAGCCACATAGGGGTCGTAATAATTTGACCTCATGAACTCTATCATTAGGGATTTTGAAAAGTTGGAGAACTTGTTACTAATACTTACCCCGCCTATAAGGTACTTGTGCTTCGGAAATCTTAAGGTGCAGTGTACTATCCCTTTCCAAAGTAAAAACAGCGGCATGGGTCGCTGCTGATATTCTTTAATAATGAAGGCCCGACCCATTTCAATGGATTCGCTCATCATTTTATGCAGCTCGGGCTCAAACCTGAAGAGATCCTGCAGGTAAAATCCATTGATCCCATATTTCTCAAAGATCTCGGCACCCATACCCATACGGTATGCTCCCGCAATTTTGTTGGTCTCATTATCCCACAGGAACATGTGATAATAATAATCATCAAACTTATCCAGGTCGGTAGACATATTGGTGCCTTCCCCTATAGCCCTGAAAGTGATTTCCCGAAGCCTCCCAATTTCCTTGAGCACATTGGGAATGATCTCTTTTTTGGCAAGAAAAACCTCATAGTTTTTACTTTCCAGAAGTCTTTTGTCCAGTTTGCGGCAGAGTTCCACCTCTGCCAACATAAGATCGGAATGTGTTTCTTCCACGATCTTTTTTGGAGGTTTCGGGATCTTAAAGTTCTTGGGAATACCTTTCAAAAATGGCTTTTTCTCAAAGGCATTGGCAAGCATGTAAGTCTTTCGGCGTAAGAAAGCCGTTAAAGATTCTACAGTTGTGATCTCCTCCAGGTCCTTGGGTTGGATAGGATTTCCAATCCGCACTTTGATCTTGCGTCTTTTCTGTGAAAGCATCTCACTGGGAAGCTTGGCAGTTCTAAGGACATCACTTACCGAAGCCAGTTTATAGAAAAAGGTGCTGTTCTTAGCATGAAAATAAACCGGAATCACAGGGACTTTAGCCTTCTGAATAAGTTTCATCGCCGCAGGATCCCACGGCCGGTCCACGATCCTTCGTTCATCGCGATAGGTGGAAACTTCTCCCGCCGGGAAAATTCCCAGAGGTTTCCCCTCCTGTAAATGGGTTATGGCTTCTTTTATACCTTTTGTGCTGGATTGTGCCTCCTTGTGATCTTCAAAAGGATTGACTGGCATAATGAATGGCTGAATAGGCTCAATACGCTGAAGCAAAAAATTGGCGATCACCTTAAAATCCTCCCGCTGTGAAAGTAAAAGCTTAAGCAAGATCATTCCGTCAATCCCTCCCAGGGGATGGTTTGAAATGGTAATAAAAGGTCCTGACTTTGGGATTCGCTTCAGGTCATCTTCAGGAATTTCAAAATCTATTTCAAAACCCTTCAGGATAGAATCGATAAATTGAGGGGCAGTCATATGCTTCCGCTTATCATATTCCTTATTGATCACCGAAAGTTGTGTGGTTTTAAGGACTATCCACCCTATAGAAGTTCCTATAAATCCGAATTTGTCCAAATTCATGACTTTGGCAACTTCTTTTGCACTTACAATTCCCATTCAGTTTATTTTTTAAGTCTTAAGGTATGGCTACTAATTGCACGGTTTCCCGGGTAGTTTGTTTGAGCAGGATCTTCTTGTCTTTTTCCAGTGCCTCTACCGCCTTTTCATCAAAATGCCTTATCGTGTAAAGGGAAACCCCGGTGTTATAACTCACTCTAAAAGTCGCTTTTAAATGATTGATCAACTTTTCCAGGTTATTAAATTTATTGTCAATACAAACCGAAAAGCTAATGGCCGAATTCTGAATAAGGTCAACTTTTATCTGGTATTTATGAAATAAGCTGAAGATCTCACTTATATTTTTTTCCAGGATAAAGGAAAAGTCAAGGGAAGATAAAGAGATCAAAACCTGGTCTTTTTTGACTATAAAACAAGGGATCTTCGGAAGTATGGGCTGCCCCTTTCTTACTGCCGTTCCCGGGTTCACCGGATTCAGAAATGATTTCACATACAACGGAATTTCCTTTCGCTGCAATGGCTGAAGCGTCTTTGGATGGATCACCGAAGCCCCGTAAAATGCAAGTTCTATGGCTTCTTCATACGAGATTTGCTCCAGCAGGTGTGGATTTTCAAATGCTCTTGGATCTGCATTCAACACTCCGGGGACATCTTTCCAGATGGTTACGCTGTCGGCATTAAGGCAATAGGCGAAAATTCCGGCGGTGTAATCACTTCCTTCCCGTCCCAAAGTAGTTGAAAAGTTATTGGGGTCACCTCCAATAAAACCCTGGGTAATCGTGAGGCTCTTGGGATTAACCTTTAATTTTATTTGTGCCTGTGTTTCATCCCATTGCACTTGTGCATCGCGGTAAGTACTATCTGTCCGAATGCAGTTTCTCGCGTCAAGCAGGTCATTTTTGATTCCGCGGGAGGAAAAATATGTGCTAACAATATTGGTTGAAAGTAACTCCCCATAGATCACGACCTGATCGTACACAAAGTCATAATTGGTCGAGCGGTTATGATTAAGGAAATTCTCCAGTTCCTGAAATATATCCCGCACTTGAGCAAAAGCAATATGATCTTTATTTTCGAAAAGCCCCAACAGGATCTCTCTGTGAAATTCTTTTACCGGCTGAAGAGCATCATTAAATTGCCCTTTTTGAAGATAGTCTTTTACGACCTCCTCCAGGGCATTGGTGGTCTTCCCCATAGCCGAAATGACGATAAGCTTTTCATTAATTCCTTCTCCCTCCAGTACCTTGAGAACGTTCTTTACTCCGCCGGCATCTCTTACAGATGCGCCTCCAAATTTGAATACCTTCATCTGGCAGTTTCTACGTAGTTGGTGATTCCGTTCTCATCCATCTGCACTGTGTACCAACCCTCAAGAATATTAGCTCCGCTGCGTTTGTAAAAGTCGATGGCATGTGTATTCCAGTCCAGCACCACCCATTCCACACGTTTTAATCCCTGTTCCCGGGCATATTCAATTACCTTTCGATATAATAGGTTTCCAAGCCCGGTACCACGTTTTTCTTCTCTTACAATAAGATCCTCGAGATGCAGCGTACGGCCTTTCCAGGTGGAAAAACGATAGTATACAAGAGCCATACCTTCGATCTTGCCGTTTACTTCAGCCACAAAAACATGAAAAAGCGGATGCTCTCCAAAACCTTCTTTTTCCAAAGTCTCGACAGTGGTAACTACTGCATCGGGTTCTTTTTCAAAGGCGGCCAGTTCTTTAATAAGTTCCAGCACAGCCGGCATGTCTTCCTTCCTTGCATCTCGAATTATGGTATCCATAGCTTTTGTTTAACGACAAAAATAGAGATTTGATTTTAAGATTAAATTACGAAAACGTTATAGTCGCTTAAAATATTTTGGTTTAGTTTTGTCCGGTAAAGCATATTTACTACTTCCATGATCAAGAAAAATCAAACATTAGGCGAGTTTATTATTGAAAATCAGGCAGAATTCGCTTACTCCTCCGGAGAACTTTCCAGATTAATCAATTCCATTAGACTTGCCGCCAAAGTTGTAAATCACGAGGTGAACAAAGCCGGACTGGTAGATATTACAGGGGCAGCAGGAGAAACCAATGTACAGGGCGAAGATCAACAAAAGCTGGATGTATATGCTAACGAGAAGTTTATCCAAACCCTCACAAACCGGGAGATCGTGTGCGGGATCGCTTCCGAAGAAAATGACGATTTCATAACCATTGCCGGTTCAAACAATGACCATAAAAACAAATATGTAGTTTTAATGGACCCGCTGGATGGTAGCTCTAACATTGATGTAAATGTTTCTGTAGGTACCATTTTCTCCATATATAGAAGAGTTAGTCCCGTGGGAACGCCTGTTCAACTGGAAGATTTTCTACAGCCCGGGAATAAACAGGTCGCTGCAGGTTATGTGGTCTATGGAACTTCGACGATGCTCGTATATACCACCGGGCACGGAGTGAATGGATTTACGCTTAACCCGGCATTGGGATCATGGTATCTGTCTCATCCCAATATGAAGTTCCCCGAAAAAGGATGTATTTACTCTGTTAATGAAGGAAATTACGTACATTTTCCAAAGGGAGTGAAAAATTATATAAAGTATTGCCAGGAAGAAAAAGAAGACAGGCCTTATACCTCAAGGTATATTGGATCTCTGGTTTCCGACTTTCACCGGAATATGATCAAAGGTGGTATTTATTTCTATCCAACCACCTCCAGTGCCCCGAATGGAAAGTTGAGGTTGCTTTATGAATGTAACCCTATGGCCTTTATTGCCGAACAGGCCGGTGGGAAAGCCAGTAACGGCTTTGACAGAATTCTTGATATTGATCCTACCGAGTTGCACCAACGGGTGCCCTTCTTCTGCGGGAACAGGGAAATGGTAGAGAAAGCCGAAGAATTCATGGCTAAAGACCCTGAATAACTTCAGCTTCTAAAAAGGCATTTTAAGAACCTATTTATTCTTGTTTAGCAGGTAGCGGTAGTCATCAAAGCTCATCCCGCTAAAGATCTGCATGGAACGTTTGATGATCCCTTCAGAAACTTCAGGAGAGAAACCCAGTCCTATTGCATACTTCCGAAGCAATTCTGCTTCCTCCTCTTCAATATCATGATCGGAATAAATGATCCTGAAAAGGTCATAAAGCCGCTCGAGCCGCCCTTCCACCGAGTTATTGGGATGAATGGGAAAAGCAGTCGGATTTTTTAGCACCTTGATGTATTCTTCTTCGCCAATATCCAGTTTAGTGGCAAACCTTTTTAACTGCGCCTCTTCATATTTATTGATTTCCCCGTCTGCAGCGGCAAGGTTTACTATAGCGGCAAAATGCCCCAAATTTCTTAAATGTTCTCCTGTTCCAAATAGGTCTGAAAATGACATAGTCTAATATTTTTTACCCAAATATAACAAAATAAGGAGTATTTAATGATTGTGCTTTGGGGGTTTCCCCCACTTTACAAGCGGGGGCCGCGCTTTACGCTCATAGTCCCTCGCCTTTACAGGCTTCGGGAGCTATCCGCTGCAATCGCTAACCCTTAAAAAGGCCTTTACAGTTTTAATATTTTCCTAATGCCACAGCTGTCCTGCTCAAAAAATCCTAACTTGAATTTATGCCGCTCAAAAAACAGAAAAAACCCCTGCTTTGTTTTGATGACAAAGGTATCTACTGCGAACCTGCGGGTGTTTATTTGGATCCCTGGAAACCTGTCGACAAAGCCATAATTACCCATGGCCATGCCGATCATTCCCGCTGGGGACACAAACAATATATCACCCACCACACCAATGTTCCCATTATAAAACATCGATTGGGGGAGATCGAGGTTTCCGGAAAGGAATACGGAGAGACATTCGTTATCAACAACGTAAAATTTTCCCTTTTTCCGGCAGGTCATATTATAGGTTCTTCACAAGTAAGGGTAGAGCATAAAGGAGAGGTTTGGGTTTTTAGCGGAGATTACAAGACCGAAGATGACGGAATCTCTACTCCTTTTGAACCTGTGAAATGCCATGCTTTTATTACCGAATGTACCTTTGGATTGCCCGCTTTTAAATGGCTGCCACAGGAGCAGGTGATGAATGATATCAATAGCTGGTGGCAACAAAATCAGTCTGAAGGCAAAACTTCTATCCTGTTCGGCTATTCCCTCGGGAAAGCGCAGCGCCTATTGAAATTTTTAGATCCTTCTATCGGAAAGATCTTTACCCACGGCGCCATTGAAAATATGACCGAAGTGCTCAGGCCCCTGGCCGATTTTCCGGAAACCACCAGGATCACCCGCGAAACAAAAAAAGAAGAAATTAAAGGAGGAATGGTGCTGGCACCGCCCAGCGCCCACGGCAGTACATGGATAAGGAAAATGGTGCCTTACGAAACAGGGATGGCCAGTGGCTGGATGGCCTTTAGAGGCGCCCGCCGCCGCAGGGCTGTTGACCGCGGATTTGTATTATCAGATCATTGTGACTGGCAGGGACTTTTATCGTCTATCAAAGCCACAGGTTGCGAACGGGTGATCTGCACCCATGGATATACAGAGATCTTTAGCCGCTTCCTTAACGAAGCCGGCTACGACGCCCGCACCGCCGATACCCAGTATGAAGGAGAACTGGCAGAGATGAATTCTAAAAAGGAAGAAAATGAAGAAGATTAAAAAAGTGGTCAGTGGTCGGTGGTCAGTGATCAGGAAATTATAAAACAATAAACAATTAGCAATTAACAGTGATCAATATTCAATATCAAATATTCAATCCCAAATAACCAATCACTAATCACCAATAGACTAATTAGGGACTGGCGTGGAGGAATTCGCAGCACTTATAAGAGAACTTGACAGCACCAACAAAACCACGGTGAAGGTGGCGGCATTGACACGTTATTTTCAGCGGGTGCCGAATAAGGATAAGGTGTGGGCAATTGCAATTCTCTCGCACCGCCGTCCGCCAAGACCGGTGAACACAACCTTGTTGCGCCAGTTTGCTGCCGAGCTTGCTAATATTCCGCTGTGGTTGTTTGAGGAATCCTATCATATCGTTGGGGATCTGGCTGAAACCATTGCTTTGGTCATTCCGCCGGCAGAGGAATCGAGTGAAAAAAGCCTGACCCAATATCTGGAGGAGATCATTGACCTCAAGTCAGCCACAGAAGCAGATAAGAGAGAATACCTGCACGAGAATTGGGCAGCATTAAATTATTACGAGCGTTTTGTTTTTACAAAGTTGATCACCGGTAGTTTCAGAATTGGAGTAAGTCAGAAATTGATGACCCGTGCACTTTCCAAAGCAACAGACATTGATGAAGATGTCCTGGCCTATAAATTAATGGGCGATTGGGATCCGCAAAAAATCACCTTCCAAAAGCTCATTTTAGAGGAGAATGAAGAGGATTTTCTTTCCAAACCTTATCCGTTTTACCTGGCGTATGCTATTGAAGGAGAACCCGAAGATCTTGGCGATCCTGCCGACTGGTCTGCCGAGCACAAATGGGACGGAATAAGATCTCAGGTGGTGATTCGGAACAGGGAGATCTTTGTGTGGAGCAGGGGAGAGGAACTCGTTACAGATAAATATCCCGAATTTTCCGCATTTTTGGAGATCATTCCCGATGGAACTGTGATAGACGGAGAGATCCTTCCTTTTCCGGAAGGAGACATCGGAACTTTTAATGACCTGCAAACCCGCATCGGCCGAAAAACCGTTTCAAAAGCGCTGCTGGAAAAGACTCCGGTAATTTTAAAAGCTTACGACCTGTTGGAGTGGGAGGGAGAAGACATCCGTACTTTGCCATTTTTGGAAAGAAGAAAGATCCTGGAGAAGCTGCATTCCACAGCCGAAAGAGAAGATTCTCCTTTTCATCTCTCCAAAACCATTTCCTTCAACAAATGGGAGGAAGCTACTGAAGAACGGGAAAGGGCGCGGGAGGTGAAAAGCGAAGGTTTAATGCTCAAGCGCTGGGATTCGCCCTACCTCGTTGGAAGGAAAAAAGGCGACTGGTGGAAATGGAAAGTAGAGCCGTTAACTGTAGATGCCGTTCTCACCTACGCCATGCGCGGCCACGGCCGCCGCTCCAATCTTTTTACAGATTACACTTTCGCTCTGTGGCAGGATGATGAGCTGGTCACCTTTGCCAAAGCCTACTCCGGCCTCACAGATGCTGAATTCCGCCAGGTGGATGCCTGGATCAAAAAGAATACGGTCGAACGTTTCGGCCCGGTTCGCTCGGTCACACCTCAGCTGGTGTTCGAGATTGCCTTCGAAGGCATAGCCGAATCCAAAAGACATAAAAGCGGAGTCGCCACCCGCTTCCCCAGAATATTAAGGTGGAGAAAGGATAAGAAGATTGAAGAAGCGAATACAATAGAAGAATTGAAGCAGTTGATCCCGAAGTAAATTTGTGGTGGGATGGACCACCCCGTCTCCGCTACCGCGGATCCACCCCTCCTTGAAATAAGGAGGGGAGCTTTTCGGAACAGCTTTGCTGTTCCCGTGGAGAATGTGGGTTTAGAAAATTTATAAAAGTGAAGTAGAATTATAAATAGTAGTACAACAAATAGCTCCTTCCCTTGCTAAGGGAAGGTGGCATCCGCGAAGGCGGATGACGGAAGGGTCCAAACGGCTGCTTCTCGTTTAAAATAAAGCCAAAAATGAAACGGAAAATCCACAACCGAAAATCCCTCGAACCCTACCGCAAAAAACTCCGCCACCACGGGACTACTGCCGAGGCTTATCTGTGGACGCATCTGCAGCAAAAGAAACTGGAGGGAAGGAAATTCAGGAGACAGCACAGTATCTTGAACTTTATTGTGGATTTCTATTGTGCAGAGGAAAGACTGGTGATAGAACTCGACGGACAGGGACATATGAATCCTACTGCAGAAGAAAAAGATGCTTTAGAACAAAGAAGCTGGAGGAATTAAATATAAAAGTGCTCAGATTTGAGAACAAAACCGTATTTGATAATTTGGATTGGGTGCTGGAGGAAATAAAGAAGAAATTTTAGGAGCGACGGACCACCCCGTCTCCGCTCCCGCGGATCCACCCCTCCTTAAAATAAGGAGGGGAGCTATTGGGAACAGCTTTGCTGTTCCCTGTGGAATTACTGGGAGTAGATAAATTTGAAATTGACTGTAGATTATTAATAGTAATACAAATAGCTCCTTCCCTTGCCAAGGGAAGGTGGCATTCCGAAGGAATGACGGAAGAGTTTCATGGGAACACGAATTTAAATTTTTAACTATAGAAATATTCATAGGAGTACGAAACAAAAGCTCCTTCCCTTGCTAAGGGAAGGTGGCTCCGCCGCAAGGCGGAGACGGAAGGGTCCAACCGAAGACGAAAACATGAATAAAACACAACTCATAAAACTTGCCAACGACTGGTTCAAATCCCGGTCCTGGAAATCCTTTGCTTTTCAAAAGGAATCCTGGAAGGCATTTTTGGGAGGTAAGAACGGTCTCCTCAACGCCCCCACCGGAAGCGGAAAAACCTACGCTCTATGGATCCCGATCGTGCTCGATTATATGAGACAAAATCCGGATTATAAAACCAAACACAAACCCGGACTTAAAGCCATTTGGATCACGCCGCTGCGAGCACTGTCGGTAGAGATCGAGCAGGCGGCTAATCGATTTGCGCAGGATACTGGAAGTCAGTTAACGGTGGGGATTCGAACGGGAGATACCTCTCAAAAATTACGTGCCGCCCAAAAGAAACAAATGCCCGATCTTCTTATCACCACGCCTGAAAGTCTGCAGTTATTACTGGCTTCCAAAGGCTATGAGAAGACATTTAAAGATCTCAATGCAATTGTTATTGATGAGTGGCATGAGCTGCTAGGCACCAAACGCGGGGTGCAGATAGAACTGGCGCTTTCCAGGTTAAAAACTGTCTCTCCAAAAATGAAGATCTGGGGGATCTCTGCTACCATTGGAAATTTGCAGGAAGCACGGGAAGTTTTGCTGGGGCCGAAATCTGAAGCTTTTGAGAATTCAGTGCTGATTCGGGCTGATATTCAGAAGAAGATCAGGGTAAGTTCAATAATTCCGGAGAAGATGGAAACCTTCCCATGGCGGGGGCATTTAGGTTTACATCTAATTGATGAGGTCGTGCCCATCATCCGGAAATCAAGAACTACCTTGCTTTTTACCAATACCCGTTCCCAATGCGAGATCTGGTTTCAGCGAATACTTCAGAAGTATCCTGAATTTGCCGGGGAGCTGGCGATGCACCACGGCAGTATCAACAAAGAAACCCGGCTATGGGTGGAGCAGGCGATACGGGATGAGCAATTAAAAGCGGTGGTGGCGACTTCCAGCCTTGATCTCGGAGTGGATTTTGCGCCGGTGGAGACTATCATTCAAATCGGCGGACCAAAAGGAGTCGCCCGATTTCTTCAGCGGGCGGGACGAAGTGGTCACCAGCCGGGAAAGGAGAGCGTGATCTACTTTTTGCCAACGCACGCCATGGAACTTATTGAAGCTTCAGCATTACAGAAAGCGGTTAAGCATACGGTGGTGGAGGACCGAATTCCGTATCTGAATTCTTTTGATGTTCTGGTTCAGTATTTAACCACTCTTGCAGTTTCAGACGGATTCTTTCCGAAGGATATCTGGCCGGAAGTTAAATCCACCTTTTGCTACCAGGCACTTTCCGAAGAGCAGTGGGAGTGGCTGCTGAATTTCATCACGCAGGGGAGTCAGACGCTGCAGGCTTATGACGAGTACAAAAAGGTGGAGATCGAAGAGAACGGACTTTTCAAGGTGAACAACAGGGCAATTGCTATGCGGCACCGACTGCAGATAGGGACTATTGTAAGTGATGCGGTTCTGGCGGTGAAATATCCTTGGCGGCGGCTATATTGGTACTATTGAGGAGTGGTTTATTTCAAAACTAAATCCCGGAGATGTCTTTACTTTCGCCGGAAAGAACCTGGAGCTCTACCAGATCAAGAACATGCAGGTGATCGTGAAGAAATCAAAGGTGAAAAATTCCCGTTTTCCCAGTTGGGCAGGGGGTCGAATGAGCTTTTCTGCACAAATGAGTGAGCTGCTTCGGGAGGAGATGTTTGCAGCTTCTGAAGCTGATTACCTGAGGATGTCACCCCGAGCACCTCGACTGAGCTCGACACAGGCTCCGTCGAGAAGTCCTACTAAGCTGGAGCGAGCTTCAGAAGAACTCAACGCCCTCTCCAACATCTTTAAAAGGCAAAAAAAGGAATCCATTATTCCCAAAAAAGATGAATTTCTCATCGAAACCTTCAAAACGCGGGAAGGATATCATGCTATTTTTTATCCTTTTGAAGGTCGATTTGTGCATGAAGCCATGGCCAGTTTGCTGGCTTACAGGATAAGTTTGCTGTCGCCCATTACTTTTTCCCTGGCCTTTAATGACTACGGATTTGAGTTGCTATCTGATCAGGAGATCGACATGCAACAGGTTTTCGACAATGATCTTTTTTCTCCGGAACATCTCATGGATGACCTGCAAACAAGCCTAAATGCCACAGAAATGGCCCGAAGGAAATTCCGGGATATAGCGGTGATCTCCGGAATGGTGTTTACAGGGTTTCCGAACAAGATGATCAAAACCAAGCATCTTCAGTCCAATTCACAGCTGCTTTTCAGTGTTTTCAGGGATTATGAGCCGGACAATTTATTGTTTCAGCAGGCGTTTAGGGAAACATTTGAACATCAGTTAGAAGAAGGTAGGTTGAGATTGGCTATGGAACGAATTTCGGAACAGAAATTGGTATGGAAACAGTGCCAGAAACCCACGCCATTTCGCATTCCCGATCATCACCGACAGGATGCGCGAAAAATTATCTTCAGAAAAACTGGAGGACAGAATTAAAAAGATGATGGCACAATGGGGAGACCTGTAGCTTCAAAAATGACAAAAACGCTTACTCTTAATAATCAGACCTTTATTTTACATCCTTCCGGCGCCATGTTCTGGGAGGAGGAAGACCTGCTGGTGATAAGTGATGTGCACCTGGGGAAGGTCTCCCATTTCCGGAAATTTGGCAGTGCCGTTCCGCAACAGGCGGTGAAAGGTAACTTCCAAAAAATGGATGAAGTAATCACATTTTTCGAGCCCTCAGAAAATCGTATTTTTAGGAGATCTTTTTCACAGCTCCCTTAATAAGGAATGGCTGATCTTTGCAACCTGGCTGGAGAAAATCTCTGCTGAAGTTACTTTGGTAGAAGGAAATCATGATATTATTTCTCCGCTGAAATATGAGGCATTGGGGGTAAAACTTACTCCTGAAATTATTCTTCAAAATTTCCTCTTCACCCACCATCCTGAAGAAAGAGCCGGATTTTTCAATTTTTCGGGACATATACATCCGGGAGTAAGGATCAGCGGCCTTGGTCGCCAACAGCTGAAACTTTCCTGTTTTTTCAAATCTAAAGATCAATTGATCCTGCCGGCCTTTGGAGAATTCACCGGCAAGCACATCCTCATTCCGCAGGGAGATGATGAGGTGTATGTGGTGACGAAGGAGGAGGTGATCTGTCTCAATGATTAAGGTTTAAGGAATAAGGTTAATGTGGAATTAAAGACTTTTTTCAAACAGCAGATTTTAGAAAAAGGCAGCTATAAATTCCTTAACTTAGTTGTATGGAGACAGATATACGAAATAAAATTGTTCGATTATTGGATGAAATGCCACAAGATTTGCTTGAGGAGGTCTATGCTGTTCTTGAGAATTATATTGAAGAAAAGCCTGGCAAAATAAAGTTGACTCAAAACCTCAATAAGATTTTAGAAGAGGATCATAACCTTCTTCAAAGATTGGCCGAATGATCTCATTAGATGAAGTGCTTCAAATCCATGAGATTCTTATTAAGAGATTTGGGGGAACTTCGGGGTTGCGAGATAAAAATCTCCTAGCAGCTTCTCTGCAAAGACCTTTTGCAACCTTTGATCAAGCAGAACTTTACCCGACTACAATAGAAAGAGGTGCCGCAATATTAGAAAGTATTGTTACTAATCACCCTTTTTTGGACGGAAATAAAAGAACAGGCTATACACTCATGAGGTTAATGCTACTGAATGAAAACTTAGATATTTCTGCTTCCGAAGATGAGAAATATGAATTTGTTATAGCTATAGCTGAAGGTAATTTTAATTTCGAAGAAATAAGGAAATGGATTCAGGAGCACGTTAAAAGTGTATGACCTGAAAATCCTATAATAGGAATTTCACGTACAGGCCACAAAGTTCAAAAAAGAACACAAAAGATCGTCATGAACTAGAGTAATCTGCGGGAAATTTTAAAAGCAAAGCTAACAGCCAAAGGCCAACAGCAAAAAGAACTCAAAACTCAAAACTATCAGCGACTTTTATTTTGTTGGTTGCATTTAACAGTCCAATTAACCAATCCCCAATTAACCAGTCCCTTCAATATAATTTAACTTCTGTTTAAAACTCACCTCCTTTAAGCATTGAACTATAAACTTTATCTTTGCACCAAATTTTTAATTTTTGAGTAAATCTTCTATTGCCCAAAGCTTTGCACAGTCGGCTCAACAGCATGAACTGGGGAAAGCCCTTGCCCTGTCGCGAAATAATGTTCAGTTAAAAGGCCTTGTCGGGTCGGCACTTTCTTATGTGGTGGCCAATGCTTTTGAGGAAGCTGAAAAGCCTTTTCTGCTGATCTTCAACGACAAGGAGGAAGCTGCCTATTACCTGAATGACCTCGAGCAGCTGTTGGGTGACAAAAATGTGCTTTTTTACCCCGGAAGCTATCGCCGACCGTATCAGCTGGAAGAAACCGATAATGCAAACGTGCTGCTTAGGGCAGAAGTGCTCAACCGCATCAACTCCCGGAAGAAACCTGCACTAATAATTACCTACCCTGATGCCCTTTTTGAGAAGGTAGTAACCCGAAAGGAACTTGAGAAAAACACACTGAAGATCAAGGTGGGTGACGAACTTTCCATCGACTTTGTGAATGAGGTGATGTTCGAATACAAGTTCAAAAGAGTGGATTTTGTGACCGAACCGGGAGAGTTTTCGGTTAGAGGAGGAATTCTGGATGTGTTTTCTTTCAGCAATGATGAGCCTTACAGGATCGAGTTCTTTGGCGATGAGGTGGAAAGCATCAGGACCTTCGATGTGGAGACGCAGTTGTCTACAGATCAGGTGAAGAAGATCACGGTGATCCCAAATGTGGAGCACAAGCGGCTTCAGGAAGTGCGGGAGAGTTTTCTGAAGTATATTTCAGAAAAAACTGTGATCTTCAGTCAGGATCCGGAATTGTTGTTTTCAAGGATTGACAAGCTTTTCGGCAAGGCTGTAGAAGCTTTTCAAGATCTTTCCGAAGAAATAAAGCACAACGAACCGGAAGAATTGTTCTGTAATTCGGCACTTTTGAAGGAGCAGATGCAGGAGTATTCGCTGGTGGTAACGAACTCCAGCCAGACCCTGAAACAAGTTCAGGGTGACGCGGAGGTTCAGCAGATACAGTTCAACACCAAGCCCCAGCCTTCCTTCAACAAGAATTTTGAGCTGCTCATTCAGAATTTGCGGGAGAATACTGAGGACGGTTATACCAACTATATTTTCTGCGTTAGCGAGCAGCAGGCAAAGCGTTTTCATGACATTTTTGACGACATGGAGGGCGGCGTGGAATACAAGACGGTGGTGCTTTCCATGTACCAGGGTTTTGTTGCTGAAGATCAAAAGATGGTTTGCTACACAGATCACCAGATCTTTGAACGCTACCACAAATTCCACCTTAAGAACGGCTATGCGAAGAAGCAGGCGATCACCCTGAAGGAGCTTACTAACCTTGAAGTGGGTGATTATGTGACGCATATTGACCACGGAATTGGGAAGTTCGGCGGACTGCAAAAAATCGATGTCGAAGGTAAAAAGCAGGAGGCGATCAAGCTCATCTACGGCGAGCGCGACATCCTGTACCTGAGCATCCACTCGCTGCACAAGATCTCGAAGTACAACGGTAAAGACGGGAAACCACCGAAGATCTATAAACTGGGCAGCAACGCCTGGAAAAACCTGAAGCAAAAGACCAAGGCGCGTGTCAAGCACATTGCCTTTAACCTTATTGAACTATACGCCAAGCGCAGGCTGCAGAAAGGTTTTGCCTATGGTCCCGATTCTTATCTGCAGCACGAGCTGGAGGCTTCCTTTCTTTATGAAGATACGCCCGATCAAAGTACCGCAACATCCGATGTTAAAATCGATATGGAGAACGAACGCCCAATGGACCGACTCGTGTGCGGGGATGTTGGCTTCGGAAAGACTGAGGTTGCGATAAGAGCTGCTTTTAAAGCAGTAGATAACGGAAAACAGGTGGCAGTGCTGGTGCCGACGACCATTCTGGCATTTCAGCATTATAAAACTTTTACCGAACGCCTGAAGGATTTTCCCGTTACGGTTGATTACCTGAACCGTTTCAGAACGGCGAAAGAAAGAAAAACCACGCTGGAAGAGCTGGAGAACGGTAGGGTTGATATCGTCATTGGAACTCACCAACTGGTGAACAAGGCGGTGAAATTTAAAGATCTCGGACTTGCTGGTCGTCGATGAGGAGCAGAAATTCGGGGTAGCTGTAAAAGACAAGCTGAAGACTATCAAGGAAAACGTAGATACACTTGACTTTGACAGCGACACCAATTCCGCGTACGCTGCAATTCAGTTTAATGGCTGCGAGGGATCTATCTACGATAACAACTGCGCCGCCAAACAGGTATCCCATTGAGTCGCATGTGATACGATTTTCCGAAGAGACCATTCGTGATTCCATTTCCTATGAAATTCAGCGGGGAGGGCAGGTGTTCTTTATTCACAACCGGGTGGAGAATATCAAGGAAGTAGCCGGAATGATCCAACGATTGGTGCCCGATGCGAAGATCGGGATTGGTCATGGACAAATGGAAGGAAAGAAACTGGAGACTTTGATGCTGAAGTTTATGAATGGCGAATTCGATGTACTGGTTTCCACCACCATTGTGGAAAGCGGACTCGATGTGCCGAATGCCAACACCATCTTTATCAACAACGCCAATAACTTCGGACTATCAGACCTGCACCAGATGCGCGGAAGAGTGGGCCGAAGCAACAAAAAAGCATTCTGTTATTTCATCACGCCACCATATTCAGCTATGACCGATGATGCCAGAAAGCGGATCACTGCTTTAGAGCAATTCAGCGAACTGGGCAGCGGATTCAATATTGCGATGAAGGATCTGGAAATTCGTGGTGCAGGAGACCTTTTAGGAGGGGAACAAAGCGGATTCATCAACGAAATTGGTTTTGATACTTACCAGAAGATCCTGAATGAAGCTATAGAGGAACTGAAGGAAAATGAATTCAGGGATCTATATGAGGAGCAGGAGACAGAGGATAAGGAATACGTGAAGGATACGCAGATCGATACCGACTTTGAATTGCTGTTCCCGGATGATTACATCAACAACATTTCCGAAAGGCTGAATCTTTACACCCAGCTCAACAACTTAAAAACTGAAGAAGAGCTTCAGAAATTTGAAGCCGAACTGGTAGACCGTTTTGGAGAATTGCCTGCTGAGGCCGAAGATCTGTTGAACAGTGTTCGCATCAAATGGATCGCTTCCAAGATCGGACTCGAGAAGATCATCATGAAGCAAGGTAAACTCATTGGCTACTTTATTGCCGACCAGCAGTCGCGATTCTATCAGAGCAAAGCCTTTACAGGGTGCTGCAATACGTGCAAACCCATCCGCAGAGCTGCACCATGAAAGAAAAGAAAACCCGCAGCGGGTTGAGGTTGTTACTGACGTTTGAAAAAGTGACTTCGGTGGATAAAGCATTGAAAGTGCTGCAACCGCTGGATGTGAAAGCAACTGTTGAGGTGGAGGAAAAATAATACCTCTCCAAAAGGGCATTTTTGGGAAGTCTTATTGATGCTTTTGACTACATCCACTTTACTTCATAGACGCAGTAGCCAGATTTTTGCTTCCTTACAATGTACAACTTGAGAATAGAATGGTTAACAGGAGGAATCGGCTTAAATCCTGTTTCTTTAAATATTTTATTTGCCTTAGCAGTATATTCTTTTTCTTCCAGTTCGTGCAATTCATAGGGCTGATAAAATTTCAGGCTATCCAATTCCTCGCTCCCTATTTGGACAGCAGAATGTACATTAGGATCATGAGAAAATCTTTCATGTTTGGAGCGAAAGAATATTTTTTCTCCCTCTTCAATTACTTTTTCAAATGAAGCATCTTGTAAATAGACAATTGGCCTTTTATATTCTTCTCCACCCTTAAAAAGCTTAAACATAGTGTCTGGCCGCACAGTAGACTTAAAAATCCCTTTTTTCGGCAGATAGTAAGTACCATCGGGAGCTTCTGAAAGTTCGAAGAGCAATGTTTCATTTTCGGGATCAAAATGCAGATTTATTTTCCCCTCGGAAGTACTATAGCCACTTCGTATAATACCTTCAAATTCATTTTCAGCGGTTCTTTGAATTCTAATGGAAACAGGATCGTCTTCATCTACGCAATCTATCCTGTCACCATTTTGAAATACAGAACAATGATGGCCGGTGTATTTGGATCCTTCGATAGATAGTGTGATTTCCATTTGTGCCTCGCCATTTTCAGCTTGCCAGAACCAGCTTCCGGAAATTTCCTGACCACCTCCGCAAAAAGGGATGAGAAAGAGTAGGAGAAGTACCTTTTTCATTTCTGTATGAATTTCTTCAGCAAATATTTTAATAGGAATATTAAATTCAGAAGTATTACCAGGAGTACAGCTGGATGTAAATAACTGGTGACAAAATAGGTGTCGTGGATGTTTACTGTTAGGTATTCCTCCTTCAGCAGGAGTCCTACAATGAGAAAAACAGCCGAAACGAGGAGCAGATATTTCATTGAGAAAAGATAACAGAAAAAATAATCTTCTCAAAAATGTCCTTTTTGAGGATGATTTAAGAGCAGACCTAACAGGTCTCAAAGACCTGTTAGGTCTCTTTGGAATTAGGTTCTACTCTCCAGATTCTCCCGTTCATTAGTTCCTTCAGTGGAGTTGTGATACAGTTTTTCAAAAGGGACGCTGGTCAAACCATGAACAACTGTCGAAGCTGCCACGATAAGGCTTGGGATGATCCAGGCATTTTCAAAATGCGCTTTGTCTTTGGATAGTACCGCATAATAAAGCGCAGCAACTCCAACGGGCCCGAACCAACCCATAAGCAGCACACTGTATATTTTCTTCCGGAATTGAGGCATAACAGGGCATGAGGAGCAAAAGTGCCGGAAGTCTTCTAAGGAAGAGGATAAGGATCACAATCCAAACCGAAGTCCAGCCCATATTGTACCATTCCTGCCAGGGCAGCATGAGTCCCAGGATAAAAAATACCGGTATGGTTGTAAGTCGCTCCATCGTCTCCTGAACTCTCTGTTCTTTGAGATCTTCATTTGCTGTAATATCTTTTGCGAACGCAAAGCCACCGGCAAATACGGCGATGATCGGATTCATTTTAAGCAGGTGGAATCCGCCAAGGAGAAGTAGCGCCACGGCTATGGAAAAGGACAGGAGGGTTTTCGCATTCAGGTATCCGGCTTTATGCGTTTTCTTCATTAGGAATCCGCAGCCATACCCAACTCCATACGCCAGAATTGCACAGAGGATACTCTCGTAAAGCAGGACTTTAGTGAACCATTCCGAAAGGTCTCCGCCGCCCTCTGCACCCAACAGGTAGAGCGCCAAAAATACAATGGGATAAGCAAAGCCGTCATTCGCACCTGCTTCAAAAGATAACGCATTCCTGATCTTCTTCGGCAGATATTTTTCCGCCTTTTCTCCTGTCACCAGCGTGGACGCAACTACAGGATCTGTAGGCGTCACAATTGCACCAATCAAGAGACATTCAAAAACGGATAACTTCGGAAGGAGAAGGTAAATTATTCCACTGCTCAAACCCCACATGAAGATCATTCCGAAGATGACAAGGTTAGAATAGGAGGCAGCATTTTTCCTGAAGATGTGAGTTGGCAGCCTTAATGCTGTTGCCATTAAAGCCATTGCTATGGTGAATTGACAGGCGTATTCGAGCACCTTGAATCCCGAAACGGAATCTGATGATTTTATGATATTAAGAACATCCGGTCCAAGGAGTACTCCTAATACAAGGGCAAGAAGAGGTTCTGTGACAGAAATATTCTGGATCTTTTTAAAGAAAGCCCCCGAAAGAATGATCAAAAAACTAATAAAGAATACGATGAGCATTAAGTTCATGGCCTCAATATTTTGTGCGGGTTTTCTTAAAGTTAAGTAGTCACTGCTCCTATTCTCTTAAGAATTTTATAAAATTCCTTTTTGGGCCGATTAGCTCCTGTCTATGCCTTAAAGTTCCCTTAACGGCATGGCTCTTTTTACCACTTTCTTTTATCTTGTGGTGAAGGCAGATTCTCAGAACTTTATCTGCTTTACATCAAAAGTGTTACATGCGACAACTTATAATTAAAATTCCAAAAGGACATAAAGAGGAAATTTTTCAGACTATTGAAGAATTTGAAGGTAAGAACACTATTTTTCTTCCCAATGAGGAGCAGGATGTATTCATAATTTTCCTGCCAAACAGGAAGGTCAATAATTTTCTAAAAAGGCTTGATGATTTTGAAGAGCCGGAGATCAATTTGATCCCGAGAGGAGTGATCACACTTTATCCGCCTGCGTCGGAATCTCCCGACCAGGTGGCCGATGTGCAGCCAAAAAGCTCCCTGGAGATCTATTTGGGAGGGATCCAAAGTGTGGGTTCCATCAAAGGCCTTATAGGTTATTCCATCGCAGCGGGAATCATCGTATGGATAGGCCTGTACACCACCAGCGTTTTTTTATTGATCGCCGCCATGTTGGTCGCTCCTTTCGCAGGCCCCGCCATGAATGCTGCACTGGCCACGGCAGCAGGGAAAATGCCGTTGCTAAAAAGCAGCCTGAAACGCTACGGCATGGCCATAGGAATTGGGATTATTGCCAGCTTTTTAATGACCGTTATTTTTCCGCTTGAAACACTTACTCCGCTAATGGTGGAGGTTAGTCATGTGTCAAAAGTTGCAATTTTACTTCCTCTTATTTCAGGTTTTGCAGGCGCCATTAACGTTGTACAGTCAGAAAGGGACAGCCTTGTTTCCGGCGCGGCAGTAGGTATTCTTGTTGCTGCTTCCCTCGCCCCGCCGGTTGGCCTGGTGGGTGCAGGTCTCTACCTTATGGATTGGGAGGTGGTTTGGAGTAGTATTTTCAGGATCATCCTGCAGCTGCTGGGAATTCATCTTGCCGCTACACTGGTTTTCTACTTCTTCGGAAAGGTCACCCCCAGCGGAGTTCAGTTTTCTAAAAGGGAATAAAATGGATCACCTATATTACCACTGGCATAGTAGTTCTTGGAATTGCTGGAATGATGTTTTGGCAATTTAGTCAGCCTCCTTTTCTGCGGAAGGCCAGCATGAATACAGAGCTAACCGAAAAACTTGATAGTGAATTGAACAAGCTCAACTATATTGAAGTAATAGGAAAAGATGTGAATTTTACGAACACCATGATCAAGGGAAATCCTACAGTGAGCTATAATGTGACCGTGCTTCCGAAGGATTCAACTTTATCAGAAGCTGTTTTGAAAAAAAGAATAATCGATCACCTCAAAGAAAATATTCGTCACCAGGAGGACAATATTTACGAGGTATACCAGATCAATGTGGCCGAAGATTAGAATATTGAAAATGTTCAAGTATGGATGACACTACTTTTTTATGGAACGGCATACAACCAATATTACGAATTGTAATAGTTGGGATTACTGCTTATGTGGCGATCGTTCTTATTTTAAGAATATCGGGTAAGAGAACCCTGGCCAGCATGAGCGCTTTTGACTTTATCATCGCCGTGGCTGTGGGTGCAGTTTTTGGCCGTACGCTTACAACCAAAAACCTTTCTATTTCGGAAGCCCTTACAGCTTTTATTCTGCTGGCGGTGCTTCAGTTCGTTTTTGCTTATCTGGAGGGAAGATCAAAAGCATTTAAAAAGATCTTCAGTACTTCTCCAACACTGCTCTTTTATGATGGGAAATTTATTCAGAAGAATCTTCATAAGGAGAGACTTGATGAAAGTAAGGTGATAGGTGCAGCCAGAAAAAAAGGTTTTGGAAGTATGGATGATGTCGCTGCCGTGATTCTTGAAATAGATGCCACTCTTTCTGTCATTGGAAAATCCAATGAAGGGGAATCCTCTACTTTTAGTGAACTGCTGGAGAGAGAGGACCTCTAAAAATGTAAAAAGGCATCCTCTAAATGCTCCAGTCTTGTGCCGGCTTTGTTCTTAATAATGGCAATAATGTCAAACCGCACCTCCACATCGAGGTTGTGTTCGTTTACAAAATAGTCGATCGCCTTAACCAGTTGATTGATCTGTTTCTTCTTTACAAAATCCTGCGGATCCCCAAAATCGGGTGTACTGCGGGTTTTGACTTCTACAACCGCCAGGATATTATCTTTTTGGGCAATGATGTCAACTTCAGCTTTTTGATAAATAAAATTACGGGATACAATTTCATAACCTGTGGCAAGAAGATGGGCTACTGCCATTTCCTCACCACGTTTTCCAAGTTCATTGTGTTGCGCCATAATTTGTAGTGATCCTTCAAAAATGTGTTTTTATTCTGCCTTTTTTGAGAGGTAATTCTTTTAAGTTTTCTGAATTGAGGGGGATTAATTCTCTTTCTGAAAAATAATGGCTCTAACCTTTAGATCCAGATTAATAATATCTTCGGGATCTGCTTCAATAATTTGATCACCATAAAAACTTTTTGGAGGTGCAGCTACCGGTGCCAAAAATACCCTCACATTTGAATCTTTCATCTTGCCGTCTTTCCAGTCAACTGCGCCGCTATAATCCCATCCAAAACCATAGAAGTCTATATTACCTTCATTAATTTTTACCAGGTCTTCATAACTTGTTCCCACTTCAATTCCTTCGCTGGTTCTCCAGCGGCCATCATTTTCGGTATATATCTGTTGTGGTTTATTCCTTGTTTTGTCATCCCATATAATTAGAAGCTCATCATCTGTATTAGGATATAAGAATGCTGTAGGCCCTTTTTTCGGTTCCCTCTGCGAAGAAGTCGATACCTTCAGAAATTTCTGCTTCGGGATAGATTTTTTCCAAATTATTCTCATTTATGACCTCGGCTAAATTTTCAAGGCGGAATTTTTCCGAAGAATTAGCCGTTAATTTTTTGCTTTTACAACCTGAAGCTAAAATTATAAGCCCCAGTATCAATAGTTTCTTCATTTTTACTTTTTTACTAAAATGCACAACATTTGCCGCACCTGCACTGCCTTTTACTAAAATTTAACGTGTAATCCCCTGTACTTGCTTAACTTTACAGCCTTTAATTTTGACCATGGAATTACCAAAAAGATATACTATTACGGCTGCCCTGCCGTACACTAACGGACCTATACATATTGGCCATTTAGCAGGCGTTTACGTGCCTGCCGACATCTATGCCCGCTTCATGAGAATGCAGGGGCGAGAGGTGGCTTTTGTGTGCGGAAGTGACGAGCACGGGGTGCCTATTACCATAAAAGCAAAAAAGGAAGGCGTTTCTCCCCAGGATGTGGTGGACAAATACCACAAGATCATCAAAACGAGCTTCCAGGACTTCGGAATTTCCTTTGATAATTATTCAAGAACATCTGCTGAAGTACATCATAAAACTGCTTCAGAATTCTTTAAAAAGCTTTACGACGCCGGAAAGTTTACTGAAGAAACTACACAACAGCTCTACGATGAGAAAGCAGACCAGTTTCTTGCAGACCGGTTTGTTGTGGGGACCTGCCCAAAGTGCGGGTATGAAGAAAGCTATGGCGACCAGTGCGAGAAGTGCGGGACCAGCCACAATGCCACAGATCTTATTAATCCAAAGTCGGCCATAACGGGTTCCATCCCTGTACTAAAGGAAACAAGACATTGGTTTTTGCCGCTTGATCAATATGAGGGCTGGCTAAAAGAATGGATCCTCGAAGGCCATAAGAAAGACTGGAAGTCCAATGTTTACGGACAGGTAAAATCCTGGATCGATGACGGGCTTCGTCCCCGTGCAGTAACCCGGGATTTGGACTGGGGGATTCCTGTGCCGGTAGAAGGTGGCGAAGGAAAAGTGCTATATGTATGGTTTGACGCGCCAATTGGATATATTTCTTCCACAAAGGAATGGGCAGAGAAGACCGGTAGAGACTGGGAACCATTCTGGAAAGATGAAGGGACCAAACTGGTACATTTCATAGGGAAAGACAATATTGTTTTTCACTGCGTGATTTTTCCCGCCATGCTTAAAGCAGAGGGCAGTTATATACTTCCCGAAAATGTGCCTGCCAACGAATTTTTGAACCTGGAAGGGAATAAACTTTCAACCTCGAAAAATTGGGCAGTGTGGTTGCATGAATACCTGGAGGAATTTCCCGGTCAGCAGGATGTGTTGAGGTATGCTTTGACCGCTAATGCACCCGAAACCAAGGACAACGACTTTACCTGGAAAGATTTCCAGGCACGTAATAACAACGAGCTTGTTGCCATTTTTGGAAACTTTATCAATAGGGTGGTAGTGCTTACCAATAAATATTATGAAGGAATAGTTCCTGAACCCGGGAGAGTTTTCTGAAGTTGATGAACAAACCCTGGCCGAACTTAGAGCTTATCCTGCAGTGATCGCCAGTTCCATTGAACGTTACAGGTTTAGAGAGGCCCAGGGAGAGTTGATGAACGTCGCCCGCCTCGGAAACAAATACCTGGCCGATGAAGAGCCGTGGAAACTCATCAAGACCGACGAGGAAAGAGTAAAAACGATCATGTATGTAGCGCTGCAGATAGCTGCGGCACTGGCGAACCTAAGTGAGCCATTTTTGCCTTACACTGCCGAAAAACTGAAGAGAATGCTGGACTACGGGAAAGCTTCTTCGGAAGCTAACGAAACAGCAACTGTTGAAGGTGACAGGGAGAATCAATGGGAGCAGATCAATAAAGAATCGGCACTTCTGCCTGCCGGACATCAAATAGGAAAGGGAGAATTACTTTTTTCAAAGATAGAAGACGAACAAATTCAGAAACAATTGGATAAACTTGAAGCTACTAAAGCAGCAAACATAGCCGACAATAAAAAAGCAGAACCGCAGAAGGAAACCGCCACTTTTGAAGATTTTTCAAAAATGGACCTTCGTGTTGGGACCATTGTAGAAGCCGAAAAAATGCCGAAAGCGAATAAGCTTTTAGTCTTAAAAGTAGACACAGGTCTTGATGTGCGAACCATAGTTTCTGGAATTGCTGAAAGCTTTAAGCCCGAAGATATCATTGGAAAAAAGGTGACAGTTCTTGTCAACCTCGCTCCGCGAAAGCTACGTGGCGTCGAAAGCGAAGGCATGATCCTCATGACCGAGAATACGGAAGGTAAGCTGGTCTTTGTAAACCCCGATGAAGACGGGGTGAAGGAGGGGACGGTGATTTCTTAAAATTTAGGTCTCGACTAGCCTGTCTTGAGCGGTAGTCGAAAGGCTCGACCTGACAACAAAATATCACCCGAGCACCTCGGCTGCGCTCGGCACAGGCTTTGTCGAGGGGTTTCTCGTGAATAAAAATTAAACTATTTACATAAAGGGAGGTCTCGACAAGCCTGTCTTGAGCGGTAGTCGAAAGGCTCGACCTGACATCACGGTTGTCTCCCCGAGCGGAGTCGAGGGGTCTCTTGCGAAGACGATCATTAAATGGCAACAATGAAGCTGTACTACGTCTATATTCTAGAATGCTCAGATAAATTACTCTACACTGGAATAACAAATGATATTGCCAGAAGATTAGATGAGCATAACACAGGTGTAGATAAAAACAGTTTTACCTTCAAACGAAGACCGGTGAAGTAATTTTTCATCAGGAGTTCAAAGACGTTAATCAGGCTATCTGGTTTGAAAAGAAGATTAAAAAGTGGAGTGCCCAAAAGAAAAGAGCTTTGGCTAATGAAGATGAAATGCTATTAAAGCTACTGGCGGAATGTAGAAATAAAAGCCATTCTAAAAATAAAGATAATGGCACTTAAAAGGGTTTCTACGAGCCTGTCTTGAGCCGCACTCGAACCGAGCCGAAGATAGGCACAGGCTTTGTCGAGAGGCCAAAAATTAAGAAGAATAGTAATTGTACAAAAAAGGAGGTCTCGACTCCGCTCGACCTGACAACTGAGAGCGGTAGTCGAAGCTCGACCTGACACAAACATGCTCAAAATCGCTTTCCATCCCATTTACGTTCTGCCTTTACCTGAAGGTCATCGATTCCCAATGGAAAAGTATGAGCTGGTGCCACAGCAACTATTGCACGAGGGCACATGCACGCGAGAGAACTTCTTTGAACCCGATTATCCAGATGAAGCCGATATTCTGGCCGTACATGACCGGGATTATGTGGAGGCACTAAAAAACCAGACGCTGAGCTACAGGGAAGCCAGGAAAATTGGTCTACCCTTTCTGAACGCCTGGTGGAGCGGGAATTCATCATTACTTCGGGCACTATAAAGGCTGCCGAATTATGCCCTGCAAAATGGAATAGCCATGAATATTGCCGGGGGCACTCACCACGCCTACACCAATCAGGGAGAAGGCTTTTGTATGTTCAACGATCAGGCGGTAGCCGCGAGATGGCTGCAGCGGAATAAGCTGGCAAATAAGATCCTCATTGTGGACCTCGATGTACACCAGGGCAACGGGACAGCAGAGATCTTCCAAAATGACCCTTCCGTTTTTACCTTTTCAATGCACGGCAGGAATAATTATCCATTCAAAAAAGAGAAATCTGATCTCGATATTGAGCTGGAAAATGGCACCGGGGATGAGGAATATCTCAAGATCCTCAAGAATACTTTGCCCCGACTTATCGAAGAACAAAAACCTGATTTCATTTTCTACCTGAGCGGAGTGGATATCCTGGCGACCGATAAACTCGGAAAACTTGGCTGCACAGAGGCCGGATGTAAGGAGCGGGATCGATATGTGCTGCAAACCTGCCACGATCTTAAGATTCCCGTAGAGGTAAGCATGGGCGGCGGCTATTCACCTCATATTAAAAATATAATTGACGCTCATGCCAATACCTTTCGGCTGGCGCAGGAGATATATTTTTAAAACAACAAGCGCAGGAGATCTCCTGCGCTTGTTGTTTTAAAAGGTAATTTTTCAGGCTTGCTTTTCCGGTAATATCAACTCCCTGCATACGATCTCTGTGACATATTTCTTGATGCCGTTCTTATCTTCATAGCTTCGGCTGCTAAGTTTTCCTTCGATCTCAATTTCCCTTCCTTTGGGAACCTGTTTTTCCACCATTTCGGCCATTTTGCCCCAGGCAACTACATTATGCCACTGAGTGACGGTTGTTTTTTCACCATTCTGTTTGGTAAAGGTCTCCCGGGTGGCAATTGAGAACTTTGCAAGTTTTGTTCCGGTGCTAAGGGTCATGATCTCTGGGGCTTTGCCCACATTGCCCGATAGCTGCACGTTGTTCTTTATTGTGTTCATGATAGTATGAATTATGTTGGACAGATCGTTATTTTCCGAGAAGCAGTACCTCATTGCAGATGACTTCGGTTACATATTTTTTTACTCCGTCTTTGTCATCATAACTACGGCTGGTGAGTCGGCCTTCCAGCCCTATCTCTTTGCCTTTTGGAACGTAATTTTCAATTAGTTCGGCGGTCTTGCCCCAGGCCACCACATTGTGCCATTGGGTATCAGTGACTTTTTCTCCTTTGTTGTTCTTGTAGGTTTCATTTGTGGCGATTGAGAATTTGGCTAGTTTTCTACCCGATTCCATAGTTAAGATCTCTGGTGCGTTACCTACGTGGCCAATTAACTGTACTTTGTTTCTAAGTGTATTCATGATTTTTGTTTTTTAGTGTTTTTAATAATTCTCAGTTTCTTACTATTTCCCCAGTAAAAGGACTTCGCTGCATAGTACTTCGGTTACGTATCTTGTAACACCTTCTTTGTCCTCATAGCTGCGGCTGGTAAGTTTTCCCTCAATACCGATCTCTTTTCCTTTCGGAACATAATTTTCAATGAGCTCTGCAGTCTTTCCCCAGGCTACTACATTATGCCATTGGGTGTCGGTTACTTTCTCCCCCTGGGCGTTCTTATAGGTTTCATTTGTGGCGATGGAGAATCTGGCCATTTTCTTACCAGATTCGAAGCTGAGGATCTCCGGTGCGTTGCCTACATTCCCAATCAACTGTACTTTGTTTCTTAATGCATTCATGATATAAAGAATTAAATAAGTTGAAAATCATTCGTTCATTTCAACAGGACAAACCTACTACCACCTCCAAATGATAATCGGTTGATACTGATTTGTTTTCGTTTAAATCTGTTTGTAAACGTTTGTAAATGGCTACTGCAACAGCTCAGAATTATTTTGTATTATTACAAAAAGCCCCTGCAGTCAGTGAATTGGCTTTGATAAACCTGGCGCAACAGGTGATTTTTTGATGAATACTATGAACCAAAATGCCTTCTGGAAATATTACCGGGATTTCAACTTTTTTAATCTCACGTTCTCAGTGCTCTCTGGCATTTATTTCGGTGTGCTTAGCGGGATCCTTATTTTTCTCTCTTTTGGGATGCTCATTGGTTATCTTGGCTTTGCGTATTTCAGGAAGGACGAATATTTTCTCTATTACAACCTGGGCTTCAGCAAAAAGTTTCTGATTAAAAAAGTATGGATCTGTAACCTGATCTTTGCAGTTCCTTTTCTATTAATTCTCATTTTCTTTTTATGAGTCGTCTGGAGGTAAAGGAGGTGAACTTAAGCTTCGGGAAAAGGCAGATTTTAAAGGAAATTTCCTTCAGCTGCAAAAAGGGAGAAATAATTGGCCTTTTTGGAAGGAATGGCTCCGGTAAATCCTCTTTACTTAAAGGAATGATGGGAACTTTAAAAGTGGGTTCTATAAGTTTGAATATTGATGGAGTGAAGATGAAGGCTTCAGAAGTTATTCCGCAGCAAAAAATTGGATTTTTACCGCAGGAAACTTTCCTTCCGAAGGAGATGAAAGTACGGGATGTCATTCCATTAATTTTTCCGGAAGGGGAAGCGCAGGACAGGATATTTTACGCTCCCGGGGTTGCTGCTTTTGATGGTCAAAAGACGGGAAAGCTCTCTGCCGGACAGTTAAAATACCTGGAGGTGCTGTTACTTTCCCACCTGCCGCACCCTTTCCTGCTGCTTGATGAACCATTTTCAATGGTGGAGCCGCAGTATATTGAAAAAATAAAAGAACTTCTACTCAATCTAAGGACTACTAAGGGATTAGTAATTACTGATCATTACTATCGTGATGTGCTGGAAATCTCCAACCGTAGCTTTGTTTTAAAAGATGGGAATCTGCTTGAGGTAGAGCATGAGAAAGACCTGGTAACCTTTGAATATTTAAAAGAAAGAAATTAATGAAACCAGCTTCGGCTAAAGAAATAAGAGACGAATTAAAACACCAGGACCGTGAGGCGCTCCTGCAAATAGTGTTGCGGTTATCCCGCTTTAAAAAGGAAAATAAGGAGCTGCTTACCTATCTCCTGTTTGATGCCAACGATGAGGAAGAGTATAAACAGAAGGTGAAAGCCGAAATGGATGACCGAATTTGCCGCCATCAACCGCAACAACTTCTACTACACGAAAAAGAGTATGCGGAAGCTGCTCAAAAATGTCAAAAAATACAGTCGTTACTCCGGGAAGAAAGAAACTGAAATAGAATTATTGATCTATTTCCTTCAAAAAATGAATAATTTCAAACCTTCTATTCACCGAAATAAGATCCTCAAAAATATGTACGACCGGCAGCTGGAGCTGGTGAAAAAGAATATGGAAAAGCTGCACGAAGACCTGCAGTACGACCTGAACCTGGAACTGGAGAAATTAGGTTAGTATTGAGTAGTGAGTAATGAGAATTGAGATTTTGTTTATTGCTAATTGTAAAAAATGGATTTTCCTAACCTAACCACGTCCCGACTAAACCTTCGCCAGATTACAGAAGACGATCTGGAAAATATCTATAACGGGCTTTCCCATCCTGAAGTGATTAAATATTACGGAGTGAATTATAGCACGCTTGATGATACCCGGGAACAGCTGGAGTGGTATGCAGAGCTTGAAAGAACCCACACCGGGATTTGGTGGGCGATCACTTTGGCCGAAGATCAGGAATTTTGTGGTGCAATTGGTTTCAATAACCTGAGTCGGGAACACAAAAAAGCTGAACTGGGATTCTGGCTGCTTCCGAAGTATTGGGGCAGAGGATACGTGCAGGAGTCCATGGAGGTGGTGCTGGATCATGGTTTTCAAAAGCTGGATCTTCATCGGATCGAAGCCTTTGTGGAAACAGAAAACAAGAGCAGCCAAAAAGCTCTTGAAAAACAACATTTTCAGCAGGAAGGAATCATGAGAGATTCAGAGATAAAGAACGGGAGGTTTATTAGTGTGGCGGTTTATGCGAAGCTTAAAAGGGATTTGAAAATTTGAGAATTTGAAAATGTTTGTCTTCACAGCGCAGCTTTTGCGGAGCGAAGAATCTCTCGTTTTCCTGAAGAGATTCCTCCTTTGTCGGAATGACAGGAGGAAATGTTTGTCATTCAGAGCGTAGCTTTTGCGGAGCGAAGAATCTCTCGTTTTCTAAAGAGATTCCTCCTTTGTCGGAATGACAGGAGGAAATGTTTGTCATTCAGAGCGCAGCTTTTGCGGAGCGAAGAATCTTTCGTTTTCCTAAAGAGATTCCTCCTGCGTCGGAATGACATTGGGATCATTTGTCATTCAGAGCGCAGCTTTTGCGGAGCGAAGAATCTTTCGTTTTCTAAGAGATTCCTCCTTTGTCGGAATGACAGGAGGAAATGTTTGTCATTCAGAGCGCAGCTTTTGCGGAGTGAAGAATCTCTCGTTTTCTACAGAGATTCCTCCTGTGTCGGAATGACATTCTTATAACAGCTTTTGGCCGTTAGCCGTTGGCCTTTGGCTATATGTGAGAAGTATATAGAAACAATTCGTGTATTCGTGGCAAAAAAACTACAAAACCATGTAACTTGAACCTTCATCAGCAGATTAATCAAAAAATCACTATTTTTAATAATATGGAAAAAAACTGTCTTGAATGTGGGGAAAAGATCGTAGGGAGAACCGATAAGAAGTTTTGCAGTGATTACTGCCGCAATTCCTATAATAACAATTTGAACAAGGACAGCAAAAACATGGTGCGCAACGTGAACAACCAGTTGCGTAAAAATTACCGTATCCTGGAGGAGCTAAATCCCGACGGCAAGATTAAAATGTCCAAAGCAAAATTGTCTGCCAAAGGTTTCAATTTTGACTATTTCACAAGTATTTACACAACAAAAACAGGGAACATTTACTACTTCGTTTACGACCAGGGCTACCTGCCGCTGGAGGGGGATTATTATGCGCTTGTGAAAAGAATATAAGCTAAAAGCCTCCCGAAATTAAGATTCCAAAGAGGCTTCAGTAAAATATTTTTTAAATACTAGAACTTCCAGCTCTGCCCTTTAAGATTCAGGGCTGCCCGCAACACGTCACTTTGACTTAACTGGCCTACGAGTTCCCCATTCTTAACTATTGGAAACCGCCTGAACCTGTTTTCAATGAATTTTTTTGCAGCGTCCAGCACATTCATATCGGCGTCTATCGTCATCGCGTTACAGGTCATGCGTTTTTCCACAAGATTATTATCCATTGGCATGTTGTAATAGCGACTGTCGGAGATATGTTTCATACAATCCCCTTCAGAAATTACGCCCAGCAGCTTGTTGTCTTCATCTACCACGCAACCCCCGGAAATTTTATGTTTCAAAAAGAGTTCCATGACTTCAAAAACAGTTTGATCTTTCCTGAAGGTCACAAGGTCTGTAGACATATAATCTGAAACGCAAACAGAAGCACTTGCAGCCTTTTCGGGCTCGGCCCTTTTACCCTGAAAACTTTTAATACCCATAGCACAAGTGTTTGATAATTAGTTCTTAAAATATAAAATTTATATAATAATCTGAAGTGTGTTGGCAATAATTTAAGATTTTTGGGAGGAAGTCTTTAGTTGTTGAAGTGCTTTTAGATATATTTGAATTATGTCGAAACAAATTCAGGCAGGAATTGCCTTATTAATAATTATTTCAGGGGTTATTTGGAGCTTTTCCGGTACCAGGCCACAGGTGGATCTGAGCAAAGAAGTACCGGCCGGTCAATTTTCTACTGCCCGGGCTTTTAAGCATGTGGAGGCTTTGGCACAGGAGCCACATTATGTGGGTAGTGCTGCCCATTCCAAAGCACGGAATTACATTGTGGATGAACTTGAGAAGCTGGGTCTGCTAATAGAAATGCAGGAAGGCTTTTCCCTCAACAGGGAAGGCACCCTTGTTCGGGCGCAAAATATCCTGGCGCGAATTAAAGGTACGGGAGACGGTCCTGCGCTGCTTCTTATGTCCCATTATGACAGCGCGATGCATTCTTCGCCCGGGGCAAGTGATGCTGCCAGTGGCGTTGCAACCATTCTTGAAGGGATTCGTGCCTACCGGGCTTCGGGAAAAATGCCTGAAAATGATATCATACTACTTTTTACCGATGCCGAAGAGTTGGGCCTCAATGGCGCCGATCTTTTTACAGAAGAACATCCCTGGGCCAAAGAAGTGGGGCTGGCGCTCAACTTTGAGTCTCGTGGCAGCGGGGGGAATTCTTTTATGCTGCTTGAGACCAACAGCGGGAACCGGGCTTTGATCAACCATTTTTCAGAAGCCGGGGTCCAATTCCCGGCCACCAATTCCCTCGCTTACAGCGTATATAAGATGTTGCCCAATGATACAGATCTCACGGTGTTGCGGGAGCAGGGAAACATCAATGGCTTCAACTTTGCTTTTATTGACGATCATTTCGATTATCATACTGCAACAGATATTCCCGGGAACCTGGATCTGCGAACCCTGGCTCACCAGGGGAGTTACCTTATGCCCTTACTGAATTATTCGGCGTCGGTCCCGTTAGATCAATTTTTCTTCGGAAGAAGATGTGCTCTTTTTTAACCTTCCGGGATTCAACTTTGTAAAATATCCCTACAGCTGGATCATGCCCATGGTCATCCTGTCATTTACCTTGCTGCTTGGAGTGATCATTTATGGTATGCTGAAGCGGAGGCTGGAAGTGAAACTAATGGTGAAAGGATTTTTGCCTTTGCTGCTGTCGCTGTTCCTGGCCGGGCTATTGGGTTATTTCTTTTGGGAATTAGTGCTTTGGTTCTACCCGCAGTACAAAGAAATGGAACACGGCTTTACCTATAACGGCTACTGGTATATTGGAGCAGTCATTTTTCTTTCTCTCGCTGTGTGTTTCTACGTCTATCACAAGTTTAGAAAACCGCAAAATTCCCGTCAGCTATTGGTCGCGCCTCTCATTTTGTGGTGGGTGATAAGTCTACTGGCCGCAGTTTACTTAAAGGGTGCTGCATATTTTATTATTCCGGTGTTGTTTGGGATCATCCAGCTGTTGATCATGATCTTTGATCCTAAATGGAAGTTACCGGTAGTGGCATTTTTGAGTCTGCCGGCGATATTTATCCTTATGCCTTTTATAGTCTCCTTTCCGGTGGCACTGGGCTTGGGGATGCTGGTGCTTACCGCGGTCCTGGTGAGTTTATTGTTCGTACTGCTGTGGCCGGTTTTTGGAGCCTTCAGGAATAATCAATTATTTGGGTTTCTAAGTTTTCTGGTATTTATGGTGCTTTTTGTGATCGCGCATTTTAAATCAGATTTTAATGAAGATCGTCCCCGTCCCAATAGTCTGGTGTACCTGGCCGATAAAGATAAAGGCGTTGCTACCTGGAATACCTATGAGGAAATACTGGATGAGTATACTGCACCATATTTTGAAAATGCTTTAGAGGCACAGCAAAAGCACTGGTTTGGTAGCAAGAATGGCAGTAACTTCAGTAAAACGGCTGCGGCGCCACAAATTATGCTTCCGGAACCTTATGTTTCGGTTCAAAAAGCTGTCATTGAACCCGAAGGTGAGGATGTATATAACATAAAGATCGCTCCCAACCGCGATATTAACAGGATTGAACTTTTTGCCGACAAAGGAATTGATTTTAATTATTTTAAAGCCAATGCAAAAGAAGCGGGAGATTTGCGACCCGGCAGCAGTGACCTTCATGTGCATAAAAATCGCTGGTGGGATAATATCCTGACTTATTATGCTGTGAGTAAAGACACCCTAAGGCTGGAGCTGAGTGTGGAAGAAGGAATTCATCCCGAAATCACTCTTTTGGAAGCCTCATACGACCTGCATGAGAATCCGCAGTTACAGGTGCCTGCGCGGGCAGATGATATGATCCCAAGGCCTTTTGTGCTGAATGATGCAATTGTGGTGAAACGAACGTTTAAATTGGAGTAAAGTAGAAGTAAAGCACCAAGAACCAAAGCACCAAGATTCCAAACACAAATAATCAGAACGGCTAAACCCGATACTCGCAATTCGGTGCATTGAAATTTGGATATTAATCACTTAAATCCTTAAACATTATACCTTTCAAAAACATATCGATCCTGGGAACCGGCTGGTTGGGACTACCGCTGGCTAAAATGCTTCTTGCTGAAGGTCTTTTGGTTAAAGGCTCCACCACCTCTGCAGATAAACTGCCTCTTTTGAGAAATGCCGGAATAGCGGGATTTCAGCTGAAGGTTGCTGCGGAAGGAATTGAAGGAGATATAGAAGGTTTTCTGGCTTCGACCGATGTCCTGGTGGTGGATTTTCCGCCGGGATTACGCAAGGAACCAAAATCTGATTATTCGGGGGCTATTACAAAGCTGGGGCGGGCTATAGAAACTTCAGGGGTCAAAAAGGTCATTTTTATCTCCTCTATTTCAGTTTATGAGGAAACAGAAAGCTTTACTATATACACCGAAGATCATAAACCGAACGCAACTTCAGCTTCGGGGAGGGAGATTATTTCCGCAGAAAAAATACTGCTTGAAAATGCCATTTTTGACACCACAGTAATCCGTTTTGGCGGACTCATTGGCGCCGGACGACATCCCGTGAAATATCTGGCCGGCAGAAGCGGACTTGCAAATCCGCTGGGGCCCGTGAACCTTATTCATTTGAAAGATTGCCTGCAGGTGATAAAAAAGGTACTCGAAAATGACATTTTTGGAGAGGAATACAACGCTGTTTTTCCGCTGAATCCACCACGGGAGAAGTATTACAGCGAAAAAGCCCGTGAAGCCGGACTGGAAATTCCGGAATTTGATCATTCTAAACCTTCGGTTGGAAAAATAATTTCAGCATCTAAAGTGATGCGGGAGCTGCAGTATAAGTTTTCAGAAGAAATATGATAAAAAACATAGATAATACTGCCCCTTTTATAACCTTATCCAACCTTGATTCCGGCCACGGCCTGAATCACTGAACCACATTATTCCGCAGGGGCAGAAGCGGTATGATCCTTGAATATATCGTTCATAAATTTATAGATCATGAAAAACTTTACCATATTAATTGCAAGTGTATTTTTTCTGATGTCCGGATTTTCAGGATTTTCGCAGGATAATGGAAATAGAGGGAAAGGTAACAAGGAAGCTTTTAAGGAACGCAAGGAAATGGCTAAAGAAGCCAGAAAAGCACGAGAAGGAACGGGAAAAGATTTATAGGGAAAGAGCCAGGGAGGAAGCTAAATGGCACCGGGAACGTGAAAGGGAATTTGCAAAATTGTACCGCGAAGAAAGAAAGGATGCAGCCGAAGCCTATCGGGAAATGGCCAAAGCCGATGCCGAATTCTACCGCGAGAGAGCCAAGGAAGCTGAAAAAAGAGCCAGGGAAATGCGCAAACGCGACAATGAATTTGAACGGGAACATGCAAAAGAAGAGGCTGAGTATTACCGTGAACTCGCAAAAGAGGCGGCAGAACGGGAAAGAGAACTGCAAAAAGATAAAGCCGAATGGAACAGGGAAAAAGCCTTAAAAGCGGCCGAATGGCACCGGGAGCAAGCCAAAAGAGCCGACAGGAGGGAGATAGAACTTCATAAAAAGAACCGTGACGTCAAAAGCAAAGGTGGAAATAAGTAGACTCTGAAAATATATAAGCAAAAAGCCGGCACTTTGCCGGCTTTTTTGTTTTCTGCTTTATCGGCCCGGATTACAAATCCGCGCCATCTTACATTGCAACTTTTCCAAAGTTTTATACCGCAAAGAATGTTTTCTCAAATTGGGATTTGTTGTTTGTAATTTGGAATTTCTCAAAGGATTTCACACAAAGCAAAGAAGTCAAGAAAGTAAGAGCACAAAGAAATTGTAACTCATTTGCTTCCATCTATAGCATTTCCATAGCGGTGACAAAGCCTGCTTTTCAGCTTTTATAATATACAATATTCAATATACATTATTCAGTAAAAAGCTTTCCCGCAGATCCCGCCGATCTTCGCAGAACAACCATCCCAATCTCTAATTAACCAATCCGCAATTAACCATTTTGGAATTTGGAATTTGTTTTTTGGTGCTTCCCTTCTTAATAACTTTTAAAAAATTATGAGTTGCTTCCCACGCCTGTTTCTTTAGATTTGAAGTTTTGAAAAATACAGGGAAAGCCTATGAGCGCATTTGTGATAAGTAAAAGAGAGAATGGGAATTATAAATTCACCTTTGCCTCCCGCAAGGGGAAAACCATCTTCACCAGCATTGCCTGTAAGCAGAAATCAGATTGCGAGACCATCATAGAGACTATTCGGGAGGACACAGAATCTTTTACTTTTAGAAAAGCCAGGACAGGTTCGGGAAAATATTTCTTCAGGATCACCCGCGGCGGATTCGTTCTCGCCACCAGCCGCAAATTCTCTACAGAACTTATGCTTCAAAAAGGGATCGATCAATTCCTAAAATATGGAACCGATGCTGAAACCCTTGATTTTTCAATAAGTGATGATGTTTTTGCTGAGGTGGAGGAATGATCATTAACAATTTACAACTAACAATTTTGTTAGCCATTAATGGTTTTTCTGAAAGAGGTCTGGTTTAACTTAAAAATCCCGGTAAGGAAGAAAATTTAAAATTTATCTCATATTTACAATCTTAAATATTGAAATGAAGAAACTATTTTTTCTTTTAGTGGTGCTATTTCCACCTATTTTATCAGCTCAAATAGAAGATCATGTTTATGAATTATCGGACTCTTCCGATATCCTTTCTGAAACGGTAAAGACTATTATTTCGAAGAATATTGACAACAAGCAGTTTGTGTTCTTAGGAGAATCATTTCACAGATCTGGAGCAGATCTAAGAAAGAAAACAGATTTCGTCAAATATCTGGTGAAGGAAGAGGGTTTTGAAAATATCATTTTTGAATCAGATTTTTATGCGCTTTATAATGAACATCAGCAGTCCCATCTCTATGGTATCTGGTCTCAGGCTGAACAATGTCAGGAACTTTTTAAGTTTCTTGACAAGCATAGTGTTACCATTTGGGGTGTAGATAACAAATTTCATTCTTCTTATTCAAAAAAATCCTTTCCGGGCGACCTGGAGAAGTTTCTAAAAAGTGAAGGAATAGATTTCAGCAGTAGGTATATATCAATTGTGCGCCAGATCCTGGAATCTGAATTCAAGACTAATGATCTTATTGATCCTGAGGATCTGCTTTATTTTGATGATGAAACTGAAAAGATTCTCACTCATCCAAAAGTTCACAAGAACAGGTTTTGGCTGCAGGCCATGAAAAATTTAAAAAGTTGCTCCATTGTCTACAGGTCAAAGGATATAAAATTGTCAATTGCTGAAAGAGACCGGCAGATGGCTGAAAACCTCATCTTTTTCGCAAATGAATATCCCGGGAAAAAATTTATTGTCTGGGCGGCTAATGCACATATTGCAAGGACAGATAGCGAGTACATGGGAGAAAAAACTATGGGCGTAGAATTTTTAAAGGGTGAGCCCGATAATTCATACCACATCGCATTCGCATCAGTAAAAATGCCATACCGGAAGACGAAAAGGATCGAGAGAAAAAGAAAATCCCGGAAGAATCTCTTACACTACCTGCCAGATATTGATCAGGACTACTTTATGGATACCAAAGAAATTAGAAGTAAATATCCGGAATTAGCGGGTTCACCTTATTATGCTATACTGTGGAGTGCCAGGAAAAAGCATTTAAAAACGGAGTGGCTCCGGCATTTTGATGCAATTGTTTTTATAGAAGATGGAGAGCTGGCTGAATATGTTCCTCAAAAATAAAATTAATTGCTGAGAACCACATTCACTGCAAGATCTTTCATCGGGAATGAGATAATTCGCTTCAGGTCTTTCGGGGATTTCCAGCTTCCGCCGTAGTACCACCAGAGCAGATCTCCGTCACCTTCTTTTACCATTCCCAGATTCGGTTGGTATATGTATTTAGTGGTCTTTCCCTCTTCATAATTCCTGTTCATATGCCTGTATTCCTCCTGATAGATCCTCTCCAGGACGATGAAAAATCCGTTTTCCGGAACCTGCACTTTTTCCTGGGTCAGATCAAGAGTGGTCTCTTCCCGGCCCTTTTCGGTTTCAATAATAAAATTCTAGACAGGTAAGTTTCCGAAGGCCGTCCGTCGGGATCTGCTGCAATGATCTTGATGGAAAGCGGCACAGGATCTTTCAGGGTGTTATCGGTGACAACCGAAATTTCTTTGATGAATGGCGTTTCTTTCATACCCGGGCCGGGATTCAAAGAACCGGGCAGCGGAGTATTGCAGGTTTTCTCCCGCGTAAAGAAATTCCTGGATCTGTCCCCGGCGCTTATAAGAAGTTAATTTCCTTTTCAGAGTTCCAGTTTCATGGGGATGATGACCACCTCGTCAAGTTCTTCTGCGCTTTCTTTTAAGTAGATGGTCAAATGCTCTTTTCCGGCTAATACTTCCTTTGATTCAAACCCCATATAGGAGATTATCAAAGTATCTCCTTCCTTTGCCTTGTCGATGGAGAACTCTCCATTGTGGCCGCTCGTGCCGCCCAAAGCTTTGTTTTTGATCCATACATTTACGTACTGAACTGGCCTTTTCTCAATGCTGTCCAGGATGGTGCCGGTTACCTGAGAGAAGATCAATTGTGAGGATAGAGTCAGTAAGACTGCAACAAATAGATTTTTCATAATTTCTAAGGCAAAAAATTATCTTCTTTATTGAAAGATTTCCAAAAAGATTCATCGTATGGAATCCCGTCCAGCAGCGTATTTTTCTTCCAGTTATCCCGGTCCAGGATTTCAATATCATCTTCAGTATAATTGGATAGAAGGAAATTTTTCTCATAAATACTATTCATGAATTCCCCCTTCGTATTCAGTTTTTCATGATAATTTCTTTCAAAGAAACTGCGTGCATAATATTTTCCATCCTGCTGTTGTGCATAAACACTAACCCTGTCCTGGGTCCATTTCAAATCGCCGGTATATTCCCCGTGCCAGTATTTGTAATCTTCCATTTTTTCCTCCGGAAGTGTGGATTCCCATTTTTCTATCATTTTCACTACAGCAAAGTCTTTTTTGTTGATGTAGATCTCTCCGGAATAGCTTGAAGGAAACCAGTAATTAGTAAAGCCGAACCTCGTCTTATCTGTGCTGAACTTTATCACGTACAGCCCTTCATCTTCTATTTTTTCTGAAGTAATGAATTCCAGGTTGAACTTCTTATATTTCCTCTTATGAAGCAGGCTGGAGAATTGAACAGGATTTTCTCTGAAAATGCTTAAACGGGTAGAATATTCCGGCATCTTTACACGGTCAGATCTGTAGTTCCATTTTACCTGCTCCAGCTTTTGTTCAGGAAAGTACTTTTGCCGGTATCCTTCATAATATTCTTTAGCGACGAATTCGGTATCTCTCAGTAAACTGTCATTTAAAAACAAGACCACCTGCCCGTACCTGCGGTAGTTCATTGGATCTGTAGGATAATTCTTTTCTATCTCCTTCACTACTTTCTTTAAAACCTTTTTAGGAGTTGTCCCATAGCCGGTCAAAACAACCTCCCTGAGATGTTCATAGGAAGGCACTAGTGATATTGTTCCCTTTAGATCTTTGACCGTGAGCTCCTGAGGTTCAAATCCAAGCGCAGTGATGCCGGCCAAAATGTCCGGAGAAGTTCCTCCCGGGATTTTTAGCGTAAAACGACCTTCCCTGTCAGAGATCCGGTAAATGCCCTGCTCCTTCAGGATAATATTGGCAAAGGAGACAGGTTGCTTTGTTTCTGAATCTATTATCCTTCCGGAAAAGGTATTAGCGTCATTTTCTTCGGCTGAAGATTGTGTGGGAACTTCTGAAAGATCTTTTTCTTCGGAAGGAATCAGATCAAGCTGCTTTTTCTTCGGAATTGTCGCCTTCCGCAGAAATATATAACCATCATGAAGCTGATCTATTCTGGCTTCAGAGAAATGTATGAAACTTAAAAGCCGATGCTGTCTGGGCTCCTGAAGTGCTTTTTGGGACGAGCTAACGAACAAATAAGGCTCACCTACTGCAGCCAATTCAGCCTCAAAAGAACCTTTTAGGACCGGCGTTTGGTGCCAGGTTGTTTTCTCCAGCAGGGAATCGTTAGCGTGAATAGCAGCCAGACTATAAACCTTTTTACCCAGAACCTGCCTGATGTGACTTCCCATAGGAACAAATTCCCGAAGGATGGGATCTTTTACACTCGACATGTCATTGATAACATGGATATTGTCTGCCCAGGCCACAACTTTCTCTTCAGGATTTCTTGTGAGATACGTCAGCAGGTTATCAGCCATTTGTGCGTCGCGATAGTTGTGATTCTTATTTGCCCGTTCCGACCGGTATGGGATTTCTTTGCTGTAAAAAGCATCGCGGGAGGAGGCAAGGAGGCCTTTAGTGGACTGGATCCAGTAATAACTGTTCTCGTTTTGTTCCAGTGCCTGCATCTTTTTCAGGATACGCACCAGCTCCTTTTCAAAAGTTCTGAATTTAATATCGTCTTCAGTATAAATTACTTCTTCGAGCACGTCTTCCATGGCAATCCCCATATCGTCCTCATCAAGTTTTAGATCGATACTGTTTTCCTCACAGAACCCGAAAAAGCCATCAATGAATTCGGGAACATTGTTTACGATCTGTGAATCGAAGCCTACGACTTTAAGGTCATTTTCGGCTATGTATTTCACAAGTCTCTGAAATTCGGAAGTATTCGCCCACACCCTGAAAACAGCTTCATTAAAAGCCCGGGGGTCAAATTCTTTATTTTCTGAATTCATCCGCCATAGATCATACATAGAAGATTCCATGGCTATGGTGGTATAGCCTAACTCCTTGTGAAGATACTCTATCACCCGTGCCTTCATTTCAAAGATGTTGCCGTACATGTGGGTCATTTCCCCCAGCATGACAAGTTGCTTTCCTTCAAGTTCCTCCTTTAGAAATTGAAGATCGGTGTGTTCCTGAGATTCAGGAGGGAATAAGGTGTGAGTTTTTATCTCCTGGGATTGGAGGAGCTGAGAGGACAAAAAGGCGAAAATGAGAAGTAATCTTTTGGTCATTAGGTGTAAATATTTTGTTGATGTTAATTTTTATCCTGCACCTCCATTACCTCAGGCTTTCCCAGTAATCCCGCTTTAAAGTTGTCCCAGTCAGAAAAGATTGCACTAAAAAGGATGAAGGTGAAAAAAGCTACAATGGCTACTACAATTTTGTATTTGGTTTTCATAATTCTAATCTGGTTTTTGATTTACTCTTTCCTGCTCTTCAAAAACTTTCCGATCTGTAATTATTGTTTTTGATAAAATAAATGCGGCTGTCTTATGTAAGAAGCGAAAATGGTCGCCATAAGGATTAGAATCACGATCTCAGATGGTTTTCCTTTATACATATGGATCAGAACAATAAAGATCATATACAAAACCAGCATGGAAGTGCCTATCAAAATGGTTTTTCTGTATAAGAACAGCCCAGTCCCAACTAACAGAAAAGTGCCGGCGATGATCATTACAACAGCACTTTCTACTATTTTTCCGGTTTGATATGGGTTGAGTAATTTGTCCAGAGCATTTGGAATATAGTAAAGGGTGATTACCAGTGAAGGTAACCAGATCAATATGCTGCTAAGGGTATTTTGTCTTCCTGCTGTTTTTTGTTCGGTCAAAATTTGAGTTGTTAGATGTTATTGAAAGTTGATGGACATGGGTTGGTTTAAAATACTATACAGGCTGCTGAGCCCGATCCTTTTCTGTCGGCCCTCGGCCTTCAGCAGGCTTGAATTCTAATATTCCGGAGATCAAAGTCTTATATTCCTGAACTTGCCTCTCAAACTCCTTCTTTAAATGAAGTCCGATAAAGACCCCTGTTGCTAATAAAATCCCTCCTATTATCCACATATAAGTATCAGAACTATACTCCAGGGCCATCCCGCCTAACAAGCCTAATCCTAAAATAAGATGGCCGTAAAGCAGTACTTTTGATAATGGGTGTAACCTGAAATCAATTTTTACATCGGTCTTGTTCTCAGGATCTGCCGGGAATAATTTTCCGTTTACAATAAGATTATTCTGAGTATTTATCTCAAATCCAAGGAGCATCCGTTTCCGGATCTTAAATTTCACCGGTTCCTTTTTATCAGAATTCACTTTAAAGATAAATCCTTTTGTTCCGCCAAGGGAGGATTCTAATCTTCTGCTGACCTCTTTAGGATCATTTTTTACTTGAAAATTCCATGCTTTCATATTATTATTTTAGGATTTTTTGTCCACCCGCAGAGAGTTGATAGAGCAGGAGGTTCTACTATTCTCATTTGAATCCTAAGAGTCAATTCCTGAAAATTTACTTCTCGACCATGTACTTCATGCCTTTCTTGTCCTTTGGAATTGAAGAGGGATCGCTCAGACTGTTTCCTTCCAGGTAAAGAGCTTTAGCCTCTTCAAGACTCAACTTGTATTCATCCAGGTTTTGTAAGGCTTTATACTGCCATCGCCGAGTAGAACCGGTTTTCAGAGCAGCAGATTGTGCTCATATAGGTTATTAAATGCTGCCAAAGCTTTCTCAGGATCATTTGTTTCCAGGTACAGAACTCCCAGATGTAAATAGTCGTAGGCCCCTATAAAATCTTCTTCCTTGTTCAGCTGAATTTGATCTTCTATGATACTTATTGCCTTCTCCTTTTCTCCGATAGCTTTATAGCAAAGGCCTTTGGCAATGTTCAGGTGATAAGTTCCGTTTTGAGACTGTCCTATGTCATAGGTTACCAGGCTGTCCAGTTTTTCTATATCGCGGATGGCTCCTTCGTAGTCCCTGAAGAATTGAAAGCGACACCAGCCTCTGTATCCGAGGCGTTCTTTGGGATTTCATTCAAATGGTTTATTAATCAGTTTTTTCCAGGTCTCGAAATCCCCGCTTTTAACATAGTCAACAGATTTTGCCGAATAAGGGTAATCAAAGTCGGGTTGATCTTTATAGCTTATCCAGAATAGTTTGGTATTCCTTACTAAATTGATAATGACCTTTAATTTCCATAGAATTATTACAGGCTTCGTATTTCACCATATCGCCCAGGTACTTATAAGCTTCGGAATTAGGTTGGGTATAAGCGCCTAAAAAAGGGAACAGCAGTAATAAAAAATATAACTTCTTCATTAGGGTAAAATTTCGGTTATCTGGCCATCGTTTATTTTGAAGATGAGGTAGAAATAGTAATCAGCCGGATTCTCCCGCCAGTACATTACTTTCCAGGCTTCGATTCCTTTGGTGATCTCCAGAAGTTGGCTAGTGATTCGCTTATCAAATTCAATTTCATTATAATCATTATCGGCTTGTATGATCCTGAAGCGACCTGCTTTGCCTTCGCAATTCACCACAAACCTGATCCTGATTAGTCCGCTTTGGCCGGTGCCTTTTACAGGTTCATAGTGGGTTTCGAAGATCTCTAATAGTGCTGATTTTTCTTCGGGATATAACGGGCCTGCTCCCAGGTTAAAATAATGCAGGATCTGTTCATCTCCATTGCAGATCTTAAAATCCGGCTTATCTGTAGTTTTGTTATGTTCAATGTCTCCTACCCATCGCAGGTATTCATTCTCACTGTCTGCCTGCTTTTCAGTTTTACAACTGAACAGAAGAAATGGTAAAAAACTGAACAAAAGGAGAGGCTTTGGAATTGTCATTTTTGGGAGGTATAGCTTCAATAATTGGAGATGTGCAGTCAATATTTTTATAATTCGTTCCAGGTCTTCATTTAAAATGTTGTAAAGGTATAGTCATATCGTCCTTTTTGTTGCTGTTCCCGTGAATTTTCCGCTGGACTGGGGCTCGAAGAAATTTCAATTGCTCTTTCGGGCAATTCCAACTCTTCGACCATTACCCTTTTCATTTGCTGAAGTTGTTGCAATTTTATTTTTTCGTCAAGGGGGTTTTCTCTGGAAGCTTGTATTTCTATTCCGGCAATACCATTATCCTGCATATATTTCTTAATTGAATAAAGCTGAAGGAAGGAATCTTCCACATGTAAATTGTTTTGATTATCAAAATGAAGAAATCGCAGCGGCATGACCGGTCCTCCCCGGGTCGAACTTTGGGTGAAAAAGGTAACACCGATGAAAATAAGAACTATCCAGCTTATTTCACCCTTTCTTGCCGCTTCAATAGCGTTTTGTTCATGAATGGTCTTTTCCTCTATGGCACAGTGGACTGCTATGATCTCTGGTTGTTTTCCTACCCGGAAGCGTTTTCTTTCAAAATAGTTGGGACCAGGTTGCCATGGAAACCCTTTGGAATCGGTAATCTTCCGCAGGTACCGGGAGTTTCTACTAAAGATTTCTTTTTCTTTCTTCTCCAGTTCCTTCGTAGGATTTGCAACATAGGCACGAATTGAAGCTTGTTCTTCTAAAATCTTGTTCTCTATTTCAGAAAAATAAAAAGTGTCCTTTTTTCTCCAGAAACTCTCGCGAAGCTGCTCATATTCTTGCCTGGATGGTAGTGTAGAGGAAAAGTAGGTGGTATCTATCCAACTTATGTGCTTCCCTGAGGCTAAATATCTTTTCAGGTAAATTTCAGCATTTTTTTCATCCTCTTTTTGAAAATAACATTCGGCAAGGCGTAAATACATCTGCGCTCTGAATTCCTCATCTTGCAGGTCATTCAACATATTAAGAAGGGTATCGCAATCTTCCTCAAAGGTTACAGCCTTCGTATTCATGAATTCCTTCTGTGAGAGCCATTCCTTCAGTTCAAAGGTTTCTTTCTCATTGCTACAGCTATACATTTTACCAGTATGATACTGCAAATCATTTAAAATAAAGCCTGATTTATTCATTTGTATATGGTTAATAAAGAAAGATGAAAAAGGGGGCGTTTATAATTCATGATAACATCACTTGAACCAGAGGTCTGTTATTGAATAAATTCGGAAACGAAATTCTCAGGGCCATTCAATTTGAAATTCCTTAATTATAATTACCACATAGATCGCTTTAGAGACCATACCCGAATCCGAACCAATCATAGTTTCATACTTTAGGATCTGTCCTGCCGAAAAAAGGTTGGAAGGGATCATGATGTCAATATCCTTCACGTGCCTGGTAGCGCCATTGTCATGCTGGTAGAATCCTCCCATGGGAACTTCATTGGTGATCTCTATTCTCTCTCCATCATCGATTGTCCTGAAGAACCTGGGCGAACTACCATCGTTGGATTGGGTTCTGATCTGTAGGATCAGGGGTTTTTCGGGAGTGGTGAAAGACGCGTATATAGTGTCTTCCGTTACTTCCTGCTTATTATTGTGGCCATAGTCATCAAAAGTGGCATACTCTATCCAACTTTCACTATAATCAAGTTCATTACTACAGGATGCGGATAAAAGCGGCAATGAAAGAATGAGAATAATAAGTGCTGATCTTTTCATGGATGTTCTTTTTACTTTTTAATTATTAATTAGAACCTGTACCCAATTCTCAAATGCAGATTAATAGCCAAATCACTTTCATTTTCAAGGTAGCCTGCTTGCTTCGCAAAGATATACTTGTAGCCCAGACCAATTCCGGTTTCGTAGTTGAAATGGCTGCCAATGTGCCTCCTTATTCCCCATGTGGGAATTATTGAAATATCACTTATCACCCGCAAATTCTCATAGTTGGAGATCACAAACCAATCGGGATGAAAGTTTGTCTGTAGGGATACAAAATTGCCTGAGTTCCCATCTGTTCTTCTGGATTTTCTTTGCCTTTTGTTGAGGTTGTAATACCATCTTGGCTCAAGGCTAATCACCGGCGCCAGTAAAAAACCTACCTTGTCATAATAACTGCCGGCGAATAATCCGGTGTCAAAGCCGAGTTCACTTCTCAAGGCGATTTGTTCTGAAAGTGCAACCTCATTATGAAGCCACAGGCCTAAAATTCCACTCTGGATACCGTAGGTGGATTGCTCTACACCGGCATTTTGAGAATTAGCAAAAAAAGAAATAGCACAGAAGGCGAGGGACAGGAAAAGTTTTTTCATCAATAAAATTGGTTGGTGCCCGGAATCTTATCTCCGCATCTATTTAAGACAGAGAAAAAAGGACATATTTTAAAATACAGATCTTCAGGAGGTAGGGAAGAATAGAAGACCTGGTGACGAATATAGTTAAAAATTTTAACAGGCTTTACAAAAAACCATAGAGCCGCTTTTAAAAGAAAAGGCTTCAAAAATGACATTTTTCACAGGTAAGGCTTTTTGTATGCATGTATGCTTTAGCAGACCTGGACTCCTTATAAGCTCCGGAGATCTTCTTTAGAATATTAAAATGCGCCTCTTCATAACCGGCTTTTCTTACAAATTATCATCCAGTGTTTCTCGGTGGGATTTTCTTCAGGTTCATTGATTTCTTTCGCTTCTATAATGTTGTAAGGACCAAATTCATCTTTAATGGCCGCATCATCATAGAAGTAAAGATTAAGTCCCTGGGGCGAATGGAAGGTGTTCTTTTCTGATTTTTCTCCTATTCCAAACCGCTTATCATTTATAGATAATGCCACAAAAACCATTATACCATTCTGCTCTAATTGGGAATAACAGGCGTCTATGAATTTTTTTCTATCGGCTTTATTCAAAAGATGAATGAGGGAATAACAGTAGATGGAGTGATACCTGGATTTATCAAATGGCATATTAGTAACAGAACCATGGTGTATGATGACATCACTTCCAAAGTACTTCCGGGCCCTTTCAATAGCTGTTTTAGAAATTTCAATTCCGGTTACTTCAAATCCTGCATCGTAAAACACCCTGGCATTTCTTCCATAGCCGAACCCCGGAATTAATATGCTTTTGATATCATGCTTCTGCATTAAATCAAGTACAGTCAATGCATTATCAGTAGGGTGCTCTCCCCACATTCTATCATTACTTCTAAAGGCCGATTCCCAAAATTCAGTCATAATAGATTTAGTTTGTAATAAAGGCATTCCGGACTCTCGAACTTTCCTGGTTTTAAGTTGCCCACAACTTTCCCTAATGGCCTGATTTAAGCTAAGGGATACAGATTGATCACTAAT
>CAVPXS010000010.1:0-124586 GCA_963709775.1 uncultured Flavobacteriaceae bacterium | reverse complement strand
TCTTCTACTTCCGGTGGTTTCTTCCATCCCGAATTAAATTTGGGTCTGTTTCCTAAATAATAAAACTCTCGGAAAATCAATTTCGGAGTTTTTTAATTCATACGTGAAAATCAGGACTTTTATTCCCAATCGGGCATTGCAGCGTTTTCGACAACCAAATCTCTATTATCTTCCTGATTTACATTCTGAATCCTTAGCGTGTAGATATCTTTTTCAGACAATGCATCATTCGAAGTATTTACAAAGATCACCTCTGCTTCATTTGGTGAAAATCTAGGGTCTAAGTCATTTGTACCCTCTTCTTTTCCTGTAGAAAGATTACTAAACTGCCGGGTTGAAATATTATATAAAAACAAATCACTATCCAGACGGCGGTAAGAATCATTTTGAAATCCTGAAGTATCGTAGACGTACAGTAATTTATTTCCTTGTACAGAAACGTCTATTCCACCCAAGGCTCCTGTTACATTGTTCAGAATTCTCTCCTTCACCTCTCCCTCAAAATTGATAGTAAAGAAATCTGCTTCATAGCCCCGGCTGTCATTAGTAATTAGTGCAATGGTCTCATCATTCTCACTAACATCTATTTCGGTAATGAAATTGCCATTTGAAGTCTCATAAATAAGGGACGTTCCTCCACCAGAAGCATTTATCTGATACAGCTTATTGAAATTAGGGTAAACCAAAGTTGAACCGTCGAATGCCCAGGAGAAATCTACCTGTTCCATATTAAAACTATTTACCGGAATTACAGAAGTAACCTGCCTCTTCTGAGACCCATCAGGATTCATTGTGAAGAGATGAGATTGAGCTCCTACAGTTCTCAAAAATGCAATTTTATTGCTAGAATTATTTTTACGTGGACGAAAGCTATTTTGATTTGCAGAGGTAAGTTGAAATTCGTTACCATTAGCGTTTCGGGAAAAGATAACATTATTTCCATTCACTATTCGAGTGTAAAGAATCCTGCTCTCTGGAACATTTTGTGTTTTAAAAGAGTAAAGGGAACTTAAAACGGGATCATTAATACTATCTGATACTTTAACTTGCCAAAAATATCTGTACCCAGAATTTAAACCTTCTACCGTATACGTAGTATCTTTAATATTAGAAAAAGTTAAAACTTCTTCATTTACATTATTCCATAATTCCAGCTCATAAGTTAGCTCATCTCCTTCAGGATCTGAGGATTTCCATATAAAATCTGTTGTTATTTCCACTTCCTCAGCATTATCTTCAGGAGACACAAGTTCTGGAGTAGTTGGCTGTCTATTGTTAGCTCCCGATTTAATCATTTCAAAAGCGACGTTTGAGGTCGAACCTTCAGTTACTGTAACGGCTTCAAATGCTGTTGTATAACTTTCAATCTCTGCTTTGACAGAATATTGATCGATTAAAACATCTGCAATTAAAAAATCTCCATTTTCATCAGTAAAGACGGTACTTGAAGCTGGACTGGTTGTAATCTTAACATTTTCTATTGGTTCATTAGTTGAACGCTCAACTACTTTGCCCGAAATACCTCCTGTAAGTGATTCTCCCACAGTATCTTCAGAACATCCAAACAACAATAATAATCCTGCAAAAGCAAAATATTTTAAAGATGTATTCATAAGTTTTGTAATCATAAAAGTTTAAAAATATATGTTCAAACCTATTCCAAAATTAAAATAATAGTCATTCCTTTTTCCGTGGATGAGATTATCTAATTTGTCATTTATAACAAGATTGTGCTCTGCAAAAATCTTTGTTCCCAACCTTGAATTAAAGAAGTAATGGAGGCCGGCGCCGTATTGAAATTTAAAGAAGTTGCTTTCTAAGTTTTCAGTGTCAGGACCTATATCTGGATCTGCTACTTCAAAGAGAAATCCCGAACCACCATATACAAAAGGTGCAAAATCATCTTTTGGAAGTATATTGAATTGTGCGTTGATATCAACCCCCGCAAAATCACCTTTAAATTGTCTCCCGTTGTCAAGGGTCTGGTAATTGAAATTGCCTCCAATACTTAGGTGTGAAAATAACCTTTTTTGATATCCTGCCCTGGCAAAAAATCCCGGTTCTATAGCTGAATAGTCACCATCCATTAAGGAGAGGCCTCCTGAAAAATTAAGACTATTATCTGAAATTGGATCTACAAAGAGTCTATCATAAAGCCCAATAGATTCCTCCTCCTTTTTTTCAGTAATGTAATTTGCCACTAGTTGTTCATTAACTTCCTGACCTCCTTGTGCAGACCATAATCTATCTTTGATACCCTCCAACACCAGATCTTTTACGGCCTTTTCTATGGCATCCTGAACAGCCATTTGTACAGGTTCATTTTGGGTAATACCAGTTTCGGCTTCTAATAATCTTTGAAATTTTACATATTTAAAAAAACTCCCATCCAAAGCTTGAGAAAGAATTGTTTTAGAAACATAGATAGTTTTAAGTATTTCTCCATTGTTGGTTGAAACTGCTCTAAGATATACCGTAATCCTATCCTGCCGGTAACGTGTAGATCCTCCTATTCCGAAATATCTTGCTCCAACGCCTCCAGTTAATATATTTGTATCATATGAAATAATTCCTCCCTCTAACAGCAGACCGGCATATAGCAATGGAGGAAGTGGTGGTTCATTGGGATTAAGGTTTTTTATATATTCCTGTTTTGTATTTCTAATAATGTTCCTCTCAGTAGAAAGATTACTGAGATTTTCCCTTTCAATAGGAATGAACCAGCCGGAATCTTCCAGCGCCTTAATGAGAATAGTGGTTGCACCTTGTGTTACCGCTGTACTAAAGGTCGAACCGTTTTCTATTGCTTTATATTGTCCTGTCTGATCACTAAAATTATAAACGGCAACTTCGATAGGGTTCGCTGCCGGGGGAAGTTCTAGTAATTGCGTAGTGGATTTTGTATACTCACCAGTCCTTGAGGAATTCGCATTGAAAGGTTGATTAAAATAGGTCGCACAAGAGGTAAATAATGTCAAACCGGTTATTACAACCAGGTTAAGTATTTTCTTCATTGTAAAGCAGGTTAATTAGGGACTATTATCTGGGTTTCCTCACCCGTTGAGGTATCAAGTATATTAATAACTAAACCTTCAAGAGATTCATAAATTTCCAAAGAGAGTGTGCCGTATGTAAAAGTCCCTTCCTCATCAAAGGTAAATCCTTCCAACTGCTGTTGAAGTAAAGACCTGGATAATTGACTTAAGAGTTGACTATTAATACTTTCTCCTAACCGGTTAAGTTCAGATTGCTGTTCCCTTTGATTTACAGGTGCTTTAAAACTATTTTGAGCAGTTGCAGAGCTTAACATCCAGCTATAGTTATAATAGGCGCCTCCAAAAGCCGGGTTGAGTGGCTGATAAGTTAACTGTTGGGAAAAACCCGAAAAACTGAAAAATAAAAAGATCAGGGGTAAAAATTTAATTCTCATTTAATAGTGTTTAAAATTGGCCTCTTGTTGTTGAAGTTGTTGCAAATAGGCTATAGACCTGCTAAGAGCAATATTAGCCATGCGTTTTAAAAAATCTTTTCTAGGTTGGGCAAAAAATTGCATAACTACCTGGTTATCAATTTTAACAGAAATTCGCGTGGTGCGGCCTCTGGCTGGCGCTTCTTCAATTTCTATATTTTTAGGTGTTTTCACCTGTTTATTGTAATATTCGGAGTAGAAATATTTATAAAAATCCCTTCCTACTTTGGTAATAGCATTTTCAATAACCAATCCATTTATGAAAAAACCATCTTGTGGCTTTGCCTGTTCCTGAGAAAGAACCATTGGCTCCTGTTTTTCCACTTGGTCAACCCCCCCTTCTTTCATTTCCAGTTCCACACGATCCTTACCAATAGGATTATCTTCCAGATCATAAATAAGTAAAACTAATATAATCTTCCCTTTATGGCTGTTATTAATAGTAGTAGAAGACAACACTTTTAGTTCATGAGCCTGAATAAAAAATAAATCTCCCTGACTTGTACGAGTAGAGTTCTTATTGTCATCATATTTAAACAACATAAATTCATATCGCAAATTGAAATCTGATGGTGTAAGATTTTCAGCGGTAGCGGTGAATGCCAAAAATTCCCCCTTATTTTCCATATTAATCTTTGCAGCGACTTCCTTGTTATAAAACTGGGAAAAGCTCTTGTTGGAAAAACAAAGAGCTGCCAAAACAATGGTGCTTTTTAATAAAAAGATATAGGGTTGGCGTTTTATCATTGCTCTGGAAAACTTCTAATAATAAGATTCGGAGAGGCTTCTGATTGCCTAAACTTTAAAGACTTTGTTAGTTCATTAACACCTTCACGTTCAAAATTTAAATTATTGCCCTCCTGAACCAATTCCAGAGAAACATCAAGAGTAGGGTCTACTGCATAATCTTTAATTGTATTGAAGTCTCCATTCTGCGAAAGATCTGCAAAGGCAGTTTTCACCTTGTAATCTAATGAAGTATAGTTGTTATTTCCGTTTTGGAATACATTGATTTCACTCCTTTCAGAGACAACTTTAACATCAGCGACATTATAATCACCAATCTGCTCAAGAAAAATACTATTTCCTTTTATCTGGTTAATTCTGGGATTCGGAAAAAATTCAATTCCTAAATTAGCCAAGGTCATTGGAACAAGGTTCTCCCCTTGTACAACGAGTTCTTCAGAAACTTCCCTTTCCATATAAGTTTGAGAAAACATTAACTGGAAAGAAAGAACAGCTAGAATATAAAGATATTTTCTCATAACAATGACTTAATTTATTTCTTAAATATAATTAAAATTAATAAAAGGGAAGAAGTTTCCTCCTTCCCTTTTGTTATTAACCATTTTAATTACAATCTACACAAACATCTGCAGGATCGAAAGATGGTACCACAGGTACCGGATCCCAAACAATTTGTGGTTCAAAAGAACATTCTTCTGGACTGTTAGGACCAAGTGCGCCAGCCTGGTAAATATTAGCCTGGTTTCCATTTCCATTTTGAGCTAATGTATAGCTTTGACCATCATGCTGTACAACCAAGGCAGCATTGTAAGAACCAATCTGTGAAGTTGCAGCATAGTTATCATCACCATATTGCAAAGTGTTCAACTTGTTGTCGTTACCATATTGTGAAGAAGTAACGAAGTTATCATCTCCATCCTGTAGCTGGTATGCCATGTTTTGCAATGAGCCTGAAGAACCATCTTGAGATAAGTAAGCGGAGTTGCTATCACCATCCTGGTCTTGTCTTGCATAGCTGAAATCTACACTTCCGTTTGAAGGACCGGTCCAACCTTGCTGATTGATAGTAGCAGTGTTATCATCACCATCCTGATTTTGTTCTGCGTAGGTTCTTTCGCCCCAAGCATTATCATTTTGAAGAATACTGGCGGTGTTTCCTGAACCTTCCTGTACTTGATGTGCTTCTGCCCAGTTTGCATCGAAAGTCCACTGATCCATAATTCCTTGTCTAATAGTAGCTGAATTCTCATCACCATCACTTGATGAAGGGTTGATTTGAGTTTGAGAAGCCAGGTTTGCTCGTCCATATTGTCTTAAATCAGCATTGTTACGAGAACCATCAGTATCCTGATTAACTCTGGCTTGGTTATTTTCTCCATCCTGACGTACAAAAGAGGAGTTACCTCTGTTGTCTCCGAAAACCAGCTCTAAAGCATTTGGTGTTGAATGCTGCTCAACTAAAGCACGGTTGTCATCACCATCCTGGTCCACCCAAGCATCATTATTGTCATTAGTTTGCTTAGTACTGGCAGAGTTATCCGATCCATCCTGTTGCAAAAAGGAATAATTTCGGGTTTCAAAGAATTGATCTCCATCAAATCCTTGTTCGACTAATGCGCGGTTGCCTTCGCTTGCACTTGTTAGACCTTGATCAACTCGGGCATCATTATAACCCGACTCCTGATCAATAGTCGTTTGGTTATCTGTTCCTAATTGATTGGCTTCCGCTTCATTATTGGATGCAAAACTTATAGGTCCAAACATAGGTCCTACTTGTTCAACACGTATCTTATTATCCCCCAAACCTACACCGTCACCCTGTGTGGTTCGGACAGAGTTGGAGCTTCCAATTTGAATAACAGCCACTTCCTGGCCATTCCCGGATTGAGAAGAAACACCCGTGTTAGCGTTCGGGTCTACACTTTGATTAGCCACAGGAGTAGCCTGGGCAGCCGTGTTGGGTCCTACCTGAACCTGGCCAAAACCAATTGCCCCGATCATTAGCGCTGCTGCGCTTAACATAACTTTTTTCATAATAAATAAATTAAAGGTTAATTAATAAAGGTTAATTTTTATATGTTAAAAAATTCACATTTAAGCATTTCTGTCCAGGGTAATGACATTGAATTACCGCTGAAAATTTTTCAAAATAATTAGGGGGAGCTTATTGCAAATTCAAAAAGAATTTGCCATTAGAGATCGTAGGGATAGCCTCCAAGGCCTTTAATCTCTAACACTGATGCTAATGTAATAAATGTTTCTTCACAAAAAAGAACCTGAGATTTATAATCGATAAACTGCAATACCCACTAATAGGTAGAATGTTAAACAGGAACGATTATTCCTAATAAATTAGCAATAGTTAAACTTATGTTAAGTTCAAAACAAAAAATTATTGTGGAGAAAATTCTTACAAATATCATAATTGTGAAGAAATCACCTACGAATTCTTAAGACGGATATTGACTTTAATTAATTGATTAACAATACGTTTATCAATTAATTAAACTTTGCAATTTCACCGCATTAAAGGAGGGAAGATGCTCTAAGACATTAAGCAAAGCATATTGCTACTTCAATTTTTCCGGTTTGGATTTTAAAAGGATCAATCTCAAAAGTTGGGTCTAAAGTGAAAAATAAGTTTCTTTGCGGATAAATATTTCCCAGTGAATAAAGAGACTGATCTATCCCTACTAACCTTATTCCTTCCTGAAGGATTACTAGCATATTTTGATATCGTAGGATTTGACAAAAAGCCCATCAAAGATCCCTTATATGTTAATCGGCTGACCATTTATTTAGAAGAGAAAAAGGAAATTCCAGAAGCCTATAAAAATCACCAATACAAAGCCAGCGGCTTTATGGAACCTCGGATAATTGATGATTATCCTATCAGAGATAATCTGGTAAGCCTAAACCTGAAGCGAAGACGCTGGGATGTTTTAGTAGATGAGAAGTGGATCAAAGTAAACCGGAGTTGGGGAGATTTTATTGCACAGGGTACTCGTCTTTCAAAAGAGTTCGCTGATTTTTTAAAAGAAGGCAACCGATAATACAGCCCTTAGCAGTAATCAAGTAGGAGGATTCTTCGGGGTTTCAGGTAAGAAGCTCCAACGTCAGTACAAAAATCACCTAAGCCAGTATCATCATTGGGAGCAAAGTTCTCATGCTAAGAAGTGGCTCCTATATCCTCAGAACATGGGACCTTTTCTTTCTATTGACGAGACTGCTTTATCTCAAGGAGAGCTCTATACGATAATCACCAATAAAGAAGCTAGGGGAAAGAAAGGAGCTTTGGTAGGTATCTTCAAAGGAACCCGTGCAGAGCCCATTATTGATAGGCTCCTTAAACTTCCATCATCTATCCGGAATAAAGTTCAGGAGATCACCCTGGATATGGCACACTCAATGAAGCATATCGCGAAAGTCTGTTTTCCTAAAGCTATCCAGGTAACGGATCGATTCCACGTCCAGAAACTCGCTATAGAAGCATTGCAGGAACTGCGGATAAAATACCGGTGGGAAGCCATTGACCAGGAGAATGAGCTGATTAAGCAAGCAAAGGGCACTAGTAAAGGATTCCTACCAAAACTACTTCCCAACGGAGATAGCAGAAAGCAACTCTTGGCCAGAAGCAGGTATTTACTCTACAAATCAAAAGACAAGTGGACCAATAGTCAAAAAGTAAGAGCTGCTATCTTATTTACCGAATACCCTGAAATAGAAAAAGCTTACCAACTAGTGAACAACCTCAGAAATATCTTCAATCAGACAAAAGACAAAGGTGTAGCCTTTACAAAGCTAGCGCATTGGTACAAAGAAGTAGAAGAGTCTGGTTTTAAAAGCTTCAATACGGTCGCAAACAGTATCTATCTAAATTACCACTCCATATTAAATTACTTTACAAACCGTAGCACGAATGCCTCAGCAGAATCTTTTAATGCCAAAATAAAAGCCTTTAGAGCACAATTAAGAGGAGTGAGAAAGACCGAGTTCTTCTTGTATCGGCTTGAAAATTTATTTGCTTAAAAACTCAAAAACCCAGAAAATGTTCTTGATCCTTTTAAAATTTGAATATTGGCGCTTCTTTTTAAAGATTGACTTCGCCATTCCCATTGGACTCCGGCTTAAAAACACTTTAAATTCATAATTTAGAATTTAAAATTTAAAAATCAAGATTACACGAACAGGTTCGGCCTCTTCAGAAATTTGGGTTTTGGTGCTTGTTATTTGGAATTTCTTTAGAGGATTGGCTGCGCCGTTCCCATTGGACTCCCTCCTGAAAATAGAAAATCCACACCTCCTTTCAGTCGGTGTGATTTTTTTGTTTTCTTTCGAAGCTTCGAACAACTTCGGCTTCTTCAGAAAACAAAAAAATCCACAACTTTCGCTGTGGATTTTCCGCTTTAAGTGACCCCGGAGGGATTCAAACCCCCAACCCTCAGAGCCGAAATCTGATGCGCTATTCAGTTGCGCCACGGGGCCTTATATTAATCTTTCTCCATCTTCTACCTGCAGCCGATTTCAAATATTTCTCCCTCTTCCTCGCTGCTACTCTTGAATCTAATGATTCACTATAAACCAATTCCCAAGGCTTGTATGCCTTGGTGGACGTGTTTTTTCCAATATTATGTTCTTCCAGTCTCCTATTAAGAGCATCTGTCATTCCGACATAATACCGGTCAAATCTACCACTATAAATAACATAAACATGAAACATTGGTACTTTGTTTATGCGCCCCGCCCGAACGTACCTTTCGGTACGGGCGGGTATTCAGTTGCGCCCCGCCCGTCCCGTTCGGGCGGGCACGGGGCCTTTAAGAGGGCGCAATTTACGTAAAAAGTTTTAACTCATAAAAGAGTTTCTTCCGCTAATTTCGGAGCCGGGAGAAAGTTTTAATTAGTGTAGTACTCGCTGTTTAAAGACAACTTTCCGAAAAACTATATAAATTGTACAGGGCCTTCCTGCCTTAACTTCAGATCTTGTAGAGCACTGCTCCATCCTTTATTAAAATCGTGAGCACCATAAACAACAAATCCCCGGCAATACCGGGGATTTGTATATCTATAACAGAAAATCCAACTATTGATTTTCCGTTATCCTTACCGTTTTTGGCTTTAAAGATTCGCCGCTCCTTTCAACTTCTACCTCTACCATCTGTCCTTCTTCCAAAGCATCAAATTGAACCTGTTCTCCGTTTTTCATTATCTGAGTTTCATTAGAGAAATAAAGTTCGATCGTAGTCGTGTCATTTAACCTGACGTAGATCTCATTTTGTTCGGAATCTACAACAGTCGCCTGGCCGGTATAGGTTCCCGAAGGCACCATTTGAGTATTCTCAAGTTCTTTGGTTTCCTGATTAGAAACTTCCTGACTGGAAATATTCTCTGAAGTTTTTTCAATATCAGCCTGCGGCGGAACCTCGACAACTTCCCGTTCTCCTTCGTTCTTGCACGAAACAACAGCAGAAAGGGTTAAAATTCCAACTGCAAAATTTAAAATGTATTTTTTCATCTTTGACCTTTTTAGTTTTATTAATTAATGTTCATGAGTAAACTGAACATTTTCTCTCACAAAACTAAAGTCTGGACTATAACTTATTCAATGGTTTAGTTAAATTTTATGCTTTTCAGCACACTATTTAACCCCTATTTAAGTTTAGGCTAACCGACTTAATTAGAAAGCTTTCTTTTCACTACCATAGAAATAGTCTTTCCATCTGCCCTGCCGGCCAATTCTTTGGAAGCCATTCCCATTACTTTTCCCATATCCTGCATTCCGCTGGCCCCGGTTTGTGAAATGATCTTATCAACTTCGGCCTCTATTTCCTGCTCACTCATTTGCTCGGGAAGGAAGTTTTCTATTACCGCTGCCTGGTCCAGTTCGGGTTGAGCCAAATCTTCCCTGCCCTGCTCCTTATAGATAGCAGCACTTTCTTTTCGCTGTTTTACAAGGCGCTGTAAGAGTTTCAACTCTTCATCTTCACTTAGTCCATCTTTTCCCGAAGCATCGGTCCTTGCCAATAATATTGCACTCTTAACCGCTCTCAAAGCTTCAAGCTTATTGCTGTCCTTGGCGCGCATAGCCTCTTTCATCTCGGCCATTACTTTATCCTGTAAACTCATTTTTAATGGGATTTTATTAGTCCTGCGAAGATAACGAAATAGGTCAAAGCGAGAACTTCCCGGACACAAAAAAACCCGAAACCGGGGGGCTGGCTTCGGGTTTTAAATAGTTGGGGGACTACTTAATCTACATTATCGTGTAAAAAAGAATTGTTGGTCCTAAATCTCATCTCGTCGTCATCACCACTACCTAAAGTAGTTCGGGATAGTTTTCCCTCTCCCGGTTTTGAGTTATCAAGATCAATTCCCTGTCTTTTATAAGCCGGTTGTCTTTCATACTCATCCACCTTAAGGTTATTTCTAAACTTATAGTTGAACTCCTTCATTTTAGCCCGTCTTTCGGCCGACCTTTTTACCAGGCTTTCATTGATTGGAATATTAAATGGATCTGCCTCCTCTTCGGGAGCCTGTTTAGGTTCTTCCGGTTTAGGGGCAACTCTTGAAACAGGTGGTTGAACAGGCGCAGGCGTTCTTCTAAGTTCCGGTTCCGGTTCGGGTTTAGATTTCTGAACCGGCTGTGAACTCTTAAGCATTTCCTCTACCTCCATGTAATCATTAAGAGAATAGCGGGTTACTCCATTGTTGGTGTTTTTGGTCTGGTTTGACAGCTCCTTCTTCACCTGGTTTTTCTCCTCCATATCTTCGGAAAGGGTATGGATTATTCTCTGTTCTCTTACTGGCTCCTTTTGCTCCTCTGCGGGTGCTTCAGGTTGCTCTGCTTTTGGTACTTCTTTTTCTTCTGAAGCAACATTTTTAGGCATGTCAAAAGTAAACATGAACTGTTGCTCCTGCGGGTCGGGTTTTACAACCTCTGGTTCAGAAACTTCTACTTCCCTTACACTATCTGTGATTACAAATTCGGTTTCCTCAGCAGGCTTAACTTCTTCGTAATCCACCTTCATTTCCCTTACAGCTTCTGAAGGATGGCTACTCTCCGGCTCCTCGTCGACTTCGTCTTCTAAAGAAAGGGTATGAACGATCTTATTCTCTTCTTTTGGTGCAGGAGCAGGCCCGTCATAAGCCGATGATGTCTTCTTGGGAGAAAGCTCATGCTCAGCTCTTTGCTCATCTTCAAGAGTGTGAATGATCTTCTTGGTTTCGGTATTAACAATATCGTTTTGTTGCTCGATGTCAAAACCGGTTGCTATAATAGTAACCGAGATCGCGTCGTCAAGACTTTCATCCTCACCAACACCCATAATGATGTTTGCACTGTGCCCGGCTTCTGCCTGGATATGGTCACTTATTTCCCCTATTTCATCTATAGTGATCTCCTCGGAACCAGAAATGATAAGCAGCAACACATTTTTGGCTCCGGTAATTTTATTGTCATTAAGCAGCGGGGAATCAAGGGCCTTAGAAATGGCATCCTGGGCACGGCTTCCGCCAGATGCCTGTGCAGATCCCATTATTGCAGTACCACTGTTACTAAGAACGGTCTTAGCGTCCCGCAAGTCAATGTTTTGCGTATAGTGATGGGTTATTACTTCGGCGATACCGCGCGAAGCAGTTGCCAGTACTTCATCGGCTTTGGAGAACCCGGCTTTGAATCCAAGGTTTCCATACACCTCACGCAATTTATTGTTGTTGATCACAATAAGTGAATCAACATGGCTTCGCAGGTTTTCAACCCCCAGTTGGGCCTGTTCATTTCTTGTCTTGCCTTCGAACAAAAACGGGCTGGTCACGATCCCCACCGTGAGAATTCCCATGTCCTTGGCTTGTTTGGCAATGATGGGAGCAGCTCCTGTTCCTGTACCACCACCCATTCCGGCGGTGATAAACACCATTTTTGTATTGGTGTCCAAAAGGGCTCTTATCTCATCAAAACTTTCTTCAGCTGCTTTGCGACCGACTTCAGGATCGGCGCCTGCTCCAAGACCTTCGGTCTCTCTCACTCCCAGCTGTATCTTGTTGGGTACAGGACTGTTCTCCAGGGCCTGTGCATCTGTATTGCAAATCACGAAATCAACTCCCTTGATCCCTTGTTGAAACATGTGGTTGATCGCGTTGCTACCGCCTCCTCCTACACCAATAACTTTTATAACGTTCGATTGATTCTTGGGGAGATCGAATGTAATGTTTCCGAATTCTGTGCTGCTCATAAATTCTGTTTTACTGGTTTTCTACTTTTTTATTCTTTTTCATAGCTTATTTCTTCGCCGAACCTACTCGGCGTTGTCTAAAAAATCCTTGAATTTTTCAAACCATTTTTCAAATATCGTTCTGCGGGGCTGACTTACCGTGGTACGTTCTTCCCGCTCTTCTTCCTCTTCCTGAGGTACTGCCGTAGGCGTGACTCCTCCCGCCACTTCCTCCTGCGCATGTTCTTCCTCCTCTTCTACGTGAGGATGTTTGCTGTTTATCTCCAGGCTGTTTAACACCAATCCTACTGCCGTGGCAAATACAGGACTTGTTGTTTCTGTATCACTGTCCCCGGCAAGGTGTTCATTGGGATAACCAATCCTGGTATCCATTCCGGTAATATATTCCACCAGCTGTTTGATATGCTTAAGCTGTGCACCACCTCCGGTTAGAACTATTCCTGCAATTAATTTTTTCTTCTGCTCTTCGTGACCGTAATTTTTGATCTCCAGGTAAACCTGCTCAATGATCTCCACCACTCTGGCGTGGATGATCTTGGAAAGATTCTTAAGAGTAATTTCTTTAGGCTCTCTTCCACGCAATCCCGGAATAGAAACTATCTCATTATCCTTATTCTCTCCCGGCCATGCAGATCCAAATTTCACTTTAAGCAATTCTGCCTGCTTTTCAATGATCGAACAGCCTTCTTTTATATCTTCGGTGATCACACCACCACCAAACGGTATAACTGCCGTGTGTCGAATGATCCCATCTTTAAAAATGGCAAGATCTGTCGTACCTCCTCCAATATCCACAAGAGCAACACCCGCTTCTTTTTCTTCCTGGCTTAGCACTGCATTAGCAGATGCCAGAGGCTCCAGAGTAACTGCCGATAGCTCCAGGCCGGCACTTTTCACACATCTTCCTACGTTCCTTATTGAGGAAACCTGCCCCACTACTACATGGAAGTTGGCTTCCAAACGGCCGCCATACATCCCAATAGGCTCTTTTATCTCGGCCTGCCCATCAACTTTAAATTCCTGTGGCAGGACATGGATGATCTCTTCTCCCGGAAGCATCACCAGTTTATGCACCTGGTTGCAAAGCGTTTCAATATCTGTTGCGTCAATCACCTCATCGGGATTTGGACGCGTTATATAATCACTATGTTGTAAACTGCGAATGTGTTGGCCGGCAATGCCCACCACCACATCTTTAATCTTCATTCCACTATCTGCCTCTGCCTCCTGTATCGCCTGCTGGATGGACTGTATTGTTTGTGTAATATTATTCACAACCCCACGGTGCACCCCGAGACTCTTTGCCTTTCCAATCCCAATGATCTCCATTTTGCCGTAGTCATTCTTACGGCCAATCATGGCTACGATCTTAGTAGTACCAATGTCTAATCCTACTGCGATGTCGTTCTGTTCCATATTTTACTTTTTAGTGCATACAACCTGATCGCCAAATTGTAGATCCACTTTTTGATATGCGTCAAGCTTCTTATCCTTCAATGCCTTTTGATAAAAAGCTTTAAAATTTTTAAATTTTTCTTCAATGTTCTTCACTTCGCCAAAAACCACCACAAAATCAAGTTGCCTTAGGTAAATTTCAAACTTGCCGTTTGGTAAGCGGGTAATTTGGGTTACATGTCGCGTTAGAAATTCATCCTTATTGATAAAATCCATAAGCGGGTGTAACTCTGCCAGTTGCTTTTCATTCACTCCGGTCACTAACGGCACCCGTGCAGAATGATATTCTGAAAGCGGCATTTTCGATCCCTGCCTGTCAATATAAAATGGCGCACTTGCCATCACCCTGGCTAACGGCTTCCTCTGGGTGATCTCTGCTCCCATCTTTCCGTCAACCGTGAGAAAGACCTCGGCGCTCTCAACCATGTCATGAGATTCGACAAGGGCCTCCACCCTACTCAAATCTAAAGTTTCTTTGCCTATACTCTTAACCCTCACCTCATTTTGTATTAACAATTTATTAACCGCTTCTTCAGTGAGATACAGGTTTTCGCTGTTGGTAAAATGCAGATTTACTTCGGAAAGAACCCGCGCGTGATTGCGCTTTTCGGCGAATGCAAATAAAAAGAACACTACGCCAATGAGCAAGAATGTTTTTATGTAATTCCAGTTAATTTTCACCTGCCAGTTCTTTACGTATTTTCCCTACTTCTTCGCCTATATCGCCGGCTCCCATAAGGACCACGACCTCAGCATTTTTACTCTTTATTACTGCGGAAAGTTCTTCTTTGGACACCAGCTCTTTTTTGTCATTTTTGACAAGCTTCAGAAGCCATTCTGAAGTAATTCCCTCAATAGGTTTTTCCCGCGCCGGGTAAATATCCAGCAGCAGCAACTCATCAAAGAGGCTAAGGCTTTCCGCAAAAGCTTCAGCAAAATCCCTTGTACGGCTAAAAAGGTGTGGCTGAAATACCGCCAGAACCCTCTTCCCGGGATGCATTTCCCGAACCGCCTGATGCACCGCCATAATTTCTGAAGGATGATGTGCGTAATCATCTATAAACACAAGATCATCCCGCTTAATACGGTATGAAAACCGCCGTTGCACGCCTTTAAATGAAGCCAAAGCTCCGGCAAGGAACTCGGGGGGGGCACCGAATTCAATTGCCATTGCCAAAGCTGTGACTGCATTTTGTAAATTATGTTTCCCCGGAAGGCTTAATTCAAAGCCATCGTAAGTTTTTTCTTTTGTTCTTAAATCGAAGTGATAACTGCCATTTTTGACACTTATGTTCACGGCGGCCACATCTGCATCATCATCAACCCCTACAGACGTTCCCAGTAGCGGCAAACCATTGGCATAAAAAAGCTTTCCGCCATCGGGAATTAAAGCGGCGAAAGCTTTGAACGATTCCTTGATCTGTGCATCTTCCCCGTAAATGTCAAGATGATCTGCATCCATAGAAGTGATGGCAGCAAGATTTGGGGACAGGCTTAAGAAGGAGCGATCAAATTCATCGGCTTCCACCACCATGGCCCTATCTCCGTCAAGAATTAGATTGGAATTATAATTCTCTGCTATACCTCCTAAAAATGCGGTTATTTTAATACCAGATTGTTTCAACAAATGCGCAAGCATAGCGCTTGTAGTGGTCTTGCCGTGAGTACCCGCAACTGCCAGCGTAAAATGCCCTTTTGTAAGGTTCCCAAGCACTGCAGCCCGCTTCTCCATGGTGTAGCTATCGGCTGTAAAATGAAGATATTGTGGATGGTCTTTTGGAATGGCAGGAGTATAAATAATAAGAGATTCCCTGTCTTTCAAAATAGCTTCCGGCAGGTCTTCAACCTTATCTGAGGTAATGACTTCAATTCCTTCCTCCTGTAACTGCCGGGTAAGTTCTGTGCGGCCACGGTCGTACCCGGCCACTTTTTTCCCTTCAGCATTAAAATAACGCGCAAGGGCACTCATCCCGATCCCGCCGATGCCTATAAAATAGATATTTTGTATGTTATCGTAATGCCCCATTTACCTCCAGGTAGTCAATAATTTTTCTACTTCGTTTACAATATTTGCCGTAGCGAACGGCTTCTCCAGTTTCTTGATGTTCTTACCCAAACTTTTCATCTTCTCATCTGATTCGACCAGCGGAAAAAAGATCGATCTGAAGCCTTGCTCCAGGTGACTTTCAGAAAGGATTACTGCAGCATCTTTTTCGGCCAGCGCCATCGCATTTTTGGTTTGATGATCTTCGGCTACATTTGGCGACGGAATAAAAACTACCGGCTTTCCAATTATGCATAGTTCAGAAACTGTTCCTGCCCCGGCCCGGGAGATAATAATATCGGCCGCCGCATAAGCAAGGTCCATTCTCTTCAAAAATGCGAAAGTCTGAATGTTTTCCAGTTCGGCATATTTGCTGTAATCTTCAAAATAAAGACTTCCGGTTTGCCAGATCACCTGCAGGTTGTGTTTTTCAAACTCCTTCAGGTTGTCCTCAACCAATTGATTGATCTTTCTTGCTCCCAGGCTCCCACCCAGAACCAGCACGGTCTTTTTTGTTGGGTCAATTCCGAAGAATTTAAGGGCCTCTTCGCGTTTTTCATCAACTGTAAGCAAATCCTGCCGCACAGGATTGCCGGTTAGCACAATTTTCTCTTCAGGAAAAAACCTTCCCATATTTGGGTAGGCCGTACAAATCGTGTTTGCACCCTTGGCCAAAAGTTTATTAGTGATCCCCGGATACGAATTTTGTTCCTGGATCAAAGTGGGAATGTTTTCCCTGTTTGCCATTTGCAGCAAAGGCCCACTGGCAAAACCACCGGTACCTATCACCACATTTGGCTGAAATTTTTTAATAATGTCGCGAGCCTTCCACAAACTCTTCACCAGTTTCACCGGAAAGAGCAAATTCTTGGTAGTCATACGACGTTGAAAACCACTTATCCAAAGTCCTTCTATTTTGTAACCCGCTTCGGGAACTTTTTGCATCTCCATTTTATCCTCGGCTCCCACAAAAAGAATCTCGCAAGTCGGGTACCGAAGTTTTAATTCGTTGGCAATAGAAATTGCGGGAAAAATATGTCCTCCCGTACCTCCGCCAGAAATGATCACTTTTAATTGATTTTTCATATTGCCTCGCTTAAAATTTCCAGCGGATTATCTTCATCCGCCCTGTTTTCCAGTTCTTTTTCCTGAAGTTCTTCTTCCCTCTTGGCACTTACGCTTAACACCATTCCCAGTGCAAGACAGGTCATCCAGATCGAAGAACCTCCACTACTTATAAGTGGTAAAGTTTGTCCCGTTACAGGAAATAATTCGACCGCAACGGCCATATTCACCAGCGCCTGAAAAATTATTGGCAGGCCTACGCCAATCACCAGTAATTTTCCAAATACAGAATTTGCTTTAGTAGCCACAATAATTATTCTAAAAAATAGCAGGAGGTAAGCGAACATGACTCCAATCCCTCCAATAAGCCCCATTTCCTCAACAATTATGGCATAAATAAAATCTGAAGAAGATTGCGGAAGAAAGTTTCTCTGCACACTTTTCCCGATACCCTGTCCAGTTACTCCGCCGCTGGCGATAGCAATTTTTGCCTTTTCAATTTGATAATCGGCATCGGTAACTTCATCATTCGTAAAATTTTCTACCCTGCTTATCCAGGTATCAACCCGGTTGGGGAAAAGCCCGGGAAATGCTTTGGCAGTCAACATAAAAATGGACAACATCACTATACCCGCGCCAATGATTGCCAGTAAATATTTCCATGGGTAACCTCCAATAAAAGTCACCAGCAGGACCATAAGGAAGAGAATAGCGGTAGTTGAAAAGTTGGCCGGTAAAATAAGTCCCATCACTACAGCCACAGGCACCCAGAGCGGTAGAATTGTTTGTTTGAAAGTATAGGTCCTGTCCTTCACCTTTGCCATATACTTTGCAACGTAAGTAAGCAAAACAACAGAGGCCAAGGTCGAAGGCTGAAATGTCTTGTTTAAAATAGGGATATTGATCCACCTGCTCGCATTAGCACCATCTATCACCACTCCCTGGGAAACGGTGAAAATGAGCAGTAATATCAACAGGGGCAGGGTGATTATCGAGAGCCCGACAAAGTAATGATAAGGCACCTTGTGCACAAAGAACATAATGACAAAACCAAGGAACAAGTGAATAAAGTGACTCACCAGGTACGGCAGGGTACTCCCGTCTCCATACAGGTAGGCCAAATTACTACTGGCGCTGTACACCGGCAGGAACGAAAAGATCGCCAGCAGTGCAGCCGAAGCCCAGATAGTTTTATCACCTTTTATCCTTGAAAAAATTTCTGCCATTTAATGCCCTTTTTGAAACTTAATTTTAGAGATTCCTTACTGCTTCTTTAAATTGTCTTCCCCTGTCTTCATAGTTCTGAAAAAGATCAAAACTTGCACAAGCCGGGGACAGGAGAACAGTATCTCCTTTTTCTGCAATTTTGTACGCCTGCTTAACGGCATCTTCCATGGAACGTGTTTCAATAATCTGATCCACACAGTTTCCGAAAGCATTTAGAATAGGAGTGTTATTTACCCCAAGGCAAACGATAGCCTTTACCTTTTCATTTACCAATGGCAATAGCTCGGCGTATTCATTGCCTTTGTCCACGCCGCCAACGATCCAGACGGTTTCAGATTCCATACTTTCTAGCGCGTAATAAGTCGCATTTACATTGGTAGCCTTGGAATCGTTTATGTATTGGACGTTATTTATTTTAAGCACTTTTTCAAGCCGGTGTTCCACCCCTTGAAAACTTTCCATGCTTTGTCTAATAGTCTCTTTTCTAATGCGTAATAATTGTGCAACAGTAGCTGCGGCCATCGCATTCTTGGCGTTGTGTTTTCCCTCAAGGGTTATGTTTGATGTTGGCATGGTCATTTCTGAATTATCGGTGCGAATAATAAGTTGGTTATCTTTTATAAAAGCTCCTTTTTCAACTTCCTCCCGGAGTGAAAAAGGCAATTTTTGGGACTGTATGGGATTTTCTTTAAGCCATTTCGCGATCACGGGATCATCGGCATCATATATAAAATAGTCTTGTTCTGTCTGGTTCATTACGATCCTGAACTTACTGGCGATGTACTGGTTGAAGTCATGCCTGTAGCGGTCCAGATGATCTGGGGTTATGTTGGTCAAAACTGCAATATGCGGCCTGAATTTCTCAATACCATCAAGCTGAAAACTGCTAAGCTCCAGCACGTAATGATCTGCATTGGTTTCGGCGACTTGTTTTGCAAAGCTTTGCCCCACGTTACCGGCCATTCCTACATTCAATCCGCCTTCTTTCAACAGGTGATGTGCAAACATGGTAGTGGTGGTCTTACCATTACTTCCTGTTATTCCCACCAACACCGCATTAGTAAAGGCATAGGCGAATTCAATTTCTGAAATCACCGGAATGCCTTTTCCTCTAAGCCGGCTGACGAGGGGGGCATCGTCAGGTATTCCCGGACTTTTCATTACCATATCGGCTTCAAAGATCTTTTCTTCGGAATGTTTTTCTTCTTCCCAGTCAATTTCGTGAGCGTCAAGCTGGGCCTTAAAATGCTCCTTTATTTTTCCCTTATCTGAAACAAATGTCCTGAAGCCTTCCTTCTTTCCAAGAATGGCAGTACCCACACCGCTCTCGCCTCCTCCAAGGATGACGAGAAAATTCTTCTCCTTCATATGTTTTGCTCCTGCCGCCATTAGCGAATCTTAAGGGTTACAATAGTTACGATCGCGAGGAAGATCCCAATGATCCAGAACCTTACTACGATCTTGCTTTCATGAAAACCGGCCTTTTGAAAATGATGATGTAAAGGCGACATAAGGAAGATCCTTCTGCCTTCTCCATATTTTCTTCGGGTGTATTTAAACCAACCCACCTGCATTACTACAGAGAGATTTTCAATAAGGAATACTCCGCAAAGGATAGGGATCAATAATTCTTTTCGGGTAGCCAGTGCGATTACGGCTATAATTCCGCCGATGGTGAGACTTCCGGTATCTCCCATAAAAACCTGTGCAGGGAAAGTATTGTACCATAGAAATCCTACCAATGCTCCCGCAAAAGCCGAAATAAATATTGTCATCTCCCCTGTCCTTGGGATGTACATCACATTGAGATAATCTGAAAAAATGATGTTACCCGAAACCCACGCAAAGATCCCCAGCGTGAGAACAATAATTGTTGAAGTTCCGGCTGCGAGTCCGTCGATTCCATCGGTAAGATTAGCTCCGTTTGAAACTGCCGTTACTATGAAGATCACAATAGGAATGAATATTAACCACGCATATTGTGCATAACCTGGATTGATCCAGGAGATAAGACTGGCGTAGTCGAATTCGTTGTTCTTTACAAAAGGAATAGTGGTTTTGGTCGATTTCTCTTCCACAGATGTTGTCACCGGATTTTCGGCAGAAGAGATAAGCTCTACCGCATTGGTACTTCCCGGCAACTGCGGATTTTCATTAATGGTAATATCGGGATGAAAATAAATTGTAGCTCCTACTATAAGCCCAAGCCCAACCTGACCTACCACCTTAAAAATGCCTTTTAGACCTTCTTTATCCTTCCGGAAGGTTTTGATATAATCATCCAGAAATCCTATTGCTCCCATCCATAATGTGGTCACGATCAACAGGATCACATAAATATTATCCAGTTTCGCTACCAGCAATACCGGAATAAGCGTGGCAATAATGATAATTATCCCTCCCATTGTTGGCGTACCGGCCTTTTGGGTTTGCCCTTCAAGCCCAAGGTCCCGAACGCTTTCCCCAATCTGCTTCTTCCGAAGGAAATTGATTATCCTTTTTCCATAAATTGTTGAAATACCTAAAGACAGGATAATAGCCACAGCCGATCTAAAGGAGATGTATTGATACAGTCTCTCCCCGGGAAAGGTATAGGCTTCTTCAAGATATTCGAACAGATGGTATAACATACGTTTTGTCTTCTCCGGGAGAATTATTTTTTTAGCTCCTTTAAATATTCACTTACGATCTTGAAATCGTCAAAATCCTTTCTCACCCCATTGATCTCCTGGTAAGTCTCATGACCTTTCCCGGCGATTAGGATGATATCATTCTTATTGGCCAGCTGGCAGGCAGTTTTTATAGCCTGTAGCCTGCTGGTGACCGACATTACTTTCTTAAAATTCTGCGGCTCCACCCCTGCTTCCACCTCTTCAATGATCTTATCTGGATCTTCGGTACGGGGATTATCACTTGTAAAAACCACTTTAGTGCTCAATGCCGAAGCAATGTGCCCCATTTTTGGCCTTTTTGAACGGTCACGATCTCCACCGCAACCAACCACAGTGATCAATTCTTCATTCTTGGTCCTAATGCTGTTGATAGTTTCCAGCACGTTCTGCAAAGCATCGGGCGTATGTGCATAATCCACAATTGCAGTGATCTTTCCTTCGGAAATGTGGTACTGAAACCTTCCGCTAACGGCGTTGAGCTCACTGATGTACTTTAGACTTTCCAAAGTTGTCAATCCAAGTAATTCTGAAGCAGCATAGATCGCCAGGACATTATAGGCATTAAAGTTTCCTATTAATTTAGTCCAAACCTCCTGCTCGTTGATCTTCAGCAGCATGCCGCCAAAACCATTTTCAAGGATCTGCGCCTTATAATCGGCTACAGATTTTAAAGCATAAGTATATTTCTTAGCTTTTGTATTCTGAAGCATCACCCTTCCATTTTTGTCATCGCCATTGGTTAAAGCAAAAGCTGAAGCCGGAAGCTGGTCAAAAAAGGCTTTTTTGACATCCCTGTATTCGGCAAAAGACTTATGGTAATCGAGATGCTCGTGGGTAAGGTTGGTGAAAATTCCGCCGGCAAATTTTAATCCGGTAGTACGGTGCTGGGCGATCCCATGGGAGCTTACTTCCATAAAACAGAACTCCACACCGGCCTCATTCATTTTCCTTAGATAAGAATTGATGGTAAGAGAATCTGGAGTGGTGTGAGTAGCAGGAAATTTTTCCTCTCCCACCATCACATTTACTGTAGAAAGCAATCCAACTTTGAACCCTGCTTTTGTGAACAGCTGGTACAGGAGAGATGCAACGGTAGTTTTACCATTAGTTCCTGTAACGCCGACAAGTTTCAGGTTTTCTGAAGGATTTTCATAAAAATTATCGGCCATGTAAGCTAAAGCCTGCTGTGAGTCCTTCACTTTCACATAAGTGATCCCATTCACGATGGTCTTAGGCATTTCCTCACAAACAATTGCAAGTGCGCCCTGCTCTAAAGCTTTGTCTATATAACCATGACCATCGGTCTGTGTACCGCGTATGGCCACAAATATATCGTTGAAACTCACTTTTCGGGAATCAAAGTGAATATCATTGACCTGGATGTTGGTGTTTCCAACTACTGCCTCCAGGGAAACCCTGTATAATATGTCTTTTAAATAAATCAACTCAATTTCAATTTTATCACCAGGTTTTCAGCGATCTTAGTTCCGGGTTTAACCGACTGCTGGCTCACTTCCCCGTTTCCGGAAATTTCATATTTCACTCCGAGGTTCTCCAGAAGCGAAACTGCATCCATAGCAGGCATTCCCTTAAAATCTGGTATTACCTTTCCAAGATTCCTGGCTGTGGCAAAATATTTTTCGTAATTCTTTTCAATAGCAGGATTTACAGTTTCCAGAGTTTCAAATTCATCAAGCACCGGGGTATCTGTAAATATCTTTTGCGCAATTCTTTTAAATACCGGCCCACTAACGTCTGCCCCGTAATACCCTACTTTATTATCGGGTTTATGAATCACAACAATGCAGGAATATTTTGGATCTTCTACAGGAAAGAATCCCACAAAAGAAGAAATGTACTGGGGATTTTGCGCCCAGCCTTCTTTCCAGTATTCTGTTTGGGCAGTTCCTGTCTTTCCGGCCATGGAAAAATTAGGATCATAAAGACTTTTTCCCGGTTCCCCTTTCTACAACATTCTTCAGCAAATCGGTAACTTTTGCAACTGTCTCGGGGCTGCATATCTGGGGATCGATAACTTTCTTGTCAAACTTTTCAATGGTTTTGTCCCACTCCTTTACTTCTTTAATAAAGCGTGGCTTCACCATTTCACCTCCATTAGCAATGGCATTGTAAAATGTGAGTGTTTGCAGCGGAGTGATCTGGATACTTCCGTAGCCATAAGCCATCCACGGCAGGGACAACCCGCTCCAGGTCTTATCTCCCGGCGTTGGGATATAAGGCGTTCCCTCTCCCTTAATTGCAAGGCCCAGGTTTTCATCAAGATGCATTGCTTTCAACCGATCCACAAATTTTTGAGGCTGGTCCTTATAGTTTTCATAAATGAGTTTTACGATCCCTACGTTGGAAGAAACTTCAAAAGCTTTTCCTGCAGAGATCTTACCGTAGCCGCCGTGTTTGGAATCGCGAACTCTTCTGCGGTAAATAACCATCTGGCCTTTCTCTGTGTCTACTACAGTACTGGTATCGATCACCTTGTCTTCCAGGGCTACGATCATAGACATCAATTTGAAGGTTGAACCCGGCTCGTGGGCTTCTCCCACTGCGTAGTTCAGCTTTTCAAAGTAAGTTCCCTGTGAGGTGCGGCCAAGGTTTGATATCGCTTTGATCTCCCCTGTTTCAGTTTCCATCACTACTACAGAACCGTGATCGGCCTCATATTTTTCAAGCTGCTTCAGCAAAGCGTGGTGAGCAATATCCTGGATCTTAACGTCAATGGTAGAAATAAGGTCATAACCATCTTTTGGCTCCACCTCGTTATTGTCGCTAATTGGCTTCCATTGCCCTTTGGAAATACGCTGCTTAAGTCGTTTTCCTTCTTTACCCCTAAGATATGGGCCAAAGGCTCCTTCAAGGCCAACCCGGGTATAGTAACCGCTGTCGTCCTGCCGCTCATAACCTACAGTGCGTTCAGCCATTTTACCAAGAGGATGCTCCCGCACCGTTCTTTGCTCCACAATGATTCCTCCCCGATTCGAGCCAAGGTTGAACATTGGAAAGTTTTTTATTTTGATATATTCCGAATATCCAAGATTGCGGGCGATGAGCAGGTAGCGGTGCTTATTGGCCCTGGCAGATCGCAGTTTCTGTGCCCATCTTGAGGAAGATTCCCCAAACATTTTTGCCAGTTTTTCTGAAAGCGGCCCAACATTTTCCTGGAAATTTTTATCTGAAACTGTAACCGCATCAAACCTGATGTCATACTTAGGAATGGAAGTCGCCAGCAAATTTCCATTGGTATCATAGAGATTCCCACGGTTCGCCGGAATAACAAAATTCCGGTAGGTACGCTGCTCGGCCATCTCCCGGTAATTCTCCCCCTCAACTATCTGAATATTGAGAAGCTTAAAGCCCACAGCAACAGCCAGCAAGAACATAAGACCTGCCACAACATATATGCGGTAAAGTATGTGCTTCTCGGTAGTTGCCATTACTCTTTTTCTTTAACTATGATCTTTGTTGGAGGCACATCTGAAGGTTTAATACCTTTTGGCGCCATTCTACCTGTTATTGTAGATTCCATCTTTAACTTCATAAGGTTTGACCTGCCATCAAGGAACTCTGTCCTCAACTCCAGCACCTCATCGTTAAGCCTCGCTATCTCATGTACCTTTTGCTCTGCACTATGAGAGCTGCCAATCATAAAAATTGCCAGCACCGTACAAAAAAGAATAAAACGCCAGTTGTTAAAGGCGTCGTTACTTATAAGAAATTTCCCTTTCAGGATGTTATATAAGCTCTCTTTCATGTTATTCATTTCTTTCAGCTATTCTTAATCTTGCACTACGGGCACGATTGTTCTTCTTAATTTCTTCGGAAGAAGGCACGATCATTTTTCCCACTTTTTGAAAGGGAACCGAAATGTTTCCGTAGAAATCTTTTTCAGGCTCGCCCTCAAACATGCCACTCCTTATATATCTCTTCACTAACCTGTCTTCGAGCGAGTGATAGGAAATAAGACTCAGCCTGCCTCCCGGCTTCAACAAATTTTCGGTTTGCAATAAAAATTCCTTCAGCACTTCGATCTCCTGATTCACCTCAATTCTAATCGCCTGGTACACCTGGGCAAGCACCTTGTGCTCCCGCCCTACCGGCAAAAAAGGTTTTAAAACTTCTTTTAATCTTTCACTTGTTGAGATCTCCTCCTCCTTACGGGCAGAGATTATCGTACGGGCAATTTTTGGCGCACTTCTTAATTCTCCATAATTAAAAAGCACTGCCTTAAGCTGCCTTTCTTCGTAATTGTTCACTACTTCAAATGCACTAAGACTACTACCCTGATCCATTCTCATATCAAGCTTGGATTCGAAACGGGTAGAAAAACCTCTTTCGGCCACATCGAACTGGTGAGAGGAAACTCCAAAATCTCCAAGGATTCCATCTACTTTTTTCACACCGTAGAACCTTAGAAAACGCTTGATAAACCTGAAGTTTTCATTGATCAGCGTAAACCGCTCATCGTCGATCTTATTTTCCAGCGCATCTTTATCCTGATCAAAAGCGTAAAGCTTTCCCTGTGGCCCCAGCCGACTAAGGATCTCCCGGGAATGCCCGCCGCCGCCAAAAGTCACGTCCACATAAACGCCCGAAGGCTGAATATTCAGCCCGTCAACACTTTCCTTCAGCAATACAGGATTATGGTAACTCATTTGCATTTCGGTTTTTGTTTCCCATTACTCGTTCGGCTAATGCCGCAAATTCTTCAGCAGGAGTATCTATGGATTTTTCATATAGATCCTTATCCCAGATCTCTACTTTACCAATAGAGGAATTAAGGACCACTTCTTTATTTATCTTTGCAACCCTTACAAGGTCCTTAGGGATCAATAATCTTCCATTAGTATCAACGTCCACTAATTTAACACCAGCTGTAAACATTCTTATAAAATCCACATTCTCCTTCACGTACTGGTTAAGTTCTCCAATCTTCTCCATCTCCTTGTTCCATTGCTCCAACGGATATAATTCAAGACAGGGATTAAAAACTGAACGTTTGAGCACAAATCCTTCTTGCATAATTGGCACCAACTGCTTCTTCATAGGCGCAGGAACCATCAACCGGCCCTTAGCGTCTACCTTGCATTCATATGTACCAATGAGATTTACCACCCTTATAGTTTACAACTTCAAATATATTGAAATTTAAACCACATTTTACCACTTTTTACCACATTGTTGATAAATTTTCCACTTCCTAACCCCCTGCCACCTGTTATAGCAACTACTTGAAGCAGTTTTAGTTGTGTCAATCATATGTTAAAAAAATTTTGATGTTAATAAACCCCGTCCGGGAAAAAATGTGAAATTTGGGCGGCAGAAAATTATGGCAGCTTCTGTAAAATCGGTATACTTGTAAGGAAATCATTATATTTGCGAAGCTAACAGCAAAGGCATCAATGGAAAATAATCTAAGGGAAGAAGGAAAATTTAGTTATGTGGAGGAAGGTGAAGGAACACCAATTATAATCCTGCACGGGTTAATGGGAGGATTAAGTAATTTTGAAGGGGTTCTTGATTTCTTCCCGAAACAAGGTTACAAAGTAGTGTTGCTTAAATTGCCCCTGTATGAGCTTTCCCTTTTAAAAACCAGTGTTGCCACCTTTGCAAAATACCTTCAGGAATTTATTGTTCACAAACAGTTCGAGCAGGTGATCCTACTTGGAAATTCTCTTGGTGGACATATAGCACTTCTTTGCACAAAACTTTATCCAAATTCTATAAAAGCCCTGGTTATCACAGGTAGCTCGGGTCTTTACGAAAGTGCCATGGGAGAAAGTTACCCTAAAAGAGGGGACTATGAATACATTCGGAAAAAAGCCGAAAATGTTTTCTATGATCCAAAAGTAGCGACCAAAGAAATTGTGGATGACGTTTACGAAACGGTGAATGATCGCAATAAATTGATCAAGACCCTGGCTATTGCAAAAAGTGCAATTCGTCATAACATGTCTAAAGATCTTCCAAAGATGCAAACTCCCACCTGTATTATTTGGGGACGCAATGACAATGTAACTCCTCCCGAAGTAGCCGAAGATTTCCACCGCCTGTTGCCCGACTCTAACCTTTACTGGATAGAAAAATGTGGTCATGCAGCCATGATGGAACATCCCGAGGCTTTCAACGAGATCCTTTTTCGTTGGTTGACCGCCCGTAAGTACTAAAACCACCCCATGAAGATCAAATCGGCCGAATTTGTCATTAGCAATTCTGATGTTTCTAAATGTCCGGAAACCAGGCTGCCCGAATATGCTTTTATTGGCCGCAGTAATGTTGGGAAATCCTCACTTATCAATGCTCTTACCAACAGGAAAGATCTTGCAAAGACTTCAGGCCGGCCGGGAAAAACTCAGCTTATAAACCACTTTTTGATCAACCAAAGCTGGTACCTCGTAGATTTACCGGGCTATGGTTATGCCCGCGTATCAAAAACGGCAAAAAAGACTTTTCAGAAGTTTATTACGCAGTATTTCGAGAAGCGGGAGCAAATGATCTGTGCTTTTGTGCTTATTGACAGCCGTCACAAACCTCAACCCATTGATATGGAATTTATGAGCTGGCTTGGAGAACACCAGGTGCCTTTCTGTATCATTTTTACCAAAGCAGATAAAATGAAACCCAAAGCTTTGGAACGAAATATTAATGATTACCAGGCAGAGATGCTAAAAACCTGGACAGAAATGCCTCAGTTTTTTGTCACCTCTTCGGCAAACGGAATGGGGAGCGAAGATGTTCTGAATTATATCCAGAGCATCAATGATAATCTGCTGCCGCAGAAATAGCCATTCCCCCCTCTTTAAAATTATTTTCTATATTGCATTTCATATCTTAATGCTTCATGAAATCTTTCTTCGTTCTCCTATTTGCAATTCTTACAATATCATGTGCCAGTACCCAAGAAATTCAGCCAGAGAGGGTTTATTTGGATGAAGAAGGGAAATCAATTTCAGAAATTGATTTTATGCAAAAATGGAGAAGTAAAGAAAATGAGCTTGCTCGATGGGATCATATTGAAAATGGTAAAAGAAACCTTTCCCTTTCCAGTCCTTTATATAGTAGATATTCATTGAATTACCTTCCGCTTTTGAGGAACCTGGAGCGGATAAGCGGCCAGCAATTTGAGGAGAATTCTATCCTGATCATAGGATATGTATTTAAAGATGACCTTTGTAGCTCCAGGAGTTCAAACACCTGGAATAAGAGTAGAATTAGAGAAAGGAAATCCTTTTTAAAACCGATTCGGAAATCCATCTTCAACGAATATGAAAATGTGGTTTATATCTATCTATTCGAAGAAGGATTAACATTAAAAAATAAACCAAATTCCCCTGACGAATATTTTTTTCAGGACAATAATAACTTCTTCAGAAATTTAATTTTCAAGGATCCCACCCTGTGCGGGTCGTACGCTTTAATAAAACCTAATGGACAAGCACTAGTAAGGAATGGAGAATATCGTCCAGACTGGCTCGTCTCCCTCCTTCATCCTGAATACTGGAATTCAATTTTTCCCTAAAAAAATATTCCGCTTACTTCTTCTTCAGCTCCATTTTGTCTGCGAAGAACTCGCAAAAATCTTTCATAGTGTCGCGCATTTTCTCATCCTGGGTAGCACGAAAGAAAGTATCACTCATGGTAACCAGCGTTTGATGAAAGAACATTTTCATATCGTCCAGTGGCATATCTTTGGTCCAAAGATCGATCTTTAGAGTTTCTTTTTGTTCTGCATCCCACATGGAAAGCAGCATTGCTTTTGCTTCCTGGTTTTCCACGCCACCATCTTCGGCGCTCCAGTGAAGCTCTTCGGGCACACGGTTCTCGTCCAGGGATACGTTGATGTTTATATTTGATTTCCTTTTTATAGCCATTACTTCTGGGGTTTATAATTTGATTGTTTAAAAATTGTTCCTCCATCTTTCTGTACCATCTCTTCTACAGAAACATCATTCTTTTCCATGTATTGCTTTACAATTTGCCAGCCTATGAACTGCCCCAGACGCGGCGGAGCTTCGGCATCCAGTTCCAGGTAAAACTTTGAAAAAGGTGCAGGATAAAGGAATCTTGTATACAGGTCTGAATCTGAGGAATAGAGCAATTCCCGCTCCACAAAATACCTCCAAACCTGGTCTTCATTCGCTTCTGCCCAGGTCATTTCTTCGGGCAAAAATGTCATTTTTTGTGCATCGGTCTTGAAAGGAACCAACAAGTCCTTTAGGTAAAGGATCTTTCCATAATAGATCATGTGCGCAAGGAAGTCCCGGGAACTGGGCCGCGGCACCACGGTTTGTGCAAAAGCCTCGGCAGCATCAACAGAAATTTGCTCTTTTCGCATTTCTTTTTTGATGTAATCCTGCACGCCCGCATATAGTGGATGATCCATGCCCAGATAGGTGTCAAGAGCGACTAGTAGCAGCGAATCGGCCCACACTACCTGATTTCGATAATCAACATCACTGGTAAGGGTAATCACCTTGGGAATTTTGCGCTGCGGAAAATAATATTTTATATGCTGAAAAAGACTTTCAAGATCCTGCTCGGTCTTCTTAAGATCTGGGAATTCGTTGGCCACGGCTTTATTCAACTCCAGCTGAATGGTATCATTCATTTTTTCCACCCAAAGAATATCGGGATACTGCCGCGGAAAGAGGAACGAAAAATCCCTTTTTAGAGCAGGAAGGCTATCGGCCGTTGCACGTGCAAAGCGTTGATCAAATCTTTGGACATCCAGTTCCACCGGGATGTTTGCAATTTCCTCTTCCCTCCCATCATCTTCGGCACAAGAAAACAAAGTGGCAACCAGACAGATAAGAAAGATTTTTTTAAGCATGAGCAAATTAAGAATGGTTTAACGCGCGCTATTTCGAGAAACTTGACCGAAAAACTATATTTGTTAACAAAGATATTGTTTCCGGCACAAACTCACCAACTATTATGAAAACTAAACAAGTAATTGACCACATCACAAACTGGCTAAAAGATTATGCTGCTAACGCTAAAATGAATGGCTTTGTGGTTGGGGTTAGTGGTGGGGTGGATTCGGCTGTTGTTTCTGCACTTTGCGCTAAAACAGGAATGAGGACTCTTTGTGTAGAACTCCCCATCCACCAGTCACTCGAGCAGGTCACCCGCGCCCAGGAACATATCACACATTTAAAAAAGAAGTTTTCGAACGTGACCGATGTACAGGTGGATCTTACTCAAACCTTTGACACATTTAGCAAAACTGTGCCACAGGCCGAAGAAAGTCCAAAGCTACACCTGGCCATGGCCAACGTGCGTGCAAGATTACGAATGACTACCCTGTATTATTTTGCAGGACTGCACAACTACCTCGTAGCAGGAACCGGCAACAAAGTAGAAGATTTTGGAGTAGGCTTTTTCACAAAATATGGTGACGGCGGAGTGGATCTTAGCCCTCTTGCCGATCTTATGAAGAGTGAAGTTTACGAGATCGCCAAAGAACTGGATGTCATCGAAAGCATTGTAGTTGCCGCACCTACCGATGGTCTTTTTGGCGATAGCAGAAGTGATGAAGATCAAATTGGCGCCAGTTATGATGAGCTTGAATGGGCCATGAAAGAAGCTGAAGCAGGAAAGACCGAAGAAGATTTTTCGGGACGCCAGCAGGAAGTTTTCAGGATCTATAAGATGCGCCATAGGGCTAACAAACATAAAATGGAGCCCATCCCGGTTTGCAATATTCCTCTTGACCTAAAATAATTGCAGTTAATCGAAAAAATTATTTTTCGAGAGAATAAGGCAGTAAATTTCATTCTCCCCCTGACTTTACGATTCAAATCTAATAATCAAACGGTTATGAAAGTATAGTCTGTGAAATTTCTTGTGCTAAAATTCGAACGATGACTAAAATTTTAATTGCAGATCACCATCCTATTACCCGAATGGGTATTTCCTCACTTTTGGAAAAGGAAGGTGTGTACGAAGTAGTAGGGAAAGTAACCAACGGGAAGGATCTTTTCAGGGCTCTAAAAAACAAAAATCCCGATGTACTGATCCTCGAGATCGATTTGCCGGAGATAAATGGAATTACGGCTCTCAGAACCATAAAATCTGAAAATCCCGGCACAAAAATCCTTATCCTAAGCTGTCATCCCGAAGAAATGTATGCTTTGAACTCAATTAAAGCAGGTGCCGCTGCTTATCTTTCAAAAACGGTCTCTACAGACATTCTTCTGGAGGCAGTACATCAAGTGGCAAGGGGAGGAATTTATCTCAACAAGGAGATCAGTGAAAAGATCAACTCGGGTACTACAAGATCAAATAACCTTGTTTCCCGTTATAAAAAGCTCTCCACAAGGGAAATTGAAGTACTCAACCTACTCTCCACCGGAAAAAGAAATAAAGATATTGCCGAAGCTTTAAAGATTAACGAAAAAACGGTGAGCACCTATAAAACCAGGCTTCTTAAAAAATTACGCGTAGATAATCTTGCCGATCTAATTAACCAATCCCGCTTATTACAAATAAAACCTACATAACCCGGTTAAGTTTGCCCGACAGCACCTTTTTTAGAGAAATGTAATCCATAATGTCCTGAAGGATTCCCATGGATTCCTCCGGGGGAACTTCTTTTATTTCCCGGTTCAGTTCATTAATTTTTCGGTTCACCAGGTATCTTCTCAAAGCGAGAATTGTCTCATTTACCAGGCGACCAATTTCAGCTTTTTTCCCCTTTACAAATATTTCCATCCTTTCCCAGTCATGAAGAACATATTGCTCTTCATCCATTAAAATACTTGTTACTTCCGAAGCATTTTCAGGTTGCAACCCATTTATAAAAGTGTCAATGGAAAATTCTTCTTCCTCGTTGTATTTTTGGATAACCAGTTGATAGATCTTCTGGAAATGTTCATTGGCAAACGCTACTTCATCTTCCTGTAGATCAAGAAAGATCTTTTCATAAACCTTCGCTGTTACCATCTCGGGTTCGAGAGTAATTTCCCCTTTATCGTCTACCTTAACGACCAGGTCTTCAAAATCTTCCTCCATCATTCCGTAGTGCAGCAAAAGACTAATAATGGTTCGCTCCAGCACATACAACTCGTCAACCTTTACCCGCGGCGCAGGATCATCCCTTACTACTTCAAACTGCTGGGTCTTTTTGGCAGCCGGTTTCCCCTGGGCCTTACCTCCCAGTTGGGCAAGGGTGGTAAATAACACTTCTTCAGAAATATCCATGATGCGGGAGGTTTCCTGCACGTAAACTTCCTGCTGAATATTATCGGGGATCTTTGAAATGCTGCTCACCATATCCCGAATTAGGGAAGCCTTTTTAACGGGATCGTTCTTAGCTTCCTCCATCAAGAGGGAAGCTTTGTAATTGATAAAGTCCTTTGAATTTTCCTTCAGGTACAGCCTTATATCTTCTTCAGAATTCTTTTTGGCAAAACTGTCGGGGTCCTCCCCTTCCGGAAAGGCACAAACCTTCACGTTCATCCCCTGCTCCAGGATAAGGTCAATCCCGCGAATGGATGCCCGTTGACCGGCAGCATCACTATCGAAAAGTACCGTAATATTTTTTGTGAGCCTGTTGATCAACCTTATCTGCTCAGGAGTCAAAGCCGTACCCGAAGAGGAAACTACATTCTCAATCCCTGCCTGGTTAAACTGGATCACATCTGTGTAGCCTTCTACCAGGTAGCAATTATCTTCTTTGGCAATAGCCTGCTTTGCATGGTAGATCCCGTAAAGTACTTTGCTCTTGTGGTAAATATCACTTTCGGGGCTGTTAAGGTATTTTGCTGCTTTTTTATCGTTGGTAAGTATCCTACCACCAAAGCCCAGCACACGACCACTCATGGATTGGATAGGGAACATTACCCGACCTTTAAACCTGTCAAACTGCTTATCCTCTTTTACAATACTCAGCCCGGTTTTTTCCAGGTATTCCAGCTTGTAACCCTTTTTAAGGGCTTCATTGGTAAAGGCGTTCCAGTCATCCAGGCAGTAACCCAAACTGAATTTCTTGATGGTCTCATCTGTAAATCCCCGTTCCCTGAAATAACTCAGACCAATGGCTTTTCCCAGCTCAGTCTTTAGCAGATTGTTTTGAAAATATTTTGCAGCAAATTCCGAAACCAGGAACATGCTCTCCCTCTCATCTGCCTGCTCTTTTTGCTCCTGGCTCTGCTCTGTCTCTTCAACTTCAATGTTGTACTTCTTTGCCAGGTACTTGATGGCTTCGGGATAAGTGAAATGTTCATGCTCCATTAAAAAAGCCACCACATTTCCTCCTTTCCCGCTGGAAAAATCTTTCCATATCTGCTTCACAGGAGAAACCATGAAACTTGGAGTACGTTCATCGCTAAACGGGCTAAGGCCTTTGTAATTGCTGCCCGACTTCTTCAGATTAACAAAATCGCCAAGCACCTCCTCTACACGGGAGGCTTCAAAAACACGGTCTATGGTAGATTTAGAGATCATTTTTTTACTGCGGAAATTTTCCTCAAATGTACATTATATAACCATAAAACAGAAAGGGATTTCCTATTTGGAAATCCCTTCAAATTCTAATATCAGACCGTCTAAAAAATTAGTTTCACCTCACCCTGAACATGTTTCAGGATATTTCATTCATTTCAAAAAATTGGCAAAACCTTCCAAAATAAATTTAGATTGATGAGTCAATAATTTTAAATGGTCTGGTAATTAAACCTAGTTCGCATCAAATCTCAACCCTATAGAAATGTTACGCATCTCGGGGTTTGGATCTTTAAAAATTGGATTGAGATCATATTTCACATAGATGGAAGCATCTCCCCAGCCCAGGTAACCACTCAGCCCATAGATAAAGTCATTTGTATTATAATCTCCTTTAAGCTTTTCCTTCACCTTTTCTCCATCCTCTTCATATTTCAATTTTTGACGTTCCCCCAGGTTTACACCGGCGTAGCCCCCAAGGCCGATCTTAAGTTTGTTATGCGTTGAAAACCAAACACTGCGCGGCGTTTCAACTTTTTTAGAAGGACCAAATTCAAAATGAACAGGAAATACAAGATTGTCCATCCTGAATTTCGACTTGTCCAGGTCAAGTGGATATTCTTCCAGCATAGTGAGATCCCCATCTTCTACAAAGAAACGGTTGTCTGTAGGTTTCAAACCATTGAACTGGAATGAAAACCCATACCTAAGGCGCATAAAGTTACTCTGTTCAAAAACGCGGGTTCTCCATGCAATTCCAAGTTCGAAAAAACGACTGCCTCCTACTTTAAAGTCAGAATCATTGATAGACTGGTCTTCGGTAAGTGCATTATTGAATCCCACGGCTAGTACAAGGTGAGTAGAGGTACGGCTGTACTTGCTTTTGTTGTACCAGTGATCATCATCATCTTCCTCCTCCTCATCTTCCCACTCAAATTCCTCGGCTCCCTCTTCCCGGGTGAGCAGGGCGATCTGGTTATCAATGATCGCTACCCTGTTCTGGATATTCATAGCGTGTTTCCTTGCCGCCTCACTCTTCAATTTTTCGGCCTCTTCCCAGTCGATTTCCTTGGCCTGGGCACGCCTGTTAATAGCTTCTACCTCCAGTTTAAGAGCTTCCTTCTCCTCGGCGATGATCTGCTCTTTTTGTTTTTCCAGCTGTTCGATCTTTTCACTGTTTGTTTTTTCCTGTGCCACAGCAGGATTAACAACAAAGGAACAAAGAGTTAAGAGCATTAAAAATGTAATATTTCTCATGATTTTAATTTTTTAGGCTTCTGTAAAAAGCCCGTTAATTGATTGATTGATGAATTATTTGATTAAAAATCCCTGTTTGCGACTGCAGTTTTTGCCCTGGAAAGTCCTTCTTTTACAACCTCAAATACTTTTTCCCTAAACGACTGGTCCAGTTCGTATTCTACCTGGTGAAGTAAATCCCCTGAGTCCACGGTAAAGGCAGGATCAGATTTTAATTCGGCAGATGCCAGCAATAAAAGAGCTTCCACTTCGGTATCACTAACTTCGGAAGGTATTTCAGGTTCAGATATTTCCTTTTTATGTTCGGCCAGCAGCAATTCATTTTCAGGTTTTACGACTTCAATTGCTTCTGAAGAAATTTCTGAAGCCAGCAAGCTTTCTTCTTCGGAAGTATCTCCAACAGGGGTCTCAAAAATGACATTTTTGGAAGGTTTTTCAGCTGAAGATTTTTTCTCTGTTTCAGGTTCCTTTTGTTCTCCTTCACCTTCTGAAGTAGCCAGCTGAATTACCTCAGGCTCCTGAATTTTTTCCTCAAAAATCGGCTCTTCTGAAGTTTGCTCCACCACCTGCGGCCCTTCCGAAGTTACCGGAGCATTAAAATACGTGCCCAGGGTAAAGAAGATCACGGCTACGGCTGCTGCGGAACTGATCCATAACAGGTAAGGTTTTCTCACCTTCTTCTTTTTCTCAAGCCGCTGCTCGAGACGATCCCAACTTTGAGAAGAAGGCTTTATTTCCCTCTCTTCAAGCAAGGTTTTTATCTTATTTTCAAATTTTTCCGATCCCATATTCTGTCATGTTTTCCTGTTTCAGCTTTTCCTGCAGCATCTTTCGGGCTTTAAAAAGCTGTGATTTAGAAGTTCCTTCAGTAATGTTCAGCATTTTGGCAATTTCTGAGTGTTTGTAACCTTCCACAGCATACATCAAAAACACCATTTTATAACCTTCGGGCAGGCTATCGATCATCTCCTGTATGTGCGCCGCATTAAAATCTTCAGTAAAGGTGTACGAGAAATCACTATTTTCCGGCACCTCATCTTCAGCAAATAATGAACGTTTATCTGTCCGGAGAAAAGAGATTGCCTCCCTTATCATGATCCTGCGCATCCAGCCTTCAAAGCTGCCCTCGTCCCGAAAATCTTCCAGGTGGGTAAACACCTTGAAAAACCCGTTTAGCATTACTTCCTCGGCATGCTGAAGATCCTTCACATACTGCCGGCAAACGCTGAGCATTTTTCCCGAATGTTTCTCATAGATCTTACGCTGCGCCTGCCGGTTACCGGCGGCTGCACGTTTGATCAACAGAGAATCATTTTTAAAGAGTTGAATTACTTTCACCCAAACATTTTTAAAGGCCTTCTATTAACATAGACGACTGAAAGTTACAAAAGGTTGCCTGAGGTTGATATATTTTCTAAAAATTTTGCATTTCTCCATTTTCAGACTGCTTTTTTCAGCTTTTAAAATACACCGGGGCTGAGTCAGAAGTCCTCTCCCGACCACAGTTTTTATATCGGTCGACAATTCTAAAAAAGATAAAAAACTTATCTTAGGCTCTCTAACAATCGATATATTATGCGGACCTTTTCTATCCTGATCTTTTTCTTCGTTTGCCTTGTCTGCCCTGCCCAGGAGAGGTATATAAATGACATTTTTGAAGCTCAAACTGCGGTGACAGAAACCTATGCTGTCAAGGACGGCGAAGAACTTAAACTGGATATTTACCAGCCAAAGAACGATACTGCCAGCACAAGGCCTTTGATCGTGTTTATGCATGGCGGCGGATTTGCAGGCGGCACCCGCACAAATGAAGCTGAAGTAAAATTTGCACAGTCAGCCGCAAGAAAAGGCTATGTTGCAGTACAGATCTCTTACCGCCTCACCCGGAAAGGTCAATCCTTTGGCTGTGACTATGAAGCTTCGGGAAAGATCGAAACCTTTCAAAAAGCAGCTGAAGACTTTATGGATGCCGTTCAATTTATGTTGAACAATGCTGAAAAATATCAGATCGATCCCGACAAAGTGATCGTAGGCGGCAGCAGTGCCGGTGCCGAAGCTGTTCTCAATGCTGTTTACAACGCCCGACTCATGTTCGAGGATCCCGAAAAATATGCATCTATTGATATCGACGGCGTATTCTCCCTCGCCGGAGCCATTGTTGACGCCCGCTACATCACTCCCGAAAATGCAGTTCCCGGAGTATTTTTTCACGGAACAGAAGATAATCTTGTTCCTTATGCAACCGCTCCCCATCATTTTTGTGATCCCGATGCGCCCGGATATATTATGCTGGATGGCTCCAGAACGATTAGCAATAAGCTAAAAGAACTTGAAGACCTCCTACCTGCTTTACAGCTTTGAAGGCGGAAAGCATGAACATTCGGGGATGCCTTTTGATTACCTGGACGAAGTATTCGGGTTTTTTAAGAGGGCTTTTCTTGATAGCGAACAACTACAAATAGAAGTATTAAAATAAACTGGAAGACAATATAACAATGCATTATTCAAAGCCCGTTTTTTTTATCCTGATATTTTTAAGCAGTCTTGTCTATTCTCAGCGACAGGTGCAGACCCTCAATTCTGCCTGGAAATTTTCTTCGGAAGTGCATCCGGAAAAGATCGTAAACATTCCCCACACCTGGAATGCTGAAGATCCTTTTAGGGACGGGAAAGAATATTTCCGTGGAAAAGGCACCTATACCAGAACTTTATATGCCCCTCAAAAATGGCAAAATAAGCAGGTCTTTCTGAAGTTTGAAGGCAGTAATCAAATAACCACGGTTTATGTGAATGATCAGCTGATTGGCGAACATCGCGGCGGCTACACGGGCTTTGTCTTTGATATTACCGAAGCTTTAAAACCCGGAGCAGAAAACCGGTTGAAGATCGTGGTAGACAACAGCCATAATGTTGACATCCCTCCTCTGGATGCCGACTTTAATTTCTACGGCGGAATCTATCGCGACCTGTGGTTGATCACCACACCAAAACTGCATTTTGAAACGGCAAGTGAAGCGGCAGGTAATTTCCTCATAAAGACTCCCGAAGTTTCTGCGGAAAAAGGTTCTTTTGAAATCGAAACCCGGCTGGTGAACGAATCCGGTAAAAGAAGATCAGTTTATGTCGAGGCTGAAATTTTCGATCCGCAGGGGAAATCCATAAAAACTTTGAGAAAGAAGATCAGGATCAATACCGGAGAAACTGCAAAAGTGGACTTTAAAGAAAGTATTTTAAATCCAGCATTGTGGTCTCCTTCCTCCCCGAACCTTTACCGAGCGGAAATCAGGATTACTTTCAGACGGGGAACTGCAGGATGTACTGAGTTCCAATTTCGGATTTCGCTGGTTTGACAGTCGATCCCGAAAAAGGCTTTTTCCTGAATGGAGAAAACCTTAAATTGATCGGTGCCAACCGGCATCAGGATTTCTTAAGGCTTAGGAAATGCGCTACCGGATGAACTTCATCGGACCGGATTATGAAATGATAAAGGAAATGGGTGCCAATTTCATTCGCACCGCTCATTATCCGCAGGATCCTGAAGTCTACAGGATCTGCGATGAACTCGGGCTCCTGGTGTGGAGTGAAGTGCCGGTGATCAATGATGTGACCGATTCTGAAGCTTATCATGATGTTTCCCTGAAAATGCAGCGGGAACAGATCCTGCAATTCTTCAACCATCCCTCGGTGATCATGTGGGGACATATGAACGAGATCTTCATCAGGCTGGTCTTTAACAACAAGATGACCGAACCCGAAAAAGAAGCAAAGATCAAAACTTCTGTAGAGTTGGCTGAAAAACTGGAAGCGGAAACAAAGCGTCTGGATCCTTCCAGATTAACAGTAATGGCATTGCATGAGAACGAATTGTACAACACCAGCGGCATCGCAGATATTCCCGATGTTATTGGCTGGAACCTTTATTTCGGCTGGTATTCGCCGGGACTTGAAAGCTTCGGGAAATTTATGGATGAGCAGCACGAGCGCTATCCAAACCGGCCACACTTCATTTCGGAATATGGTCCCGGCGCCGATGTGAGGATCCAGACGACTGATCCCCAACCCTGGGATTACAGTGAGGCTTATCAGCTCAAACTGCACCGGAGTTATTTGAATCAGGTGCTGGAACGGGATTATATCTTCGGAATGGCGGCCTGGAACTTTGCCGATTTTGGATCCTCCTTCCGGCAGGATGCGATGCCGTATATTAATCAGAAGGGTCTGGTCAACTTCGACCGCAGCAAGAAAGATATCTATTACTACTATCAGGCGAGACTATTGGAGGAACCGATGATCTATGTTGCCGGCAAGAATTTCACGGAGCGTTATGTGCAAAATGGCGACGACCCGGTACAGATTACCGTATTTTCAAATGCTTCGGAAGTTTCGCTCACTGCAGGCGACAAGAATTTGACTTCAAAAACTGAAGACGGAATTGCCATTTTTGAGATCCCAATGCCCGAAGGTAAGAACGAGGTAACAGCTACTGCAGGCGATGTTTCCCACTCCCGGGAATTTGATGTGCACTACCGGGAAAAACTGGTTGAAAGGATCGACAAAAATAATATTACAGTGAATGTGGGTGCTCATGTGCAGTATAAAGATCCTGTTACCGGGGAGGTTTGGATCGCCGATCAGGAATACCGTCCGGGTAGCTTTGGTTATGTTGGCGGAGAAGTTTTTCAGAGGGACAAGAATAAGATCCAGGGTACGGCTTCAGACATACAGGGAACGGAAAATGATCCGCTGTTCCAGACCATGAGGGAAGGAATAGAAGCCTATAAATTTGATGTTGAAAAAGGAAATTATCTTAGTCACGATCATGCTTGCTGAACCACAATTCAATGCTTCGGAAGCACTGATCTACAACCTTTCTTCTTCCGAAGAAAATAGTTGAAGAAACCGTCCGCAGTTTTGATGTTAAAATTAACGACAGACTTGTTCAGCAAGATTTGAATCCGGCCAGGGATTATGGGAAGATCAGGGCTATCACGATAACTTATAAGGTAAGAACAGAGAAAGGAATTACTGTAGATTTTCGAATAATTCGGGAAAATCAATTCTTTCGGCAATTAAATTAGAAAAGCTGTAATGAAAAATTCTGATATCTTTTTCCTGCTTGCCCTAATGATCACGGGCTGCAAAGAAAAAGAATCTGAAACCGCAATCCTTGTGGAAAAACCAGAAGGCATAGCCACTCCCGAAGGCATGGTGTGGATCCCGGGAGGAGAATTATGCAGGGAGCTGTCAAAGATGACCCTATGGCCCTGGACCATGAAAAACCTGCACATCCTGTCGCGGTAGATGGTTTTTTTATGGATATTACAGAGGTTACCAACAAGGAATTTCAGGAATTCGTTAATGAGACAGGATACGTGACTGTGGCTGAGCGAAAAATCGACTGGGAGGAAATGCAAAAAACAACTTCCTCCCGGAACTCCGAAGCCTCACGATTCTATCTTACAGCCGGGATCTCTGGTCTTCAAAAAACCGGGGAAGAAAGTGCCGAATCTTTATGACTTCTCGCAATGGTGGGAATGGAAGGTCGGAGCGAACTGGAAGCATCCCGGCGGCCCGGGAACTTCAATTGAGGATAAAGAAGATTATCCAGTTGTACATATCGCTTTTGAAGATGCAGAAGCCTATGCTGCCTGGGCCGGACGAAGATTACCCACCGAAGCCGAATGGGAATACGCCGCCAAAGGAGGGGCTGAAAATGCCATTTTTGGATGGGGTGATGACGCTGAAGTTTTAGCCCAAAAAGCCAACACCTGGACCGGAGAATTTCCCACCGAGAATACTTTAGCAGATGGTTTCGAAAGACTGGCTCCCGTAAAAAGCTTTCCTCCCAATGATTACGGACTCTATGAAATGGCGGGAAATGTATGGGAATATACCTCGGACTGGTATAACACCAACTATTACAAAGAGGCTGTGGAACAGGGAACGCAGCGAAATCCATAAGGGTGCAGAAAAACCTTATAATCCGCACAATCCACAAGTGCCCGAAAAGGTGATAAAAGGAGGCTCTTTTCTTTGTCACGTTTCCTATTGCGCCAGTTTCAGGCCTTCTGCCCGCATGCAGAATTCGCTGGATTCATCTCATGAGCATTTGGGGTTTAGAACAGTAGCCACACCAAAGATGCTTCAGCAGGAATAAAATCTTTTTTCGTAAATTGATTAAAAATACTGCTATGGACATTCAAGCAACTAAGCTTAAATTATTACAGACTATTCTGGAGAATGAAAATGCAGAATTCATTCAGAAGCTTTCTGATTTTGTCCAAAAAGAACAGCCAGATTTTTGGAAAGAATTGAGTTCAGCAGAGCAAGAAGAAATAGAACAGGGAATTAAGGAATTAGATAAGGGGAAAAGAATTTCATATGAAAGCTTTCTAAAGAAGATTTCCTGATGAAAGTATTTCTTTCTGAACTTGCTGAAATCAAACTTCTTCGACTAAATGATTATTTACTGGAAAAATGGGACAAAAAAACCCGCGACAAATTTTTCCAGAATTTAAATGACAAGATTGAGCAAATTTCCCTGCAACCTGAGAGCTGCCCAAGATCAAATGCACTTAATGATTTATATCGATGTGTGGTAACTAGACAAACTACTTTCTACTACCGGATATTAAAGTATTCAAAAGAAATTGAGATTATTACTGTTTTTGACACACGACAGGATCCTGATAAGTTGACTGAGGATCTATCGTAGGCAGATTTATCAGTGGTCGGTGATCAATTATCAGGAAAGTCTTGTCATTCAGAACGAGCGGCAGCGAAGTGAAGAATCTTTTTGAAGTACGATTTTAGAAGTACGAAGTTAGAAGTTTCCTGTCATTCAGAACGAGCACTAGCGAAGAGATGAATTTTGTTCGTAAGACATTCCTCCTTCGTCGGAATGACAGAACTGATCTGGCTTAGTACAAAAAAGTCTTGGCTCTTGGTTCTTGGTTCTAGTAGCGCAGCAGTCTTTACTCCACATTTTTCGGCACCTTCCCCGATCCATATTTCCTCACATAACCTTCATAGTTCCGTACATCGTCATCTGCCAGCCGGGCGAAATTGCGATAGGCTCGTTCTACTTTTTCCGGCGGAGTTTGCTCAAATTCTTTTTCGGTCACCATGTACTGCTCCTGAAGCGATAAAAGAGTCTCATGCAGTTCCTTCTGAATTTCAACATAAGCAGGATCATCATAAATATTCCTGAGCTCCCGCGGATCCTCCTGCAGGTCATACATTTCCCATTGATCAATATCATCATAAAAATGCATAAGCTTATATCTGTCGGTTCTAACTCCATAATGCCGTTTCACCATGTGAAAAGCCGGGAAATCATAATAGTGGTAATAAATGGCATTTCTAAAATCTTTTCCGCTTTGGCCTTCAGTTAACAAACCTCTCATTGATTTCCCCTGCATTTCTGAAGGAATTTCTGCCCCCGCATAATCAAGAAAAGTAGGTGCAAAATCGAGGTTTTGGGTAAGCGCATCCACTTCAATTCCTGCCGGAATCTCTTTTGGATATTGGATCAATAAAGGCATGGCGAGAGATTCTTCATACATGAAGCGCTTGTCAAAAAAGCCTTTTTCACCCAGATAGAAACCCTGGTCTGTAGTATAAACGATGATGGTGTTTTCTGCAAGTCCGCTTTCCTCAAGATAATCCAGGATCTTTCCCACTCCCTCGTCAACTGAAGCTACAGTAGCAAGATAATCCTGTAAATAACGCTGCCCCTTCCATTCGGCAAGTGCCTTACCTTTTAAATTGGCTTCATGAAAAGCGTCATTTTTGGGACGGTAGGCATTATCCCAGATCTTTCTTTGCTCTGCGGTCATACGTTCAAAATCTGTAGTCCAGGGGTTGTGTGCCAGGGAGTCGCTGCCTTTCTTCACGCTCAACTTAAGATCATGACCTTCGTACATATCGTCATAAATGGTCTGCAATTGCTCCTGTGAAGCAATGGAACCTTCATGTTCTATAAAGTAGGTTTCGGGCAGTGGGAACTGCACACTGTCATACATGGTAAGGTGTCGCAATGCAGGCATCCAGTTGCGATGCGGTGCTTTATGCTGCACCATCAAAAGGAAAGGCTCCTCGCTCCCTGAATTTTTCTTTAAGCCACTCCAGTCCCATTTCGGTGACGATATCTGTGGCGTAGCCTTCAATTCGGGTAGTATCTCCTTCTTTAATAAAATCGGGATTGTAATAATTCCCCTGATCGACAAGAATATTCCATTCATCAAAGCCTTGCGGCAATCCGTGAAGATGCCATTTCCCAAACAGGGCGGTTTGATAGCCTGCTTCTTTCAGGTATTTTGGCAATGTGGGCTGAGAACCGTCAAAGACATTTCCGTTCATCCTGAAACCGTTCAAATGACTGTGCTTTCCTGTAAGGATCACTGCGCGGCTGGGTCCGCAGATGGAGTTGGTACAGAAGTTCGTGTTGAACCTCGCCCCATTATTTGCAATTCGATCAATATTTGGAGTTGGCGCCAGTTTACTAAGCGGATGACCATAGGCACTAATGGCCTGTGCTGCATGATCATCGGTCATAATGAACACAATATTCGGCCTTTTTGGCTCCTCCTGTTTTTCTTTCTTTTTGCTCCCTTCATTGCAGGAGAGTATGCTAGCAAATACCAGCAATAGAAAAATGTATTGAACTAAGCTCTTCATTTATACCCCGGTTTCTATTCTTTGAACGTTATTCTAATTTTCTGCAACAACTTTGAAATTCTCAATTGTCGCCATTTTTAAATCTATATTTCAACAATTCTTTATTCAACCAGTGTAAAACTGCCCTGCATCTCACAATCTGAAGTACCTCCAACAAAGAATTCAAATTCCCCGGGTTCGGCGACATATTCCAACTGACTATTGTAAAATTTAAGATCTTCTACAGTCACAGGAAATTGTACGGTCTTAGACTCTCCCGGCTTTAGGTTCAATTTTTTCAAAGGCAATAAGTTGCTTTTTTGGAGGGGTAAGGCTTCTCACCTTATCATGAATATACAGCTGCACTACTTCCTGCCCTGCCATTTGACCGGTATTGGTAACAGTAGTACTAATTACAAGACTTCCCCGCGACGCAGAGTTTCGCTGTTGGCTTTAATTTCAGAATATTGAAAATTGGTATAGCTTAAACCATGTCCAAATGGCAACAGCGGGGAATTAGCCACATCGAGATAATTGGATTTAAATTTCTGAAATTCCTCGCTAGGCGCAGGTCTTCCGGTAATTCTTTCCCCGTAGTAAACAGGAATCTGCCCCACATTGCGAGGCCAGCTCATGGTAAGTTTTCCTGAAGGATTCACATCTCCAAAAACAACATCGGCAATTGCATTTCCGGCTTCTACTCCGGGGTGCCACGCCTGTAAAATACTAACCGGCATATCCATTTCTTCTGAAATATCCAGCGGGCGACCGCTCATTAGAACAAGAGCTACAGGTTTTCCGGTTTTAACCAGTTCCCTGATAAGCCTTTTTTGGCTCTCCGGAATCTGAATATTGGTACGGCTAGCAGCTTCTCCACTCATTTCACTGGCTTCCCCAACCACAGCCACCACAACATCTGATGCCCTGGCAACTTTTAATGCCTCCTGAAGCAATTCTTCCGGAGAGCGATCTGATATTTCCACTTTTGGACCAAAAACATTTACTTTTTTGGCAAAAGCAGTGTCATTAGTGATGTTTGCTCCTTTGGCATAAGTTATTTCGCGCATTTGGCGCTACGTTTTTAAAACCTTCGAGTACAGGAACAGATAATTTAAAATCTCCCGTAGGCGCCCAGGTTCCCAGCATATTGGTCTGGTTATTGGCAAGCGGACCAATCAAGGCAATTTTTGCCCTTTTTGAAACCGGAAGGGTATTATCTGTTCTTTTTCAGCAAAACAAAAGATTCTGTAGCTGCGCGACGGGCCAGCTGCCTGTTCTCTGTCAGTAAGTATATCCTTTTCAGGTCTACTGGTATCAGAATATCTATAAGGATCATCAAGAAGACCCAGTTTATGCTTCGCCTCTAAGATTCTTCGGGCAGCGGTAGTGATCTCCTCTTCTGAAACACTTCCTTCTTCAACAGATTTTTTCAGGGTTGTCAAAAATCCTTCTCCTACCATATCCATATCAAGGCCTGCTTTTAAAGCCATTGCCGATACATCCTGAAGATCTCCCATTCCGTGGGCGATCATTTCATTTACTGAAGTATAATCGGATACCACAAAACCATCAAAGCCCCAACGCTCCCGAAGCAGATCTGTAAGCAACCATTTGTTCCCGGTTGCAGGCACGCCGTCAATATCATTAAAAGAGGTCATGACACTTCCCACGCCGGCATCTACAGCGGCTTTGTAAGGAGGCAAATATTCATTGAACATTTTTGTGCGGCTCATATCAACCCGGTTGTAGTCCCTTCCTCCTTCGGGTGCACCATAAAGCGCGAAATGTTTAACAGTAGCCATCATGGTATGGGGCTCAGTAAGATCATCCTGCTGGTATCCCTGCACCATTGCCCTGGCCACCTGCGATCCCAGATAAGCATCTTCTCCTGCACCTTCGGCCACACGGCCCCAGCGCGGATCACGGGAAATATCGACCATGGGAGAGAAATTCCAGTTGATCCCGTCGGCAGTGGCTTCTTTAGCCGCCACCTTAGCAGTTTCTTTTATGAGTTCCATATCCCAGCTGGAAGAAAGCCCTAGCGGAATTGGGAAGGTGGTTTTGTACCCATGGATAACATCAGACCCTATGAGCAGCGGAATTCCCAGCCGTGAATTTTTTACAGCCAGTTCCTGGGCCTGTCTTACTCTATCGGGACTTGACACCCCAAATATTCCACCTACATTACCGGCTTTGATCTTTGCTTCCACATCTTCGCTCACCACAGAACCTGTAGCCACGCCGCCACCCGGTGTTAAAAGATTAAGCTGACCGATCTTTTCCTCCAAAGTCATTTTTTCAAGCAATTCTTCTACCTGCGGAATCTTTTCCTGTGCCTGAAGACTTGTAAGCCCTATAAAAAAGAGGACAGCGATTGACAGATTAAAATTTCTCATCTTATTTATACTTTTAAAATTGATAATATGCTTATTTATTTCACTTCCTGAACCTTAGTTCTTGCTGAAATTCCATTTTCATTAAATGCTTCAATACTGAAGTAATATTTAGTATCCCGATCCAGGTTACGCATAAAATGCTCATTTTCATCGTAAATTAACCAGGATTGGTATAATTTATCTGGAGCAATTCCCCAGCGGATGTTATAGCCCTGAGCTCCCTTAACCGGTTCCCACTTAAAGGAAGCATCTCTTCTGTCTTCCTGACGTGATATTGTGAATCCTCTGACCTTTTCAGGTTTCTTACCTAAACCTTTACCAAAAACCCGGATTTCGGATAGAGCCAGATTGTTACCCGGAACTTCCACATTGTTGTAGCGAACGTATTTTCCTTTTACAGGTTCATTAAGGGTAACGTACGCATTTGGTGCGTCTTCATAACTATTACTTCTGTCTACAACCGTTTTCCATTGTTTACCATCCTCAGAGACCTCCAGTGTAAATCTATGCCGTAAACCTTCTGTACGGGTATAAATGCCCGAATCCTCATCATGAAAATTCAGCTGAAAAGCGTAGATATTTCCGGGGGACAGCATTTCGATCTCCACCCATTGTTCATCATCATTGGCTTCAGCAACCCAGAATGATTTAGGGCTTTCATCGGTTAATACCTTTGAAATTATTTCCCCTTTGCTGTTCTTTTCCAGGGGCATTGTGGTGATGTCATAATCGCCGTCGGTAGAAGTGCTCTTCCGAATCTGCATTTGCGAAGAAGAAACCGTTGCTTTTCCCTTATAAGACAGCAACATCCAGCCGGTGTGCAGCCCTGCTTTGGTAGGATGATTTGGCGCATGCAATGGATAATCTCCATAGCTGGTGTTGGTATACATTAATCCTTCTTCATCAAAATAAGTAGGGAACATGGCCAGCCGCCGTTCCCAATGTGAATTTGAAGCCAGGGCCATAGTGGCAAAATGCCAGTACTGTCCATTGGTTTGCTTTACTGTAATTCCATGACCGGCACCATTGGCAAAGCCGCCCGGTTTGAAACTGTAGGGATTATTTTTCATGTATTTAAAAGGTCCCAGTGGAGTCTCGCCCACGTAAGCAGCATCGGCATACACATTGAACTGAGTACCCGGTGCAGCATATTGCAAGTAATATTTACCGTCATGCTTTGTCATTGAGGCACCTTCCATGTATCCTTCCTTTAAGGTTGGATGGAAATTATTTTCACCAAAACGTTCCCACCCGTGTTCTTCCTCAACCAGATTGAATAATTCTTTTTCTACACCTGTTTCAAGAAAACGATCGTCTTTATCTAACATTTTTACCTTAAGAGGATGCACATTTGAAGAACCCCAGTAGAGATAGGCTTTACCATCATCATCAATAAATAATTCCGAATCCTGAATATTGCTGGAAATTGAAGCTGTGGGTGTCCAGTTTCCGCTTTTTGGATCATCTGTATAAAGAATACTGCCGTAACCCGCGGGATCTCCGGCAAAGTATACCAATGAATCTTTATAATTAAAAGCTGTTGGTGCATTGGAACCCTCAAAAAACCATTGTTTAGGTTTGATGAATTCCCAATTGACAAGATCTTTGGAATGCCAGTAACCAAAAGAACGGGTAACGAACATATAATATTCCCCGCGGAATTCAATTACTGCAGGATCTGCACCTGAACGGTAGGAGATATTTTTACTTGAATTATAAACCATGTAGGTATAATCTATATCCAGGGGATTGATATACGTTTCCGGCACCACGTCCTGGGAATAAAGGGTGAAGCCGAAAAGTAAGGCTACTGTTGTATATAGATGGCTAAGATATTTCATGTAGACTGGTCTATTCATTTTTTTGATTCGAGAATAACCATGGCAACAAATAAGGTTCAGAAAAAGCCGAATCCCAGCTGTTATGGTTGTCGTTTGGATAAAGTGATAATTTCGCGTTGCCCCCATGAGAATTGATCTCTCTTGCCATAGTTTTGGACCAGGCGGGAGGAACAACATCATCTTTTTCCCCATGGAAGATCCATATTGGAAATCCCTCCGGATAATTTTCTGCTATAGCGGGATCTGCGCCACCACAAATGGCAAAAGCGGCAGCAAAAGTTTCGGGCATTCTGGAAAGGATCTCATAGGTTCCCATTCCTCCCATGGAAAGTCCGCCCACGTAAATCCTGTTCTTATTGATATAATCTTCTGAAGCAAAAGAATTCAGAAGAGCCATAACCAAATGTAGGGCTTTGGTAGGCTCCTCCTCATTCTTAAAGTTAAATTCAAAAGGTGTTTTATTACGGTCAACCTCCACTTTCGCCCAATAATCATCTTTTGGCGCCTGCGGAAAAATAACAACCGCCGGAAAATCCTTCCGGATATCTGGCTTTAGAAAAAGATCACTTCCGTGGGTTAATTGGGCTTCATTGTCACTTCCACGTTCTCCGGCTCCGTGGAGGAAAACAATTAGAGGATACTCTTTGGCTTCAGAAAAGCCTTCGGGATACAAAATGCGGTAACGAAGCGTATCTCCTTCCGAAGTAAATTCCCGCCGCTCGAACAATTCTCTGTCCTGAGCTTGCGCAGAAAGCTGAAGTGTCAAAAATGACAATATGAGTAGCAATTTATTTTTCATAATTAAAATCGAGTTTTTGAAGAGCCTGCTTAACTTCGGGAGCCTGCATAAAGAGGTCCCAAATAAGTCCGGTTCTGTAATTTTCAATCATTACCACCTGCGGCCCCTGGTCAATTGCCAGATACTGCTTTGCCGCCCATGGTTCTCCTTCAAGACTAAAGGCATCATAAAATCCTGCCGGTCCCCACAATAATTCATGCCGGTCTTCATAGAAATAACGAATGGCACGCATTGACTCTTCGGGAGTATAAGGAAGAGAACTTACCGCAGCCGTAGGGGATACAACTCCCCGATCGTTATCGGGCGAATGGGCGGTATAACCTATGCTGTCGTCTTCACGACGGGTATAGCTGGCCGTTAATCCCCATGAATCCTCACTATAAGTTTCAAAATTCTTGGGATTTTCCTGGCAGTACAGATAATTGATCATCGAATGATTCCGGTTGAGGTCCCAGTAATTTGCATATCGGTCTTCCAGCCCTCTGGGGTCGAGCCCGAGGTAAGAATAGTGGGCCCAGAAAAGAGGTCCGCCTTTATTTCCTCTTGTGTTGTGCTTTAGGATTAGAGGAAGATCATAAGATTCCCCATAAGATTTTATATTTCCGCTTCTTGCCCAGCCTTCATGATAAACTGCCGGTTCAATGGAATGATCTGGCGAGGCTGCCGCCAATACGTAAGTTATAAGGCACTCGTTATATCCCTGGATCATAAAATCCATTTCCCATTGATAGTTGGGAGACCAGTGCCAAAAAAGCCCATTTTTGCCATTGGTGTACCAGTTCCATTCAATTTCTTTCCACAGCTTATCATATTTTTGAGCTACAGCTTTTTCTTCAGCCGTACCTTCTTTAAGATATTCTCTAACAACGAGAAAACCCTGTGCTAAAAAAGAAGTCTCTACGAGATCCCCGCCGTTATCTTTTGCGCTAAAAGCCTGAGTTTCTCCTGTTTCCCCATTGATCCAATGAGGCCAGGCTCCATGAAAGCGGGTGGTATTGTCTAGAAAATCGGCAATTTTATCCAATCTTGCCACCACGGAATCTCTCGGAATGAAATTTCTTTCCATTCCCACTACCAGAGCCATAAGGCCAAATCCCGATCCCCCTGTCGTCACCACATGTGCATCATTTTTTGGATAATTACCATCGGGATGAAAACGTTCCCGGGCCATTCCGGAATTTGGTTCGGCGTAATCCCAAAAATATTTCAGGGTTTGTTTTTGCACCATGTCCAAAAGTTCTTCATCGCTAATTGGCTCATCTGTCACAGTTGCGGCTGTAAGGTTTGCCGCAGTCTCTTCAGAGTTTTTGCAACTGCTAAAAAGCATCAATATGAGAAGAAACAGAATTCCGTTTTGCTTTTTCATATAGGTGGGGGTATCTTATGGTGTAGTGTAATTAAATTCTAATTTATCCAGGCCTTCCAAAACTTCCTCATTGCTCATAAATAATTCCCAGAGCAAACCTGTTCTGTAATTTTCGATCATACCAATAATAGGTCCCTGATCAATAGCCAAATAACCATTGGCTACCCAATCCCTTTCTTCAGAAAAAGCATCATAAAAACCATAAGGTCCCCATAACTCATCTCCCAGCTCTTCATAATAATATCGAAGCGCCTGCATGGATTCTTCGGGAGTATATGGGAAGGATGAAAGTGCTGCCGTGGGAGCGATCACTCCCAGATCATTGGTAGGACTGTGAGCCGCATATCCATCATAACTGTCGCTGGCAGTTAATCCCCAGGCATTGGCACCATAGCCTTCAAAGTTTTTAGGATTAGCGAGGGCATAATTGTAGTGAATCAAAGCATGGGCCTCATTTTGTTCCTGGTAATTTGCATATTGATCCTGCAGGCCATTGGGATTAAGCCCAAGGAAAGAATAATGTGCAAAAAATAGAGGTCCGCCGTAAGCCGGCCCTAAAGGCAGTGCAATATTATAATGATTTCTATTTGTTACTATGTTTCCATTTGAAGCCCAACCTGCATCATATACTTCTTTTTCAATTGGAAAAGTAGGAGAAGAAGCTGCAAGTACATAAACAATCAGAGCTTCATTCCAGCCTTTGATGGGTAAGTTCATTTGAAAGTCAAAGTTAGGAGACCAATGCCAGTACAGTACATTTTGTTCATTGGTGTACCAGGACCATTCGACGTTTTCCCACAGGGCAGTAATTCTATCCCTGATTTCGGTTTCTTCCTCCCCTTCACCTAAAAAGTACTGCCTGTTGATCAACAATCCCTGCATAAGGAGGGCTGTCTCAACGAGATCCCCTCCATCATCCATCGTACTAAATGAGATAGTCTGTGCAGTTTCTCCATTATACCAGTGAGAAAATGCGCCGTGATATGTAGGCACCTCTTCCAGGAAGTTGAGGATCTTATCCAGCCTCTGAACAGCCTGAGTTCGGCTTATCCATCCTCTCTCTACTGCTGCGGGAAAAGAAGCTATCCCCAATCCAGAACCACCGGTGGTAACAAGCCTTGGACTTAATCCTCCATATGCATCATCCTGGGAACGCTCTCTTGCCAACCCAGAATTGGGTTCGGCAAAATCCCAGAAGTACTTAAAAGTCTGCTCCTGCACCAGATCCAATAGTTCTGCATCTGACAATTGAGGTGCCGGTTCCTCACCGTTTCCGGGATCTGGAACATAAGGTTCCTGGTATCCCGGACCCGAATCGTCTGAACAGGCCAGGAAAAGCAACACAATATTCAGCAGGGAAAAGTATTTTAAATAACTTTTCATGAGATAAGTATTTAGCAATTTTTAGAAAAAACAGTCCCCAAAAATCTCATTTTTGAGGACTGTTTAAGCTTATGATCAATTGTTCATATCAGCTTCAATTTCTTCTTCTGTTAAAGCCACCCGGTAAAAACGCAGGTCGTCGATATAACTTTGATCGGAAAGGTGATTCCATTCCACAAAACGTGGAGCACCGGACATTACAGAAACAAGATCGGCACCGGTCCAGTCTACACCACCGGGTACAGCGGCTTCGGTAGCCAGTTCACCATTGATATAGATCCTGCTTTTATTTTCAGTAATAACAAATCCAATATGCACCCATTCGCCGGCAGTTGCATCGATCAATCCGCCATCATTCCAGCTATTTCCTGCTCCTGTTCCAATACTCGCTTTTATACGCTGGCTATCGGCACTTCCTTCTCTAAATAACTGGAAGCCTTTAGTTAAATTGTTTTTATTGGCACCATCTGGATTTACTGCACTAATGGAAATAATACCGGCCCGGTCTGGACTTGAGTCAACTTTATACCAAAATGTAGCACTAAACTCCTCGCTTAACAGGTTTTGAGAAGGGAAGGTTATATAGGCCCCTTCGGCCCCGGCATAAGCCTCACTACCTTCTTTAGCTTCTTCCGAAAATCCCGGTGATCCTACTACGGTAATATTACGGCCAGAGATTTGTTCAGTAAAATCACCCTCAAATGGCAAGTGAAGAGAAATATCTTCGGAAGGTGGATTAACCATGGCATTGACCTCTTCTGCAGTTAATGCTGCGTCAAAAATCCTTAGTTCATCAATTAAACTGGGATCTGCATTATGACCCCAACCGCTAAAGTTCAATCCTGAACCTATTACCAGATTTTCTACGCCTGTCCAATCAATAGAGACATCTTCTAACACGGTAGCTCTCTCTAAAACTCCATTAAAATAAATTGCTGTTCCTGTTGGTGATACAGTAAAGGTGATATGTGTCCATTCGGGTTCTACACTTGAAATAGTACCTCCATCATTCCAGATATCACTCTCACCGGTACCCACGTTTAATTTAATCACCTGAGCATCGGCACCTGAAGCTTCTCTAAATAACCTGAACCCCTGATTTCTGTCCTCATCATCGGTTGCTGTTAAAATACCCGCTCTATCGGCACTCGGATCCAGTTTATACCAAAAAGCTATGCTAAACTCATTACCTAAATCTTCTAATGGAATGCTGAGGTATGAATCTGCAGCTCCTATATAAGCACCTGTTCCCTCTTTAGCATCATCTGAGAATCCGGGATTTCCGATTTGTTCGGGAGTTTGAAGACCAATAAGCTCCATATAGTCTTTATCAAAAGGCATGTAGAAGATCTCATTTTCAAATACAGGTGTATATGGAGGTTCTTTGCTAAAGGTTGTTGTTTTAACGGTCTCTTTACCTTCCATATCTGTAGCCCTTACAGTAACCGTATGCTCACCCATAGCTAAGCCTTCAATATTGACAGTTTTAAGAGCTATACGGTAATCGGTGAATTCGGTAAAGGTGGCTACCTCTTCTCCATCCATAAGCACGACGATCTCCTGTAGCTCAATATCGTCTTCCACCTCAAGATCTATAGTAATATCAGAAAGCTCTGAGGCTTCCTTGATCACAGTCCCCTGTTGAGGATATTTAATATTCACTTCCGGAGCTCCTTCATCCGGTCCCGCCTCTACATTTGTTATAGGATCTATTCCTTCACGCTCACAACCTGCCAGAATAAACAGAAAAGTGAGGATGCCTAAAAATTTGATATTAAGATTTTTCATTTTTACTTATTTAAAATGGACAATACATCATTCATGGCAGTATTTCTATCTACTGCTGTCGCCTCAAGAGGTAACGCATCCACCTGGGCCTGTGGGTAAGGCAGGTACTCATCACCGGCAGAGAAAGTCCTGCCGTCATAGCTGAGTTCATTATAGTTGTCTACCCGAATCATGTCGTAGTAACGAATTCCCCACTCCATTGCCAGTTCAGCAAATTTTTCATCAAGGACATCCTGAGTGGTCACTCCTGAAAGTGGCGGCATATCTGCACGCTCTCTTACCAGATTTACCGCTTCATCTGCAGGAATTGCGGTAGCACTGGCCCCTCTTGTCACTGCTTCGGCATACATGAGCAGGATTTCGGCGTATCTTAGTACTATGAAGTTTTTCCCGGCACCGTAATGATTACGTCCGTCAGTAAGTTGTATGGAGGGTAAATAGTGTTTTCCACTCGCAAATTCTGCCCTTACATAATTGTTGATCACATCTTCGGAAGGAGTAACATTATTCACAAAAGAGTGGAATGGTATAACCCTCTGCCCTTAGTTCTTCTATTCCATCTGGGGTAAATAAAACACTAGTTTCCAAACGAACAGTTTCATTCCTGTCCAGCATAAAGCCTATAAACTTAGTACTTGGCTCATAAAACCCCCATCCCGCTGAGGCATTTTCCCTTGCAGGCTCCCAGTTTTGTGGTCCAAATGGAGCATAAAGGTGATAAAATTCTCCTCCAGATGCTGTACCATAGTCTGTATATTGTAGTTCCAGAAGGCTCTCGTTGCTCAATTCCCCCGGTTTTTTAAAGAGTTGATAAAAATCCGGATAAAGGGAGAAAAGACCTGAACTAATAATTGCTCCAGTAGCATCTGCCACTCCCTGATAATTTTGAAGCTCCTGCTGTGCCAACGCTTTCATTGCATAGGCAGTGTATCGGGTAACTGCACCTGGAAGATCTGTGCGTTGATTTGGTCTCATATCGGGTAGGTTAGGAATAGCCTCATCCATTTGATCACTTATAAACTGCATGACCTCCTCTTTAGTAGCTACTCCCTGCTCCAATTCGGCTTCGGGTTGACTTGAAGTTATTATGAAAACATCCTCCCACGTTCTCGCCAGGTTTAAATGAAGCCAGGCTCTTAAAACCTTCATTTCAGCAATGTACTGCTCCCCGCGGGCAAAATCTGCTTCACTGGCAAATTCCATAAAATTCTCGACCTGTTCAATGGCCGTATTCATATTTATAATATCATTATAATGCGAATTCCATACCTGATTATACATCCAAAAATCTTTGTTGTAATTGAAAAGATCTGTTTCAGTATAGAGTGGCTGGTCACCAAGACCTCCGGAATTCACGTCATCCCCGCGTACTCCCAGTAGTAAAGGCTCCTCCCAACCCAGGCTTGCTATTTCATAATAAGCCCCAATTAAAGGTTCTACCATCTGGCTGGCATCGGTATAATCGATGTCTCCAGTATTAAGTTGCCCCTCCTGAGTGTCCAACTTGTCGGAACACGAGCTAATTACTAAAGCAAAAGCCAGTGCAGAGAGACGGATAATTATATTTTTTGAATTTTTCATTTCGTATGTAAATTAAAATTTCACATTAACTCCTACTGTGTAAATAGAAGGTATTGGATAAGTCTGCCTGTCTACTCCATCGGGAACTTCAGGAGTAAAACCATTATAATCAAAGAAAGAAAAAGGTCTCTCTGCAGTAAAATATACTCTTGTCAATGGAAAGTCCTCTTGTTCTACAGTGTATCCAACCTGAATATTCTGTATCCTGAAGAAATCCCCATCCTCAACCCAAAAGTTACTAAGGCGCTGGTTCCAGGCTTTACGCATACCCGCAGAAGAAGGATAGATATTACTTGTTCCTTCACCATGCCATCTATTGATAGCCAAATCTGCATCCATGTTGGTATCATTGGTAAATATGATCTCTCCTCTTCTTCTGTTTAAGATCTTATTACCTGCCTGTCCGTAAAAATTCATCGAAAAATCAAAAGCCTTGTAGTTCATGGAAATATTTCCTCCATAGGTGAAATCGGGTAAAAATGATCCCAGTATTACCCTGTCTTCATCGTTAATAAGCCCGTCATTATTTTGATCTCTGTAAATAAGATCCCCGGGCGCCAGATTATTTGCTACGGCAATTGGATCTGCTTCGATTTCTGCCTGGTTCTGGTAAACTCCCACTCGCTCATAGCCATAAAATCCAAATAGAGGCCCTCCTTCTATAGTTCTTTGCCTGAATTCAGCTGAACCGGCATCCAGGTAACCCCGCTCATCCTCAATTTCAAGAGCTTCATTCTTGAGCGTTGTAAAGTTTGCACCTATAGAAAATTCGAAATCTTTTCCAATATTCCCGAAGTAGTTTCCACTGAATTCAAAACCTTTGTTACGAATAACTCCTGAATTCCTGTCCACACTGCGGTCCACAATAGGAATATATACGGGCAAAATCGCATCTTCTGTATCCCTAATGTAATAATCTGCAGTAATAGAAAGACGATTTTCAAGAAGTTCCAGGTCCATACCAAAGTTAAATTCTTCTATTACCTCCCAGGTGTTATTAGAAAAAACACTTGAAGAAGTAATCCCTGTTCGCTGTTGTTCTCCAAAAGGAACAGTTATAACAGTAATCGTATTTGAACCTGCACTGGCTGCAACATTATCATTTCCTAATTTACCCCAGGCAGCTCTAAATTTCAGAAAGTCAATAACTCCTACATCATCCATAAAAATTTCTTCTGAAAGTACCCATCCAAGCCCGACTGATGGGAAATAACCCCAGGGATCAAGAGTAAATTTTGAAGAACCGTCTGCTCTAAAAGTCCCATAGACCAAATATCTGTCCAGATAATTATAGGAGATCCTTCCGAAGTAGGACATACCATAAAATCTTCTACCAATTTCAGAAACATTATCATTAAAAGATTCCGGATCGGCAAAATCGAGATACCAGCTGGATTCAAATCTTATTCCTGCAATATTTCTCCCTGTTGCCGAAAAATTGTTTGAAGCTTCATCCCTAAATGAGGTACCTGCCATTGCAGTAAATTTGTGATCGCCAATCTGGTCCTGATAGGTTAACACGTTATCCCAGTATTGATTGGAGAAGGTATTATTCGCTCTTCGAATAGAAGACTGTACCTCGGTATTAAACCCAAGATTATAAGGTAGAGTCACGTACCTTTCTTCCAGGGCAGTGAGGTTATGGCTATAGGTGGTCTTGAAATCAAGTTTATCTTCTATGATATCATATTGGAAATCAATTGTAGCCAGCAACTTTCTAATTTTAATCCTGTTCTCATTAAAATCCATGACAGGAAAAGGGTTTTGAGGACTTCTATAGCCAAGGCTCCTCGCGTTTGCATACTGTACAGGTGTAGCTGCTGTATTCAAGGGATCCATAACAGGAAGAATAGGGACAGCAAAATATGCATTAAACCAGGCTGCATTCTCTGGAGCATATCTTGTGGCATTACTAAAAACAAGATTTACCCCGGTTTTAAATCTGTCGGTGATATTTACGTCCATCTTTGACCGGATATTGAACCTCTCATACTCATTCTTCATATCCAGAATCCCTTCCTGTGAAAAATAGTTAGTTCCTACGGAATAGGTGACATTATCTCCCCCTCCTGAAACACCTATACTATGGCTTTGAATGATCCCATCTCTCAAGATCTCTTCATACCAGTCTGTATTCACATCCGGAATATTAGGATTAATACGGCTTCGGCCGAAACGTTGCATGGCGTTCATCACAAATTGGATATCGGCCTGGGAACCAGATTCGAAAGCCATAGTCGTAAACTGCTCTGAATTCGCCATTTTCACAATATCCTGAGCTCTTTGCACCCCGGTATAACCATCATATTCGAATTGCGGCTTCTGGTTAATACGACCAGATTTTGTCTCTATTATAATAACCCCGTTAGCAGCCCTAACCCCATAAATGGCAGATGAGGATGCATCTTTTAAGACGTTTATTGATTTAATATCCTTGGTACTTAGGAAGTCAATGTTGTCATACAATGCTCCATCTACTACGTACAAAACGTTAGTACCACTGGTATAAGTACCCAAACCTCTTACCCTTACGTTCGGGGAATCCCCGGGAGAACCAATAGAAGTGATTTGCACTCCTGCCACCTTCCCCTGCAAAGACTGCATAACATTGGAAGTAGGTGTTTTTTCAATTTCTTCGGACTCAATGGTAACAATAGAACCGGTAAGATCAGCTTTTCTTTGAGTACCATATCCCACCACTACTACTTCATCCAGTGCGGCCGCACTTTCCATAAGGGTTATCTGATAATCATTGGCTCCCAGAACAGGTAACTCCTGCGGCTCGAAACCAAGAAAGGTGATCCTAAAAGTATCACCTTCAACCACTCCTTCCAGAGTGAAATTTCCGTCAAAGTCGGTAATATCAAAAATGTTCTTTCCGACTACTTTTACCTCCGCGCCCGGTAAAGGCATATCATCGGGACCAATAACAGTACCCGTAATAGTTTTAGGTTGCTGCGCATATCCTATTCCATACAACAGGAGAGCCAGAAATGTCAATAGTAGTTTAATTTTCATAAGGTAAACTGTTTACAAAATTTATATGAAAGTACATCAGAGCTACGTGACACGAAAACGTTATAGTACATATTTGCTACATCACGCCGCTTTCTCCTACAATTTACTGTTTTTAAGCTAATTACGCATGTGCTTGAAGTAACATTTTCAACGTTAAATTTCAAACTGATGTAGTATTGTTGTAGTGATATTTGGCCAATTTTTAAACTAAATCAGCCATTCAGAAATTCGCAATGAGCCAATTGGTAAGGTTTTCTGAATTAGTTACACCGATTTTTTTTCGCAGTCTATATCGGTGCACTTCAACTCCTCTTACACTAATTCCCATTAGTGGTGCAATCTCTTTTGAAGTAAGATTCATTTTTAGGTAAGCACACAATTTCAAATCTCTATTACTCAACTGGGGATATTTCGCCAGAAGATCTTTAAAAAAATCTTCATGTAATTCATTGAAGTTAGTTTCGAACACTTTCCATTCATCATCATTCTTTACCGCATTGTTAATCTTGGTCATTATATTTTTCAACCTGTATTGGTTAGAAAATTTAGTTTTGTCTTTACTCAGTTCTCCCTGAATCTGCATGAGGATTTCATTTTTTTTAGCAGCCATCATTGTTGAATTTGCCAACTCCTTACGCTTAAGGTTGATCTCGTTTATAAGCTGTTCTTTTTCCAGCTTACTAATTTTTTCCTCATGTTCCTTCTTATACCTAATCTTCAATAGTTGCCTTTGCTTTTGAAGTTTTATCCTATTTACATAGTAGATAAGTACCACAAGAAGCAGCAGGGAGAGAATATATAAGAATTTCATGTAGTCTTTTAAATACCATGGAGGATCTACAACAAACCGGAAGGAACTAAAAACTGATGCCTTTTCTTGTGAACCCACTGCTGTTAAAGTGAGATTGTAAACATCATAGGGTAAATTTTGAAATTGAATCTTTCCTTCCTGTACCTTCCCTCTTATGGGCGCACTGTTTTCGCCCACCAGTTCATAATGCATCCCTACTGCATCAGACACCGGCAGACCGGCCAGGATGGTTACCTCCTTGGCCTGTTTGCTGGGTATATGAGGCAAAGAATTAATGTCATAATACCTTTTAGCATCATGTAATTTTTGAACTACGGGTTTACTTATGTGCTCCTTCGCTCTAAAAGCTTTTAATTCCTCAAGGTTGAGCTTGGCAAAGCCATCATGAAGTGTTATATAATAGATAGAATCATTGAACTTTATGAGGCGTTCGTTTTTCTTTACAGTTCGGTTATTGAGCATCCCGGCTGTTACCAGGATCTTCTGATCTTTAAAATCTGTTATTTCCAGGAAATTTTCTTCAGAATCCATAAACCAGAAGAGGTCGCTATCCTGTCCAAGCAGCCTGTTATTTTCGTATTCCTCCCATTCAGCTAGTACTTCCAGGTCCTGAGTAAAGGGATTGTGCCGATACCATCTTCCATTGGTAAATACCACGATTTGATTATTTACCCTGTACAGCTGTGCATTGAGATCTCCTCTCTTGTCCGAAGAGCGCAGTTTGTTTACAGAAGTAATACTATCTCCTTTCCCGTTTAATCCAATCCTGTAGATCCCCTCATAAGCATCTGTTGCCCAAACGGTAGTAGGATTTTCAACGAGCATCTGCTTGACAGGAAAATCTATGCCATTAAGCCTTTGTACTTCTCCGGTAGTTGCATTATAATAATCTATCCCGGTATAATTCCCTATCAGAAATTTTTTATCCTTGTACTCTAAAATATCAAAGCTCCCTGTACGCTGGTCCACAGGCACAAAGGCATCATTAACGACTTTGTAAGTACCATTGTTATGATTGCTGTACATTTCGCCGTCATAAAGCTGGAGATTCCAGGAATGACCTTCGGCTCCATCAAGTAATTCTATTTCATTGTCTACCAATTTGAAGACTCCCGTGTTACTGGCAAGATAAAGTTCGTTATCCTGGAAAACGATGTCGTAGACAGAGCCAAGTTCTCCACTTTCATCTGTAAAGAATTTAATAGGAGAATGGATATCAACCGCATCGATACCATTGTCGAGTCCCAACCAAACTTTCCCGTTCTTCCTGGCCATCGAGAGAACAGTGTTATTCTGGATGCCATCCCTGCGATTGTAGGAGGAAATCTCTCCCGTTTTTGCATTAAAGTGGATTATTCCATTTTTTAGTGTTCCTATTACCAATTCATTAAAAGAAAGCGACAGGACATGATTAAGCTCGTAATTTTGGAGTTTCTGCTCAAGAATATTGTTTTCTAACTTTCGGATTTCGTTACCATTAAAAAGGAAGATTTCATCCTTCACTCCTATTAATAATTCATCACCGTGTACAATTAACTCTCTGACTGGTTTATTCTCCAGCAGCTCCTGATTTGGAAGAAGCTCCAATTCTCCGGATTCATCCAGATAGAAGAGCCCATCTCCTCCTATGCCAACCACCAATCGCCCTTTGAAAACTTCCATTTGGTTTATATTGACTCTTTTCAGAGGAATAATAGCATCATCTTTATATTGATAGATGGCCCCAAACGACCTGAAATAGATAACATCATTATGAGAAATAATTTCCCAAAACTCCTCGCTCTGGAGCTCATATTTCCCCAACAACGGGATGAGAGAGGTATAACACATATCCCCTTTATTATCTTTTTCCCAATATCCAAACTCACGGTAAGATCCCGTATAAATTTTTCCTTTATGTGGTAAAACAGATCTTATTACAGCACCACCTTCAAGCGCGAATAATTCCCATCGTTGTCCATCAAAAGAAAGCAGTCCCTGATTATTGGCAGCAAAGATTACCCCTCGATCATCAATAGCCATATCCCAATTTTGGCTGGCAGCTTTATAATCAAGGGAAGTGTAATTGTGTATAGGTGGTGAAAGTTCCTGTGCTGTAGTAAAATAAAATGATAAAGTAATGATTAATAGTAATTTACAACGAAGCTTTTCCATAGTAAAATAACATTTTGAGCAGTCAGTGAGCAACAACTTTTTGTCATTGAAAGGTAACTTTTTTTCCTTTTAATGACCTAAGGAAGTGATTTGAAAATTGTTTCATGGAGACAGCATGGAAATTAGATTGGTATCTACTGGTATGCAGTAAATAATAAGCAGGTATAAAATCTCAGTTGGGAATAGTGTTTAATCTATAAAATGGAGGAGAAAATCGCACAAAGGCAGTATTACTTCTTACGCTCAATAACGTAGTTTACCATTAGGATGAGAGAATCCTTATAGGGAGAATCGGGATATTCTTCAAGTAAAGCCAGCGCCTCTTGTTGAAAGGATTTCATTCTTGCAACGGCATAGTCAAGTCCCCCATTTTTCTTAACAAATTCGATGACTTCCTTTACCCGTTTGCCGTCTTTATTGTGATTTTTTACCGAGTTTATCACCCATGCCTTCTCTTTAGGAGAAACCTTGTTAAGCACATGAATAAGCGGGAGGGTCATTTTCTGTTCTTTAATATCGATCCCGGTAGGTTTTCCAATGCGTTCATTACCGTAGTCAAAAAGGTCGTCCTTGATCTGGAAGGCCATTCCTATAAGTTCTCCAAAATGACGCATTTTCTCCACTTCAGGAGAATCTGGTTGCACAGAGGCTGCTCCCAGGCTGCAACAGGCAGCAATCAGGGTAGCTGTTTTTTGCCGAATGATCTCGTAGTAAATATCTTCGGTAATATCCAGGCGACGGGCCTTTTCGATCTGCAACAGTTCGCCCTCACTCATTTCCCGTACAGCAACTGAAATTATTTTCAGTAAATCAAAATCGTTATTATCAATGGAAAGCAAAAGTCCTTTTGAAAGCAAGTAATCGCCAACAAGAACGGCGATCTTATTTTTCCAAAGTGCGTTAATAGAAAAGAATCCCCGGCGGCGGTTGGAATCGTCCACCACATCATCGTGAACGAGAGTAGCGGTGTGGATGAGTTCGATGACAGAAGCTCCCCTGTAGGTACGTTCGTTTACCTTCCCGTCTGCAACCATTTTTGCAACAAGAAAAACGAACATAGGCCGCATTTGCTTCCCCTTTCGATTGACAATAAAATGGGTGATTCTGTTTAAAAGAGCAACCTTCGAAGACATCGACTGAGTGAACTTTTTTTCAAAAAGTTCCATCTCCTTTTCTACCGGCAGCTTTATTTTGGAAATAACCTTCATAAGGGCTGCTAAGATAGTTAAAAGATTAAATTTTCAACCCTTCAAAAAATGGCCTTTTTGGCAGTCTATGCGGTAACTTCTTTGGATTTGTTTGCAAGCTGTCCACAGGCTGCATCTATGTCCTTCCCACGGGACCGGCGAACGGTACAGGTGATGTGGTTGCGCTCCAGCTCCCTCACGTACATATTTGTAGTTTCTTCGGGTGCCTGCATGAAAAGATCATCGCCAATTGGATTGTATTCAATAAGGTTCACCTTACAGGGAACATACTTACAGAACCTCACCAACGCATCTACATCCTTTTTACTGTCATTGATCCCTTTCCACACCACATATTCATAGGTGATACGGCTTCCCGTCTTTGCATACCAGTATTCCAGTGATTCCCTAAGGTCTTTAAGCGGGAAGGTTGCATTGAATGGCATAATGGAAGTCCGCACCTCATCAATGGCTGAATGCAGGGAAACGGCAAGCTTGAACTTCACCTCCTCATCGGCCATTTTTTTGATCATTTTTGGCACCCCAGAAGTGGAAACGGTAATACGTTTAGGCGACATCCCTAAACCTTCTGGAGAAGTGATCATTTCTATAGCCTTAAGAACATTATTGTAATTCATAAGCGGCTCCCCCATTCCCATAAAAACAATGTTGGATAACGGCTTATCAAAGTACAACCGGCTCTCATTATCAATGGCTACTACCTGATCGTAAATCTCATCGGGATTGAGGTTTCGCATTCGCTTCAGCTTTGCGGTCGCACAGAACTTACAGTCCAGGCTGCAGCCTACCTGGGAGGAAACACAAGCGGTAGTACGGGTTTTGGTGGGAATTAAAACAGATTCCACGGTAAGATCATCGTGTAATTTAACTGCATTTTTGATGGTCCCGTCACTACTCCGCTGCATCTGGTCCACCCGAATGTGGTTGATCACAAAATTATCATTCAGCATTTGACGCGTATCTTTTGAAATATTGGTCATATCTTCAAAAGAATGGGCACCTTTACCCCACAACCACTCATAAACCTGAGTTCCGCGGAAGGATTTATCTCCCTGAGAAACAAAGAATTGCTGAAGTTGTTCTTTGGTCAATGCCCGTATGTCTTTCTTTCCGTTTTTCACGCTGCAAAAATACTAAAGTTATTGTGATTTCTAATACTCCTCTAAAATGTCATTTTTGAGGATCAATAAGTTAGCCAAAAAGGGATTCCGGGTTCAGGATTTAAGATTTTAAAGTTCAGCTATTTTTTAGCCACGGATGCACAGATAATCTTAAGAAACCGTTGATATGGTGATGCTGAAACAAGTTCAGCATGACGTGAAATTGGGAAGGCTTTCCGTCACCCTGAATTCATTTCAGGGTCCTGACAAAACGCAATTCTGAAGAGATGCCGAAACAAGTTTTGCATGACACTTAATAAACAAACCTCACAGGCCTTTGAGACCTGTGAGGTTTATCGTTATAATACTGCCGACTAAAAACTGCCGACTGCGTACTTAAATAATAAGCATAGCGTCTCCGTAAGTGTAGAATTTATATTTTTCTTTCACCGCTTCAGCATAAGCCTTTTTCATAAAATCATGACCTGCAAAGGCAGAAACCATCATCAATAAAGTCGATTTTGGGGTATGGAAGTTAGTGATCATACAGTTTGCAATACTAAAATCGTAAGGAGGGAAGATGAATTTATTGGTCCATCCACCAAACTCATTCAGAGTTCTGTTTGAAGAAACAGAGCTTTCCAGGGAACGCATCACAGTAGTTCCTACTGCACAAACCTTACGTTTTTCGCTAATAGCTTTATTAATAGTATCTACAGCCGGTTTTTCAATAAAAGCTTCCTCGCTGTCCATTTTATGTTTTGAAAGATCTTCTACCTCAACAGGGCTAAAAGTTCCCAATCCAACGTGTAGTGTCACCTCGGCAAAATCAATTCCCTTGATCTCTAACCTCTTTAAAAGGTGCTTTGAGAAGTGAAGTCCGGCAGTTGGTGCCGCTACAGCCCCTTCAGATTTTGCATAGATCGTTTGGTAACGCTCCTTATCTTCAGGCTGTACTTCTCTTTTGATGTATTTTGGCAGCGGAGTTTCACCCAGCTCTGTCAATTTATCACGGAATTCTTCATAAGAACCGTCATATAGGAAACGAAGTGTTCTCCCGCGGGAAGTAGTATTGTCAATGACTTCGGCCACAAGGCTTTCATCCTCTCCAAAATATAATTTATTCCCTATCCTAATCTTTCTGGCTGGATCTACAAGCACATCCCATAAACGGGTTTCAGCGTTTAATTCCCTCAAAAGGAACACTTCAATACGAGCACCGGTCTTTTCTTTATTACCAAACAAACGCGCAGGAAAAACCTTAGTATTGTTCAATACCATCACGTCATGTGGTTCAAAATAATCGATAAGATCCTTGAATTGTTTGTGCTCAATAGTTTGATCTTTTCTATTCAAAACCATTAAACGTGCCTCATCCCTGTTTTCTGAAGGATATTCGGCCAAAAGTTCTGGTGGCAGATCAAAGCTGAAGTGCGATAATTTCATTCCCATATAAGATAGTTTTTTTGAAGCTGCAAATATACGACCTCGAGATAGGCGTTGTCAAGTAAATGCAGGTTTATTTAAGAAATCTGTTAATTGACGCGGCCACACAACGGGTTCTTTTGAAAAATTTTTAGTCGACCGCCGAATCTTCTACGGAAAATCCAAGCTGCTGCATATCTTTCCAGAACTCCGGAAAAGATTTACTCACCACCCCCGCATTATTGATCCCTATTGGCACTTTTAATGCCAAAGGTGCAAAAGCCAGTGCCATACGATGGTCATTATAAGTATCTATTGAAATATTTGAATTTATTTCTTCGGAAGCTGAAAGCTGCAGCGAATTCTCTGTAATTGAAACCTTACCCCCAAGCTTCTCAATCTCGTTCTTCAATGCCTGAAGCCTGTCCGTTTCCTTGATCCTTAAGGTATGTAATCCTGTTAACCGGGCTTCTATTCCAAGGCCAAAGCAGGTGACGGCAATCGTCTGCGCAAGGTCGGGGCTGTTGGAGAGGTCCAGCTCCAGAATTTCGGGAAGTAGTACTTCAGTTTTTTCCAGCTTTATCTCACCTTCCAAAAAGGTGGTTTTTACACCTAATTTTTGGTAGATCTCTGCTACGCTTCTGTCTCCCTGCAGACTATTTTCCCGATAGGAAGTTAGAATAATCTCTGCCGAATTCGAAAGGGCTGCGAGGCTGTAAAAATAAGAAGCCGAACTCCAGTCAGATTCTACAACAATTTCAGTTTTTGGCACCGATTTTTGTGGCCCGATAGAAATTTTATTGTTTTCAAAGCTTCCGGAGATCCCGCACTGCTTCAGGAGTTGCAGGGTCATTAAAATATAAGGTACAGAAGTTACTTTTCCTTCCAGGTGTATATGCAAACCTTCGGGCATTCCGGGTGCGATCAGCATCAAAGCCGAAATATACTGGCTACTGATGTTTGCCAGTACTTTCACCTCATTTTTAACCAACTTTTTCCCTTTAATGCGTAAAGGTGGATAACCTTCATTGCTTTCATAAGAAATCTCTGCCCCCAATTCCCGAAGTGCATCTACAAGAATCCCGATTGGTCGCTCCTGCATCCTTTGGCTGCCGGTCAAAATCACCTCCCGACCTTCAGTAGATGCCAGGTAAGCGGTTAAAAACCGCATTGCCGTACCCGCGTGATGAATATCTATAACATCTTCTAAAGAAGTAAGAGCACTTTGAAGTACACTGGTATCATCGCTGTTGGAAAGGTTTTGGATTTCGATGGAAGGAAACTGCGCCTGCAATATAAGAAGCCTGTTTGATTCACTTTTTGAACCGGTAACAGAGATCCTGCCGGAAAGTTCCCGGCTCCTGGTAGAAAGCTGCAGCTGCATAGATTATTCTCTTTTGAAGTTCTTGCGCCTACTGGTCATATACATTGCATACACAAGACTTATTGCAGCTTTGACAAGAATATATTCCACCCATTTACCATCGGCAAATTCATCCTGGTAAATAGCACTAAAATCTCCCGACATGATCTGGCGAAAATGAGAGATGATCAATGACAGCCCCACGAATATTACAAAAAAGATAATTCCTAATTGGAAAACTTTTGTCCAGTAATCCGGGTTTTTAATGTCTTCTAAAATGCGCATTTATTTTAATTTTTTATTGTTTTTATGCCTGTCTTTGTCCCGCTGAGATTTAAGATCAAGCTTTTTATCAAAGGCTTCCTGGAGGTTAATGCCGGTTTGATTGGCAAGGCAGAGCACCACAAAAACAACATCGGCAAGTTCTTCGCCCAGGTCTTTTGCCTTGTCGCTCTCTTTTTCACTTTGTTCCCCATAACGACGGGCAATAATGCGGGCCACTTCCCCCACTTCTTCGGTAAGCTGAGCCATGTTGGTGAGTTCATTAAAATACCGCACGCCGTGCTCTTTGATCCAGTTATCTACTGCTTTTTGAGAATCCTGTATGTTCATTATTGTTATTTTGAACCCTTTCAGGGTTTAGAACCCTGAAAGGGTTATTCTATCATTCCTTATTTTTCGAATCCAAAATTATAGTCACAGGTCCATCATTCAATAGCTCCACTTTCATGTCTGCACCAAATTCTCCTGTGCCTACTGCTTTTCCCAAGCTCCTGCTCAAATCGGCTTACAAATTCCTCGTATAAGGGAATAGCAACATCGGGTTTGGCAGCTTTAATATAACTGGGACGATTTCCTTTTTTTGTGCTCGCATGCAGGGTGAACTGGCTAACCACTATACCATCTCCATTCACGTCAAGTAAAGAATCATTCATCACTCCATTGGAATCATTAAAGATCCTCATGTTCACGATCTTTTTGCATAGCCAGGCAATATCTTCGGAAGTATCTTCTTCAACTATCCCCAACAGGATCAATAAACCATTACCAATTTCAGCATTTTTGACACCATTTATAGTGACCGATGCTTTGGAAACTCTCTGTATTACTGCTCTCATTCGGGCTGGTGATTGTCGAATCGATAATTCTGTTCGTCTTCGCCTTTCAATATTTGCAGATAACTTTTATAACGGGACCAGGGGATCTCCCCGGCTTCCAATGCCTCTTTTACAGCACATTTGGGTTCTTCCAGGTGAAGGCAATTGTAGAACTTACAATCCTGTTTCCGCGCAAAGAACTCCGGAAAATAGTTCCCTAATTCCTCTTTTTCGATATCTACTACCCCAAAACCTTTTATCCCGGGAGTATCAATGATCTGTGCACCAAAATCAAGATCATACATTTCAGCAAAAGTAGTTGTGTGCTGGCCCTGACGGTGCTGCTCAGAAATTTCGGTGGTCTTTAGGTCCAGTTTAGGTTCGATCGCATTGATCAAAGTAGACTTCCCTGTTCCGCTATGACCGGAGATCAGACTGGTTTTCCCCTTCATAAGCTCTTTTACCTTCTCCACATTTTTTCCGGTCTTTGCCGAAATCCCTATACACTCATAACCGATTTGGCGGTACATGGCTGCGAGAAATTTCACCTCGTCCAGCTCATCATCATTATAGGTATCGATCTTGTTGAAAAGCAAAATTGCCTTGATCTCATATGCTTCCGCAGTGATAAGGAAACGATCAATAAAAATGGTAAAGGTTGGCGGATTTTTCAGGGTCACCAGTAAAAAGGCCTGATCAATATTTGAGGCAATAATATGCGTTTGCTTTGACAGGTTAACCGATTTGCGGATAATATAGTTTTCCCGCTCCTTGATCCCTGTGATCACCCCGTTTTGATCTTCATCGGAAGTATTTTCCAGTTTAAATTCCACCCGGTCTCCCACAGCCACAGGATTGGTGCTTTTAATACCCTTGATCCTGAACTTTCCTTTAATTCGGCATTGATAAAAGTTTCCGTCATCAGCTTTTACCTGGTACCAACTTCCGGTAGATTTGTAAACAGTTCCTGTCATAAATTTTTTTTAGGTTTTGAGAACTTTCCGCAATAGGAAAAAAGGCAGCACTCAAAACCATATATTCTGTACTCTTAACTAGATAGGCAAAATTACATTATAAATTTTCAATACCTATTATTTTACAGCATTGCAGCATCTGTACCTGAAAAAACAACCTTAAGTTTTTACTGCATAGATCTCATGATCTTCTCCTGGTGGTCGATTGACTCCTGGTGAATAGCTTTGAAGATTCTCATGATAAATTCTTCACTCAATCCATTCTGCTGCCCTTCCCCGGTCATTTTTTCCAGAATTTCACTCCATCGCTGATTTTGAAGCACCGCTACGTTCTGAGATTTTTTAGCTTTCCCTATTTCATCAGATATCTTCATTCTTCTCGATAGCACGTCCAGTAATTGAGTATCGGCAATATCTATCATCGCTCTCAAACTCTGAAGTTTCGATTTAAATTCCTCACTTTCTGAAATCACTTTCCTAATTCTCAAATCTTCCATAAACTGCACCAGTGTGGCCGGTGTAATTTGTTGGGCGGCGTCACTCCATGCATTATCGGGATCGTGGTGCGTCTCCACCATGAGTCCGTCATAATTTAGGTCCAGGGCTGTCTGGCAAAGATCAAAGATCGACGTCCTGTTTCCTGCAATATGCGATGGATCCAGGATCAATGGCAAATCGGGAAATTTCGTCTGTAGATCGATGGGGATCTGCCATTCAGGATTATTACGGTAGCGGGTTTTTTCATAAGTGGAAAATCCGCGGTGGATCACCCCAAGGTTTTTAATGTCACTGGTGTAAAATCTCTCCACCGCTCCCAGCCAAAGGGAAAGATCGGGGTTCACCGGATTTTTCACAAGCACCACCTTATCTGTACCTTTAAGAGCATCGGCAATTTCCTGAATAATAAAAGGAGAAACCGTAGTTCGTGCGCCTATCCACAGGATATCAATATCATGTTTGAGAGCGAGATCCACGTGGTTAGGATTGGCAACTTCCGTCGTAGTCAACATTCCGGTTTCCTCTTTTGCTTTCTGAAGCCATTTTAGCCCAAGTGCACCCACACCTTCAAAATTACCCGGGCGGGTTCTCGGTTTCCATATCCCCGCCCTTAAAACTGTGGCATCGGTGTCCTTTAACTGGTGTGCTATTTTGAGTACCTGCTCCTCAGTTTCTGCACTGCAGGGGCCGGCAATTACAAGGGGATGATCCAGTCCAAATTTGTCCAACCAGGTTCTCAGTTCTTTTTTATTTTCCATTTTATGATCAGTTTATTCCGTTTAAAATCGTTTTAATATGGTTCGTTCTTTCCATCTCCAGAAAAACCTCCTGAAAATCATCATTTTCGATAAGGTTTTTGAATTTGGTAAGGTTGCTAATATATTCTTCCAGCGTCTCCAGGATGTTGCCTTTGTTCTGCTGAAAAATAGGAGTCCACATGGCGGGAGAACTCTTCGCAAGTCGCACGGTGGATGCAAATCCACTTCCTGCCAGGTCAAAAATGTCTTTTTCGTTCTGCTCTTTCTGAAGCACAGTTTTCCCCAGCATAAAGGAACTAATATGCGACAGGTGAGAAACGTAAGCAATATGCCGGTCGTGGGATTTTGGATCCATATACCTGATGCGCATTCCCAGCTTCTGAAAAATTTCCAATGCTCTTTCCTGAAGTTTAAAAGCTGTCTTTTCCACTTCACAAATGATGTTGGTCTTATTCCTGAAGAGATCTTCTACAGCGGCTGAAGGTCCTGAAAATTCAGTACCCGCAATAGGATGAGCCGCCAGGAAATTTCGCCGGTTAGGATGCTGCTCTATCGCTTCACATAATCCCGATTTTGTCGAACCTGCATCAAAAACAAGTGTATTTGCCCCTACTTTATCAAGGACCTCAACGGCCACTTTCTTTGCCACATCAACAGGAACGGCAATAATCACCACATCTGCATGCTCCACTGCTTCCAGCCCCGCTGGACGGTCAATGAGCTTGAGTTTTTGCGCCTTTAAGAGATGAGCTTCATTTGCATCATTCCCGGAAATTTCCACTTCCGGAAATTCTTTCCGCAATCCCAATGCAAAAGACCCGCCTATTAAACCTAAACCTATAATATGAACCTTCATGCCGATAATCTTTTACAGGCTTTAATAATAGTTTCTTCGGAAGAACAAAGAGAGAACCGGATGTACCCTTCTCCCTGACTCCCAAAAATGAATCCCGGGGCCACAAAAATATGATACTGCTTTAAAAGATGATCTACAAAAGCTTCCGAAGTAATACCTCGTGGTACCCTGCACCATAGGAACATTCCGGTTTGATCCCGGGTAAAACTACAGTCAAGGGCATCTGCCAATATGCTTATCTCCTCTTTCCGGCGCAGGTAGATCTTATTCTGCTCCCTGAACCAGTCTGGCGGAAGCCTCAATGCCATTGCCGCACCCGCCTGTAGCGGGAAAAACATTCCGCTGTCCATGTTGGTCTTCACTTTCAGGACAGAATTGATGTGCTTTTCACTTCCGCAGAGCATCCCAATTCGCCAGCCGGACATATTGAAACTCTTACTTAAAGAATTCAGCTCCAGCACGCCGTCTGTATCATCGGCATACTTCAGGATACTTTCCGGTTCCTCATTTAAGATAAAGCTGTATGGGTTGTCATTGACGATTAGAATGTGATGCTTTTTTCCGAAGGCAATAAGCTGTTCAAAAATTGCCTTTTTTGCCACCGCACCGGTGGGCATGTTAGGGTAATTCACCCACATCAATTTCACCCTGCTTAGATCCCGCTTTTCCAGTTGCTGAAAATCTGGTAACCAGCCGGTTTCTTCACTAAGATCGTACAACACCGTACTGGCTCCCACCAAACGACTGACAGCAGCATAGGTGGGATAGCCGGGATTTGGCACCAGCACCTCATCTCCTTCATTTAAAAATGCCATGGAAATATGCGTAATTCCTTCCTTGCTGCCCATAAGGGGAAGGATCTCGGTTTCCGAATTCAATGTAACGCCATAGAAGTTTTGGTAGAATTCTGCTATTGCCTTTCTAAAATCATTTGTTCCGCGATACGGCTGATACTGGTGAGCATCTGGGTTGAGCAAGGCCTTTTGTAGTGCCGTCATCACCTGTGGCGGTGGCGCAAGGTCGGGGCTTCCCACTCCCAAATTAATAATAGGCTTTCCGGAATCCTGTAAAGCCCTCACTTCCTTCAATTTTGTTGAGAAATAGTATTCTTCAACATGATTTAATCTGCTGGCTTGTGCTATCATAATAACCCGTTTTTATAAATCCCCAATACTTTTAATTCTTCAGTTAATCCTGAAAGTATTCCCAATACCTTTTGAAATTCCTCTTCATTCTGAAACAGCACATCTATAAAAAATGCATACTTCCAGGGGATATCAACCACCGGAACACTTTGAATCTTGGTCATATCAAGATCAAAATCCCGTAAAATATTTAGTACACTTACCAGGCTTCCTTTTTTATTTTCAAGAATGATCTTGAGAGAAGCCTTATTAGATCCGGTGACTACAGGGGCCGCATTTTTGGAGGAAAGCACCAGGAAGCGCGTGGAATTGCTCTTCATATTCTGAATACCTTCATTCAGGATCTCCAGATCATAGATTTGGGCTGCAGACTTGCTGGCGAGAGCCGCAACTCCTTTGAGCCTTTGCTCGCTTATCCTTTTAGCCACATCTGCAGTGTCGGTATCTTCAATAAGTTCAATGTGTGGATGGTCCTTGAAAAAATCCTGGCACTGCAACAGGGCCATTGGGTGAGAACAGACTTTTTTAATATCACCGATCTTTTGCCCCGGAAGCACCATAAGATTCATAAAAATGGGTATGTAATGCTCCCCTTTTATCTGAAGATTGTTTTCGTCGATCAAAGCGTAATTAGGAAGTATGGTACCGGCCGTGGAATTCTCTATGGCCATTACCGCACTAACAGACCGGTTGGTCAGCAAACTGTCCACCACTTCCCGAAAGGAGCGGCATTCATCCACCGGCACATCCTGCCTGAAGTATTCTCCGGCAACCTGGTGGTGAAAAGAACCTTTTATTCCCTGTATGGCTATTTTTTCTTCCATTTTATGGCAAAAAAAAATCCCGATGCTTACATCGGGATTTCAGTTATAACTATTGGTTTAATTATACGGCACTCCCGATCCTATCTCTGTTATAGAAATAAAAATAATACCAGGCGTTCCAGATAAATAAATTACTCATTCTCATCTTTGTGAATAGCTAATGTAGTATATATTTTCAGAAAACGATATTTTTTTTGTAATAATTCACGAGAACGATTTAGTAGAATCCTTTGCTCCGGACTTCTCCTTCTAAAATTTCCTTCTTTTGAAAAAGTTGATTTACTTTTGAAAAAAAGCTGCTATGTCCATACAGGTAAATAAGATCTCAAAATATTACGGGGAGCAAAAGGCCCTTGACGAAGTTTCCTTTTCTATTCAAAAAGGGGAAATTGTAGGCTTCCTCGGTCCCAATGGCGCGGGAAAATCAACTTTAATGAAGATCCTTACCGGTTATTTGCAGCCATCTTCGGGGGAAGCTACTGTTAACGGTCATCCCCTTGCAGAAGAGATGCTACAGGCACAAAGAAGCACCGGATATTTACCAGAACATAATTCCCTTTATACCGAAATGTACGTGCGGGAATACCTCGAGTTCAATGCGCTTATTTATAAGGTGCCAAAAAGCCGAATTGAAGAGGTGATTATTCAAACCGGACTTTTGCCCGAAGCCAATAAAAAGATCGAACAACTTTCCAAAGGTTTTCGGCAGCGGGTAGGGCTTGCAAATGCCCTCTTACACGATCCCGAAGTTTTGATCCTGGATGAACCTACCACCGGATTGGATCCTAACCAATTGGTCGAAATAAGAGAACTGATCAAACAAACCGGAAAGGAAAAAACCATTTTTCTCTCCACCCACATCATGCGCGAAGTGGAAGCGTTATGCGAGCGGGTGATTATCATCAACAAAGGAAAGATCGTAGCCGATAAAAGTCTTGCGGAACTACGCGACGAACAGGTGCAGATCATCGAGGTAGAATTTGACTACCGTATTGAAGAAGTTGCCCTGCAGCGCCTGCCTCACCTTTTAAATATTAATAATATCGTTGGATTTGTCTATGAGCTCACCTTTGACACTGAAAAAGATATGCGGCCGACTGTGTTCGATTTTGCCCACGACAACGGATTAAAAACCCTGCAGTTAAACCGGAAGAATAAGAACCTGGAGAATTTGTTTTCAGAATTGACGCTGAAGAAATAACGTTCAACCCTGAAAGGGTCATAGGTTAATATCCCCGGCACGGATTGCAAATCCGCGCCATCTTAAAAGGGGCAGAAAAGCAGCTCCGGAGGAGCGTAATATTTATAGCAAAAATAGCGAGGTTTTTTGAGCGCCGGAGGTGCGGCATTTTACAAGAAGTTCCACTCTCTCTTTAGTGGAATGAAAAGAGTGGCGAGGGTACAGCTGGATTCAAATCCGCGCCATCTTCTCATTGTTGGCGCGGATCTGTGATCCGTGCCGGGAATTGACTCCCTCCGTGGGCCGGGAAAAGGTGCCGCTTAACCGCTGACAGGGTTAAAAACCGCTGTCAGGGTTTACTCAAAGATCAACTTCCCGGTATAAAACATCTCCACCTGCACTACGGGCGGCCGGTTGACAGAGATCACATCTCCCGTACTTCTTATTTCCCCCTTCAACACCTGCTGCGGATTAACGAGCAACTTATTCGTCCCACGGTGCTGTATCTCCACTGTCTCTGCGATCATTTCCTGCGCTTCCACCCTGCCGTCGCCGTTTGCGATGTAAAGATCAAGATGATCTGTTTCCCCACGGAGAAAGAAATTAGAGAAATCATCCCCTGTCACCCGCACATGATCTGAAACCAAATGCAGGTCAAAATCCCCTACCGTATACACTCCTTTTGCGCGTTCCTGGTTAAGGCTGCGCAGCCAGATGTCCGGAAAATGTAATTCCCCCACACTTTTTATAACGCGGTTTCCTGAATTTTGCAGCCACTCCAGATTAGGGACGGTAACATAGATATTGGTAAGACCATAATCCCGCAATAAATTACATCCATTGGAATTTCGAAGTATGAGTCTGTCGTCAACGACTTCAGCAGAGATCTCCTTCATTAGGTTCTCCCCGGTTTCCACAACAACCTTATGTTCTGTCCCCTGCTCAATAAACAGGTTGATATCCTCGTAAACAAGGAGCTCGTTAAAAGCTTCCACCTGAATTTCTTTTGTAATCTTTTTCCCGGCGGTTTGGAAACAATCGGGTGCGTCTTCTGTATCACAGCCCAAAAAAAGCAGCAGGCTCAAAAAGGGCAATATTGGCAGGTATTTTTTCAGCAGCACATTTCATAACCGGTATCCTATTGAAAATTCAACTGCTTCGGCATTGGCGCCATGCGAGCGCACAGTGACAGATCCAAAAAGATCATTCCAGATCTCCCTTTGCAAACCAACGCGGTTGTAGATCCTGTCAACATATTTATCGTAAGGGTAATATATGTAATATCCCAGATGAGTGATCAATGAAAGCTTCCTGAAAGTAAGCTGATGCCCCGCAAAGATCCCCACGCGTTTCGCGTCTTCGTCTCCCGCCGAACCATCCAGCGGGAAAGCGACCGAATGAAAATAAATATATTCTTCCATTGCCCGTGACAGGAAAAGTTCTGCTCCCGCCTGCAGCGTACTCTTATGATTCAAAGCCTTATCGGCATAAGCTGAAAAGGTTAGGAAAGGATAAGATTCCGAACCTATTACCCCTGTCGTATTCACTCCGCTTCTCAAAACAAGGTTGTATCTAAAGGGTGCCGAAAATGGCATTTTTGGATCCTTGGGAATAAATTCTCTTTGAGAGCCGTGGTCAAAATCGTAATTCAATCCGGCGCTCCAGGCCAGGGTGTTGGTGGAGCTGTTTGGAGATTTGAAATCGGCATTGGAATAATGGATCAACGCGAGGCCTGTCTGGAATCCGAGGCCGCCGAGAAGATTTTCGAACTGCAGGTTTCCGGTGAAAATGGTGGAGCTGAGCAAGCGGGAACCGTAAGCGTTGTTCCGGTAGTTATCATCGGGATGATAAGGATTGGTAGTCACTGCCAGGCCCTGCCCTACTTTTAGCAAAAGGTGCCGGTTCAAAAGGTAAAAACCCAGATGAGCATATGCCCCAAAATTCTCTCCTAAATGCTCATTTTTGAGATCCTGATAGGAGAGCGAAAATCCCACGTTGGGATAATTATACCGCCGCTCCCAGGGCTCATCCCCGTAAGTCTTCCGGTTGAAATGCAACAGGAGTCCATAGGGATGTTCGGTAATAAGGTGAGAGATATTCGGGTTGTGCTCCCAAATGCTTCCGTAGAAATAATTTGCCTCCAACGAGTAATGCTTCTCCTGCGAAAAAGCAGTCGCAGAGATCAGCATAACAAGAAACAGCAATTTTTTCATGGGGGCAGGTGCCGGAATTACTTACTCACCGGAGAACCGTTCAATATAACTTCCGAAGTGATTTCGGCTGTCTTTTCCAGCATTTTTGCCACCGAACAATATTTTTCCAGGGAAAGATCTACTGCTCTAATAGCTTTGTTCTCGGGTATATCGCCGTCTATATTTATTTTAAGGTGAATTTTTGTAAAAACGTTTGGTACCGCCCCATCAACTCTAAAACCTTCGACATCCATTTCCAAATTGGTCATCTCCAGTTGTTGCTTTTTCAGGATCATCACGATGTCAATTCCGCTGCAGCCGGCGATTCCCATAAGCAGCAATTCCATTGGGCTTGCTCCCTGCGGATTTGGTTCACTTTTGTTATCGAGGTGAATTACGTTCCCGCGCTCGTTTACGGTTTCAAAATGATAATTGTCGTTCAGCCTTTTAAGATGGATCTTCATGTGGGTAATTTTTCGGCTAATTTAATTAAATCTGTAAGAACTCCACGTGCCGTCACTGCGGCTCCTGCACCCGCGCCTTTAATGACCAAAGGCTGCTCGCCATAAGATTCTGTAAATATTTCAAAGGAAGAATCGGCATTTTTAAGGCTGCCAAGGGCAGAAGTTCTGTTTTCGGTCACCAGTTTCACATCCAGAACTCCGGTTTGAAGATCCAGCTCGCCAACATGCCGTATAACCTCATCATGCTTAAGATCCTTTTTTAGCTTCAGAAAAACCGGGTCCAGATCCTTCTTTTTCTTATGAAAATTCTGGAGTGTGGATTGACCGTTTAGATGGGCCGGCACCAGGTCCTGTATGCTTATCTCCTCAAACTCTTTTTGTAATCCCAGTTCCCTGCCAAGGATCAACAACTTTCGGGCGACATCTTTACCGGAAAGGTCTACCCGGGGATCGGGTTCTGTGAAACCTTTGTCGGCCGCTTCGGTAAGCACTTCCGAAAATGCCTTTTCCTCCTCGCAATAGGTGTTGAAAATATAACTAAGGGAACCTGAAAATACTCCCCTCACCTTTGTCACCCGCTCATTGGCACGATAAAAATTCCGCAGGGTTTCAATCACAGGCAATCCCGCACCAACATTAGTTTCGTAGAGAAAATGCTTGTTGTGCTCCTGCAGCGTATCCCGTAATTCGGTATAGAATTGAGATGAAAGGGTATTGGCTACCTTATTGGCGGCAACGATGTGAAAACCGCCACGAATAAGGTCAAGATAATTATCCACAAACTCCTCACTGGCCGTAGCATCTACGGCAATAAGATTCTCGTACTGCTGTTTTTGCACATAATCCAGAATATCCTCCAGCTTGTAAGGAAAACCGAAATTCTTAAGATCGGCTTCCCAGGAAGACTGCTGATTCTCCTTTTGAAAAAAAGCTGTTGTAGAATTAGCGATGACGGGCAGATTGATCTCAAGGTCTTCTTTTTGCTGAAGTGATTCCCGGGCCTGCAAAATTTGATTTACAAGGATACTTCCTACGTTACCGGTTCCAAAGAGAACTATATTTATTTTCTTCATTTTGAGTGTTTTTTGGATTAAAAATGGGTTCTAAAAATTGTGACAGCTGCTCATATTCGATAAGAAAAGCGTCGTGGCCATGAATGGACTTGATCTCGTGGTAACTCACATTTTCCTTTACTTCGGAAAGTTCACGATAGGTTTCCTTTACTTCCTCCGGAAGGAAAAACAGGTCACTGTCAATCCCTATCAAATGTATATTCCCGCTGATCTTTTTAGCAGCTGCTGAAGGTTCCCCGCTCCCGCCCGAAATATCTATGGTAGTAAGCAAATGGTTCATCAGCTTATAGGCCGCGAGCTCGAAACGGCCTTCCAGGCTCCTGCCGTGGTAGCTCAACCAGTTGGCCACTTCAAACTGGAAATTCAGTTCGTTCTTTTTCCGGCGGAATTTTGCTGAAAAAGAAGCCGGAGTACGATAAAAGGTCATCGCGTGCATGCGGGCATCGTGAATGGGATCTACCGAATTGTTGAGGATCTGGTCCTGCACCTTGCACTGCCCCAGCACCCAGTCGGTGGCCTTGAGGTCGGTCGCTATGGGAATCAGGTTTTGTATGAGGTTTGGTTTTAGCACTGCCAGATGCCAGGCAAGAGCTCCGCCGATTGATCCACCTATGGCTGCAAAAAGGCTTTCGATCTTCAGCTCCTCAAGAACAGAGGAAAAGATCCTGGCCACATCATGTACTGTAAATTCTGTGTAATTGTGCAGCAGATGTTCTCTATTCCCACTTGCGCCATTGCCGGGAACGTTGATCGCCAGGATGCAAAACCTGTTGGTGTCGATACATTTGTTGGGACCAATCAAGTTCCTTCCACCAGCCTTTCTCTCCCGTGACATCGGCATTTCCCGTAAGGGCATGATTCACCAGCACTACAGGCGCAGTGCCGGCTTCCCTGCCAAAAAAGCGAAAGAATACATGGATTTTTTGAAGGCTGCCGCCGGAATTTTCAAAGTTTGGAAGTATGATTTCCTGTAACATATTCTAATATTTAGCCGGAACAGCAGAAAAATTTTTCTCCCGCCCCGGATTGGGTTTTTATGCAGATTTCGCGGCCTTTTCGTTAGCAACTTTTGCCAGGGCCTGTTCAAGGTCGGCTTTGAGATCTTCCAGATCTTCCAGGCCAACAGAAAGTCTTACAAGATCCTTGGTCACTCCAGTGGATTCCTGCTGCTGGTCATTTAGCTGCTGGTGTGTAGTGCTGGCGGGGTGGATGATCAAAGATTTAGTATCCCCAATATTGGCAAGTAAAGAGAAAAGTTTTGTCTCATCCACCAACACTTTTGCAGCTTCATAGCCGCCTTTCACTCCAAAAGTCACCACTCCGCTTTGCCCTTTTGGAAGATATTTTTGTGCCAGTTCAAAATAAGCACTGCTCTCCAGCCCGGGATAGTTCACCCAGCTCACCTCTTCTTTTTGCTGCAGCCATTTTGCCAAAGCCAATGCATTTTCGCTGTGCTTTTTGATCCTTATCTCCAGGGTCTCCAACCCCTGAATGATCTGAAAAGCATTAAACGGACTAAGAGCAGCTCCAAGATCTCTTAAGCCTTCGATCCTTACTTTAGCTATAAAGGCTGCTTCTTTTAAAGCATCGTGATAAACGAGTCCGTGGTAACCCGGAGATGGCTCGGTGAATTCAGGGAATTTGCCGTTGGCCCAATCAAATTTTCCGGCGTCGATAATTACTCCGCCGAGAGAAGTACCATTGCCGGCGATGTATTTTGTGAGGGAATGGATCACCAGGTCGGCACCATGATCTATAGGTTTGACCAAAGCAGAAGTGGCTACTGTATTATCCACTATAAATGGCACTTTATGTTCCTTAGCCACTTTAGAGATCGCCTGCAGGTCCAATACATCGAGCTTCGGGTTTCCAAGCGACTCTACAAAGACCGCACGTGTATTCTCTTTTACGGCATCAGAGAAATTTTGAGGATCTGTAGGATCTACAAAAGTGGTCGTGATGCCAAGTCTCGGCAAGGTAACGCTCAGCAGATTATAAGTTCCACCGTAAAGGCTGCTGGAAGCGACAATATGGTCTCCCGATTTTAACAGCGTAAGCAGTGTTGTGCTGATCGCTGCCGTCCCCGATGCTGTTACTACAGCTGCGATCCCGCCTTCGAGCGCCGCCAGCCTTTGCTCCAGTACATCATTTGTTGGGTTGTTGAGTCGGGTATAAATGAAGCCCGGTTCGGCCAGGGAAAATAGATTTGCAGCGTGATCTGAATCTTTAAAGACGTAAGAAGTTGTCTGATAAATGGGAACGGCTCTGGTTCCACCGTTTGCTGTTACGTCATGGCCTGCATGCAGGGCGTTGGTCGAAAATTTTTGTGGTGTACTCATGGGTTCAATGTTTAAGGTTTAATTGTTTGTTGTTTCGGGTTTATGGTTTATTGTTGCGAGTTGCGGGTTGCGTGGTTGCGGGTTGTCGGTTGTCGGTTGTCGGTTGTCGGTTTACGCTTAAAAAGGCCACGAATTCACGAATATTTTTAATGCTTCTCATTTTGTATTGGTTTGGTACTTGCAAATTGGTCATTGTTAATCGTTCATGGTTACGCGTTCCCGGTTGTCGGTTGTCGGCTGTCATCTCGACAGAGCATTTTCTTTCGGAGAAAGGAGATGCGACGAGAGATCTCATCCGGGTTTCCTCTGTTGTTGTCTTTTACTTATTGGTGACTGATTATTGTTCATTGTTTACTGTTTATTGTTGCGGGTTGCGGGTTGCGGGTTGCGTGCGGTTAAAAATGGCCACGAATTCACGAATATTTCCAAAGTCTTCCCTCTTTTCCCGGATTGGTATTTGGTGCTTAGTGCTTAGTGCTTTTAATTTTTTGTTGTCGGTTGTCGGTTGTCGGTTGTCGGTTAAAAATGTCACGGATTCACGAATGTTTCACTTTTCCTAAAATGGAATTTGGAATTTGGTGCTTGGAATTTGGTGCTTTTTTTTATTGTTCATTGTTGTCAGTTGCCGGTTACGGTTGCGGGTTAAAAAACCCTTTCCAAATTGGAATTTGGTGCTTGAAAATTGGTGCTTCGTTATTGTTCATTGCTAATTGTTTTAAAAGAAAAAATCCCTTTAGCCGGCTTGCCAAAGGGATTTTAGTAACTGAATATATAACTAACTTAGATCCTCATCTTTTGGCAATAGCGATTTCCTGCGCACATCATGCACATCATCATACAACGCATCATCATTGCTGTTACCGGGTTAATTTTCATTTTTTCTGTTTTAGCTGTCATCAGCTTTAGTTTTTAAAGGGTCTTAAAAATGCCATTTTTGGCACCTCTTGTTTTATCACTAAAAACAAAAAAGCCGCTGCGGTGGCAGCGGCTTTTGCAATTTTATCTTTTCAGGATCATGCAATAGGACGCGCTGCGGACTTTCTCCACATCATGCACATCATATTACAAATTACCTGTTTCATTTCCTTTTTTGTATTAGGCAAAGTTAACGACAGAAAACTTTAAGGAACAAATAAACTTGAAAATAATTTTGATTTTTCAGGAAATCCAAATGTTTACAAAGGATTTCTTTCAAATATTAACTAGAAGAACCACATTCTTCGTAAGAGTGTAGGAATTTGCGACTTCTCCTAATAAAATCTCGTGAATTGGCTATTAAAAAGTATTAAAATTTTCTATTTAAACATTTAGTTATCAGTAATTTATACTAAATACAAATCTTCCCCCTAAACCTTAAAAATAACAGCTATGAAAAAAGTTTTACTTCTATTGACTTTATTGATTTTTGGTTTTAACCATAGTTCCCATGCGCAATTGCAGGAAGGAAATTTTATGCTGGGGGCCGACCTTGGAAGTGGTCTTAGCACCCCTACTACCAAGGGACTTTTTGGAATGAACATTGGCCTCAACGAAGAATCCGGTTTTAATATCGGGATAAGTCCAAAAGTTGGATATTTCTTTACCGACACCTTTGTCGCAGGTGCAATTGTGAACCTGGGTTATACCAATTCTGAAGGATCCGGTGATGAATCTGTGAATACATTTGTATACGGAGTCCAGGCGTTGGCAAGATTTTTCGTGGCACCCTCGGATATCAATCTTGGCGATAAAATACCTACCGGTTTTTTCTTTTTGGAAACTCATGCAGGTATTGCCGGAGTAAATGTGGAAGACGGTCCCAGCACCAATGGTTTTGCCTTTGGATTTGGCCCGGGGTATTCCCTGTTCCTCAACCAGTACGTGGCTCTTGAGGCGAGCGTGAAGTACAACGGTCTGGCTGGTGGAGGAAACACAGATTACCAGCATTCTTTAGGCATCCACCTGGGTATACAGATTTTCATTTCCCGTGCCGGGGCAGAAGCTACTGCTGAAGAATTCTAATCATCTTAGGTCTTCTAAATTTTTAAAGAGGCTTTTCGGCGGTAGATCCCCTGAAAAGCTTTTTTTTTACGATAGCCATTGTTGGATAGCCTTGCGCTAAGGATTGAGCGGTTGTTGGAGCTCTCCCGAAGCCGAGAGGCTGAGAGAAGCGACCCGCGAAAGCCTGCCGGGACGGCCGTAAGGACGGGACGGAGCGCCCAAACCATTCTTAAAAAAAGAAATTAGCATCCTGATTTAAATCAAATTCCATACATTTGCTGCTGAAAAATTACAGGGAAAAATTTGACTGATTGCAACCCTTAAAAATGCTAAAGCAGTGAAAACTCCTCTAGCGCTTCCACGTCAAATTTCTCCCGGAATATAAAAACTACGAAGCATGCCATATTTATTTACTTCAGAAAGTGTGTCTGAAGGCCACCCGGATAAAGTTGCAGACCAGATTAGCGATACCCTTTTAGATAATTTCCTTGCTTTTGATCCCGAATCTAAAGTTGCCTGTGAAACGCTCGTTACTACGGGGCAGGTGGTCCTTGCCGGCGAGGTGAAAAGCGACACTTACCTCGATGTTCAAACCATTGCAAGGGATGTGATCAATGACATTGGTTACACTAAGGGCGCGTACAAATTTAGTGGGGATTCCTGCGGGGTGATCTCCCTTATCCACGAACAGTCCCAGGACATCAACCAGGGTGTGGATCGCGGCAACAAGGAGGAACAGGGTGCAGGTGACCAGGGAATGATGTTTGGTTACGCCACCAAAGAAACCGAAAACTATATGCCGCTCGCGCTCGATATTTCTCACAAGATCCTTATCGAGCTTGCAAAATTACGCCGGGAAAATGACGAAATCACTTACCTGCGCCCCGATTCCAAGAGCCAGGTCACCATTGAATACAGCGATGAAAATGTGCCGCAACGTATAGTTGCCATCGTGGTTTCCACCCAGCATGATGAATTTGACGAGGATGATAATCGCATGCTCGACAAGATCAAAAAAGACATCCTGGAGATCCTTATTCCAAGAGTGCAGGCACAACTGCCGGAATATGTGCAGGGATTATTCAATGACAAGATCAAATACCATATCAACCCTACCGGGAAGTTCGTCATTGGCGGGCCTCACGGAGATACCGGCCTCACCGGAAGAAAAATTATTGTAGATACCTACGGCGGAAAAGGAGCTCACGGCGGGGGTGCATTTTCAGGAAAGGATCCGAGTAAGGTGGATAGATCGGCTGCATATGCGGCGCGGCATATTGCCAAGAACCTTGTGGCTGCCGGCGTGGCAGATGAAGTGCTGGTGCAGGTATCTTACGCCATTGGTGTAGTGGAACCAACTTCCATCCTGGTTGAAACCTATGGTTCTAAAAAAGTAGATCTTTCTCACGGGGAGATCGCGCAGAAGGTGCTCAAGGTTTTTGACATGAGACCATCGGCTATTGAAGAACGTTTGGGCCTTAGAAATCCTATCTACAGGGAGACTTCGGCTTACGGCCACTTTGGGAAAGAACCCCGTACTGAAAGAAAAGTATTCAAGAGTCCTTACAACGGAGAAAAAACTTTGGAGGTAAAATTATTTACCTGGGAGGAACTTGATTACGTGGATAAAGTGAAAGAAGAGTTTGGAATATAACTTCTCAAAAACAGCAAAAAACGCTTCTCTTTCGGGAAGCGTTTTTTGTTTGATCCAGTTTTAACTGTTGCCCCTCTTTTAAAACCTGTAAATAAACCCCAGCAGAAATTCATCTTCGGAGCTCCTAAAACTGAGCTGCATATGTTCCCGCTGATAGGGAGTAGTGAATAAAAAGCTGCTGCCTATGCCTATCACTGCCCCGGCAAGAACATCATATCCGTCATGACGTGTGGCATTTATGCGGCTATAGCCGGTCCAGCCGGCCAGTAAATATCCCGGAATACTGTATTTAAAGCCATACCTCCTGTGGATAAAGGATGCTGCCTGAAATGTAATTGATGTATGTCCCGAGGGAAATGCCTGCCCCCCATCATTGAAAGGCCGTCGCTTATTGATGGTATATTTTAGGGCGCCTGTAATAGCAATATTAGTCGCAAAACTTTTGGTGAATTGCCATAATCCCTTTTTGTCTTTCATCACAAAGGTGCTAAGTGCAGCCGATGCAGGCAGAGCCAAAAGTATAATATCGCCGCTGGTTTCGACAGCTTCGCTGTTCGGCTCGATGAGTTGTGCCTGCAAAGTTGCAGGCATACTAAGTGTAAAGCTTAAAAATAGAATGAAAAAGATCCTGTAAAAAGGGGAAAAGAAGACTTCCCCTTCAGTTGAACGGTCTGCGGTAAATCTGGACATTTCTTTAATTTGAAAAGTGCAAAAATAAACTAAATTGTTGGTCTTCCTCCCGTCACCTGCACGGTAGAGCCGGTCATATAACTTGAACCTTCCGATGCCAATAGTACAAAAGGCGCCGCAAATTCAGCAGGTTGTCCCGGCCTTCCCAGCGGAGTATCTTTTCCAAAAGTTTCTACCTCATCCATTGGCATGGTAGATGGGATCAATGGTGTCCATACAGGACCCGGCGCTACACAATTGGCACGTATCCCTTTTGGCGCTAAAATTTGTCCGAGATTGGCTGTAAAGTTCTGAATTGCCCCTTTGGTGGCAGCATAGGCCAGCAGTTGCGGATGTGGCTTATATGCGTTGATAGACGTAGTATTAATTATTGTACTCCCGGGTTTCATGTGAGGTTCGGCAGCTTTCACCAGGTAGAACATCGAATAGATATTGGTTTTAAAAGTCTTATCCCATTCATCGCTGGGAATGTCCTGTATCTTTTCTCTTGCCATTTGAAAGGCTGCATTATTAACCAGGATATCTATTTGCCCAAATTCATCCACAGCTTTTTGGACGATCTTGCTGCAGTGTTCTTCTTCACTTACATCTCCTGGTACCAAAACTGCCTTTTTTCCGGCCTTTATTATCCATTTGGCAGTTTCTTTGGCATCATCGTGTTCTTCCAGGTAAGAAATCAAGACATTCGCTCCTTCCCTTGCAAAGGCTATGGCCACAGCGCGACCAATTCCGGAATCACCTCCTGTAATGATGGCATTTTTCCCTTCCAGCTTCCCCGATCCTTTATAAGATTCCTCGCCGTGATCTACTTTAGGCTGCATTTTGTCCTCTTTGCCCGGCGTCGCCTGCTGCCGTTCCTGATTTTCAAAAGGGGGTTGTGCTTCTTTCTTTTGTGGGTCCTTCATTTCTTTGTTGTCATCTTTCATAGCTCAAACTTTTTTTGAAGAGGTTCCAAAAATGCCATTTTTGACACCTCAGGTTTTCCCATTAATTTAAATAAAGTGAAGCCGGCGAAGGAAAGAAAGCAACTAAAGTTTTGCTAAAAGTCTACCTTAAAACATGTTGTGCCAGAATTTTCTGCACTTCATACACGTTCACAGATTTATTAAACTTCCTGCTTATACTTGGTTGCTGCTCAGCCGAAATCCATATTTTCAATTCGGCATCAAGATCAAAAGTTCCTGCTGTTTCTACACTAAAGCGGGAAATACTCTTATAGCTTACCGAGAGATATTGAGTCTTGCTTCCGGTCAATCCCTGCTTATCCACCAGGATCAATCTTCTATTAGTAAAGATAAAGGTGTCCCTAAAAATTTTAAAACCTGCTTCTATAATTTCAGATTCAAAAAGCAACTGCCCGTAATCATTCTGTAAGTTTTGATTGTCGACTGCACCGGCATTGCCCATTAATGATGAAAAAATTCCCATTTTACTCGTGTTTAAGTTATGTTCGGGAAGTTAGATCAAATTTCGGGATCCTACCAAACAAGATATCCCGCCTCTTAACAAAAAATCTCGACTTCTCACTACTTAATACTCTGCACTAAGTTTCGGTTTGAGAAAGCTTTAACAAGTTGCTTCTTCTTTAATCCCTATTTTTAGAAAAACCAAAATCTATGGCCTTTTTCGGAAAAGTTAGAAACACCATCAATCTTTTAAAGAACATCGATCTTGATCAACTGGCGAAGATCAATAAACAGATCGATCTTTCTGAAGCTATGCAAACCCTTGGTCAGCTGGACGATAATCAGCTTAAAGGGCTCATGAAAATGCTAAAGACCAAACGCCGCAAAGGTCAGCACGATCTACCACCAATTGACGGGGATTTCTATAATCTGGACCTTAAATTGACCGAAGAACAGCGCGAACTACAGCTAAGGGTGCGGAACTTTATGGAAGATGAAGTGCGGCCACTGGTCAACGATCACTGGAATCGCGCGAAGTTCCCTCATGAGATCATCGATAAGTTTAAAAAACTCAATATTACGGGAGTGCCCTATGAAGGCTACGGCTGCCCTAATTTGCCATTTTTGATGGAAGGTATCATTGCGCAGGAGATCGCAAGGGTAGATGTTTCCATTTCCACCTTTTTTGGAGTCCATAGCGGGCTCGCAATGGGCTCTATTTATCTCTGCGGAAGCGATGAACAAAAAGAAGAGTGGCTTCCAAAAATGCAGCGCCTGGAGGCCATTGGGGCTTTTGGCCTCACCGAACCTAATGTGGGAAGCGGCGTTGCCGGCGGACTTGAAACTACCTGTAAGTTTGATGGCGAGCACTGGGTGCTTAACGGACAGAAAAAATGGATAGGAAATGCCACTTTTGCCGATGTGATCGTGATATGGGCCAGGGATGAAGATTCAAATCAGGTAAAAGGATTTTTAGTTCGAAAAGACAACCCCGGTTTTAAAGCTGAAAAAATGGAAGATAAGATGGCGCTGCGAATTGTACAAAACGCCCTTATCACCCTTACCGATTGCAAAATCGACGAGAAAGACAGGCTTCAAAAAGCGGAATCTTTTAAAGACACTGCAAAGGTGCTAAGGATGACCCGTGCCGGTGTTGCCTGGCAGGCGGTGGGCTGCGCCCGCGGGGCTTATGAGAGCGCTCTCAAGTACACCAAGAAAAGAGAACAATTTGGAAGGCCTATTGCTTCCTATCAATTGATCCAAAACCACCTGGTGGAAATGATCGCCAATCTCACCTCGATGCAAACCCTCTGTTTCAGATTATCTGAACTACAGGACCAGGACCTGCTAAAAGATGAACATGCCTCCCTGGCAAAAGTTTATACGAGCATGAGGATGCGCGATGTGGTGAGCAGGGCAAGGGAAGTAATGGGCGGCAACGGAATTCTGCTGGAATACGACGTAGCACGATTTGTCGCAGATGCCGAAGCCATTTATAGCTACGAAGGCACCAAGGAGATCAACTCCCTTATTGTAGGAAGAGCGATCACCGGGTATAGTGCGTTTGTGAGTTAAAAGCTAACCGCTCGCTGCTAGACTAGAGCTAAGTCTTTAGTCTTTAGTCTTTAGTCTTTAGAAATATATAGAATTCAAGTTCCGGACAACTAATGACTACCGACTAATGTCTAAAAATTTTTATATGTCATTCCTTATCATCACTTCCCAAAAAGATCCGAAACCCTGGGTGGAAGCCTTGAAAGAAAAAGAACCCGATCTTGATCTGGAGGTGTATCCTGAAGTTAGAGACCCTAAAAAGGTAAAATTTGCCCTGTCCTGGAAACATCCCCACGGAGCTTTTCGGGATTATCCCAATTTAAAAGTGATCGCTTCCATGGGAGCGGGAATAGACCATATCATATGCGATAAGGAGATTCCGCAACACATTCGTATTACCCGGCTGGTAGATGAGCAGCTTACGAAAGATATGAGTGTTTTTGTCCTTTCCCTGGTTCTTGAACACCTACGCAATCTCGCTGAGCACCATTGCAGCAAGGAATGGAATCCCACCGCCTATTTACGGCCCGAAGAAGTACAGGTAGGAATTATGGGGATGGGTGTTTTGGGTGTGGGGGTAGCCGAAAAACTTATTCAGAACAAATTCAATGTCACCGGCTGGTCCCGTACCAATAAAGAGATCCTGGGAGTGACAAAATATCACGGTGATGACCAGTTGCAGGATTTCCTGGAGGACAGCAGGGTGCTGGTGAATTTGCTGCCTCTCACTTCCGAGACAAGAAACATATTGAATAAACACCTTTTTGAGAAGCTACCCCAGGGGGCTTATGTGATCAACGTGGCACGGGGGGAGCATCTTGTAGAAGATGACCTGCTGGAAATGATAAACAATGGGCATCTTTCGGGAGCTGCATTGGATGTTTTCAGGCAGGAACCTTTGCCCGAACAGCATCCATTTTGGAACAACAAAAAGATCAAGATTTCCCCGCATATCGCCAGTACCACCGATATTGAATCGGTCATTCCACAGATCCTGAAGAATTTTCGATTGATGCAGGAAGGGAAAAACCTGGAGAATGAAGTAGACAGGGAGAAGGAGTACTAGTATTCAGTGATCAGTGGTCAGTGTGACCTTGCCTGAATAAGGTTGCTTTTTTCTGGTTAGTAATTGACCTTAAATACTGGCAACCGGTAACAGGTAACTTGCAACAGGCAACAGTAAACCGGAACAGAAAATCATAAAAAAGCCAACATCATGAACGAACTAAAGAACATATTAGTAGCAGTAGATTTTAACGACGCCGTAGGAGATTTGCTCGGTTATGCAGATGGCCTGGCAGGAAAGTTCGGTGCCAAAGTCTGGGTGTTGCACGTGGCAGAACCCGATCCCGATTTTGTGGGTTATGAACCCGGACCACAATACATCAGGGATTTTAAGGCAGAAGAATTCAGGGAGGAACATCGCAATCTGCAAATGTACTGTGACAATTTTTTGAGCGGGGATATAGAAAAAGAAGCCCTGCTCATCCAGGGTTCAACTGTAGAAGCTGTTTTGGAAGAGGCCCAAAAGCTGAATTGCGATCTTCTCATTGTAGGTACACATAAACACAGCTTTCTCCACAACCTGCTGCAGGAAAGCGTTTCCCTGGAATTAGTAAAGAAAGCCAGCATCCCAATATTGGCTATACCCATTGAGGAATAAATAAAAGACCGCTCCCGCAGATCTTTAGCTGCAAAATGAGATGCAGTTATAAGGTCTGTTAGATACTTCAATTTAAGCCTGACAGATTGCCCGTTTACCTTTGATTGTTTATTCCTCAGTAAATACGTCTTCCTTGAACAATACTTCCCTAAAGGAGACCTCATCTGCTGCAAGCACCATTGCCGTCGTGGGCAAAGGAGAAATGAGCAACTGCATTTTTTTGTAGTATTCCATGAAATTTCCGTCAGGTTTAGCCAGTCCCAGTAACACCAAATCGGCATCTTTGGAGGAGCTGTGCAAAACCTCTTCAAAAGTGCGTCCGCTTGATACGATCATTTCCAATTTTGCCTCTATTCTTAATTTGCCGATAATAGCAGATAAATTCCGCTTTGCATCTTGTGCTGCAATCGTATCATTGACCATCATCTTCACCGTGACATTGGTGTCCCTCCATGCCCGGCTGCGTTTTAACAGGTGCCCCAGAATTAACAGCAAACCACCATTGCCTTTGACCCCACCCCACCATATATCGATCTGGTCCCGATCTCCAAAGCCTTTTTCGTCATCATTGGCAACAATGATCACATTCCGGTTAAGCTCGTGGAAATGGGTGATCATATTCGCATATTTTTCCCTACTGGCTTCATGTTCACTATCCCCCAGAATTATCGTATTGGGTGCAAGGGTACCAAGTCCATGATATTTTACGTATTCACTAAGCCCCAGGTAGGCATCTGTTGCTGAAATAACACTCGCAAAACCTGAGGTATTGTGTTTTTCTAAAAATTCCTGAATATTTTCTTCGATCTTCCTGCGCCGTTCGGGTCCAATAGGCTTACCTGTGAGAACCGTAGCCAGGGTGAGGATCCCACGATCATGGCTTATGGAATTAGCAAAATCCACAAGATGCCAGCGGCTGGTTGGTGCTCCCGAAAGTACCAGTGGATTAGGTCGCCAGGACTTGGCCTCACTTGCTTTTCGAAGATTCAAAAGCCCTACCCGCACCAACCTCATCCATACCCCCATTCTCACATCCCCCCATGCAGTTTCCATTCTACGTTTTTGCAACCATAAAAAAATGATTATGACCACTATAAAGGCAACTGCGGTAGCCCAGGCATTTATTAAGAACATAACAGCTATACAACCTAAAGTACCCAAGAGTGAAAAGATCCAGTGCACTTTAAATTTTGGCCTGAAGGATGGGCTGTCCAGCATTTTTTGAAGACCGGCAGCGGCATTCAATACTCCGTAGGTGGTTAAAAAGAACATGGTAAGCACGGGAGCGATAATATTTAGGTTCCCGAAGAAAACGGCAAATAAAGCCACGACAAGTGTGAAAAGAGTTGCGCTGCGGGGAGAATCATCATTTCCGGAACCTTTACCCAACCAGCCAGGGAGGACCCGATCTCTTGCCAGGGCCTGGAGCACTCTAGGTGCGCCTAATACACTTCCTACCGCACTGGAGAGAGTGGCTCCCCAAACCCCAATCAAAATTGCATCTCCCCAATAAGCCATCTTTCGCATGATCAATGGATCTTCTATGAGGCTTATGGCATCTGCGCGATTTGCAAGTATTATTGGCAAGGTCATATAGATTAGATACCCTACCCCGACAGCTGCAAAAGTTCCTTTGGGAATAGATCTGCCGGGATCTTTAAGATCCCCAGACATGTTAACTCCGGCCATGATCCCTGTGACCGCAGGAAAAAAGACTGCAAAAACGATCCAGAAACTCTCAGAATGCCTGTCTGCCGCACCCCACATTTCAATATTGGTATCCTCTATGGGACTGCCCAGGAAAAGTGACACCAGGGAAAGTGCGATCCCGAACATGATAAAATATTGAGCCCGAATGGCAATTTTGGCCGAGATCATGGCCAAAGCAGCTACTCCAACAGTAGTGACTAAACCCGTTGTTTTAAAATCCAAAGAAGGAAATACACTTACAAGGCTTTCTGCAAATCCCACAGTATACAAGGCTACAGAAAGTGCCAGGGCAATAAAAAGGGGAATTCCTACGGCTCCCCCTACTTCGATCCCCAGGGATCTGCTTATCATATAATAAGCTCCCCCTCCTCTTACCCGTTGATCTGTGGCTATTGCCGCTACAGACAATGCCGTAAGGAAGGTGATGGATACTGAAATGGTTACAATTAGGAGGGTGCCAATAAGCCCCACATTTCCAACAACCCACCCAAACCGCAGGTACATAATGACCCCAAGGATAGTTAGAATAGAAGGGGTAAATACACCTCCAAAAGTGCCTAATCCATTTTTCTTAGGGGAAATCACATGTTCCTTTGCCTGGGAATTTCTTTTAAATGGATTATTCATTTTCCGATTTAAGTTCAGTCGAAAGAGCTGCCTGTGTTTTCTTCCTGTTCCGGAAACGATTTGCAGCCTTTAATTTATTGTCTCTTTAAAGATAGGGAAATAGCAAAGTCCTTATCAAGGAAGATAAGAATAATATAAATTAGGTATAATTTCAAATTTATGGAGACCGAAAAAACAGAAATGTGACCGGAAGGTGATGGAATCGATATTATCGGCGACTTTTACTCTTTTTTAAGCTCCTCCTTTAAAGTTTTTTCGATTCTGAAGGCATGGCTGGAACCCATGCTTACAAACACCTTATTCCCCTGCTCCATGAGTTCAAGAATAGCGGTGCACATATGGATATTCCGCAGCTCATTTGAGTATGCTGCCATTTCTGAGAGTTCTCCTTTAGGCCAGGCGAATTCATCGCTCGAATCCCGCCAGTCCTTTTCCTGTGGATAATCTGCCGCCCATATACTGTCTACCTGTGCAACTGTGGTTATTTCCCCTCTTATACCATCGTAGTCGGTCCTGCTGTCAATGTAACCCTGTAAATTCTTAGCCGGATTTGCAGGCTTACCATACCTATAGTTGCTCAGGTAAGGTCTAAGGGAATAAAAGAGTGCGACTTTTTCAGCAGGAAAACGCTTAAGCATCATATTCACCTCATCCTGCTTAAGAGGTTCCCAGGTATAGAATTTCACATTGTCCCGCCTGGCCAGGCTTATCACCCTGCCTCCTTCTCCATGTGTCTTTACAGGATCCTGGATTCCGCTAAACAAAAAACCCAATCGTCCTTCCACCAATACCACATTTGGTTTAAAATCTTCCCAGATCCTGTTTATAGTGTCAAGCTGTGGGGCGTTCGAATCTTTAGTATGCTCAATCCCCACAATGTATGCTTCCCCATCGCCCTTGCTGAGGTGGAAAGTATAGGGTCGGCGATGGCCGGGTACGTTGCTGTACTCCTCCATGCTCATTACAGGTTGTTTAAAATCCTTTACGGCTGCAACAGAATAGTGCTCCGGCGATCTCCAGATCACTCCGGTATACATCAATAAAAGGACTACTGACAGAAAGCCCAGTAGAAACAATCCTATTATCTTTAAACCATTAATAAACACCCTATTCATTTCATAATATTTTACTGGAAACACCAAAGAATGTGTAAAATACCTAATTTTTAATAGGATAACAAGTTAATTTTCAATAGATAACCCTCTCCTGCCTGCCTCTGATGAAGAATTCCTGAAAATATTAAAAGCCCTACATCTCTGCAGGGCGGTTATCTTTATTTGAAACTCTACTATACCTTCACGAAAAGATTATTTTATTCTGGAGGTATTTATCACCACATCTGCTGTGGCCCAGGAATCCTTAAGTGCAGTTTCCATCTCCAAAACTTTTTCCCGGTCATTCATTTTTTCATAGGCCAGTTTCAGCCCATGTTGTGCCCACCCGTTTTTTGGCAGGGTCTCCAGGTCTTTTCTTAAGGTCTCAACTGCCTCCGGATATCTTCCGGCCTCTATTTGCACTGCTCCAAGGGTATGGCGAACCGAGAAAAACCAGTCCGGCGGTTCCTGAAAATTCAGGCCATCTTCCAAAGCTACAGCTTCCTGCAGCAAAATTATGCTCCGGTCAAATTCTTCTTCGCTGGCTAAAATTTCGGCCTCGAGGACTTTCCTGGCGATCTCCACGATGGTCTTCATCGAATTGATCTCCCATATCATCATTTCTGCCAGCCTTTCATCCTTTTCCAGGACTTTGAGCTTATTCAGTTCTTCCTTCGCCTTCTGTAAATCTTTTTTACCCAGGTAAGCCATACCGCGTGCATAGCGGGAAATTGCTTCGGGATATAACAGGGTATCTGTCACCTGCCTTGCAAGGATCTTATCCCATTTTGCAAACTTCACATCTACAAAATACGGGATCATGTAAAAGTGTTGCAGGGTAGACCATCCCGGTTCTGTCATGATATCGGGATGAATTTTTTCAGCCAGTTTTTCGGCACCCATAAGCGCCCAGTCACTATTACCTTCCAGGGTCGCGGTAGCAGCGAGAAAGTGGTAGTTATGAGGATAATAAACCAAAGGATAGGCGCCCTGTGCATGACAGAGGGTGACATAAGCGCTGTCTCTTTCCACCGCTCTTATATTGGCTAAACTACCCTTGTGATAATCCCCGGTCTGGATATAGGTATGTGATGGCATATGAAGTAGATGACCGGCTCCCGGCACTAAGCCTTCATCAAATCTTTTGGCACTGCCAAGCGCCCTCTCTGGGGTATTCGAAGCCTCTGTAGCATGTATGTAAAAGTGATGGGCTCCGGGATGGTCGGGAAAGTCCTTCATCACTTTTTCAAGCAGCATGATCACCTTTGGAGTCCATTCCCTGGCCTCTCCCTCTTTGTCATATAAATTCCAGGGATAGAGATCCATGACAGATTCGGCATAAAGGGCTGCTATTTCGGGATCACCGTCATACCTGTTGAACAAATCTTCCATTGCAGCAGAATACTTTACATCCAGTTCCCGTCGGTCTTCCACGGGTTCGGGAACATACCGCAAAGCAAGGGCATCGATAAGCGCTTTTTCTTTTTCAGTAACATTATCTGAAAGAGTAACAGCCTGCTGAATGGCTTCATAAGCCCGCTCATAATTGTCGGGCTCCATTCCCGCGTTATAGTTTGGCCCCAAAACATAAGCGAAGCCCCAATAGCACATAGCACATTCGGGATCCAGTTTGGTAGCGTAGTAAAAAGACCTTGCAGCCTCGGCATGATTAAAACCATAAGAAAGCACCAGGCCCTGGTTAAAATATTCCTGAGCTTTAGGATCATTTGTGGTAATTGGATAATGCAGTACATCAAGCCCGTCCAGAAGCGGAGCAACATTATTCTTCCTGTACCACTCACTATCCACTGTTGGTGGTGCACACCCATAAGTAGAACCTACTTTGGATGTTTCCAGTAGCACTTCATCATTTTCAGTCGTTGTTGAATTCTTACAGGAAAGAACTGCCAACGACAGGATCATTAAAATTAAACTTACCTTCTTCATAATCTTCCTCCATTAGTGTAAAAGTAAATTTACTAATTAATTGGTTATCAGGAATTAACGAAAAGGTAAAATGATTTACTGACCAAAAAAAGCTCCGCGAATAGCGGAGCTTTAAAAATCACTTATGTAATATTTTATCTTCTATGCATCCACGTCAAGGGCTGCATCTATTCTTGCAATAAGGTCATTCCAGTGGTAAAGACTCAATTGATCGTTAGTCCTGTTTTTTCTTGCTCTAAGATCTCTCTTTAGTTGCTCCAGGTCTCCACGCATCAAAGCAACAATATCGGTGGAAGTAATATCGCTATTTTCGCCCTTTTTCAAACTCTGAACATATTCTGCGGCGGTATCAACATAGGCACGCTGAATGCTTCTTCTGTAAGCATCAACTTCCTGAGAATTGTACAGCTCTTCAAAAATGCCTTTTCTAAGGTCATTCATCATTTCAACTGCGGTGTAAGCGTCATTACCATTCACCTGCTCATTTTCGATCATTCGTTGCAGGCGATCCTCATCCAGCAGATCATTCAATGCTCTACTTTGAAGGTTCTGTACCCGTTCAATGGCGCCTGTAGGTTCAATACGTTCCAAAAGCTCCCTGTTCAGCAGCCAGTCTGGTTTGGAGAAAGCATGCTCATTCAAAAATGCCACTGCAGCCTTTTGTTTTTCTTCGGGAACCGGGGTATAGACAGTACCTTCCTGATCTGAAGTTTTTCGGGTTTCATAGACCCCACCAACATTGGCTACTACATGGGAAACATAGCCTCTCCACATATAAGTAAGTTCGCGGTAAACTTCAGATAATTCAGAATAATCGGTATTATCTTTTGAGGTCCACTCCACAAGATTTGGAACCACCTTTTTCAGGTTTGCAAGTCCGTACTCGCTGGCCTTGATCTGGTCGTCACCAAGGCTTTCCCTCTGGGATTGGGGATCAATTCCGCCGTAACCATTTCCGAATTCATAGACAGGATCTCCTGCCTTCTCAAGGATCCACTGGCTTAGGATCGGTTTTTCTTCCTGCGGGGAATCTGCTTCCGGGATATATCTGTAACCCCAGTTGATCGCGTAAAGATCATAAGGCCCCATCATCCTGATGTAGCGCACATCTTCATCTCCCGGCTGGGCCACATAGTTCACGCGGGCGTAATCCATGATGGAAGGTGTTAGACCGTATTCCCGGGTAAATTCAGGAGAACGCAAAGAATCTGTTGCATAGGCAGAGCTGGCCTTCATGTTGTGAGGCAAACCGAGCGCGTGGCCAACTTCATGTGCGATCACCATGCGCATCATCTCCCCTATCTCTTCTTCGGGGGTATTGAGAGTACGAGCCGAAGGATTTTGCGCCCCGGCCTCGATCATATAACGGTTCCTGTAAGAACGCAGGTGGTTGTGATACCAAATGATATCACTCTCGATGATCTCACCGGTACGGGGATCGGTCACCGACGGGCCCATGGCATTACGGGTCGTGCTCGCAACATAGCGCACCACCGAGTATCGCACATCTTCGGGACTAAAATCGGGGTCTTCTTCTTTGGTAGGAGGATCTTTGGCAATCACTGCATTTTTGAAACCTGCAGCTTCAAAAGCCACATTCCAGTCTTCGATCCCCTGCTTGAAATAAGGCCGCCACTTTTCGGGTGTTGCAGGATCCAGGTACCATACAATAGGATTCACCGGCTCCACCAGCTCTCCTCTCTTGTAGGCCTCGATATCTTTTGGAACAAGTTGCCAGCGGTTGATGATCCTGTAATCGTCACTTTTTAGCTCCTCAGAGTTATAATTATACTTACGGGTAGTAAACCAGCCTACACGATGATCGGCCAGGCGAGGTTGCATTTTCTCTTCCGGAAGCAGGATCATCGACTGGTTCATCATCATGGTTATAGTCCCGGCCTGATCTCTTTCGGGCGGTTCCTCTGCTTCATAGGTCATCACGTGCTTCACCTCGATATTTTCGGGAAATGCATTGGCCGAAGTGATGAAAGAGCGGGATTTATCCAGCTTTTTCACTTTGTAGCGCTTCCGAAGACTGGGGGAAACTCCGTTAATGGCTGCTACTTCTTCCTTAAAAAGATCACTCACTTCAATTACTGCGGAAGTTTTATCGTCATTATAAGCTGCGATCTTCGCGCTGAAGAGTATTGGGAAAAAATTATTCGCAGCGACCGACTGATAAATAGGCGAGCCTTCCTCGCTTTCATTCTCGAAGCTTATCACTTTCATGTCGATATTATCACCTCTCTTCGACCAGCGAACCACCTGCTCGTTCGCCTTGGAACCGGCGTTGACATAGCCGCCACCATAACCTGCGGGCACTCCGGCGATACGGCTCACCAGCAGCATATCTTTCTCCAGCATGTCAAGCGGAATTTCAAAGTAGAGCTTATCGTCAACAAAATGGGTGGTGAATAAGCCTTCATCGCTTTCTGCTGCTGCAGTGATGACCTCGTTATAAGGTTTGGTAGCCTCCTTTGTCTTTTTTTCAGCCGAAGCCTCACTTTTTTGTGCCGGCACTCCTTTTTGCGTCTGGCAACTCACACCAACCGCTAAAAGCAGCCCGTACATCGGTAACTTTTTTATCATGGAAAAGGGATTTTAAGTCTCCCAAGATAAAGAATGAAGTTAGAATTACGAAATTGGAAATACGAAGTGAATTGGGGATTGGTGAATAGGGATTGGCTCTTAATAGAGTCTGTAGAAAAATTTAAGTCCGGCAGAAGCTAAAATAAATCCCGATCCTATAAGATCAAGATCCCCTGAAACAGCATCTGTCCTTTCCTTCTTTGCTGTATTTTTATCCATGAGCATAAGCATAATTCCCGCCTCCAGGGCCACTCCAAATTCGGGAGTAATATTGAATTCCCTTCCCAGCCTGGGCACCAGCAAGAGGTTCTGCCTTGTTTCCCACTCCCCTTCGCTGTGCATATAAGTTAATCCAGATTTGATATACCACGGGCGCAAAGAGGTATGGCCTGATCTCCCGCTGAAATGATAATAAAAATCCCCGGAAACGTTCATATTTTCATTCTTATAAGCCAAATTAGTACCTATGGCTAAACCATATTGATTTTGATCCACCCGCATTCTCAGCCCAATATTGACCATCTCGGGAGTGCCGGTACCTCCTGTTAGATTGACCTCCTGGGCATGGGAAAAAGATAATGTGAGAAAGAAAACGAGGGTAAGAAAGAAGCTATTTTTCATTTTAAATCTTTATGCTCAAAAAAGGGATGTTTCTACCTTTTCCGGAGAGCTGCCCGAATAATCCTAAACGAGTATTGAGTTATAGTTCTGTAAAAGTTATGGCAATGTATATCAAAATTTTGTAATCCCGAGATAGAGTAAGAAGATAAAAAGATTAGAGGGAAGAGGGTATTTTTTACTGCGGAAAATCAGCCTTTCAAAAATGGCATTTTGAGAACCTTATCTTCGGTAAGCTTAATTTTTGTTACCGGCCAGAATTTCCTCTATTGCTTCTGCATATTGCCGGGTATTTAAAAAATTGTTGTGGCCCAAGCCTTCGAGAGTTATTAAAGTATCCCCGGGTTTAAAATGCTGCTGAATTTTGAGGGAAGAGCCATAGTGAACGATCTCATCTTCATCACCGTGAAAAACCGCAACCGGAACATTGGCCTTTTTCACATATTTGCCGGTTTCAAGTTTGTACTCGATAAGGAACGACGGAAAAAGATTGAGCGGAAACATCTTTTTTGCCAGGTGGGGCAAAGAGTATGGTGGTGCCTGCAGGATAAGTAGTTTTGGTTCGTTTTTCGCAGCCAGCTTTGCCGCCATCCCCGATCCAATGGAATGGCCCAGCACGATGATGTCGTTTTCAGAATATTCTTTTTTCAGGTAATTATAGAGAGTTTGCATATCCCTGTGCAGCTGCGCCTCATTTTTTATTCTGCCTTCACTTTTGCCGTAGCCCCGGTAATCGGGGATAAAAACTTCATATCCCAGGCTGGTGAACGTATCGGCCACAGTCCCCCACACTTCCAGCGAACCCGCATTCCCGTGCAAATAAAGAATCACTCCTTTTGGATTGGTCGTATTGAACAGCAGCGAATGTAATTTGCTGCCATCTTTCATTGTGACATAATGTTCTTCAAAATTTCCATCAAATTCAAAACTGAAATCTTTATCCAAAGACTCGGGAAAGAATATTACTTTCTCCTGAAAAAAGGACAACAGCGTACAAATAAGGAGGTACAGAATTAATATGACAGAGAAAAAAGTGATCAATTTAGTTTTCATTTTGTTAACCGGGGATGTACAATAAGATAAAGAATTTTGGGGAAGAAGGCCGTGTTTTACTGCGGAAAATCAGACTCCTAAAAAATGGCATTTTTGAGGTCTGGTCCCGATTCCTGTTAACTTCAAGGAATTAAAACTCCGGAAGAATTGTCTTCCCTGTATAATCATCATTCTTCAGTGCCTTCCGCGTTATGCTCACGGTAAATTTTCTCTCCCAGTTTTCCTTTATCACCCAGCGCCCGACCTTTGATCAACCAGGCCGCTCCAAAGAAGAACAGGGCGAGAGATTCAAGGATAAGCGTAGAATACCTGAACAATTCCAGCACTTCAGAAATGGGAACCAGGATCATCAGGATAATAATGGCAATCCCGCAAAATCTGTAGATATGATTTTCATTAATTGTGCTTACAGGAATATCTTCAGGCTCATTCTGCCCAATAGTAAAAACGTTGATCGCCAGCAACGCGAAGCTTCCGAAGAGCAGGGCAGCAAAACCGTAGTGGAACCAGCCCAACCAGGGGAAGTCATAAGGAATAAGAGTAAGGATGTTCTCAATTTCAAATTCAGGGGTCACGGGAATAAGCGCCACGCCCACAGCCATGATACCTGCGATATTGGTAAGTAGCTGGTCATTCTTCAAAAGTGACTTATTCCAATGTCCTTTATAAGAGATCATAAATAACCCGACCGCGGCTAAAGTCCCGGTGAAAATGTCGCGAAGATTAGTGTAATAGTAATCACTTATGGAAGTCTGGACTTCGGTTTTGAAAAAGGGAATAAAAGAAAATACCACCAGCAGCACCGGCAAGCGCAATTCCCAGGTATCCTATGGCCCGCCTGAGTCTCCTGTAGGTGAAAATATCATTATTATCTGAAGCACTCAATTATGGTAACTGGTTGGTTAGCTTCTACTAAGATAAACTTTCCCTGAAATTATCCACCTCAAAAGCTGCTACGGAAAAGGAGTCAAAAATGTCATTTTTGGAGGGTGAGGTCTCGACTCCGCTTGATCGGACCACCGTTTAATTATCTACATCTAAAAATCAATTACCTCCCCATCTTTCGGAATGATCAATTTTTCTGAAAAGCCCTTTTCTTTGGCAAATTTCCTTAACTCCCTTCGGCTTAAAATACAGTGATTTAAGGCTTCCATATGAATGGCAATGATTGTGGCCGCCGGCAATAATTCGTGAATCCTTTCCACATCTTCTTTTCCCATAATGATTGCACCAAAACGTTTCTCGGTCATCATCGCATAACCGGCATTTACCACGACCACATCAGGCCTCCATCTTTTTAAATTAATTTCTACCTCCTCGATCCAGATCGTATCTCCTAAAAAGTAAACGGACTTCTCCCCTTCCGCATTAAAATAGAACCCCGAGGATTTTCCAAGAAATTCGACCATTTCGGGTACCGAATAGGCTATATCGTTTCCGTGCTGACAATGGGTTTTCGTGAACTTTAGACCTTCGAAATCTGCCTTTTCTGGCAGAGCTTCAACATTAGTAAAACCCTGGGAACGAACTATTTTCGCATCATCTTCATTCTGGACAAGGATCTTCAGGTTTTTGGGCAGGATTTGTTTCGCGACCGGATCCCAGTGGTCTGTGTGCAAATGAGAAACCAGAACGGCATCAACATCAAATAGACTTTCTGGCTTAACCGGCATCTCTACCAGCGGATTCCTAACTTCAGAATTTACGGTGCCGGGAAAGCCTGGATATTCGCCCTTTTTGGCAAACATAGGATCCATTAAAATCCTTTTGCCTGCGTAATTTAGAACCAGAGTGGCATTCCTTATAAATTCGAGCTGTGAGCGCATGAAATCTTTTATTTTGAATTTTTAAAACGGAAAGATATCTTTTCCCTTAAATTAATTCAGCATTTCCCCCTTCTCATTAAAGATTTTGTAGCTTTCATAGGTCACAGAAAGAAAAGATTTTTTTGTTTTTGTGACTAAATCTTCAAAACTGTAATTAGGAATACTGTAATCCCTGGGAATCTTCAGAACCATGAGATCATTATTTTCAAACAGGATAAACCTCACATATCTTCTGTCGGGATAAGAAATGTAAAAGGAAACAGCATTTTTAAAATCCCAATTTTCTTTAATTGCCCCGGGAACATCTTTGAGCACCTTATTACGGAAATTATAAAATGATCTGTCTTCTGTAAATTTTAAATAAAGTTTACTTTCAGGATCAGCATCCAATAACCGTTTGATGAAGCTATGATCCTCAATTCTTCTGGTTAGCTCTGGCTTTAGTTTCAGAAAATTACTTAACGGGGTGATTTTTTCTTCAATAGGCATGGTAAGATCATAGATCAATCTCGGATTTCCAGCCTTCTCCTGAATCTCCGCCATCCAGCAATCTCCTCCATAACTATAAGAATAAATATTTCCAATTGAAGAATCCAGGATATTGAACTCCTGCAACTTTTCATTTTCCTCAAAAAGCAGATCTTTTAATTCCTTATGCGGTTCTTCCATTCTTGATCTAATTGAAACAGGCATAAAAGCCGACATCTTTTCCAGCTGTTGAGCCACCCGTTCTTTCCTGGGAGAATCCTCGAGAAAATAATGGTAATAGTCCAGGGTATTATAAAAATGCAGTTTGTTGAAGGCATCTACCTGCTCGTCCTTGATCAGGCCATCAACAGCAGCCTCAAAAAAATCTTTATTGGTTTCATTTAATGCAGTAAATGCTTTGGCCACCTTACTTCCATCAGAAAAATAAAGGGCATTTGAGGTCTCAGCTATACGCATGTTCGAGCCCAACAACAAGGTTCTTACATCAAGGTCCAATTTGGTAAGTTCTTCGATATAGGTTTTTCTCGACTCACTTGCTATATTAGAGTTGGCAACCCTGGAAACATGATCATTCATGACATTTAGAAAAGACTGAATAAAAACATTCCAATCGGGAATTTCTGCGGCCAGCCGGGCCATCCGCTTCTGTTGCTCAAGGGGACCGTTATCAAAACTACAGGTTCCTATCTGCTGATTGTTTCTCATTAAATTCAGCGCCCGTTCTTTTGAAATGAGTTGTGCAACAAAAACCTCCAGTTCGCCATTGGATTTTTGATTAGTCTCAGCAAAATCCAGGGCTTCGAAAAGCAGGTTCTTAAAACCGGGATCATTTCTGAATAAACTATCGGCACGTGCAGCTCTTTTCTCTTCCCATTGATCCATTAGTCTTATACGTAACTTGAAATCCTCATTTCTGTCAAACACAGGTTTGTGGGTAACTTTAGCGAAGTAGGTAACCAGAGAATCTATAGGCGTAGTCACTGTGATATGTGAAAAAGGATCATTATCGCTCTTAGAAAACAGCCGGGTTGGTGGCACAAGATGACTGGTGTAATTGACCCATTTTGAATATTTCTTCGGAATCTCCTTCTGAACAAAATCCCCATGTAAGTAAAACCCCCTGACTCTTCTAAGGCCGGAAGCATAATCTGGATGATTTGAATAATAGAATCTATGATTTGCCTCCACTAAAGAATCTGATGCTTCCAGGGTGATCTTATGGTAATTACTAAATTTTATCTCGAAGGATTTTAGTTCCAGTTTCTCTTCGCCATTGGAAAGCACGTAGTTGTTCTTTATGATCAATAGATCCCGGTCGATCTGGAGATTTGGAAATTTCACTATAAGAGAATCCAGCGGAATACCTGCTTTTAAAGCATTTATAAAATCATCAGGGAATTCAGTTTTTAAATAAAAATAATCTCCTGTAGTTTGCGGCAGAGACAGGAAAATGGGTATTTCAGATCTCTTATAGTTGTTTTCTAAAGAATCAATAACCTTGTTCAGGGCAGGAATTGAATGGTCCTTAATTATTGTTTCCTGCGAAAAAGAAGTTTGATGTAAGACTAAAAATAAGACAGTAAGAATGATACCCTTCATTAAAAAAATTTTGATTAATAGTGTCGGCAATTAATGACCGGTGAGATACAATAGCCTTTATTATTTCTAATTTGAATCGTAGTATGGTAGGGAATTGGAAATTTAAACAATTTCCTGGAATTAAAATTTACTGGATCAGGGATCGTTCTGCTCTAAGATAATTTTTATCTGTACTTAAGATTTGCTGCACGAAGAGGTGACAAAAATGGCATTTTTGGAGGGCGAGGTCTCGACTCTGCTTGATCGGACTGGTTAAGGAAATTAATTTTTCTTCCAGTTCATTGGATTCTTCCGGATATATTCAGAGATATTCCTAAATGATCTCTCGTCCCGAATGATTTGATCATAAAAAAGAGGTTGCCAGCCAAATTCTAATTGCATACGATTTGCATGTTTGGTCACAGCCGATTTATAGGATCCTACAATGGAGGAAATGGTATTCTTTCCCTGATTTTGAAATCTTTTTTGTCCGGGGGTTTGTTCAGATCCCGAAATTTTTGATTGCTCGAGACAAGGCATGCCTTGTCTCAGCGTTATCGTCGGTCTCAACGGTCTCGTCCTTTAATTTTCCGGACCGGTTATTACCATCCAGAATTATAATCCCGTGAACATGATCTGGCATTACGACAAATTCTCCCAATTCAAGATTTTTCGCGTGATTTTTAATTTCGTGCCACAAAACATTGGCAATAGCACCTGCCGGTGAAAATTGCATCTTCCCATCCACGATATTTCCGAAGAAATGGCCCCGGTCTTTTGTGCAAATGGTGATAAAATATGCAGCATCCCATCCGTAATCCCATTTCTGCAATCGGGTAGATTCAATGCGATATTTATTCTTAAATTTTGCCGCCATAGCTAATTCCCTTTCCCGGATCACCTCTCCGGCATACTCTAAAAACTACAGTCTGTCACCACCACCGTATTCTCATCTCTTAAAGTAGCTATTTGCTCGTATTCCTCGGGAATATCATCAATACAGATATACTCCAGATAATAATAATTAGCAAAACCGTCTTCCCCATAACCAATGTCTCTTGCTAATAAAGTATCAAGAACTGAAGTGTTTTTAAGGATGAGGGACTCTATATGATTATCTGAAATATCAAGCCACTCCAGCTGCGTCAAACAATGAAAATCAAAAACTTCAGGCTCTCCTCCTTCCAGGTAAGAGAATTCCAACCTCTTTAAAGTTGGAACCTGACAAAAATTAATATTCACATGGCTATTATGAACATAAAGCTCCGTAAGACTGCTATTGCCTTCAAATTGTACGTTCATAAAGTTTTCGGAAAGGCGAATATTTTCTTCGTTGAAAGCATCATCCAAATATGGCCTGTTCCAAAGCAATTTCACTTCAGCTAAATTAGAAAGACCGGTAAGTTTTAATGCGTCAATATAGTTTGTAATAGTATTATTTAACTCGAGATATCTCAATTTCTTTAATGCTGTAAAATCATAATTAATTAAGTCGGTCCCGAGGAAGCCTTCTGAGGGAGGAAAACCATTTCCGGCTATTTTTAGGTATTGCAGATTAATGAAGTTTTCAATTCCGGTGAGATCTACAATGCTTTTGATTCCATATCCAAATTCCATTACTAAACCTTCGATCAATTCAGCTTCGCTGCGCTGGATCTCCCCGTCGTTATTCAGATCGATATCGCTGTCACCTTCATGGTCTCCGTTGGTGTCGATAGAATTGGTGTTGACCAGCGCATTTTTAAAATGCTCATCGGGAATTTCAATGATCTCCTCCTCCACCGGTCTTGGTTCTTCTGAACCCTCAGGCTCACAGGAAATAGAACAGAAAATAGCAGAGAACAGCAACAGAAATACAAAATATCTTTTCATGAATTACTTAATTTAAATTGTTTTTGAAAGGGAAAACCGGGCTATGACTTCCTTTCCCTGATCACCTCTCCGGCATGCTCTAAAAACTACAGTCGGTCACCACCACGGTATGCTCATCTATTAAAGTGGTGATCTGCTCATGCTCTTCCTGAAAATCGTCAATACAGATATATTCTACAAAGGGATAATTGATGCGATAATATCCGATATCCCTGACCAGAATGTATTTAAGATCGATGAATTTTTGAGGATGAGAGATTAAATCTGTTTTCTGAAATATTGAGCCACTCCAGCTCTGTCAAACAATGGAAATCAAAAACCTCCGGCTCTCCTCCTTCCAAATAGCACATATTGAGATTTTTCAGAGATGGAACCTCACAGAAATCTATATTTAGAAAACTGTTTGTAATGTCCATGATGGTAAGGTTTGGAGTACCTGCAAGATTAACATCCATAAAATTGAGAGGATTGCCATAATCTTCTCCATCCTTACTATAGTCCGGTCTGCTATTGATAATTTTTAGTTCCTCTAGATCGCCAAAACCTTGTAGATCTAAATCTTTAAAAGCATTAGTTCCAAGATTATTCATCTCTAGAAAACGTAACTTTTTAAGATTATACAGATCATAACTTAATAACTCATGATCAATTTCCTCAAACAGAAGGTCGCCTGTCATTTTAAAATATTCAAGATTCACAAAATTTTCAATCCCTTTAAGATCTACGTATCTGTTAAAATCGTTATAGTTAAAATGTATTACTAAACCTCGAACGAAATTCGCTTCGCTTCTCTGAATCTCCCCGTCGTTGTTCAGGTCGATATCGCTGTCACCTTCATGGTCTCCGTTGGTGTCGATAGAATTGGTGTTTATCAGGGCATTTTTAAAATGCTCATCGGGAATTTCAATGATATCTTCGGCGACAGGAGGCTCGGGATCTTTGTCTGCCGGACCTTCGGGTTCACAGGAAGATAAAAACGAAAAGATAAAGAGTAGCAGCAACCATGGTAATGTCTTCTTCATAACCGGTTTTATTATCGGGAGAAAATTTGAATAACATTCGTGTTAACTTCGACTTCCATACCCCAAACTTCTGTGGTACCACGATATTCATAAGTAAGAATCAGCCTGTTTGGCGTAAGCTCCTTTATAACACCCTCACTAATTTCGGCAATCATCTCCTGTCCCGGGTATTCCTGTTCATGGGTCGTAGTGATCTTGTTGCCATCGATACTGTAGGTCCCGGTGGTATTAATATCAGAATAGGTGAACTCCTCAACAGCAGTTTCTCCCTCGGCAGTTGAAGTAAGGATAATTGTGTAGGTGCCCACGTTATATAAGTTCCATCCTTGAGAAAGACAGTTTCAAAATCTATTTCAACGGCTTCTCCGGTATAAGAAACCGAAGCAGTCTCATTGCCGGCTGAATAAACATTGGTGCCCGAATAATTAAACTCTTCCAGGTGCCATTCCCCCAGGAGCATTTCCGTCTCTAATTCGGGATCGTTTTCTTCTTTTGAACAGGAAACAAAGCTTACCAGTGCTGTTAGGAACAGCATAATTTTTAATGCTCTCATAAAGTGCTTTTTTGGTTGGTATAAAAGCAGAAGATGAAGGTAGGGAGAGCCATTGATTAAAGCGGCAGCAGGATCTTCTATCAGCAAATTAGTTAAAAAATTCCTTTATAGATTCTTTTTTTACACTTTTATGCAAAAGGACATCTTTAGAGCTTTACTGAAAACCAGAACTTTAGTCACTTTTATTTCAGGATAGTAAAACTTTCAGCAAAATTGAGATAGATTTTTATACCCGAAACTTTTTGTTTTTCAATGGCAGCAGCAATTCCCTATTTTTGGCAGATAATTTAAAAATATGACTCCGGAACAACTCCAAAAAGCAAAGAAGGGCCGAAACATTCTCATTGCGGCTGCGGTCTTTGCATTTGTGTGCTATGGGTTTGCCGTGATCTTTATTCCCTGGGGCTGGGCTATTTATTCGCTATTACTTTTAGGTGGTATTTTAATACTTTATAACCTGATTAAAATACAGAAGCGAATCAAGGAAATAGAAGAAGAAGACAATCCAGATCTTTAAGATTTTATTGAGTGCAGCCGATGTTACTCAATGCGCCCCATTTTTGGCCCAGTGTATTCATTCAGCAGAATTCCGGTAACGACTATCCAAAATAAAACCTGATTGATATCCTTAAATAAGGAGGGGTGAAAATTAAAATGGATGAAATAGACATTAATGATGATCAACGTTAACAGGATAATTTTCCAATAATCCAATTTATCATGGTCTTCCTTTTTTCTGAAGTAATCCAGGTACATGGAATAAATTCCTGTATATAAAAGCATAGGAAGGATTTTGATATAAAACACGTGAAATTTACTCAATTCAAAAACATTCAATTCATTGAGTAAGCTGCTCCCCAACATCACTACAAACAGGAGCCCAATAATTTTTAAAACATCGTAAATCTTTTCCTTAACAAACCGGCTACCCGTTAGAATAAATAAGCAACCCATCAAAGCTGTCAATGAATATGTGATGTCATAGATGTTGAAATATCCCGCGGATAAGGAAAGCAATTTTAAAAGTATATATCCAATGACGCATATGGCCATTCCAATTGCAGTTCCGGTTTTTAGTAATCTGTTTATCATGTCTAAAGAGTAATGAGTATGATAGTTACATGCTTATTTCACCGGCACAAGATTAGCATTTTAAATTCCGGCTTTCCTGTTAGGTGTTTCCAAATCTATTAAATAATGATAAAACCCGGGCTGAAAAATCCCGGATTTCACTCCTTCACAATCTCGTACCACACGCAGCTTTGAAGTTCGGGATACTCCTGAAGTCGCGGATGATCAAACTCTCCCATTTTTACCATACCTATCTTCTGCATTGTCCGTTCAGAACGATGATTTAATTTTGGGCAGGTGGAAATTATCTTATTCAGCTTCAGGTCTTCAAAAGCATATTGAAGGCATCTTTTGGCACCTTCGGTGGCATAGCCTTTCCCCCACGCACTTCTTTTAAGCCGCCAGCCAATATCTGTGGCCGGCGTGAATTCTGAATCAAAATTTTGATAAGCCAGTCCTGTGAAGCCAATGAATTCTCCAGTCTCCAGCAACTCCACAGCGAAGTAGCAGTAGCCATGCTTCGCATAATGATTGAATAACCTGTCGAGAAACTCAGCCGATTCCTCCCTGCTTAATGGCTTCGGAAAGAACTCCATCACCGCAGGATCAGCGTTAAGTGCGGCGAATTCCTCCAGGTCATCCAAAGTCCATGGGCGAAAGCCGAGCCGTTGGGAGGTGAAAAGATAAGTATTGGTTGGTGTCATTTTTTTCAGCTTCTACTTCAGGACCGGGAGTGTTCATCGGCAGTAGTTGTTGAAGCCGTCTCAAGATCCAACTCCTTCTTCATTGCTGCTATGTCACTGTAATAGATCTCATTCAAATACTCGTTGTAGGAATCCTCTCTTTTATAGGCCATGCTCTTTTCCGCTTCTAAAATGTGCTCCCGGGCCAGGCCTGGATCCCCGATTTCCCGATAGACCTGCGCCAGGCCCAAATGTGCTTCGGGAGTTGAAGCAGAATATTTTAAGGCCCGGTTGAATTCCAAAATAGCCCGCTCATAATTACCCAGTTCATGTTCTGCCATTCCCAGGTAAACGAAGGTTTGAATATCTGCCCAATCTTCCCCCTGGTTTTCGAGGCTGCGGTTGAATACTTCGATCGCCTTCCGGTAGTTTTCTTTTCCAAACCAGGCTTCCCCTCTTAGAAAATCAATATCTTCTCCCCAGGGCGCATCGGTATGATTTGGAGTAAGACTATCGAGTCGGTCAAGATCTGCCAGGGCAGCATCGTAATCCCGAAGAAAACGCAGCTTCATGTACCCGCGATAGCCAAGGTGCATTTTTGGATCCAGCTCAACCGCCCTGTCCAGCAACCGAAATCCTTTGGCGTATTCCCCCCGTTTATTCAAAGCTACCGACTGTTCGAAATAGGCCTTGGCATAAGGTTGGATGCTGCCAGGTGAGCACATCAAACATGCTCTGTGACAAATAACTGCCCTGCATATGCCCTGCAAAATCAAACCGCCTTTCTTTAGGCATGACAAAAATGAAAAGCAGAAAGCACAGCGAATAGGCAAACAATATCACGGTAAGGATAATCTTTAGAATGTTGAAAAACTTTCTCATAAGCTCTAGAAAATATCTGTGATCTTTCCGTTTTTGATCTTAAAATTGACCTGGTAATAGCTGTCAAATTTCTTTTCTTTCCACCAGCCCGGTTCCCAATGCTTCAGTTGTGCTACGGAAGTTTTAAAAATATGGATTTGCTCCTGAATAGATTCTTTTTCCTGTATTTTCCCGTCTATAGCCCATATCCTGAAGCGTCCTGTTTCCCCATTGCAGTTCACGACAAACCTGAGGGTAATTATCCCTGATCCTTCAAAAAGCAACTTCTCCTGCAGCCTGTCCAGGAGCTCCTTTTCGATCGCTTTTTTTCCGCCGCGATAATTGGCACCAACAGGAGAATAATCCTGTTGCACCCTATCTTCATCACAAAGTTCAAAGGCAGGATCATCCAGGCTGCCATCATAATTAATTTCCCCCACCTCATGATCAACCTGATAATAGAACCAGCCCGTTAAACTTGCAGCCAGTAAAAAGCTGAGAAGGAGAAAGAGATTTGTTTTAGTCACAACAGATTCTTTTTAATTACTTTAAAAAACATTTCAGGTCTATGGATAAATACAAAGTTTCATTCGATTATTCACATTAATCTATGCAGAGAACAATTAAGGCCATTTAAGTTTCCCGATCAATAACATAGTCACACCCGCTCCCATTGCTGCTCCAGTCCAGAAGCCGAAATCTTCAGTATCCACTAAAAAATGAACCGCTATTCCTATACAGAAGAGGAGTGCACCAATAATCCTTATCTTATTCATCTTATATGGTGTTTTTTAAAACAAGGAATATCCAAATACCATTGAAATAGTTTCATAATCAGATCTCCAGTAAGCGTAATCAACCAATAGTTCCCGGCTGGTATGATATCGCATTTCAATGCTGTATTTGTCCTTAAATTTATAACCAACACCCAGTGCTATAACTCCTTTTGGTTTAATGTCCAGTGAGGAGTGCATTGAACCATCCTGTCTAAAGAATTCAAGGGTTGAATCGAGATTAAGATCAACAACATAAGAAGCGTTTAAAAAGAGTTTTGAATTATCATTGAAGTATAAATAGTGCCGCACCCCTATTGGCAATTCTATTGATTTATAATCAACTTTTGAAACAAGGATCCCCCCTGAAACACTACCCGATTCCTGCGACTGTTCAGATTTATAGTTACGATACGTTGGTTCAAGTATGATCGCCCATTTGTTTTTGTTAAAGGGCATGATGAATTCTCCCTCTATTCCTAACCTGAACCCGAATTCATTATCAAAATCGGTATCCTTGGCACTGGTAACCTTATTGTATATGGAAAGAGATGAATAGTTAAAACCGGGCCGGATATTTAAATTGAATAGATCCTTTTGTTGCTTTTCTTCAAAATTAATATAGTCCTGATTATGGCACTTGTTATAATCTTCAAAAAAACTGACTAACTCGTTTTTCCTGTAATCTACATTCTCAACTTTTCTCATTGTAAAAGCTGAACATTTCAAATCATTCCATAATTGTTGTTTGTACCCCTCATTTGTACCAATGTTATTGTTGGGAGTCAAATATTTTTTAAATATTAATTGTTCAATTTTAGAATCATCCTTACTGTAAAAATATCTTGTAATATTACCATCATTATACAGGTATAGATTAGCTTTTCCCTCTATTAATACTTCTAAAAAAAGTTCTTCTTCCTTAAATCGAGGGCTGCTGTCTTCACTCAAAAGATCTAAATTCCCACTGGATCTATCAATATTCACCAGGTGCCGACTGAATTTTGAAACGTTGTATATCCCAAATTCCTTTACTGTTTTTATTGTGGCATTCTCAGATTCGCTATCCTCTGAAAGTTTATATTCAAATTCGGTGGGATTATTTTTCCAATCAATGTTTTTGATCAGGACATCTGTTTTTTGATCCCTCATTATCAATGTAATATCCTTTTTCGAAATTAATCTGGGAATAGCAGTTAAGGCTTATAAAGGCTGTTACCAGGATTAGTAGTAATTGTTGTTTCATTTTTTCTGAATTGTCAATGCGCTTGCGTTGTTGAGTGTTACTTTACATATAATTTTGTAGGGATTGTTAAAAATAGTATAAATTCCTACATAGCAGCATTTTCATTGAGAAACTTTCTAAACCTCTTCATTATCGCCAACCGGAAATTGAGTCGGAAGCTGCTGCGGAAGAGGTTCTTAAAATGGCATTTTTGGAAGGATATTGAGGAAGTTGGATTTTAGAGGTACGAAGTTAGAAGTTGTTTATTTCTCCTAATTTTTTAGCGGAAAGTATGCTGTGACGTTTAATGCTTCGGAAGCCAGGTCTACATAATATACATGCTGCCGGTCGTTATTATCGAATTCCCCGTCTCCATTGCTATCTTCACTGGTTTTGAAGTAGAGCCGGTTCAACTCATCAACCACCGTTAATTGCAGCAGGTGCTGACCTTCGGGAGTGAGTTTTCTGAAGTTTTCTCCGTTAATGTTGCTAATGTAAAGTGAGCTTGCATCTTCCCCATCCAGGTTCTCATCACCATTGGTATCCCGATCCCGCATTTCGTAAATCAGAAACTGTTTTCCGGTATTTTCAAAGATGCTGCGCAGAAATTGAACAGAATAGATCACCACCCGCTCGTTCGTTAGCGGCACAATTTCTTCGGAATCTAACTGCTGAAATTTAATGTTGGTCATTCTCCCCCGAATCACATCTGAAGACTGAAAAACATTACTTCCCGCCGAACTTCCAGAGCTGAAGTAACCTGACCTCTCCTCCCCCAGTTCCCCTACAGGATGCAACAGGTATTTTGTGCTGTCAATATGCACCGGCAAATGGGCGACAGCTTTGATTTCTTCAAATTCCTTTTCTTGAGGAGCGCCTGAAGCAATAGGTCTTCTAATTTCATCATCAATGCAGCTTGTTGTCAACAGGCAAAAGAACAGAAGAAATAGAAATTTTGTCATTTTTGAAAGATTTTTTAGGAGTTAGATTCTACCGTTTTTAAAGGACGCCCATCATTGAGTTTCCACTCCGTTAAACCATTTGCGCTTCTTCCCATTACAACAGCAGCTGCAGCTGACGGACTGGAAAACAAATGATCTTCTCTCAAAACGAGTTTATTGATTGACCTGAACAATAATGTTATCATCAATCAAACTTTGTCTAAATTTCACCCAATTCTGCGGGAAAGAATTGGTAATGGAATTTGCTATTTCTGAATCTTTTAAAACGACAAATCCTTCGTTTGTCATTTGCCCTTTTGCGTTGGCACCTCTTACAGAATTGATATAAAAGGTATTGTCTTACCTCCTCCTGAGTTGTTTGGGCTTTTCTTAGCTCTTCAAATATTTTATATCCTAAAGAATTCACCAACAGTCTGATGTTCTCCAGGAACTCTTCCATTTCTGCTTTGTCAGATTCTGATATCGAAGACCTCGGTGGCAAATTACCATTTTCCAGGTCGTAACGATTAACTTTCAACGCAATTTCATGTAACCTGCTTTCCAGGTATTTGATGTGAGCTTTATTAAGGTTTTCATCCTTGCTTACAAAGACAAGGGCTTCGTTCCAGAAATCCTTTGCAGATAAATGCTGGTTCAATCTTTTATAAATCCCCTCTGCTTCACCTATGTAGGCCAGCTCTTTATTTTCTGATTTATCAGATTTTCCAAAAAGAATGTAGATGCCGGTATTCTCCAACTCCGGCCGATCTGAAGATTCTTTAATCTTCTTTCTTGGAATCTTCAATGCCTTACCGGTCCAGTTAGACAATTCGCAGGTCATCCTGCCATTTGGCTCCCCGTCTACAAGGAAGATCTTTATGGTTTTACCGAAGTTTTTCATAGAGGTATTGAGATGGTTTTATTCGCCTTTTATTATTGCACAACGTACCGTATAAAACTGAGCTCACAAAGACTTTCGATTCAAAACTGGTTTTAGCATTGTTTTTATATGTTGTTACCAAATTTGGCGACGCGTTTGAGTAAACAGGCTTTTGCAATCGTTTTTATGGCCGGATCAAAATGTCCGCTTCGCTGTCCGACCGAATTTTGGCCCGCTTTTAAAACAAGTCCGAAATCCAGCTTTTTATTAAATCCCAATTTGAAAAAATTGAATAGAAAAAAAGGAAGCTTAGCCCAACTGCAAAAATTTCTTTTTTACTATAATGATTTTTTAGAGTGTTTTTAGTATTTGGCATTTTATAAAATTGTTTGATCTGATATTTTCTGGGAGCCATTTTTGGTAACGTCCCGTATAAAAACTGTGCGAGCTGGCGCGCGTGATTGTCCGCAGGACAATCCGCTGAGCAAGCGAGAACGGACTTTCGATTTGAGACAGGTTTAAGAATTGTTTTTATATGTTGTTGGCAATAGTTTTAGTAGTTTCGTTCATATGTTTTGTTCTCAGCTAAATATTCTGTTTTTTCACCATTTCCTATTTTAAACTTTGTTTCTAAAGTTTCTCTATTTTCTAATTTTTGTAAATATATGACCAGGTGTAGATGTGGACCTGTACTCCAACCAACATTACCGCTATAGGCTATTGTATTTCCCTTTTTTATAGTTTCACCAACATTTACAACTGATCCGTCTTTTCTAATATGGGTGTACTCTGCAAAAGTTCCATCAGAATGATAAACAATTATAAGATTGTTGTATTTTTTGCAAGACTCTTCACCACAATTTTTTGAATTTTCATCCACAACTTTTACTACTACTCCATCTCTGACAGCTTTAATTTCTGTTCCTACAGGCATAGTAAAATCTAGTGCATTTTGATCTTGATGAGAGAAATTTCCATTGTAGCCTTGATATACTTTAAATGAATTTGATATTGAAAATGGTAAATCATAAATGAAATCTGAATTATATTTTTTCAGATTATGATTTCCTAAGTTTGATTTGTAAGTGTACTTGAATCCATATGATTTTTTAACATCTTTAACCGATAAAGTAGTTAAGAGTTGTTTTTCTTTTAATGGATCGATAATATAGTATTGGTCATTTCCACCTGAAATATCCAGATTCGTTACTTCAAAATGAATTTTGACTGTTGCTGGGCAATATTCTTTATTGTCAGCATATACACTATACCCATTATTATTTTTCTCATAGTATATCTTAACCCTATTCTCGGCATAACTAGAAAAAGTAAATATTAAAAATATAAGTATTGAGTAAAATTTCTGTTTTTTCATAATATAATTTAGATTTTGTTTAAAATTATTGCCAATATATCACTAAAAGCAAGGATACGTTATTGCTATTATACCGGTATTATTCCGGTGCTATAAGTTTGTAGGGATTGTTAAAAATAACACAATTTCTTACAGGGCCCTCTTTTCTTGAGAAAACTTCAAAACCAGTCCTTCCGTAGCTGAGGAGAAGTAAGACAAGAATGGGTTGTTATGAGATGATTATTTAGAATTTAAAACCAACACCCACAGTCCAGGTTTCAAAATGCATTTCAGATCCTCCGGCGGGAACTTCTTCTTTATATCTATTTGTCAGTTCATAGGCATATTTTGCCTGTACGAACCATTTACTGCCAAAGTCATAACTCAGGCCTCCGGCCAGTTCGAATCCCGTTCTTCTATAAAAATCTTCATTGAGCTCTGTGATAATTATTTTAGCCTGCGGCCCAGCAAGAACATTAAAATTAGAATCAAATAAATTGTATTTCAATAATGGAGCTACTTCCAGGTAGCCGGTTGATTTGTTGGAGCTTAAATAATTTAGTTCAGGTTTAAAAAAGAGGTTTTCACTCAAAGGAACATCAAGAAAGACACCTATTAAAAAGCTCTCTCCTACTCCGGGATTATAGGGAAGGCTATAAGGAAAAGGAGCGTCAGACACGTGATTTATATTACCTGCACCGGCAAAGACGCCAAAGGAGGTGCCGGGATTCACATCAGTTTCCTGAGCCATAACTGAAAAAGAGAAAAACACAAAACAAAGCGAAAAAACGATCTTTTTGATCATGATATATAAGGTTTAAGAGTAAATAAAATATTATAAATACATAAGCTAAAAATACTATAAATTCCTACAAAAGTTTTATTAAAATTGCCTTTTTAAATAGGTTTTTCAACCCTTAAAGGTTCGGTCTGCGAACCCTCAAAAAATCCCTATATTTAGCCCTCTTAAATTCCAAATTTTTATATGATCCATAAATCGCTACTGGCATTGCTGCTGCTAATGTCAACCTCCGTAGTATTTGCGCAGGAAGAAGAAAAGAAAGATGAAAAAAAATGGGATGTCAATGATCCCTATACCGATGACTGGAACATCAAGGAAGTGCCTCTCAATACAGATGAAGGCACCTGGATGAACCTCGATGTAAGCCCCGATGGAAAGCAGATCGTTTTTGACCTTTTAGGGGATCTATACATCATGCCGATAAGTGGTGGAAAAGCTACCGCGCTTACCAGCGGGATGGCCTATGACGTGCAGCCGCGCTTTAGCCCAGATGGGAAAAGCATCTCCTATACCAGCGACGCCGGTGGCGGAGACAACATCTGGATCATGGATGCAAACGGCAAGAACGCCAAACAACTTACGCATGAAAACTTCAGGCTGCTAAACAACGCCGAGTGGATGCCCGACGGGAACGCGATCGTTGCCCGAAAGCACTTTACCTCCGGCCGCTCCCTTGGTGCCGGGGAAATGTGGATGTACCATTTAGGTGCAGGAAAAGCAGGGATCCAGCTTGTGGAAAAGAAGAATGACCAGCAGGATATGAATGAACCCAGTATTTCCTCCGATGGCCGTTATCTTTACTACAGTCAGGATGAATATCCCGGAGGAGCTTTTCAATACAACAAAGATCCCAACAAGCAGATCTATGTGATCAACCGTTACGACTTTAAAACCGGAGAGATCGACCGCGTAACCGGCGGACCCGGTGGTGCTGCAAGACCGCAGGTTTCTCCTGACGGGAAAAAACTTGCTTTTGTAAAGCGGGTGCGCACGAAATCTGTACTGTTCATCCACGACCTGGAGACGGGAGAGGAATGGCCGGTATACGACCAGCTGAGCAAAGATCAGCAGGAAGCATGGGCGATCTTCGGGGTATATCCCGGTTTCAGCTGGATGCCAAACAACAAAGACATTGTGATGTGGGCCGAAGGAAAGATCAAAAAAGTGAACATTGACAACACCAATGTTTCAGAAATACCTTTCAACGTCGACACCACCATCAAAATAGCCGAAAGCCACCACACCGATCACCAGGTGCATACAGAAGAATTTAATCCGAAAGTGATCCGTCACGCAGTTACTTCCCCCGACGGAAAGACTTTGGTCTTTAATGCCGTGGGTTACCTGTGGAAGAAAAACCTTCCGAACGGAACTCCGCAGCGCATCACCGATGCTGAAGAATTTGAATTCGAACCTGCGTTCTCTCCCGACGGAAAGAGCATCGTCTACGTGACCTGGAGCGATGACAACATGGGCGCAGTAAGAACTATTGGCCTTAACGGCAGAAATGCCAAAAAACTGACTGCTGAAAAAGGCATTTTCAGGAACCCTTCTTTTTCGAGCGACGGCAGCATGATCGTCTTCAACAAGGAAGGTGGAAACTCTGACCTGGGAAGGACCTTTACCAAGAATCCCGGAATTTACCTGATGAAGGCTTCCGGAGAAAATATGAGAAAGATCAACGATGAGGGCGAGTTTGCCATGTTCAACACCAATAACGACCGCATCCTGTTCCAAACAGGCGGATATTTATTCGGAAACCTCACCAAATCCCTGAAGAGTATCGACCTCAACGGAAAGGACGAGCGCACCCACATCGAATCCAAATACGGCGGACGTCTTGTTCCAAGTCCCGACAATAAATGGGTAGCCTTCAGCAACCTGCACAAAGCATACGTTGCTCCACTGGTCATGGCAGGAAAAGCTGTGGAAATTGGACCTGACAGTAAAACCCTTCCGGTGAGTCAGCTGGCGAAAGATGCGGGGATCAACCTGCACTGGTCGAACGACAGCCAAAATGTACACTGGACTTTAGGAGATGAATATTTCACCAACAAAATTACCGAGCGTTTTACCTTTTTAGAGAATTCTGTGGATTCCATTCCGCCAATTACCGAAGAGGGAACAAAGATCGGGCTGCAGGTGAAGACAGATGTTCCGAAGGGACAGATCGCTTTCACCAATGCGCGCATCATTACCATGGACGGCGATAAGGTGATCGAGAACGGAAGTATCGTGATCGAAGGCAACAAGATCGTGCAGATAGGAACAGCTTCCGAAGTAAATGTTCCGAAAAACGCGAAAATTTACGACGTGGCAGGAAAAACGATCATGCCCGGAATGGTGGATGCCCATGCTCACATTGGCGCCTTTAGATATGGATTGACTCCGCAGCAGCACTGGCCGGCATTTGCCAACCTGGCTTACGGGGTGACCACGGCACATGATCCTTCGGCTTTAAGCGAAACCGTCTTTGGAATGGCCGAATTGATCAAGAGCGGTGAAATGGTTGGCCCACGCCTCTACTCCACCGGGATCATCCTGTACGGGGCCGAAGGGGATTTTAAAGCAGAGATCAACAGCCTGGAAGACGCGCGTTCGGCTTTGAGAAGGACCAAGGCTTTTGGGGCGACTTCAGTAAAAAGTTACAATCAGCCGCGCCGTGAGCAACGCCAACAGGTGATGCAGGCAGCAAAAGAACTCGATATGAACGTGGTGCCCGAAGGTGGAAGTACCTTTTTGCACAACATGAACATGATCGTGGACGGGCATACCGGGATCGAGCACAACATTCCCGTGGCGCCGGTTTATAAAGATGTGCTTACCCTTTGGGGCAACAGCGACACCGGCTACACTCCAACGCTGATCGTGAACTACGGCGGAATCAACGGGGAATATTATTTCTATGACAAGACCAATGTATGGGAGAACGAAAAACTGCTGAATTTCACTCCGCGGTCAGTCATTGATTCCCGTTCCAGACACCGCACCACTTTGCCGGAAGAAGAATATGAGCAGGGACCTATTTTGGTTTCAGAAACTGCCAAACAACTTTCTGATGAAGGCGTGAAAGTGAATATGGGTGCGCATGGACAACTTCAGGGGCTTGGAGCTCACTGGGAGCTTTGGCTGATACAAATGGGCGGCATGAGCAACATGGAAGCGCTGCAAACCGCTACCATCAATTCCGCGGAATATATCGGGTTGGGCAGCGAGATAGGTTCCCTTGAAGAAGGAAAGCTAGCCGATCTTGATCGTGATGGAAGAGAATCCGCTGGAGGATATTAAGAACACCAACAGCATCATCTACACCATGGTAAACGGAAGGCTTTATGACGCTGAAACCATGAACGAGATCGGAAACGAGCCAAAGGAAAGGTTACCATTTTACTGGGAGAACAACCGCTACAATCCTTCTTTTGGATGGCATGAGGAGAGCACTGGACATGGGTGTATGGCTCATTAAAATAGACCGCTGGCGCTGCTAGATGTTAGACCGCTGCGCTGTTAGAATTTAGACTTTATTGAATTAAAAAGCCGGAATCCTTTGGATTTCGGCTTTTTTTTTCCGATTCTTTGGATTTCGGTTCCTACCCGTCATCCTGAACTTGTTTCAGGATCTCTTTGAAACCACCTTTCTTACTTCCACCTGTCATCCTGAACTTGTTTCAGGATCTCTTTGAAATCCAGTCTACACCCACCCCACCCTGCGGGCACCCCTCCGGAGGAGGGGATAAATAAAAAGCCCCAGAGGGGCGACATATTTATAGCCCAGGGTTTCCTCAATACCCCGGGATCAAGAGTCGCAGGGCGACAGATCAAGAGCCCCGGAGGGGCGGCATATCGGTAGCACCCAGAGGGGCGACAGATATTCCCGGTTTCATCACGAACAAAAACAAAAAACCCGAGCCTAAAAGGCCCGGGGAAATAATGGAGAAACAAGAAACCTGATGGGCGGTAGAAAATATTATTCCTACCCGGGGTTCAGGAATTTTGCCTCCTCTTCGGTAAGCATTCTCGACTTTGTCAAAAATCTTTTCCCGAGAGGGATCTCCAGTGAAAAACTTGAACCTCTCCCGGTGGTAATATCCACCGTGAGATGGGTATGTTTCCAATACTCAAACTGGTCATGGCTCATATAAAAAGGGATTCCGGCAACTTCCCCCAGCAGGATATCATTATCATCCAGGTAAAAATCCTCTTTTGGAAGCAGCATGGGAGAAGAACCATCACAACAGCCGCCGCTTTGATGGAAGATCAATTCCCCATGCTGTTCCCTTAGTTGCTGCACAACCTGCGCTGCCTCTTCGGTGATTTCTACTCTTTTATGATCTGCCATGACTTATTTTTAAAAGAACCCAAGCTTATTTTTGTCATAGGAAATAAGCATATTCTTGGTTTGCCTGTAGTGGTTCAACATCATTAAATGATTTTCCCTTCCGAAGCCCGATTTCTTGTAACCGCCAAACGGCGCATGTGCAGGATAATCGTGATAGCAATTTACCCATACCCGTCCGGCTTTAATAGCTCTTGGCACCTGGTAGAGCTGGTGGGCATCACGCGTCCATACGCCCGCGCCAAGACCATACATGGTATCGTTTGCGATCTCAATGGCTTCTGCTTCATCTTTGAAGGTACATACAGCGACCACCGGGCCAAAAATCTCTTCCTGGAAAACCCTCATCTTATTATGCCCTTTTAGAAGCGTGGGTTTGATGTAGAATCCGTCGGCGAGATCTCCGTCGAGTTTAGCTGCTTCTCCCCCTGCCAGGACTTCGGCGCCTTCATCTTTTCCAATCTGAATATAGGACAGGATCTTTTCATACTGGTCATTCGAAGCCTGCGCCCCCATCATGGTATTCTCATCAAAAGGATCACCCATTTTTATAGCATTCACCCTGTCTATCACCTTTTTAATAAAGGCATCATAAATATCCTCCTGGATCAACAGCCTGGAAGGAGCCGTACAAACCTCCCCCTGATTAAAAGCGAACAGTACCGCACCTTCTATACATTTATCAAGAAACTCATCATCATGATCCATTATTGAACTGAAAAAGATATTCGGGGATTTCCCTCCCAGTTCCATGGTGACCGGGTTCAGGTTCTTGGAAGCATACTGCATGATAAGTTGTCCCGTGGTGGTTTCCCCCGTGAACGCCACTTTATCGACCCGCGGACTCGAAGCCAGAGGCTTACCTATTTCGGGTCCAAAACCATGTAAAACATTCAGAACCCCCGGAGGTAGAATATCTGCTGTTTTCTCAGCAAAAAGAGTCGCCGATGCCGGAGTTTGCTCTGCAGGTTTTAATATTACACAGTTCCCGGCTGCCAATGCACCTGCCACCTTCCACGCGAGCATTAACATTGGGAAATTCCACGGAATGATCTGCGCCACAACTCCAAGCGGCTCCCGAATGATAAGGGAAAGCGTGTGTTCATTTAATTCTGTAGCCGTGCCTTCTTCCGCCCTTATTACAGAAGCAAAATACCTGAAATGATCCACTGCTAAAGGAATGTCTGCATTGATTGTTTCACGAATAGACTTCCCGTTGTCGGCAGTATCCATTTGAGCAAATTCTTCCAGGTTCTCCTGGATCACATCGGCAATTTTGTTCAGGAGAGCAGACCGTTCTGCCACAGAAGTTTTACCCCAGGCATCTTTTGCAGCATGTGCCGCATCAAGTGCCAGTTTTAAATCCTTTTCATTGGAACGAGGATATTCCGCCAGAATTTTATTGTCAATAGGGGAAGGATTTTCAAAAAATTGCCCATCAACAGGAGCTTCAAATTTACCGTTGATAAAGTTGTGGTACTTGTCCTTAAATTTTGGTTTGGAATAACTCATATCTGATATTTTTTCTATTTTATATTTTTAAATATCTATATTTAAAGTGTTTATAAAATGAACATATCTATTTTAAACTATCACAATACTATCACATTGATAAGAACTGACTCAATTGAATGATAACCTGATAAAATATCAAAGCACCCGAAAATTGACCACAGCCGTGGAAAACAGGACCATTTATAGCGGTGATTATGCCGAGCTAAATGTTTTTGAAACGGGACAGGTGATAGAAAAGGTTCCTCTTCAATTCGGCTTTCCTGTTATTGCCAGCATGCTCACGGGTAAAAAGGTGATGCACTTAAAGGGAAGAAAGGCCTTTGATTTTTTTCCGGGAGAATCTGTAGTGTTACCCTCCAATGAAAAAATGATCATAGATTTTCCCGTGGCAACAGCCGGGAGCCCCACCAGCTGCCTGGCTCTTGGGATACATCCGGATAAGATAAAGGAAACTGTAGATTTCTTCAACACCAAAACGCGGATCGATTATGAGAATGATCAACACAGTTTAGATGAAACCTCTATTCATTTAGAGAACAATGAACACGTACAATTTGTCCTGAAGCGAATTTTCCAGACTTTTTTAAGTGACAATGTTGCAAAAGATGCTTTACTGGATCTTATGCTGAAGGAGTTAATTCTTAGGCTCCTGCAATCACGTGCCAAAAGTGTTTTTATAAATGACCCCGCTCTTTTCGAGAACAACCGGATGGCCTATATTGTCAAGTACATGAAGGAAAATCTTAAGGATAATATTACCGTAGATAAATTAGCAAATATCGCCTGCATGAGCAGTTCCCATTTTTACAGGACCTTCAAAAATACTTTTGGAGTGAGCCCTGTGGATTTTCTCAATGGACAACGAATAAAACTGGCGAAAGATCTAATAAAGAACTCGAGGATGAGCCTTGCAGAAATTGCATTTCAATCGGGCTTCAATAATCCCAGCTATTTCACCCGCCTGTTCAAGCGTTTAGAAAACACCACCCCGAATAGCTTCCGGAAAGAATCCCGGAACCTTATGGGATAACCCCGGCATTTCGTTCCTCACCTCCGCAAACAGCTGTTTCCAACGATCGATCACTAAATAGAATTAAGTGTAACTTTGCACCGAAATTCGAAGCCAAATCCCGGTTCAAAGAATCCTTCTGAATGCTACAAACGCTGGTACATTATTTTCTCCACTTCATCTTTATTGGTGCCATTGCCTATTGGTACGACCCGAAGAACTGGAAAAAAGCATGGCTAATTTTACTGGCGACAATGCTGGTGGATGTTGACCATGTTTTTGCAGATCCCATTTTTATGCCGGGACGTTGCGGGATAGGCTACCATCCCCTGCATTCTGAATATATTATTCCGTTTTACTTCCTGGGAGCAGTTTTTATTAAGCACAGGATCATTAAACTGGTGATGATAGGACTTGCTTTTCATATGATCACAGATTTTATCGACTGTCTTTGGATGTTCTCGAAATGTGCAGACTGCTCTCTTGCTGAAATTTTTAGGGGAATATAATTTTCACCAATATCTAAAGGTCTTTCTGTTGTTTTAAAGATCTCCGACCAATTCCATTTTCTTTGCCGTCTTTGCTGAAATCTTACAGTCCCCTGCTCGAAATTCTTCTTCAATTTTTAAAATTCAGCTATTCATTTTCTGATTCCTCAATTAACTATTCAGCATTTCACAATTTTACTTTTAATAAAAAATCTAATTCCATTATATTTACCGGCGGAGTTTTCACTGCTCCCAAATCAACAGCCAAAAATCTCTGAACATGCACGTAGCCATTGCGGGAAACATAGGGGCGGGAAAAACCACCCTTACCAAATTACTAGCAAAACATTTTAACTGGGAAGCTCAATATGAAGATGTCCTGGAAAATCCATATCTGGAAGATTTCTACAACAAAATGGAACGCTGGTCTCGCGGAGGCGGTCGCGGTGCCCGATGGCCCGGACGAACCGACAGCCGAACCATCAGTGACTGACCCACCAACCAACGGCGGCGCACTCGGGATCATCGGCAGCGTCAGCGAGACGACCCTCCAGCAGTTGGCCGCGCTCCCCGACGACCAACTGCTCTCGTTCGACCCCGAGACGCTGCTCGCCGATCCCGAACGAGCGGGTCTTCGAATGGGCGAACGCGCCATAGAGCGGCTCGCGAACGGCGAGTCGACGGTCGTCACCGCCGCTCCCGACCGATCGGCGGTCGAGCGGACGCTCGCGGTCGGCCACAAGAACGATCTCACCGAATCCGCGATCCGTGACCGGGTCGCATGCGCGCTCGCTGTGAGCGCCCATCGAGCCGTCGGGTCTGCGAACGGGCTGTTCGTCACCGGCGGCGATGTGGCGATGGCGGTGCTCGACGCGCTCGACGCCGCCGAACTCGTGCTCTCGGGCGAGGCGGTCGAGACCGGTTTCCCTCGGAGCCGGATTGCGGGCGGCCCCGCTGACGGACTGGCGCTCGTCACGAAAGCCGGCGGGTTCGGCTCCCCGTCGACAGTGATTAACTGTCTGGAATCCCTCAGTGGCGACGATGACTAACCGACCCACGGTCGGGGTCACGATGGGTGATCCGGCCGGCATCGGCCCGGAGATACTGGTAAAGGGCTATCGCGCGCTACGGGAGATCGCGGATCCCGTCGTGATCGGCGACGCGGGCGTGCTCGAAGCAGCGTGTCGTATCTGTGAGTCGGACCTTGGCGTCGAATGTGTCAACACGCCGGCGGATGCCACGTTCGCTGCCGACCGGATCCCCGTTGTCGACCTCGACAACGTCGGAACCTCGACCGAGGTGTAGTCCGAGAAGCCTACGGACAGGCCAGCCTCGCGTACGTCGAGCGCGCGATCGACCTCGCTCTGAATGACTCGATAGACGCGATGACGACGGCCCCGATCAACAAACAGGCGACCGCGCTCGCGGGGAGCGAGCACGCCGGCCACACCGGGCTGCTCGCCGACGCCACCGACACCGAGAACTACTCGATGATGCTGATCGAGGACGAACTCCGGGTGAGCCACGTCAGCACCCACGTTCCGCTCTCCGAAGCCTGCGACCTCGTCACCGAGACGGCGGTGCTGGAGACGATCCGGGTGACCGATGCGGCGCTCTCGGACCTCGGTCTCGCCGACCCAACCGTCGCAGTGGCAGGACTCAACCCCCATGCCAGCGACGGCGGGCTACTCGGAGAAACCGAAGAAACCGAGATTGAACCTGCAGTCGCCCGTGCTCGCGAGGAGGGAATCGATGCGTTCGGGCCGGAATCGCCGGATACGGTCTACGTCCGGGCCGCCCGTGGCGACGCCGACTGCGTCGTCTCGATGTACCACGACCAGGGGCACATCCCGATCAAGATGCTCGGCTTTCAGGGTGGTGGCGCGGTGAGCGGGTCAACGTCACCATCGGTCTCCCGATCGTGCGGACTAGCGTCGACCACGGTACCGCGTTCGACATCGCGGGCGAGGGAATCGCGAGCGAGGCGAGCCTGATCGATGCCGTGAGGGTGGCCACGGAGATGGCCAGTAGCCAAAACAGCGCCGAAGGTCGGGGTGAGCCCGCGTGAATCTCGACTTCCCCGACGCCGACACTGCGGGCAGCCAACGACGTGACGCGCGACGACCTCCCCCGATTCGCCCGCGTTCGCCGCGAACGCGACCTCGATTCGATTGACGACGTCGAAGCCGCGGGTCACGAGGCGGTCGAGAACCTCGATCTCGATTCGCTGGAGTCAGGTGCCGAAATCGCAGTCACTGCGGGAAGCCGTGGGGTTCACGATATGCCTGCCCTACTCGCGGGGCTAGTCGATGGACTCAGTGATCGAGACTTCGAGCCGTTCGTGATGCCGGCGATGGGCTCACACGGCGGCGCAACCGCCGACGGCCAGCGCGAGACGCTCGAATCACTCGGCGTCACCGAAGACCGGATTGGCTGTCCGATCCGTTCGTCGATGGACTCTCCGAGATCGGTGAGGACTCGCTCGGCCGCCCGGTCTACGTCGCCGACGACGCGCTGGCTGCGGATGGCGTCGTGCTCGCGAACCGCGTCAAACCCCACACCGATTTCCACGGCCCCGTGGAGAGTGGCCTCTGTAAGATGGCGGTGATCGGGCTCGGGAAGCGCCGCGGTGCGGAGTCGCTCCACAACGCGGGTCTCGCGGCGGATTTCAGCGACGTCATCGAGGAGCGCGCCCGGCCGATCATCGACGAATGTGTCGTCGGCGGGGTCGCGCTGGTCGAGAACGCCGCCGACCGGGCGGCGGTGATCGAGGGCGTCCCCGCCGACCGCATCCCCGATCGCGAACCCGAACTCCTCGAACGCGCTCGCGAAGAACTCCCGATGCTTCCGGTCGACGACCTCGATCTGCTGGTGCTCGACGAGATTGGGAAAGACGTCTCGGGGACTCGGATGGACACTAACGTGGTTGGCCGGGTACGTTTTCACGGCGAGCGCGAACCCGATTCCCCGAGCATCACCCGGATCTACGTCCGGTCGATCACGCCGGCGTCACACGGCAACGGACTCGGGATTGGGCTCGCCGACTTCGTCCACCGGAACGCCGTCGAGGCACTCGATTTCGAGGACCTGTACACCAACATCGTGACCAGCGGCGAACCTAGCCGGGCACGACTTCCGTTCGTGGTTCCGGACGACCTGACCCCCCTGGTCCTCGCGTGTTCGACCACGGGCGTCGCCGACCCGAGTGACCTGCGGGTAGCGCGTATCGAGAACACCATGGAACCGGACAGCCTGCTCGTCTCGGAACCGGTCGCCCGCGAGTTGAAGGACCGAGAGGCGCTCTCGGTCGGCCCGCTCGAACCACTCTCCTTCGAGGCCGGGACGTTTACCGAGTGACTGCAAGCCCGTAGCCCTCCGTGGACTTCAGGAAGGAATTAGCGATGGCAAACGACCCCCGTTTCGAGGTATACACACACACACGTAATTCCGGTGCAACGCCTACACCATGTAGTGCGACTTTCGACTGGAGGAGTGAGGGCTTTTGAACGAAGACGAGTTCGCACATCGGTTGTGAGAGCCGCTACAGGTTCACGACACGTGATCCCGTCCTGTATCGCAGTCAGTGAGACAAAAAATCCTGTGGCCTTCGAGCGACGAAACTCACCTTCTTTGATGTGTTTTCGCTCGTCACGACGAGTTGATTGGCATGGGACGTAAACCCAAGAGTAGCCTCCTAATGCGTTCATCCGAGCAGACCATCGTATCGACTCGACTCATCGCTCTGATCGACGATGGGCTGAATACGGTCATCTGGAGTTCGTAGCTCTATGAATAGCTCTACCGCAGGA
>CAVPXS010000009.1:0-185879 GCA_963709775.1 uncultured Flavobacteriaceae bacterium | reverse complement strand
TGAATAACGGAGCCACGATTTCGGACACCGTTGAGTACAAGAATTTGAAAAAGAAAAAAACTGTGCGGATTGAAAATAGTTCCCATCCTGTTGATTACGGATTTGAATTTAATTTGTGGAACTCATTAACTGACTTAAATCGTGGTGACGGTAATATGCTTGAATATGTCTTAAAGGAAGAACAAGACGTGGGGCAGACATATATTGAAAAAGTCGCGGATCTTATAAAGGATAAGCATCTTTCGAAATTAGTTTAGTGTCAAAAATAAATATTGCTAATCTCAAGAAAAAACGTGTGGCAACAACGTATAAAAACAATGCTTAAACAAGTATCAATTAGACTAAGTCAGAATCTAGTGTAAAGCATGTGACTTTAACTTTGTAAACTATGTGCCTTAACGAACATGCCTGAATAGAACCAATGAACAAGTTGTACCAAATATTATTTCTAACGTTGTTAGTATCAATCTTTTTTTCCTTCCAGACGAAAAAGATGAATGCATTGACGGATTCCCGCTATTATACTGATTCGATTTTCAGCAAAAATTTGGGAGAATATCGCAAACATAATGTGTACCTGCCAAAAGGGTTTAGTAAACAGCAACAGTATCCAATAATTTATGCACCTGACGGATCTACCTCATTAGAAAACAATTTTTATAAAGTAACACTGGATTCACTTATTGACAATAAGGTCATAAAACCTGCAATTTATATAGCTTCTCATTCGAATCGGAAAGTCGCGTTTAGCACGACAAATGCGCGTGATGGTGAAAAAATTAATATTGATTATAGAAACTTTGAATATGTAGAATCTTTTAAGTTCCAAACATCTGACCCTGATCTTTCTAAAAGATTTGAGAACCATTTACTATACTTTAAAGATGAATTGATTCCTCAAGTTGAAAAAGAACTGAATCAAAATCCTCATAAAGAAAATAGATTCTTCTATGGAGTTTCTAATGGAGCCGGATTTGGTGCCAATCTACTGAATAAATATCCTGATGTAATAGGAACCTATATTTGCTATTCGACATTAGGATCCAATGTTGAACGAAATGAATGGCACGAAGAGAAGAACTATCCTGACTTATATTTACAATATGGAGATGAAGAAAGCTTCGTATTTAAAAAGGAATCACAGGATATTGCCAAAAAATATAAAGATTCTAAATCTTTCATCGAACTGGAAGAATATGCTGGTGGACATGATTATAAAAAATGGAATGAAGCTTTTATTAGAACAATTAGTAAATTGTTATAGCTACCTAAGAAAGCACTATTCACAACAATGGCTATCCAAAAATGGCTTTTATGAGAACTATTTTCCTACATTTATTTCCATATGAAACAGCCGGTTCAACTGAAAGTGAATTCTTCCCTACACGCCACTTTTGATAGCCGGGACGTTAGCTACCATATAACAAACCACAAAGATGAAAAAAGCATTAAAAATCTTCGGAATAATTATTCTCTTGTTAGTTGTATTAACCGCTGGTGCAGGATTTTATTTTTATCAAGCTGACCCTATGATAAAAGCTATAGTGGACAATGATGAATCAAAGCTCTATTATTTTCCAGTCAAGGAAATGGAAGATATGAATGATTTAAAATATTCTGAGAAAGTTCTCTCAATAGAAGATTCACTGGACATTTACACCTACTATTTTGAACCGACCACAAAGGCGTCTAAAGGAAATATATTTTTCATTCACGGTGCAGGCGGAAATGTAAGTAAATATAAAGTCCTGATTAAGCCTCTTGTGGAGAATGGATATGGAGTATACGCAGTGGATTGGCGAGGTTATGGAAATTCGACTGGTAAACCAGGATATAAAGGAGTGTTAAAAGATACAGAAGTTGCTTTTGCAGACTTTAAAAATAAAACGAAGTCTGACAGTTTAAAAATAATAGTTTACGGAACCTCACTTGGAGGCCAACTCGCAATAAAAATAACGGCCGATAATCAAAACGAAATCGATGCCCTTGTTTTGGATGGAAGTATCCAGTCTGCTCAACAAATGGCCATTGACTACGCCCCAGTAGATTTTTTGAAGGAGAAAGCTAGAAAGAACCCAGAGAATTTTAATCAGGAATACGTAGCTGTTCGTGATATTAAAGAAATCTCTAATACTCCCAAGTTAATTATTCACAGCCAATCGGATCGTGATGTTTCTTTTAAACAAGGGGAAAATTTGTATGAAGCAGCTAAGGAGCCAAAGGAATTTTGGGTTACGGACACAAAGCATATTATGACTTTAAAAGAGCATCCTGACGAGGCTATTCGTAGAATTAGTGAATTAATACGGTAGCTAACAATGAATAACACCAATTGCGGAATACCTGTCGAAAGTGGCATTTTTGACTCCCCTTCAAAAAAAGTGTTTAATTGATAATCCCTGTCTCCTAAACCGCAACTTGCTTTATTCGGGACGGTACCTCACATTTGAAAAAACATTTCGTTGAAATCAAATAGACATAAATCTTATTTTGATATTGAGCAGATAGGATATTTCCGATTTTGTGCCGGAATAGGTGTGGGAGTGATATTCAGCCTGATTTTAGACCAGTTTTTTCTTAACTTAATAAAAATGAGCGAGGTTATGGCGGCAATGGGCAACGGATATTGGCCTACAACGTTCAGCGAAAAACCGGACTTTTATTACTCATATTTCTGGAGCCTCTTTTCGATTAGTTTGGGATTTAGCTTTACGAGCTATCTATGGACAAGTAAACCCACTTTAAAAAATATACGAGAGACAAGGATCAATAGGTTCGCACATACAAACTCTTTATTCATTTTCGGATTTGTTCTCTTTTCAATCTCCCGTCTTCTTCAATTCTATATTGAATTTCATTATATAGATTACAAAATTAAAAGTGAAGTGGGAATTTTACTTTTTATAGTTCCCATATTCATTTTTAGTTACTGTTGGATTTTTATATCCCGAATTTATAAATCATCAAAGATCTTTTATTTTTCGTTTTTCCTATTTTTAATTTACGGACTAGTATTAAGTGGAATAAAAACGTAACAACGGTTAACACAAATGCGGCAGACCAGTCAAAAATGGCATTTTTGAGTACCTTTAAGAAAAGTAATCAAAAAGATAAATTCCGTTCCCCAATCCGCACTTGTGTTATTCGGGACGTTACCCTCACTTGCTCCGGATCAAACAAAAGAGTGAAATTGATTTAAAGGAAATTAATTAAATTTTTGCTAATCTAATCATTATAAATATGCTAAAACTTTATAACTGTCTCCTCGGGGTCGTCCTAATTCTTACCATAGTAGCTTGCCAAGAAAACCACAAAAAAACATCTGAATCATTGTTAGGGTTTACGGTAGAAAATTTCACAAACAATGACACGATCTTCTTGTCCAGGGGAAGGTTAAATACTAATTATTATCAACAACCAAAATTTGCAGGAGCTATCAATAGCCAGAAATTTAAGTTAGAAAATGAACTAACTTATCCTCAAATGTACCGGGTGAACTTTCATAGTGAAGCCAATAAGATTCCTAGACGGGCTGGTTTTTATTTTCTTGATCAAGAAACAAACTCTATTACTATAGATTCATTAGGAGAATGCAGTAAAGTTAATGGCCCTACCCAAGCTGAATTTCAGGAAAAGTTCCTGCCTTTCTTGTTGCCAGAATATGACTGTAAACAATTCGAATTTTCTAATTTATACTATGGAGATTCTGAGGAATTCGATCAAAAATTACTGGAGTATGTACGGCAAAATCCTGACTCCTACGTAGGTTTATGGTTTGCAATTGACCGAATGAATGAAGGCGGATATTCTAAGGTACTCCACAACACCCTTCAGAATTTTTCTAGCTCAGTCAAAAAAGAAAAGATTTGGACTATTGCAAATACCGAGTTGAACAACTTTACAATTCGAATGGGAAACCAGTTTCCATCTCTGTCTTTAAAAACTGAGGATCTTAAAGATGCAAATCCTACGTTAGGAAAAAATTACACTTTAGTAGATTTTTGGTTTCATTCCTGCAGCCCGTGTATCAAAAAATTTGAAGAAATGCGAAAGCTTTATAGCAGGTACCATTCTGAGGGTTTTGAAGTAATCGCAATCTCAACAGATCAAACCAGAAATATTGAAAGATGGCAAAATACTTTAAAAATCAAGGAATATCCCTGGCAAAATTACTTAGATAAAGATGCAATTATTGCTTCCCGAGAAAAAATTTCTGTTTTCCCGACTTCTTTCTTATTAAATGAAAATGGTCAGGTGATTGCCAAAAATCCTTCCATAGAAGAACTAGAAAACTATCTTAAGTCTTGAGAATTTTATAGAAAGAAATGATTTAAAAAAAATGAGAGACCTGTTCTGTCAAATCACCTAATCCCAATTAAACTCTATTTTAGAATATTCATAAAACAAATAATAACATCATGAAAACCAAAATCATTTTAATTCTATTTACCATCCTCCTTAGCAGTTGTTCAACAAAGCCTGCCATGAAAAATGACACTGATAATTCCAATTCTTGGACGAGTACTAAGAGGACAAATCATTTAAAAAATATTCAGGACTCAACTACGTGGGATTACGAACTATTAGAAACTGATAAGCAAATGGTCGGTCTAATGGATCTTGGACCCTTTGAACTTGGTGCATTTCCAGTTCCTGATTACGATATTCTGGGAAAAGAAAGTTTCAATAGGAGTAGGTAATAAACCTGGTAAGTTTCAAATAAATGATAAAACACTTATAATGGATAGCTTTATTGTTGAGAAAAATGAATTGAATAAGAATAGACTAAACGACAAAAAAGATGATGTGTTCTTTCAAATCATAGTACTAACAGATACCACTGACAATGAAAATTATGCACTACATCAGAGTGCAGTTCTTTCTAGAAATCATCCCGATTATTTAGGACAAGGTTTTATTAAAACACAAAGCAACAGAATTGATTATTTAGCATTCCAAACAGCCGAGAATGATGCTTTCGCTATTGTAAACACAAGACTTTACAATTTAAATTTTGGAAAAACTATTCTCATTGCACCACAAAAAGATAAAACCTTAAGATCTCTACAGATCAAATCTCCTCAAATGACATCTCTTTCACTAAAAAAATCCACAGAAGATCTTTTAAATCAAAAGGAAATAATTGATTTTTTTCAAAAAGAGGGAAATATATAGAAGATCATGCATTTTGTTTTAGAAACCCCGACCCTCTTACTCGAATGTGTCGCAAAAGAGGGTAACAACGTATAAAAACAATGCTTAAGTTAGTCTCGAATTGAAACTCCGTGGCTCACTTTCAACGCTTGATTGTCCTGCGGACAATCAAGCTCGCCAGCTCGCACTATTTTTTATACGGGATGTTGGCAAATATTCGAGTTTTTGTTTGTAACTAATATTTTAGTTACATTGGCGATCATCATTGATCTAAAACCAGACAGGACCTCTTATGAGAACATCTTTTGCTATGAAATTGGGACTACTTCTTTTTGTTCCTTTTACCTCCTGCCAGACACATCATCCTTTAAGTAAGCATAATTACTTTGATGGGAGTATTTTATACAATGACCCTTTGAATATTAGGTTTGAATATTTTGGAGATGTTCAGTTTGAAGAACTAGAGAAAATTGATAAAAAGAAAATTAAAAATACAATTAAGGATTTAAAAGAAGTTAGTCCTGGTGATCTATTGGCATATGGATCAACTAATCTTAATCCTGATTACGAAGTAATGCTCTTTATTAAAGATGTAAGAAAAGCTCCATATCGTGCTGAAAGCATTAAATTAGTTTTAGAAGATACCATCAATAACAGAGTCCTGTATAAAAAAACTGCGGGAAAAAAGATTGCATATCTTTTATTAAATGCATTCTCAGATAATGAAAGTACCGTGTCAATAAGAAAAGATGGTGCACATCTAATGAGAGATCTAATCTTTGATGCAGATTTTGAAGAAGAACTTTCGTACTCCAAAATTTTTGCATCAAATAGAGAAAATCCAAATTATCTTAAAACCAGACATAAACTAAAGGAAGCACCTGTTCCTTCGACTGATCAGAACGAGTGGATGCAATTCCAATTCTTAGCGACGGTGAACTCTTTTATGCAGAAAAATCCTGAACATGGCAAACTGATCAGAGAATTTGAAATTAACAGGATAGAATATCTTGAGGATGCTTTAGATACACAATTGATAAAGCCGGAGGTAGTAAAAAACGCCGATGTGCTAGAGAATGTGGCTGTTCTGTCTGAAGATACGCGTGTCCTAATGCTTAACGAAAATCATTGGTATCCTAAACACAGGTTATTAGGTTATAAACTTCTAGAGCCGCTCAAGGCAAAGGGGTATACACACCTCGCATTGGAAGCACTTTTCAAGAACCAGGATTCTATTATAAATGATAAAGGCTTTCCGACTTTTTCTTCTGGATATTATACTAGGGAAACCTACTTTGGCCATTTCATAAGAAAAGCAAGAGAATTAGGTTTTGAAATAATGGAATATGAAAGTTATGATAAAGATGTAAATCGAGAGTTAGGACAAGCTCAAAATTTGGCTGATCTTTTAAATACCGTTTCAGATGCCAAAGTCTTTGTTTATGCCGGTTTGGATCATATTATTGAGGAGGCAACAGTTAGAGGTAAGAGTATGGCAGTTCATTTAAAGGAATTGACGAATATCAATCCTTTGACAGTTAATCAGGTTGATGTAGTTTCAGAAATTGGGGATGAACTCGTGATGATACCCTTTGATGACGTTAGAAACATTAAGAAGCTGGAAAGGAGACCTGTTGATTTTTTCATTATAAATAATTTAGAACCCGCACTGGAAGAAATCTTTTCGGGTTCCGAACTAAAAAAGATGAAAATAAAAGACGAAATTTTAAGCGAATATGCAAGTGAAAATCTTTTAGTAAATGTTTATCAGTTGAACGAGTATAATTCTTTTAAATCTAAGGCAGTTCCAATATCATCTTCACTAGAAAAGGTTTCAACAGAAAATACGATCGAATTGGTATTGCCATTGGGAGAATATTTTATTAGGATTCTTTCTCTGGAGGATGATACAGTGCTAGCAAGAGAAATGCAATTATCGGAGCAATGAAAAACAATAGCCAACACTGTATATAAACAATGCTTAAACCAGTCTTCAATCGAAACTCTGTGCTCGCTCGCAACGCTTGATTGTCCTGCGGACAATCAAGCTCTCCAACTCGCACTGTTTTATTCGGTACATTACAACACATTCAAGAAAAAACCTTACCATTTTTGCCAATTTTGAGAAAGGTGGATGTTTGGTTCAACCGCAGTTCTGCATTGGAGAAAGAATAGTTAAGACTTTTTTTAGAACTTTTATTATGTTGCATTAGAGGAAATCAATTTTCTTTAAACAAGACTAAGAAATCCCGGAAAAATGTAATAAATTGAATCACACGAATATCTGATATTCAGTAATTTATCAGAGGCTTTAGATTTAGTCTTATGAAACTATTGTTCAAATTTAATCCGATTTTATTCCTTCTTTTATTTTTTTGTTTCAATTCTAAGGTTGTCAAGGCACAAGAGGAACGTATCATTGAAATTCAAGGCCATTCTATAAATGTTTTTACCTCCGGTTGGGAACACCTAGATAATGGAGTCCCCACGGTCATATTTGATGGCGGATCAACCGTACCAATTGCGGGTTGGGGAAAAGTACTTACTGAAGTAGCTCAAAATGCCCCGGTTGTGGCTTATGATCCCCCCGGATTTGGAAAATCTGAATGGGACGAACAGCGACCAACTTTGGAAATTATGAACGCACGTTTATATGCTGTTCTTGAAGCTATTGACGCCAAACCACCCTATATTTTAGTGGGGCATTCCTGGGCCGGTTGGCTGGTTAGGGGCTTTGCTGGACGATATCCTGATGAAGTTACAGGACTTGTACTAATTGATCCTACTCCCTCTGTTAATGAATTCCTATCGGCCTTCAAGGAAATTGGTGTGACGGAATCGGGGATGGAAGAATTTTCTGAAATGGTTATTAAACTAATGGCTAATGCGCCCCCTCCTGTCAAGGCTCGACAATTATATATTGCCGAACTTCATAACAAACATATGGATCCTGATGTACCTGCAACTTCAACAATTCCCGTTGCTTTTTTAGCTGCTGGTAAGCGCGGCGGAGATATCCCTGTACCGGACTCTATACAGCCTTCATTTGATGTAAATAAATATTTTGAGGCACTTGGGCGCCAAAATCTGATAGCTTCTATTAATTGGATACGAGAATCTCCCGATGGCCTTTATGTAATCTCTAATAAAGCAGGACATTGTATCCACTGCGACGATCCTGATCTCGTCGTTTGGGCTATAAACCGTCTTCTTTTTCCAGAGCGCAAAAACCGGTAGAAGAGGTATAAGAGGAGATTTACGGTTAAAAGGTGAAATTTAAGGAGGAATGGATTCTATTTTATTTAACCGTTTCCATTTTTTAATACCTTTTTTGAAAAATCCAATTAACACTTGTTTTACCTTATCTTCGATCTAAATGATATCAGGTATTACAACCTCAGATAAATTATACGTGTTGTAACAACATATAAAAACAATGCAAAAACCTGTCTCAAATCGAAGCTCGTGCTCGCTTGCAGCTTCTGATTGTCCTTCTCTCCGCAAAAGCTACGGGACAGAACGGACAATCAAGCTCGCTAGCTCGCAGTATTTTTATTCGGGACGTTAGGTGCAAGCACAATACACAAACTGAGAAACACTATTTTGATATACAAATTAATATGACGAATGAAATTATGTACAATGTAAATAGCCTTATAATAGTCGTTTCATTATTAGTAATAATATTGTTAGCTTATGAAGTTTGCTTTAGAATTGGAAAGCATTATCAGGACAAAACTGATACAGAAATAAAATCACAGACTGCCACAATTCAAGCTGGTATTTTAGGTTTATTAGCCCTTTTATTAGGATTCACTTTTAATATGGCTTTGCAAAGGTTTGATAATAGAAGTCATGCTGTAATCAATGAAGCAAACGCTATTGGTACTGCAATATTAAGAACACAACTTCTCCCCAAACCTTATGATTCATTATCCCATGCTTTACTTCAGGAATACGTAGATCTTAGAATTGGAATAAGTTCTATTGACTTGACAAGGTTTGAAGAACGTAAATTAATTAATAAACAGACAGACGATTTACAGAATAAAATATGGGAAATTTCAATTAAAGCGGCAGAAATTGACCCAAGACCTGTAACAACGGGATATTTTATTACATCTCTAAACGATGTAATTGATTCAAGAGGAGAACGTAATGCAATTCTGCAAAGTCACGTTCCAGAAGTAATTCTTTATTTGTTATTCATAGTTTTTATTATTAATGGCGCATTAATGGGTTATTCAAGTGGATTAGAATTGAAAAGAGCATATATCCCAACAATTATGCTAACCCTATTAATTGTAATGGTGGTTTTTATTATCATTGACCTGGATAGACCTAAGAGAGGTTTGATTAAAGTAAAGCAGGGTAGTTTAATTGAATTAAAAATATAAATAGCAATATTAATTTTAATATAATAAATGCCTGCACCTAACAACGCATACCGCAAATGGCGGGTTCTCCAGAAAAGAATTAAATTAGATTCCCTAACAAATAAAACGCTTAAGCCGACAAATCCGCTCTCATAACTCCGCGCCACTTGTCGTTATGAGCGACCGTTGTTCTTCATTATTAAATAAGCGTAATTACATAAAAGTCATATATTTATGAAAATTAATCTCTAATGATTAAATTTTTCAGAAATTTCCGACAAAGACTACTAATTGAAAAAAAATTCAGCAGATATCTTATTTATGCTATTGGCGAAATAATACTTTTAGTTATTGGAATTTTAATTGCTTTACAAATAAACAACTATAACGAAAGGCGAAAGGATAGAATTAAAGAACAAATTGTACTTAAAAATTTAAAAGAAGATTTTTTGGCTAATCAACTAATCATTGATAGAACCTTAGCTGTACACCAATATCATTTGAATGAACTACGTCTTTATCTAAAGCATCTTGGTCCTAATGTTCCGGCTCTTACAGATTCGATCTATAACTTTGATGTTTCTGACTATGGTACCTTAAATTTAATCGACGCTACATTAAAAGCGGTTATCAATTCCGATATACTTGGAATAATTCAAAATGAACTTCTAAAAAAGAAACTTTCAACTTATCCAAGTGCAGTTGCCTATTATAAAGAATTTGAAGACGTTAATAGAGATATTGTAATAAATAAGCACCGTGCTTTAGGAGAAAAATATACATCTATTCTAAGGCTCGATACATTATTGCTAGATATAGCTGAACCACATAAATCAGATTTTCTCGGTTGGGCTAGAGATCCACAACATCAAAACAATACAGTGAATAGAATCACCATTGTTAGAAATAAATTGGTTCCCGCACTTATTGAAGTGCAGACAAAAAATAATGAAATAGTAAAACTTTTAGAAATTGAGATTAAAGATAAATAAGGAAAGCACAACAATATATAAAAACAATGCTCAAACCTGTCTCGAATCGAAACATATTGCTCGCACTGTTTTTACCCGGATTGGCAATAATTAATTAGATGGCTCTTCGGATAAAAATATATTAAGAATGAGATTTAAGAACTGCTCAATTTTTATTATAATTCTTCATAGAATACCTTCTACAGCTTCCTTCTCGCCACCTGATTCTGCCCATGAAATTCTTTTGTAGGAATTAAAATTGTAGAACTAATGCCTTATTTTAGCATCTCATAAATTTTGTCCATAAACTGTTCTCCAAATTATAATTTAATATGAATACCGATCCGTCCTCTTCAGTAACTGCACGCACTATTGGATTTTTTGGTGCTTTAGGTATTGGAGTGGGAGCGATGGTAGGGGGCGGAATTCTGGCCCTGGCGGGAGTAGCCTTTGCCGTGAGCGGACCGTCGGCGATCCTTGCATTTGCGCTTAACGGGTTGATCGCATTTATTACTGCTCTTAGTTTTGCTGAAATGGCTTCAGCAAACCCGCAGTCGGGTGGTACCTATACCTATGCTAAAAAGGCTTTATCCCTACAGGTTGCATTTGGGGTGGGGTGGATCGTCTGGTTTGCTTCCCTGGTAGCAGCAGTTCTGTATGCTCTTGGATTTGGGGCCTTTGCGGTGTTTGCTCTTCAGCAAATTCCTTCAGATGGGCTCAATAGTATCCTCGAGTTTGGAATGCTGCCTGTTTTGCTGGCTTTGGCAGCTATAGGCTACTTTGCCTTTAGCCTCACCAGAGGTTCCGGCGATGGCGGCGCAGTCATTAATATTGGGAAACTTGCAGTATTCGCAGTACTCATAGCCGGAGGACTCGCTGTTTTTGTGCAAACTCCTTTTAATCAGATCACTCAAAGCCTCGATCCCTTTTTCTCAGGTGGCTTTAGCGGAGTGATCGCAGCGATGGGTTATACCTTTATCGCTCTTCAGGGGTTTGATTTAATTGGTTCTGCCGCCGGAGAAATTAAAACTCCCGAAAAAGTAATTCCCAAGGCGATGATGGGGACACTCGCAGTAGGACTTTTAATATATCTACCCTTGCTTTTTTTAATGTCGACAGTAGGGGTGCAGCCGGGAGAATCAATAACAGAATTGAGCAAGCAGGATCCCGAAACCGTTTTGGCTGTTGCTGCACAAAATTATCTTGGAGCCTTTGGATTCTGGCTGGTTTTGGTAGCGGGAATATTTTCCATGTTATCAGCTTTACAGGCTAACCTCTTTGCCGCTTCACGAATCTCGCTGAGCATGGCGAAAGATCGTACCTTAAACCATCACCTTTCAAATATCAATAAGAAATTCGGAACCCCGGTAACATCAATATTAGTTACATGTGGAATTGTAGCTTTTCTGGTTCTGATCCTGCCCGATTTGGCGGCGGCCGGTGCGGCTTCCAGTTTGATCTTTCTCATCACTTTTGCACTTGCGCATCTTATCATGATCTTGATGCGAAATCGCGGATATAAAGAGAGTGAAACATTTAGGGCGCCTTTTTTTCCGGGTCTTCCCATTGTGGGAATAATTACATGTCTGGGACTGGCAGTATTTCAGGCAATTGTAGTGCCGGCTGCAGGAATAATTGCAATGATATGGCTTCTCATTGGAGCAGTTCTTTTTGTCTCCTTTTTTGTGAAAAAAGCCCGGGCTATTGAAGCCTCAGAACATGCACTGGATCCCGATCTTGTGCGGTTAAGGGGATTAAGTCCTCTCGTGCTGCTCCCAATTTCCAATCCCGCGAATGCAGAATCCATGGTTTTTCTTGCGAATGCGCTGGCACCTCCGGTAATAGGACGCATTTTGCTGCATTCGATCGTTATCCCAAGTACAGAAAAGGATGATCTTGAGAAACGTCTCCTGTCAAGCCGGGATGTCACCCAATATGCTCTTAGAGCCTCTTTTGAAGCAGGGTTACGACCGGAAACTCTTACCACCATAGCCGAGCATCCCTGGGAAGAGATTGAACGGGTTATCAAAATTCACAATTGCAGCAGTTTATTGATGGGTCTAAGTGATCTAAATGACTTTCAAACCAATCAAAATCTTGAAAAACTGGTAAAACATACAAAGGCAGATGTGGTGGTTTTCCGGCAGCCTTACAGCGGATGGAAGATTACTGCAGCAAAAAAAGTCCTTATTCCGGTAGCCGGTTTTGAAAGTCATGACCCTCTGCGGGCTCGAGTTGCTGCCAGCCTGTGGCGTACTTCACAGCCTGAAATTACATTTATTCAAATTCTGCCTGTCAATACACCGCGGGAAACCCTCGAAAAAAATAATTTAAGGCTTTCACGTTTTGCAGGACGCATAATTCCGGGAAAGACCGAGGTGCGTATCCTCACAAGTGATGATGTGGCATCAGAACTAATCACCCAGGCTGCCGGGCATGATCTGGTAATAATGGGATTGGGTAAAGCCGGCAAAAATCAAAAAGCATTTGGACACCTGGCTCTTACCCTGGCGGAAAAAACAGATACAGCATTGATCTTTATAAGTCAGAAATAAGAGATTTATTGTCTCAACCTTTTTATTCAGGATTAAATTGCTCGATTGAAATTCCTGTTAAATAGAGTGTTTTTAGAACTTATCTCTTAGAACCTGAAATAAAATCGCATTCAATTATTAATTGAGAACCGGAGAAATAATCCCATTAGTAAGACATTTTGCAACTAATTCAGCGGTATTTGTACAACCGCTTTTTTGAAGAATATTTCTTCTATGGGTTTTAATTGTATGATGAGAGAGATTCAGTTCTTCTGCGATCTGTTCCGCATTAAATCCTTTGGATAAACTAATCACGATTTGTTTTTCCCTTTCGGTTAGGAGCTCCGAAAAATCATTTCCACCGCCATCACACTCACCGGGTTCAAATTTTCCATTAGAAATATCTATGTTGTAGTAACATTTTCCCCCATTCAGATGAATAAAAGAAACAATGTTGGTACTGGTCATCTTGAGGTGAGAAACATCTGTTTGAATACACAAGACATGCTCTGGAGTCCCATTTTCTAATACACTCAATGGAAAGGCCTGGTACAACATGATCCTTATTTTTCCGCTTGCATCTCTCATACGGTAGGAAAACATATTTTTATAATTCAGGACATCTTCTTTATCTAAAAAAGAGGTGTAGAAATCACTTATTACCCTGCTTTTAAGATTAATACTTTCAATTTCAACAGGAATCACGGTTTGCAAAAGATCCTTTAGCTCAATATCCTTAACATCCTTACCTACAAAACCCTCTGCCGAATCTGAAATATATTCAAGTTTAAAATTATGAAGATTCACAATATATAAATAGGAGTTTCCAGGAGCGAATATAGCGGCATACCTTTTAAAGTCTTCAGAAATTTCGAAAGGGCGATACTCTTTTACCTGTTGGGAATATATCTCATTCCAGTAATCTGAGATCTTTTTAAATTTCATTTGCATTAGTAGGGGATTTTGGATTATAAATATAGGAATTATCACAACCCTGGAAAATTTGTGTGAATTTTTTAAAATCCTTTACAAGATTATTAATCTGAATGAAAAAACCTTCAGGAAATCCTGAAGGTTTTGGGTCAATTATTTCTTTGAAGTAATTGAAAATGGATCACTTGAATGTTTTTACCCCTAGTAAAACATTCCGGAAGCATCTTCCTTGTGAATCAAAACAATTACTCAAGTCCATAATTTGATGATGCTAAGATAAAAACCATAATGCTTTTATGAAATACCACTAAAAAGGTAATTTTCTGAACGGGAATCTAAAATCAATTTAGAAGTTGGAACTACATAGTTCGAAATCTTAAGTTATTGAATTATAATCAAATAAAAACCAGGGATAGATAGTTTCTGTTCGCCACATCCCGGGAAATTTACAGTGATGAAATTCCCAATGGTCTTTGGGCTTTTCCATAAATTGCCTCCGGACACGAGATTTTTAAACCATAAAGCCTATTATTTAATGGCGGGATCCAAAAAGATGACGGCACGCGCAGTCATTAAACCCTGAAAAAAATTAATTTTAAAGAAAATAAAAAATATGGGTCACGACCATTCTCATGATACTTCCGGAAAGAACTTAAAACTGGCTTTTTTTCTGAATCTTGGTTTTACAATTCTTGAATTTATTGGAGGTATTTACGTAAACAGTGTTGCCATAGTTTCCGATGCTGTACACGATCTGGGAGACAGTTTGTCCCTTGGTACTTCCTGGTACCTGGATAAGAAAAGTAAGCAGGAATCAAGTTCTACTTTTTCTTTTGGATATCGAAGGTTCTCTCTTTTGGGAGCCTTGATCAACAGCCTGGTGCTAATAGGAGGTTCCATATATGTTATATATGAAGCTGTAGGAAGGCTGTTTGAACCCGAACATTCCGATGCAGATGGAATGATCATTTTTGCGATAATAGGTGTCGCTGTGAACGGTTATGCAGCCTACAAGTTGAGTAGCGGGAAAACGATGAATGAAAAAGTGGTTTCATGGCATCTACTCGAAGATGTTCTGGGCTGGGTAGCGGTACTTGTGGTAGCAATAATCCTTAAGTTTGAAGACATACATTATCTTGATCCTGCGCTTTCGTTGTTGATCACCATGTATATTTTATGGAATGTGGTAAAGCGACTTAAAGAAACCCTGTTCATTTTTCTACAGGGGGTCCCTAAGGAAATCGATCTTGAAGAAATAAAAAGGAGACTTCTGGAAATTGATAAGGTGGATTCTATGCATCATACTCATGTTTGGTCTCTGGAAGGAGAGCATCATGTTTTTACAGCTCATATTAAGTTAAAGTACATTACGGAATTTAGGGAAATCCTCGCAGCTAAGAGAGCAGTAAAGGATATCCTGAAGGAATATTCTTTTGAACATTACACCATCGAAACCGAGCTGGATAATGAAACCTGTGAACTCACACATGATTAAGAATACCGGAATTCAGGTTTTTTCTATGAAACCTAAGCCAGTGCTTCTTACACCACATCTTATAACTAAATGAGCTGCTCTTTATTAATTAGAGGGGGAGTAGTTGCAGGTAGCTAATCCTTAAGTTCGATCCAAACAGGTGCGTGGTCGCTGGATTTTTCCCAGCCCCTCACATCTTTATCCACACCTGCAGCTTTCAGCCTGTCGCTTAGGTGTGGGCTTAGGAGAAAATGGTCAATTCGGAGGCCGGCATTTCTTCCGTAGGCATTTCTAAAGTAATCCCAGAAAGTATAGATGGTCTCTTCAGGATAAAGCTTTCTTATGGCATCTGTCCATCCCTGCGCAACCAGGTTATGAAATGCTTCCCTTACTTCAGGTCTAAAAAGGGCATCATCTACCCATCTTTCAGGCTTATACACATCCTTTTCTGTAGGCATGACATTGTAATCTCCGGTAAGGACAACGGGAACATTATGATCCAGCAGTTCTTTTGCCCTTTTAGAAAGGCGTTCGAACCAACGCATTTTATAATCGAACTTTGGACCGGGAGCAGGATTTCCATTGGGTAAATAAAGGCAACCGATAACCGTTTCATTTATGACTGCTTCCAGGTACCGGCTTTGTTCATCTTCGGGTTCTCCTTCTAATCCGCGGGACATTTCCTCGATTTCAAGTTCTTCTCTTGCTAAAATGGCCACACCATTCCAGCGTTTTTGGCCATGCCATAGAGCTTTGTATCCGGCATTCCTGATCTCTGCCTTCGGAATCTTCTCATCGGGCGCTTTTAATTCCTGAAGGCAAACCACATCTGGCTTTGAAGTCTTTAACCACTTAAGCAATACAGGTAACCGGGCATTGATACCGTTTACGTTATAAGTAGCTATTTTCATTTCACCGGTTTAAGCTGCAGGATCTTACCATTATCTTCATCGGTAAGCACCCAGATCAATCCGTCGGGTCCCTGTTCCACATCTCTCACTCTTACAGCAAAAGGAATTCGTTCTACTTCTTTGGCCTGGTCGCCATTCACTTCCACACGTACAATTCCGGCTGCTGTGAGGCCACCTATCATCATACTGTTCTTCCATTCGGGAAAAACATCACCATCGTAGAATATCATTCCTGAAGGGGAAATTGTGGGTGTCCATTTTACAACGGCATCTGCAAATTCAGGACGGGTAGTGGGATCGGGAATTTCACTGCCGTCATAATTATCTCCCCAGCTCACTACCGGCCAGCCATAATTCTTACCGGCTTCTGCAGGTTGTAATTCATCTCCACCCATAGGTCCCATTTCGGCTACCCAAAGCTTTCCGGTTTGAGGATGTAAAGCCGCACTTTCAATATTTCTGTGTCCATACGACCAAATCTCTTCCAAAGCCTTAGGATCGTCAAATGATGGGTTTGCTTTAGAAGGAGTTCCGTCGTCATTAAGACGTACCACGGTTCCCAGGTGGCTGGAAAGATCTTGGGCAGGATCAAATTTAAATCTTTCGGCAAGGGTGAAAAAAATTTCATTTTCCGGGGTGAAAATTATTCGTCCTCCAAAATGGTTGGGTCCTTCCACTTTTGGTTCCATTCGAAAGATCACCTCGAAATCCTCAATAGAATTTCCCACCAATTTTCCACGACCTAAAGCTGTGGAAGCTGTATTGTTATCTCCCGGTTCGGCAAAAGACAGGTACACGTAATTATTTTCTGCAAAATTGGGATGAAGTGCTACATCGAGCATTCCTCCCTGTCCTTGTGCAAAGACCTCCGGAGTTCCCCCGAGTGGTGCAGAAAGGGTGGTGTCTTTTTCCAGAATTCTGAGGGTTCCGGCTCTCTCTGTAACCAGCAGTCTACCATCCGGTAAAAAGGCCATGCCCCAGGGATGATCAAGATCTTCTGCTACTTTATGGATTTTAATATCTCCGGCGTCGGTCCTTACAGTAGGTTTTTGTGCCAGTGCGCTAAGGCTTAGAAGCAGGAGAGTAAAAAAGGAGATTAGAATTTTTTTCTGTGATGGTAAGGGGAGTGAAACTGCCCTTGTTCGTGTTTGTCTTTTCATAACTGGTATTTTTTCTATTTACCTAATATAAAAAGACTTAAAGCCGCTCCCAAGTTGCTTAATAAACCTTAACACAGGTAGTTCAAGGTTTTATAATTTTTTGGCAATCTGGTTTTACTCTGGAAACGGAAAAGGATATGGAAATCTGACCTTGAACAGTGGGGGAGTGGAGGCTCTAAAATGCCATTTTAAAGCCTTTGCTTTATGAAATGTTAGGCTTCCTTCAAGGGGATTTGCAGGGAAAAAGTAGTTTCTTCCCCGGTCGAGTTCACCTCGAGCACACCCTTATGAGCTTTAGCAATTTCTGAAGCTATATAAAGTCCAAGACCTAAACCTTTCGTATTACTCCCTTTAGGATCCCGGTAAAAAGGTTCAAAAAGATGAACCAGGGAATCTTCAGGGATCTTATCTCCTTTATTGGAAACGTTTAATTCAAAGTGATGGTCTGTGGTTGATGCATTTACTCTAATAGGAGCATCCGGTGAACCATGTTGATTGGCATTGCTCAATAAATTAGCGAACAGTTGACCAATCCTGTCCTTATCGCAGAATACTTCCTCATGAAGTGCTGCATCAAAAAGAATTTCTCTTTCCGGCGCACTAACTTTTACTTCTTTTATTACCTGTTCCAGTATCTGGACTAATTTTCCATTATTGGCTTTCTTTTCAAGGACAATACCTTCCCCCAACTTTCCTTTAGCAAAGTCCAGTACGTTTTCAATTAGTGTCTGCATCCTGAAAGATGTAGACTTGATCATTGCAGCCTGTCTTTTGGTAAGTTCTTCTTTAGACATCTTAAGCAGAATGTCTGCACTCATACGCATCGTGGCTATGGGGTTCTTTAAGTCATGACCCAGGATTGCGATGAATTGATCTCTCAATTCTGCAACTTCCCGCTCCTCCTTTAATTCTTCTTCGGCCACCATCATTTTTTCGGCAACGTCAAGGTGAAAGGAAATAAGCTCAGAAAATAGCTGGAACATCCCGGTAATTTCGGGAGTATTGATCTCTTTGGGATTGGCATCTATAGCGCAAAGCGTTCCAAAAAACTCACCGCTTTTCCTGTATACAGGAACCGAAATATAGCTCTGGATCCCGTAGATCTTTGGCGTATGGTGATCGCAATAAGCAGGATCTTTTGCGACGTGATCAATATATACGGCCTTACTGTTCTTATGTACTTCGTGGCAAATTGTAGTTTCCACCTCCAGTTCATCTCCCGGTTTAAGTCCAAAAGAAACCAGGTCTTTTGCCGCGCAGGTGATCCAGCGATCATCGGTTACTCTTGCAATAGCAGCAAATCCCATTTTGGTGGAACGGCAAATTACATCCAGCAATTGTGGGACGACAGAGATTTGATTAACGGCAGCTACATCGCCTGTAAAATCTTTTTTAATGGTATCGATAAGTGAGTGAAATTAATTTTTCCAAAAAAACCAAGAGGCAAAATACTAATTTATAATTTCATCTGGAAACTTTTTATGTTGCACTATTCAAGAGAATGATGAATGCTACCGGCACAAAATCTTGATAAACCTATTCTGTTTCTATAGTTTTGAGGGTCTCGAGCACATTCTGCTCAGTTTTATAAAGCTTTTCCCTGCAAAGCTTTAACAGGAAAGAAGCTCGTTTTACCCTTGCATCCAGTTCATCTATGCCAATTTCGGCATTTTCCATCTCCAGCACAATTTGTTGTAATTCGGCAAAGGCCTCTGTATAAGTCAGTTTTGTTCCCATTATTTGCTGTTGATATTTTTAATTTCTGCGGAAGCTTTTCCTGAAAGGAATTCGGTTTCTACCAGGTCTCCTTCCGCCAGGACAGCGGCATCTGTAACCACTTTTCCATCCTTTCTGGTGATGCTGAAACCTCTTTTTAGAATATTTTTTGGCGATAGATGTTCGACTGAAGTAGCTATGTTCTTTAATGCTGAAGTTTCCTGCCTAAACATATTCTTTGTTTCCATTGCTATGATGCGCCCAAAGTTGAAATGCTTGTTCTTTTCCCGGTCAATGACCTTGGTGGCCAGGAACCTGAAGGAACTTGAAACCCGCTCCAGCTGAGTTTCCTGCCTCTCAAAAAGCAGGTTTGCGCCCAAAGATATTTTCTGAATATTTTCCCTTAACGGTTGTGAAAAATTATGGAATTCCTGAAGTAAGAATTCTGCTATTTTAGTGGGAGTGATAAAACTTTTAAAGCTCACCAGCTCACTAACGGTCTCGTTGGTGGAATGCCCAATCCCGGTTAAAACCGGAAGCGGAAATTGAGCAACTTCTTTCGCCAGATCATAATTGTCATAGCAGCTCAGGCCAATCTCGCCACCGCCCCCACGAATTATGGCCACAGCATCGAAAACCTTTTTATGCTTTTTGATCCTTTTAAGCTGTGCAGTAATGGTTGAAACCGCCCGCTCCCCCTGCAGGATCGCGGGGAAAAGTTTGCAGTGGAACTGGTATCCCCACGGATTGTTTTCTATCACGTTCAAAAAATCCTGATATCCCTTGCTGCTGTTCACCGAAATAATGGCAATTGTTTTTGGTAACTTCGGAAGAAGCAGATTCTTATTTGCTCCAAAAATGCCTTCAGCAGTCAGTTTTTTTATAGCTGCGGCACGTTGTTTCGCCAGTTCCCCGAGGGTATATTCGGGATCTATGTCGAGGATGTTGAGGGCAATGCCATAAACCGAATGAAAGGTGACCGTCGCCTGGACCACCACCGTCATGTCGTCCCTAAGATCTTCGTTTAATACATTCCTAAACTTTTCATTGATAAGCTCAAAATTCGCTTTCCAGATATTTCCGCGTAATTCGGCCACGATCTTCCCATCCCTTTTTTCCACAAGATCTGGATAGCAATGGCCGGTTTGAGGGTAATGATTGAGCTTTACAATTTCAGCTTTTACCCACACCACCTTACTGCAATACCGGTTGATCACATTCTCAATGGCTTCGGTAAGTTTAGATAAAGGAAAAATTTGTTTGGTGGACATAGCTTGATCTTCCTAGCTAAGATATTGCAAAATATGAACCCGAAAAACAAATGCTCCAAAAATGACATTTTTGATGCTTCTTTTCCCATTGCAATTACTTTGGTTGATCTGTAGATGTTGTTTTCCTATTAGCGCAATAAGATTAACCTTAGTGTTTTCGCTATTTTTGAAGGAAATTGAAATTGTAAATTATGAGTAAAATGTCCCCGCGGCTGTTTGAGCCATTAAAAATAAAATCCATTCAATTAAAAAACCGCATTGGAGTTTCTCCCATGTGTATGTATAGCAGCAAAGACGGTTTTGCTAACAACTGGCACCTGGTGCACCTGGGAACACGTGCTACAGGAGGAGCAGGCCTTGTAATTTCTGAAGCTGCCGCAGTTTCCCCCGAAGCCCGTATCACCCCCGATGATCTTGGAATATGGAAAGATGCACACGTTGAAAAACTGAAGGAAATAACCGCATTTTTGGAAGGGCAGGGGAGTGTGCCGGGAATTCAACTTGCACACGCAGGTAGAAAAGCATCCACGACCAATCCCTGGAAAGGCGGGAAGTTCCTTTCTGAAGAAGAAGGAGGATGGCAGCCGGTTGCGCCTTCGGCTATTCCATTTTACGAAGAAAACCCCGCACCAATAGAACTTGATTCTGCCGGAATCGAAAAAGTTATTTCCGATTTTAGAGAGGCTTCAAAAAGAGCACTTTCGGCAGGTTTTAAAGTTGTGGAAATTCATGCCGCCCATGGCTATTTATTACATGAATTTCTTTCTCCCCTAAGTAACCAAAGAAAAGATGAATATGGCGGTTCCTTTGAAAACCGCAGCAGGCTTCTCCTTGAGGTGACAAGAGCAGTAAGGGAGGTTTGGCCGGAGGATTTGCCTTTGTTTGTAAGGATATCGGCAACAGATTGGGCTGCAGGAGGCTGGAATGAAAAAGAGTCGGTTGAACTGGCCAAACTTCTTAAAGAGGAAGGTGTAGATTTGATAGACTGTTCTTCCGGCGGACTTGTTCCTAACGTAAGTATTCCGGTTCAGAAGAAATACCAGGTGCCTTTTTCAGAAAAACTGAAATCTGAAGCCGGTATTTTAACCGCTGCCGTTGGTTTGATAACCACGCCACAGGAAGCCGAAGAAGTGCTGGAAAAAGAGCAGGCCGATATTATTCTTTTAGGAAGGGAGATGCTTAGAAATCCATATTTTCCACTCGAAGCCGCTGCCGAATTAGGTGCCGCTATTGATTGGCCCAACCAGTATCTACGGGCAAAGCAAAGATAATAGGAGCCAAAGGTTCCTCAAAAATCATAAAAAAACCACGGAGCTGTTGCGCCGTGGTTTTTTATCATATTATTTTCTGGCTCTACAGAATAATCCAGTCAACAAGGGAACCAACAATTGCTATGATTATTGCCAGCCAAAGGGATGGCATAAATCCATGGGTCTTAAAACCTGTACTCAATTTATCGGCCAGTTCAATGATGATCGCATATGCAACGATCCTGGTAATAAATCCAAGGCCGAGGAAGTAAAAGATTCCGAGGGTGGCAATATTGAGAACCACGGTAAGGATCCAGCTTAAAAAGAAGCTCAATACTCCAATTAAAAGCGCAACAACAATAGCCGTTTTCCAGCCTTTTAGTTCTACTTTGGGTAACATTTTTGCTGCAATTAAAAGTACAGCAGCATCAATAATGACATGTATTAGCCAGTCAAGCATAGTGGTTGGTTTTTATAGTTAGTCTTTGGTATTACTTATTTTTTCTGCCTTTTTATTCAAGTCGTTAATGTTGGTGTCGTAGGGAATTTCCTTTAGCACTTTCGCAAGATGCACCATGTTGTGCACCATGTGGTAAAGGTTCCGGTTGGTGAAGAAATGTTCATCTCCCTTCGCCTCAATGTAAGCGGGCCCGGGTCCTGCTTTTCCTACATAATAGCTAAAAGCATTTACAGGAATAGTAAAACCGTGTTCAGAAAGATCAAAACAGATACTGGAAATGGCTTTTTTGGCGCCATCTTCATTTCCATCTACCATCACGCCTCCAATTTTATTAAAAGTGGGATAACGTCCTGTTTCTTCATCGGCTTCCTCCCAGATGCCGTCAAATCTTTCGGCGACCAGTTTAGCGACGGCACTTCTGTCTCCCCTCCAAATAGGGGTAGCGATGATCATGATATCACTTTCCTTAACTTTTTGGAGGATATTTGGCCAGTCGTCCCCGTCACCTTCATCTGAAGAATTTCCGAATTTTACATTGTGATCTACCACCCTTACTACTTCGGTTTCAACATCCAGCCCCGAAAATATTTTCTGGGCCTGCCCTATGAAGGCTTCGGTATTTGAAGTTTCGGGTGATTTTTTGAGTGTACAGTTTAAAAAGATTGCTTTTAAAGCCATTTTTATATTTTATCTAAGGTTAGTAGCGCCGTCCATTTGATGCTTAAGGTTCAAACTTCCTTTTGGTTCTTTTTTAAGTTTTGATGGAACTTCATCTCCCACAGGTCCTTTTCCAATGGTAATTCCTCCATCTGCAGAATAGACTGCACCGGTAATATAAGAAGCTTCATCTGATGCCAGGAAGAGGTAAACATTCGCAATCTCTTCCGGAGTACCACGACGACCTAAAGGAGTGGCACTCATCATTTGCTTTTCCATTTTTTTGTTGATGTCACTGGTCTCTTTGTGGGTCCAGGCTGTGTCTATAGGACCGGGAGCAACGCAGTTCACTCTTATTCCATTTTTCGCCTGCTCTGCTGCCACCCCTTTCATAAAAGCGTGCATAAAGCCTTTCGTGCCTCCATATGGAGAAACATTAGGAATCCCTATTTTTCCAGCTTCTGAACCTGCAGAAACTATACAGCCTCTATACTTTTTGAGATGTGGAACCGCATATTTGGTCATCAAAAATGCCGTTCTAAGGTTATTTTTCAGAAGGTTATCAAAAGCTTCGGTAGAGAATTCATCTATAGTATTTGCTTCAGGATAGACTCCGGCGTTATTTATTAAAATGTCGATACGGCCGAAGTGTTTAATGGCTGTTTCGATTGCTTCTTTCGCATTTTCTTCAGAAGATATATCGGCAGAAAAACCTATGGCTTTGGCTTTGGATTTTTTCAAATCACTTATCACATCTTTAACAGGATCCTGGGGCATTCCAACTACCAGAATACTTGCCCCTTCGGCTGCAAATTTTTTGGAGATTGCCTCCCCAATTCCTGTTGCGCCACCGGTAACTATCGCTACTTTGTTTTCAAGTCTTTTCATCTTCATTTCGTTTTTAAGTATTGTTAAATGGGGGGCGAAAAATGCCTTTTTCTAAGATAATTTCTTTTTCGTGTCACAACAAAATCATTAAGAAAGCTTTAGCGACTTTTTCCTAAAACCTTAACGTGCCTTATTGCAAAAGCTTCAGGTATCGTTAAGACAATGCTAATCCCTCGGGAATGATTGAAAAATCGGGTATCTTGTAGATAATCATCTAAAATTCACATGATATGAGGTCTATCTGGAATGGATCAATAAGCTTTGGACTGGTAACTATTCCCATTAAAATGTATTCGGGCAGTGAGGAGCGAAAACTCGATCTGGACATGCTCGACAAGAATGACCATGCCAGGATAAGGTATAAAAGGGTCAATGAAGCAACAGGAGAGGAAGTAGAGTGGAAGGATATAGTGAAAGGTTATAAACAGGATGACACTTATACCATTCTTGAAAAAGAGGATTTTGATAAGGCGAACATGAAGAAATCCCGCACTATTGATATTGAGGAATTCATTGAAGAAAAAGATGTGGCCGATGTGCTTTTTAAGAAACCTTATTTCCTGGAACCGCAAAAGGACGGTGAGAAATCTTATAATTTATTAAAAGCTGCATTAAAAGATACCGGTAAACTGGGCGTTGCGACTTTTGTGATGCGCGCCAAGGAAAACCTAAGCCTGGTAGGAGTTTACAAAGATGCGCTGGTGCTTCATGTGATAAGGTTTGCAGATGAGATTCGCGATCCTTCAGAATTAAAACTACCCGATACCAAAGTTTCTAAAAAAGAGATCGATATGGCAAAATCTCTTATTGAACAATATACCTCTGAGTTTGATTTCGAAAAATATAAAGATGTTTACAACGATCAACTCTTAAAGATTATTAAAGCCAAAACCGGCGGTAAAAAGACCAAGACTGAAAAATTCGAATCAAAAGCCACTCCGGCTACAGATCTTATGGCGCAGCTTAAAGCCAGTCTGGACAAAAAGAAGAAAAAAAGCAAAGCTTCCTAAATGGCACTGGACGAGTATATCAAAAAACGGAATTTCTCCAAAACTCCCGAACCTGATGCTGCTTACGAAAAAAACAAGGGTCGGCTTCGGTTTGTGATTCAGCGACATAGGGCCACCCGATTACATTATGACCTGCGTCTTGAAATGGAAGGGGTACTTAAGAGCTGGGCGGTACCCAAAGGACCTTCTATGAACCCTGCAGATAAACGCCTGGCGATCCAGACCGAGGACCATCCTATAAAATATCTCAGCTTTCACGGAACTATTCCCAAAGGCAATTACGGGGCGGGGGAGATGAGCATCTGGGATGAAGGCACTTATGAAGCTTCGGGAGGGGGCGATGAGAAAGACCTTCTGAAAATGCTGAAAAAAGGAGACCTTAAAATCACTTTTTTCGGCACTAAGATCAAAGGAACTTTTGCGCTGGTTCATACCCGGAGGGGAGGAGAAAAGGACAATCAATGGCTTCTTATCAAAAAAAGTGATGACTTCTCCACAGACTTAGATTACGATGCCGAAAATCTCAGTGAACACGCTGCTTCCGAAAAAGTGAAGCAGCTGGAAGTTACGGAGTTAATAAAACCTATGCTGGCTACCAAAGCTCCCGAGATCTTTAATAAAGCTAACTGGATCTATGAGTTGAAATGGGATGGTTACAGAGCTTTAGCCAATATTCAGAAAGGAAAGGTGGATTTCTATTCCCGAAACGGGATTTCCTTTAAGACCAAATTCAAAGAATTATATGAACATTTAAAAGCTATTCCTCACGATGTGATCCTGGATGGGGAAGTGGTTGCGCTTGATGAAACCGGAAAACCGGTTTTTCAGAAACTTCAGAATTACCAGAAAGAACCTTCAGGAGAACTTAGGTATTATGTTTTTGATCTCCTTTATTTAAATGGCCATAATATCATGCACCTTCCCCTTACCGAAAGGAAAAGTCTGCTTCCGGAGGTCATTGAAGATATTCCGCAGGTATATTACTGTGATCATGTTGAGAGCATGGGAAAGGCCTTTTTTGAACAGGCGGTAGAGATGGGAATGGAAGGGGTGATTGCCAAAAAGGCCGATTCTCAATACATCCCCGGCTCCCGAAGCGATAAATGGCTAAAGATAAAAGCTTTTGAAAGTCAGGAAGCGTTGATATGCGGGTATACAGATTCAGATACCGGCGGCCCGTTTGGCTCCCTTATCCTGGGAATGCATAAAGGCGAAGAGCTGGTATATATTGGAAACTGCGGCACCGGTTTTAGTGATCAGGATAAAAAGGATCTTTATGAAAGGTTTCAAAGTTCTGGTGACCGAAGCAAAGCCTTTTAAAAAGAAGCCTGCCCTCAAAGGCCGGACCCCAACCTGGCTGGTTCCCGAGCTTATTTGTGAAGTAAATTTTTCTGAATGGACCCGCTCGGGACATATGCGACATCCCTCTTTTAAAGGTTTGCGCATGGATAAGCTTCCGAAGGAGATCACTAAAGAAAAAACAATAAAAGTTCCTAAAAAGAAACCTGCGGCTAAAAAGGAAGGAGATGCTCTTGAAATAGGAGGGATCTCGGTTCCTATAAGCAATTTAGACAAGGTCTACTGGCCCGAATCGGGTCTTCGAAAGTATGATCTTATTGATTATTACCTGAAAATAGCCGATACCATTTTGCCATTTTTGAAGGACCGTCCTCAAAACTTACACAGGCATCCTAACGGAATAACGGAAGAAGGATTTTATCAAAAAGATACAGCCGGAATTTTTCCCCACTGGCTTGAATCAACCAAAATTTTTTCTAAGCATAACAACAAGGAATTGGAATATATCATGTGCCAGAATGAAGCAAGTCTTATATACATGGCAAACCTGGGATGTATCGAAATCAATCCCTGGAACTCCAGAGTCCAGAACCTTCTTAATCCCGATTTTACAGTTATAGATATTGACCCTTCAGAAAAAACCACTTTTGAGCAGGTAATCGAGGTGGCACAGGTAGCTCATGAAGTGCTGGATAAGGCAAAAATTACTGGTTATGCCAAGACATCCGGCTCCAGCGGGATCCACATTTACATTCCTTTGGGGGCGAAGTACACTTATGATGAAGCCCGGGATTTCACTAAAATACTCTGCTATTTTATCAATGAGCAACTACCCGATTTGACGTCCATGGAAAGAAATGTGAAGAAAAGGAAAGGGAAAATTTACCTGGATTTTCTTCAAAACCGGAAAGGACAAACTCTGGCAGCGCCGTATTGCGCACGGCCCAAACCGGGAGCGACTGTCTCGGCACCCCTGGAATGGGATGAGGTAAAACCGGGATTGGATATGAGAGATTTTACAATAAAAACTATGCCGGACCGAATTGAAAAAAAACCGGATTTATTTAAGCCGGTGCTGGGAAAAGGTATCGATATTGAAAAGGCTCTCGACGCACTGGCGGGTTAAAATCAATCCTCTTCGCTATCCCCGGTATTTTCGCTATCTGGAAATTTTTGGTTAAGGAAATATTTTGGGCTCACCCCGTATTTTTCCTTGAAGATCTTAGAAAAATAGCTGCGATTATTGAGGCCAATTTGCCCTACAATCTGGGAAATATTATGATCAGATTCGGTCAACAATTCTTTGGCTGCTTCCAGTTTTACCTGCTGTATGTATTTGTTAACAGTAAGGTCAAACATGTACTTAAATCCTTCCTGTAACTTATTCACGTTGGTACCTACCTCCTTTGCCAAATGGTCTACCGAATAATTCTGGTTAAGATCCCGATTTATTATTTCTACCGCATTCTTCACCTTTTCAACATCGCTTCTCCTTAGCAGAATAGCTTTATGTCCATTTTGTTGATCATCTGTAAACTGACTGATTTGCTTTGCGAGCATTTCATAAACTTTGGCCTCCAGAAAAATTAACCGTAGAAATCCGGTATGTTCTTTATGGGCTATGGATTCCACAATATCGGCTGCCTGAATGCTGTAGTTCCCCTGATAAAAGAATAATTCTTCGGCATTGTTATCCTGAAACAAGCGCTGTAACTGTGGATCCATGTCTTTATAATCAAAATTCTTCCTCTGGTTGAATTCTGCTCTTATGATCTCCAAACTGAAGACATGGGAGGTTTCATTAGCCTTAAATAACAGGACATGCCCGTTATGGCCACTACTGGAAACAATTACATTTTGGTAAGTATCTATGTTGTGTATATCGTCATTTTCTTCAAAACCATGTCTCACCCTGCCTTCTGAACAAAATATAAATTTTAAAGGGTGAGTTTGATTGATCGTGAAGTGGATCTCAACATCCTTAAAGAAGGTTACATTGTATTCAATAACCCCAACTCCCCAGTTGAAACTGGTTCCTCTTATAAATCCCTTGCCCCACTTTTCGGGTAGGTCAATTATAAGTTCTCCACCATCTCTTTGAATTGGGGTGTTAAGCTGCTTCGATAAACTTTCTATAATCTCTTCCACAGGAAGAGCTTTTACAAAAATTTCCATTTAATAAAAATAAATCTTGTTATGTTATTATTTATCAGCTTTATATGCTACTGACAACTATTATCTGTTCGACCTTAAAGGATCAAACATTCTAAACTTAGGATTTTTTTGAAGATCATCTATTTAAAGTTGTGTTATAAGTTGTATTTGTTGTGTCTTTAACGGTAATCTTTAACAAGCATTTAAGGTAGTTTTGACAATTGGTCCTTATGGGTCCTGTAAATCTCCTCTATGACAGTATTCTATTTAATGTTAGGGCTCGAAATCCTGGTTGTCCTGATTGTAAGCGGATTTTTGATCCGGAGGATATACAATCTTTACCGGGACCGGAGGGAACAAAAACGCAACAACTTCTAGGATCCCTCTCTTCAGTTGTTTCTTCCATTTGCAGCCTCTCTCTGCGTGGCGTATCTTTGTGAAAATCTTTTAGCATGAATAGTATAACCGCCTTAAAGTGGCGATATGCAGTGAAAAAATTTGATCCAGACAAACTGGTTTCCGAAGAGAAGATCAATGTTTTAAAAACTGCTTTTAATCTTACTGCTACTTCCTATGGCCTGCAGCCGCTAAGGCTGGTCCTGGTTCAAAATAAAGAAATTCAGGATAAACTGATGACGGCATCTTACAACCAAAAGCAAATAGGAACTGCTTCTCATTTACTGGTTATTTGTATAGAAAATACTGTGGACAAAGGCTTTATTGAAAAGCATTTCAAAATGGTTCAGGACATTAGGAAAACCCCCGATGAAATTCTGCACCCCTTCAGGGAATCCCTTATTGGGGATTTTGAACAGAAGCCTGTGGATGAAGTGAAGATATGGGCTACCCACCAGGCATATCTTGTGTTGGGTACTTTACTTACTGTTTGTGCCGTAGAAGGAATCGATTCCTGTCCCATGGAAGGTTTTGAACCTAAGAAATACAACGAAATCCTTGAGCTTGAAAAGTACGGCCTGGAAGCCGTTCTGGCTTTGCCGGTAGGCTATCGCTCTGATGATGATTTTTTTGCATCCTTAAAAAAGGTGAGAAGACCTTTAAAGGACACGGTGATCGAGATCTAGTAATTTACGTATTCTGTAATCTCAAGACCATAACCTATCATACCAACTCTTTTGGTTTGTTTGGTATTGGACAGGAGGCGGATTTTATGGATCTCTAGATCATGCAGGATCTGCGCTCCAATTCCAAAATCCTTTGCATCCATCACCAAAGGAGGAGCTTTCATTTCCCCTGCTTTTTGAAGATCTTTTAGTTCTCCAAGCCTTTTAATAAGATTAAGGGACTGGCTTTCCTGGTTAATAAATACAATAGCTCCCTTTCCTTCCTCATTAATGGCCTTAAACATATAATCCAGCTTCTTATCGGCATCATTGGTAAGGGTGCCTAAAATGTCATTATTGACAAGGGTTGAATTCATACGCACCAGGATGGGATCCGAAGATTTCCAGGCGCCTTTGGTAAGGGCAATGTGTATCTGCTTGTTTGTAGTCTGTTGATAGGCTCTAAGTCGAAAAGCACCAAAACGGGTTTCAATGTCAAAATCTTCTTTTTTGACAATAAGGGAATCGTGTTGCATTCTGTAAGCCACGAGGTCTTCAATAGATACGATCTTAAGATCGAATTTTTCGGCTACTTTAAGCAGTTGCGGAAGCCTTGCCATGGTACCGTCTTCGTTCATGATCTCTACAATCACCCCGGCAGGAGGAAAGCCTGCCAATCTTGCGAAATCTATTGCGGCTTCTGTATGACCGGTTCTTCTTAAAACTCCGCCTTCTTTTGCTTTAAGCGGAAAAATGTGACCTGGTCTGCTAAGATCGAATGGTTTGGTTTCGGGATCGATTAGAGATTTAATAGTCTCTGCCCTGTCTGATGCCGAAATACCCGTTGTAACCCCTTTTCCTTTAAGATCGACAGAAATAGTAAAGGCCGTCTCCATAGGATCTGTATTGTTGCCCACCATCATCTCCAGTTGCAGCTCTTTACAACGTTTTTCGGTAAGAGGAGCACAAATAAGTCCGCGGCCATGGGTGGCCATGAAATTGATCATTTGCGGCGTCACCTTTGAGGCGGCAGCCAGAAAATCTCCTTCATTTTCCCGGTCTTCATCATCAACAACAATAATCACCTTACCGGCTCTAATGTCATCAATAGCTTCTTTTATAGTATGTAATTTAAAGGAGGTTTCCTGGCTCATAACTTGCATTGCATAATTGCCGGCAAAGATATTAATCCTTTTCGGAACGGCCCATAATTTGCGTCCTTTTCAAAAGCCTCTTAATTGGCTCAAAAAGAATGCTGAAGCTGAATAAACCCTGATCTGTTGTTGCTCTATAGGTGAGAAAGATTCCCAGGGGTAACATAATAAGAGTAGATAGCCATGTTCCCAAAAATGGGCTTATCTGGCCCTCCTCGGCACTGTTTTTCGCAAAGATCCCAATAAAGTGATAAGTAAGAAAAAGCAGGATCGCTATTACCATTGGTAATCCCATACCTCCTTTTCTAATAATAGCCCCGAGGGGAGCTCCTACAAAAAAGAGGATCACACAAGCTACAGCAAGTACATATTTTTCATGCAGGGCAATTTCAAATTTATTCAATCTTTTAGAGGCGCTTACCAATTCTATTCTCTTGTTAGTTACCGTAGCCACAGCCCCGTTCACACCTCCAAGGGCAAGATTTATAATTTGAGACGCCTGGTGAGTCTCATATAGCGGTAAAATTCCTTTTTCAGGATCAATAGCTGTATCCTTTTTAGGTTTCACCTCTTTCTTTAGGTTCTCAATCCCGGTACGATTGTACATGTTTCGGGAAAAGATTTCAACTTCCTGGTTATAGGAAGTTGAAAAAGAATCTATGGTACGGTTCAGCTCAGATATCTTGAGCATGTTATGAGAGTTACTGTACCTTTCCTCATCAAGATCCACATCATTAAATCCCGAAAGATCCATGTTGATCACATACTCTTCAAAATAGCTTTTTGCAAAGGGTTTTTTCATCCGGTCCCGGGGGGAGGAGGGCAAGATCTCATCGTAATAGTTCCCATCTTTAAGGATGAGACTAAGAATATTGGAACCTGTACTTCCCACCAACTCACCTTCAGAAGCTTTTATAACTGTGAAATTTCCGGGGCGGCGTTCGTTCTTTTTATGAATGATAACATCGTGAAGGTATTGACCTCGCTCTCCTGTCTTCTCATCAACTTTTATATTGATCTGTCCCAGGTCATTAAAAACACCTTCAGAAATAACCATTGCAGGTTTAAGCTGGGCAATATTCTTCCGCAGGTTTATGGATTTATACTCGGCTGCGGGAATGACATTATTGGAGAATAGAAAGGCGGTTACGCTTACCAGTAAAATGAAAACGGTAAGGGAACGCATTGCCCGCTGCAAGGAAATACCTGCCGATTTCATCGCGGCAAACTCGTAATTTTCAGCAAAATTTCCGAAAGTCATTATAGACGTCAGCAGGATACTTAAGGGCAAAACCAGTGGTACCAGCTTGGGACTAAAATAGAGCAGGAATTTAAAGATGATATCGATGTCGAGATCCTTACCCGCTAATTCCCCGATGTACAGCCAGATGGTTTGCAATACAAATATGAACATGAGTATCACAAAAACCGAAAAGAATGTCTTTAAGTAGCTGGTAAGTATGTACCGATCTAATATTTTCAATTACTTAGTCTAACCTGTTAATATAGTAGTCTTTGTACCTGTCCTCTTTAAAACTGAAAAGGGTTTGAGGAAGAGGCTGATTGGTCTTGAAGCTGTTCACAGTAATTGTGATCTTCGTACCATTATCCTGCGTCTGGATTAAATTGTAAATATTTTTAGTCTGCTTATCAATTCCCAGCTGTATCTCTTTGATTTCGGCTTTAGAATCAATTGGTGTAAGCTTTACGTACTGGATTTTTCGGCCTTTTAGATCCTTTACGGGACCAAGTTCAGATTTGTATCCGTTGTTGTAAAAGGTTAACATTTTAGAGGGACTAATGTCCTGATCTTCTTCAGGATTATGAACTGAGATATTGATCTCTTCATCTTCAGGAATAATGGTATACAATTTCTTTCCATCAAAAAGACGGGTTGTTCCCATGATGTTAAGCAGGTATTTTTCTCCTTCCAGGCTTACATCACCCCGGGTTTCATGCTTCACATTTTCGGCGGTATTCTCCAGCGCATATTTGAATTCGATGATAATGTTGTCATAAGATTCAACTTTGGAGGAAACTTCATTTAGCAACTCTTTTGCACCTTGTGAAGACTGGGCACTGGTATTCAAAAATGTCAAAAATGCTACTGCAACTAAAACTAATTTTTTCATGATTTTTATTTGGTTATTCTATTCATCATTCAACAGCTGGTTAAGGCTTTCGATATCCTGTACCAGCACCTGCCGTGCCTTGCTGCCTTCAAAAGGTCCAACCACTCCGGCTGCTTCCAATTGATCGATGATCCTCCCCGCGCGATTATATCCCAACTTCAATTTTCTTTGAAGCAAAGAAGCCGATCCTTGTTGTGCTATTACTATGACTTCGGCGGCTTCGCGGAAGAGCTTATCCCGATCGCTTACATCAATATCAAGAGATGTGCCACTTTCCTCTCCGCTATACTCGGGGAGGTGATAAGCATCGGCATAAGCTTTTTGTGAACCAATAAATTCTGTGATCTTATCAACTTCGGGAGTGTCTACAAAAGCACATTGTAGTCTTAGCAGGGTATTACCCTGGGTGAAAAGCATATCTCCCTTACCAATAAGTTGATCTGCACCCTGGCTGTCAAGAATGGTGCGGGAGTCGATCTTGGAGGTAACCCTAAAAGCGATCCTCGCGGGGAAGTTGGCTTTAATTATCCCGGTGATCACATTGACCGATGGTCTTTGCGTAGCGATAATTAAATGTATACCAATTGCTCTGGCTAGCTGCGCAAGCCTTGCAATTGGCGCTTCAACCTCTTTACCTGCCGTCATGATGAGATCTGCAAATTCATCTACCACCAGGACTATGTAAGGCAGGAACTTATGCCCTTGTTCAGGATTTAATTTTCGTGCCTTGAATTTTGTGTTATACTCTTTGATGTTTCTCACCATCGCATCCTTGAGCAGCTCGTAACGGTTGTCCATTTCGATACACAGGGAATTAAGGGTGTTGATCACCTTGGTATTATCTGTAATAATAGCCTCTTCAGTATCCGGCAATTTTGCGAGATAATGCCTTTCGATCTTATTAAAGAGGGTTAATTCTACCTTTTTTGGATCTACAAGTATAAATTTGACTTCGGCGGGATGTTTACTGTAAAGCAGGGAAGTAAGGATTGCATTAAGTCCTACAGATTTCCCCTGTCCGGTAGCTCCCGCCATAAGCAGGTGAGGCATTTTTGCAAGATCTACCACAAAGGTTTCATTGGAAATAGTCTTCCCAAGAGCCATTGGCAATTCCATCTCGGCATTCTGGAAGCGGGGAGAGGCAATCACGCTTCTCATGGACACCATGGTAGCATTTTTATTGGGTACCTCGATCCCAATAGTTCCTTTCCCGGGAATTGGAGCAATGATCCTTATCCCCAGGGCCGAAAGTGAAAGTGCGATATCATCTTCAAGACTTTTGATCTTCGAGATCCTGATCCCGGCCTCCGGAATAATTTCGTAAAGCGTCACGGTGGGACCTACGGTAGCCTTGATCTGCGCTATATCAATTTTATAGTTCTTGAGGGTATCAACGATCTTATTTTTGTTTTCCTCAAGTTCTTCCTGGTTGATTGTAATACCACCACCATTAGCGTTGTGGTCCTTTAAAAGTTCGATCGTAGGGAATTGGTAATTTCTTAATTCCAGGGTAGGATCAAACTCCCCGTAATCTTCGACAGCTTTGCGGCTTAAACTATCGTCCATTTCTTCCTCTTCGGCTGCCGTTTCCACTTCCATAGCAACATCATCGGGGTTTTCTTCTGAACGTATTACCACCTTTTCGGGTGCGGGTTGTGGTACTTTGGGTTTTTCAGGCTCAGGTGTTACCGGCTTTGGCTGAGTTTCGGGTTTAATTTCTTCTGAAGGTTTTTTTACTTTAATAGCGTCATCAGAAACTGAAGAAGAAGATTTGAAATCTTCAGAAATGTCTTTTTTAGTACTTCTAAAGGCTGAAATCAATTTATCTGGTGTGATCTTAAGTCTTATCACCAGGTAAACTATCAGCAAAAATGATAGAAGGAGAATGGTGCCTGTAAAGCCAAGGTAATCCTGGAGGTAATCATTGGTTTCATATCCCACTGTACCTCCCAGTAAAGCATTGGAATCGGCAAAAAAGCCGAAAAATACCGATATCCATATCATTACCAATATTCCCCAGAACCAATACCGGAATAATGGTGTCTTGTTCAGGCTCATAAAATAATAGATCCCGGTGGTGATGATGAGAATAGCAAAGGCAAAAGCTGCAATTCCAAAACCTTCATAAATAAAGAAATTACTTATAGCTGCACCAAATTTACTGAGGAGGTTTTTGGTCTCTACCTGTCGGTTTTCAAGTTGTGTGAGCGTGCTTTGATCTGCCTCCCAGTTGAAAAGGAAGGAGGTGAAAGCAATTAAAAGGGCTAACCCAAAAAAGATCAAAAAACTTCCCAGGATAACCTTCCCACGTGGGGAAAGCTTAAAGGAGGACTTCGAAAAAGTGGATTTTGAAGAAGATTTTTTGACAGCTTTCTTTTTAGCCATGATAGAACTGAAGGTTTGGGGGCAAAAATACAAATTAGCACCAGCTAATATAAAGAAAAGGAAAAATCTATTTCAAAGATGTTTTTATGGATAATTAATGTCAGGCAAAAAATTTCTGAAGTTCCTTATATCCAGGGTTTACCACCAGAGACTATTAGGCTTTAAAATATTTATTGTGCTTTTCAATAGTAAGGGGGATTGTTGTTTTCTCTTCAACAGGTACTAAGGATTAAAACCCGAATAGATATTTAAAATAGATCTATCCGGGTTCTGTTCTGTAAGTATTAATTTCTACGGAAATAAAATCCGGAGATTTTAAAAAATGTATGGAATATAAATAATGAGACCGATGATTACGGCAACTACAGCTGCAAAGAAAACAGCCCCGGCTGCCACGTCTTTAATTCGACCTATCTTGACATGAAAATCGGCGTGGACAAAATCTGCAATATTTTCAACAGCTGTATTAAGGCCTTCGGCAGCCATTACGAGGCCAATAGCCAGGATTTGCATCATCCATTCAGTGGAAGTAATATCAAAATAAAATCCGGCAATGGTTACAAAAATGGAAATGACGAACTGTACCTGGATGCTTGGTTCGTGTCTTAGCAAAAGCCAGGCACCCTTAATTGCATAACCACCTCCCTTTATACGGCCGGTGATAAAATCATACATTATAACAACGGTTTAAGTGCCTCCAGGTAATTGGGTTCCTGTCCAATTTCTTTCACCTGTTCGGTGTGCAGGATCTTTCCGTTTTCATCGAGGACGATCACTACCCTGGACAGCAATCCCTCCAGGGGACCGTCTATAATTTCCAAACCGTAGTCCTTTCCAAAATTGCGCTCCCTGAAATCTGAAAGATTGACAACATTGTCAACTCCATTTTCTTTTTTAAATCTTTCCTGGGCAAAAGGCAAATCTCTCGAGATATTCAGCACGGTTACATTCTCCAGGTCGGCTGCTCTATCGCTAAAATTATTTACAGAAGTTGCACAGACGTTAGTGTCTATACTGGGAAATATGTTCATAATCACCCGTTTCCCCTTAAAATCCTGAAGGGTAGCTACACTTAAATCAGATTTTAATAATTCAAAATGTGGAGCTCTTTCTCCTTTTTCCGGAAGGTGCCCGTAAGTGGTTATTGGTTTCCCGTTGTGCGTTATCTGTGACATATTTGGTTTCTTCGTTGTTGAATTACTAAAATTAAAATTTTAGGGTTTGTATTTTACTAAAATTGTCATAAAACAAAAAGGCTGACTCAAAAACATGAGTCAGCCTTAATTTTGAAAAAATTTGTGTGGGTTACTTATCTATAGAACTCAGCACTTTTTTCATGAAGTTGTTTGCCGCATCTCTTTCGGGCATTCCTTCATCTATCATTTTTTGAACCTCGAGGGCACCGCAAATATTACTGATCATTTCGCCAACCACATCCATTTCTTCATCGGTAACCGACCTGTGGTCGCAGAACGATTCCAAAACTTCAAGGGTATGCTCAAGTTTTTCCTGATCATTATTCTTTTGCAGATGTCTAATTACTGGTAACTTCATTAACTAGGTCTTTTAAAAGTTCAAATTTGTTGGTTTGCACCTGGTTTACCAATTCCCCGTTCTTAAAAGCGGCAAAAGTTGGTAAGTTGTCCACCTTAGCCAGTTTTCTGGATTCGGGATATTTTTCGGCATCAACCAGGAGAAATGTCGCATCTTCATTCTCGGCAGCAAGTTTCTTGAACTTGGGCTTCATCACCCTGCAGTTACCGCACCAGCCGGCCATATATTGCACGACCACGGTTTCATTTTCAGCAACTACTTCTGCCAGATTATCATTTGTCAATTCTCTCATTGTAATGCTTTTTTTAGTTAGAGCTTAGGTAAGAAGCCACTCCCTTACGGTTTGCGTCCATTGCCTCTTTTCCTTCTTCCCAGTTTGCAGGACATACTTCACCTTTTTCCTGAACGTGCGTGTAAGCATCGATCAAACGGATGAATTCTTTAACGTTTCTTCCAAGTGGCATATGGTTGATACCTTCATGGAATACAGTTCCTTCTTCATCTATTAGGTATGTAGCACGGTAAGTTACGTTGTCACCTTCTACAGTGTAAACTCCTGTTTCTTCGTTGTAGTTCTCGTTGCTTATATCAAGAATTCCAAGTTGATTTGCAAGATTTCTGTTAGAATCGGCAAGGATAGGGTAAGTTACTCCTTCAATACCTCCGTCATCTTTCGGAGTGTTCAACCATGCGAAGTGAACCTCTGGGGTATCACATGAAGCCCCGATCACCATTACATTTCTCTTCTCAAATTCAGCAAGAGCTTCCTGGAAAGCATGTAGTTCTGTTGGGCAAACGAAAGTAAAATCTTTTGGGTACCAAAAAAGCAAAACTTTCTTTGAATTGTTCTTAGCTTCTTCGAATACATTTATTTTAAAAGTATCGCCCATGTCATTCATTGCGTTTACTTCTAGGTTTGGAAATTTTTTTCCTACTAATGCCATATTGTTTTAGATTTTTTGGTTATTGATTTAATTCTGATGCAAAGATAAAAACAAAGAGCGGCCCCACTAGGGCCGCAAATCTTTATTTTTTATTTAAGTATAGTATTTGTCAATAGGAATAACTCCTCATCATAATTTCTTATTATGCAGTTGCAGTTTTACTCCCCAGTTGCCTGATTTTAATATTAAAGGCCGCGAAGAATAGGGTCATGAATGGGCTCAGGTAATTGAAGATGGCATAAACAAAATATGATGCCACCGGTACTCCCAAAACTCCGCTATGATAAGCTCCGCAGGTATTCCACGGAATTAATACCGAAGTCACTGTACCCGAATCTTCCAGTGAACGGCTCAGGTTCTCCGGCGCCAGGCCTTTATCTCTATAGGCCTTTGCAAACATTTTTCCGGGCACAACGATAGCGAGATATTGATCGGATGCAGTTGCATTAAGAGTTACACAACTAAATACGGTACTGGCAAATAGACCAAAAGTAGTGTGGAAGAGGTTGAGCAGGGCTTTACTTATAGTTGCAAGGGCACCAATGGCATCCATTATTCCGCCAAAGACCATTGCACAAATGATCAACCAAATTGTTCCAAGCATTCCGTACATTCCTCCAGAGGAGAAAAGATCGTTTAGCTGGTCATTATCTGTCACAATTGAAGTGTCCACAGTTATGGCATTCATGAGACCAACATAAGCTGCTTCAAAAGAAAGGTTATCATAACCCGATACTGCAGTCACAACTTCTGGCTGAAAAATCACCGCAGCAGCAGCTCCTAATAAGTGTTCCCAGCAAGAGAGCGATAAGAGGTGAGGTTTTCATTACGATAAGCACAATTACAAGGGCCGGCACCAAAAATAACCACCCAGTTATATTAAAGGCGTTGTCAATGGAAGCAAGTATCTCACTCGTATCTGCCGTTCCCGAAGGCTCAATGGTAAAACCAAGTATTATAAAGACGATAAGAGTAATACTAATAGTAGGCACCGTGGTGTAGGTCATATACCTTATATGAGTAAAAAGGTCTGTCCCGGCCATGGCAGGGGCCAGGTTGGTAGTATCACTCAGTGGTGACATCTTATCTCCAAAATATGCTCCCGAAAGAATAGCACCTGCAGTCATTCCCACCGAAATACCCAAAGCTTCGGCTATTCCAATTAAAGCTATACCTACAGTGGCCGAGGTCGTCCAGCTACTACCGGTTGCGACCGAGATCACCGAGCAAATAACGACGGTGGCCGCAAGGAATATTGTTGGGTTAAGGATCTGTAATCCATAATAGATCATGGTCGGGATAATACCGCTAATAAGCCAGGTTCCTGCGAGGGAACCAACCATAAGCAGGATGAGGATAGCACCTGTGGTAGATTTAATATTATTCGCTACCTCCTCGATCATGGTGTCAAAGGAGACTTTATTAAAGATTCCAACTATGGCTGCAACAGCGCCGCCAAGCAGGAGAATAAATTGATTTGAGCCGCCCAAAGAGTCATCGCCATAAACAAATACATTATAGGCGAGCATACCAATAAGAGCAAAAACAGGGAAAAGAGCTTCCCAGATATTCAATTCACGATTTTCAAGAACTTTGGTGTCTTTAATAAACTTTTCGTCTTCCATTTACGAGATCTAAAATTTTTGATTGCGTAATGTTACGATTTTTCGGTAAAAGTTAAAAGTTGACGCTTCAATACTTGGTTCCCGGGCGGCTGTTTTAAACATAAAAAAGCAAATTGTATCAATCCTTAACAGCTTAAGAGGAAATAAAAAAGCGGAAGATCCAAAGGACCTTCCGCTTCTGTAATTTTATTGAAATTGAATTACCCTAATTCAAGGGCGATCTCAACCATACCTTTAAAAGTAGTTTCCCGCTCCTCGGTCGTTGTTTTTTCTTTGGTTACCAAAGAATCGGATATTGTAAGGAGAGACAAAGCATTCACATCGTGTTTGGCTGCAATAGTGTATAATCCTGAAGATTCCATTTCCACGCAAAGCACTCCAAATTTTGACCAAAGCTGATAGGATTCAAATTCATCGGCATAAAATTCGTCGCTGGTAAGCACATTTCCTGCCTTTACAGGAATATTTTTTTCTTTGGCTTTTTCAATGGCCTGCTGAAAAAGATTAAAACTTGCGGTAGGAGCAAAGTCAGCACCCTGGAACCTGGCCTGGTTTATTCCTGAAGTAGAAGATGCTGCCATAGCGATCACTATATCCCGAAGTTTCACACTCTTTTGGTAAGAACCGGCACTACCTACACGAATCAGGTTTTTTACATTAAAATCGTTGATAAGTTCATGTGCGTAGATGGAAATTGAAGGAACGCCCATTCCCGTACCCTGGACCGAAATTCTTCGGCCTTTGTAGGTACCTGTATAACCAAACATGTTCCGGACTTTGTTGTAACATGTTACATCTTCAAGGTAAGTCTCTGCTATCCATTTTGCCCTTAATGGGTCTCCCGGTAATAAAACTGTTTCTGCAATATCGCCTTTTTGGGCGTCTATGTGTATGCTCATTTTTTTAATTCCTTTACTATTGATACTCCAGATGATGTACCTATTCTTTCCACACCTGCTTCAATAAAAGAGAGTGCGGTATCTAAATTTTTTATTCCGCCAGAGGCTTTGATTTTTGCTTTTCCCTCAACTGCTTTTTTCATCAGTTCAATATTTTCCATCCTGGCACCGTCATCCCCAAATCCCGTTGAAGTCTTTACAAAGTCTGCCTTGGCTTTTACAGCAATTTCACTTGCGAGCATTATTTCCTGCGGGGTGAGGTAACAGGTTTCAATAATAACCTTTAGTACTTTATCTCCTGCCTCTTTTTTAATGGCTGCGATCTCTTCTTCAACCTTTTTGAAGTTTTTGGACTTTAATTCTCCAATATTGATCACCATGTCCACTTCTTCTGCTCCATCCTTTAAAGCCTGGCGGGTTTCAAAGACTTTTGCCTCTGTAGACATTGCTCCCAAAGGAAACCCTACTACAGTGCAAACTTTTATCCTGGATCCTTCTAGCTGTTTGGCGGCAAGGCTAACATAGCCGCTGTTTACACAAACCGAAAAGAAATTGTACTCTTTCGCTTCTCTACATAGTTCTATAATATCCTTTTCTGTAGCTGTTGCTTTAAGGACAGTATGATCTATATACCTGTTTATTTCAATCATATCAACAAATGTTTTTACAAAAATGTAACAAATTTGCCGCTTCAAATATGATCCTAATCAAACCTCTAAGGAATATTCTTACCGGCAAAACCTCACAAATATAAAGATTCAGACTTGCTTTTGCAGAGATAATTGACAAAAATAAGAGGCTCCAAAAATGTCATTTCCGGAGCCTCTTATTTTATATGCTTAATATCAGAATATTAGCTTTTCCGATTTTCTTCTGAAAGTTTTATCATTCTGAATTATTGAGCCCTTTCTTCTGAAGCTTCAAGGATCCCAATCTCTTCCATGCACTCCCTCATCATTTGATAAGTTCTCTCAATATCATTGTCAAGACCTATGGAGAATCTTATGATCCCATCAGAAAGACCCATCTCCTTTTGCTCTTCTTCAGGAATTTCTGAAGAAGTTGAAGTTCCCGGTGCACTAAATAATGTCTTGTAAAAACCAAGACTCACGGCAAGGTAACCCAGGTTTTTTTCCTGCATCATTTCCATAAGAGAATTGGCTTTGTCAAGGGAACCGGCGTCTACTACGAGCATTCCGCCGTAACCATATTCCTCATTCATCATGCTTTTGTACATCTCATGTCCCGGATGGCTTTCTAAGCCCGGGGTAAACCGTTCTCAAACCGTCCTGCTCAAATTTTTCAGCAAGATACATTGCGTTGTTACTGTGTTGTTTGATGCGGATATGAAGAGTACGAAGATTCTTCAGGATGGAAGCGGCACGTACAGAGTCCATTGTGGGTCCAAGTAACATGCTGGCACCGTCATTTACACTTCGGAGTTCATTGATGAATTCCTGTGTTCCGCAGGCAACTCCTCCCACGGTGTCGCTGGAGCCATTAATGAACTTTGTAAGACTGTGGATCACCACATCGGCACCCATTTCTGCAGGAGAAATTGCCAGCGGTGAAAAGGTGTTATCAACTACGAATCTTAGACCGTGTTTTTTCGCAATTTTTGAAAGCGCTTTAAGATCGGCCACCTCAAGTAACGGATTACTCACGGCTTCACAATAAAGGACTTTCGTATTCTCATTAATTGCAGCCTCTACTTTTTCAAGATCAGTAATATCTACAAAAGAGGTGTTTATATTGAGACGGGGTGCGAAATTCTTTAGAAAAGCATAAGTTCCGCCATAAATGGTGCGGCTGGAAATAATGTGATCGCCCGCCTGGCAAAGTTGCAGGAGAACAGGCGTGATTGCACCCATCCCGCTGGCTGCAACGTTCGCAGCTTCAGTACCCTCCATAGCAGCAAGTGCTTCCCCTAAGTAGAGGTTGGAAGGAGAGGAGTGACGGGAGTATAAATAACAACCTTCGGCGTTGCCTTCAAAGGTGTCAAACATCGTTTTTGCTGAAAGGAAAGTATAAGTAGAAGAATCTGAAATACTGGGGTTCACCCCTCCAAATTCCCCAAAATACTGAAGATCCTGTATCTTATCTGCCGGTTTAAATTTCATGTCGTACTGGTTTTGAGTTCTTATCAAAGAAAAGAAGTTTTAGAAATAAAATCAATGATAATCCTCATATGCGGAAAAAATACCTGATATAATTGCTATTTCAGGATGATATTTCAGGTATATTCGCTCAAAATCCCTTTTTCAGGAAAATTTTACAGATGCAAACAGACGGAATTGATAAAAAACTACTTGCGCTCCTTCAGGATGATTCAAAAAGGACGAATAAGGAGCTGGCTGGAAAACTGGGTCTTTCGGTTACTGCGGTTTATGAACGCATAAGAAAACTTGAAAGGGCAGGGGTGATCTCTAAATATGTCGCCCTTGTAAAGCCCGAAAAGGTTGATCGTTCCTTTACGGCTTTTTGCATGATCAAACTTGTGCAGCACACCAAGAAAAATGTTACCGGCTTTGAAAGCCAGGTGACGAAACTAACCGAAGTGCTGGAAGTTTTTCATGTAAGTGGTGAGTACGATTATATCCTCAAAGTGATGGTGAAGGACATGGAAGCTTACCGCGAATTTATGCTGAACAAACTTACCGCCCTGGAACATATTGGGAGTACGCAAAGTACTTTTGTGATAAGCCCGGTAAAGAATACGACGGTGTTGAGTATTTGAAGTTCAAGCACCAAATTCCAGACACCAAATTCCAAAAAAGGATTTGAAAATTTGATGATTTGAAAATTTGAAGATGAAAAGCTTTTTTGAAACATCATTGTGAATTGACAGGCAACAGGCAACCTGCAACACGCAACCAGAACTCCCTGGTTATAACCTTTTTTTAAAGTTCAGTACTAATTTCTCAATACTAACTACTGTTTTCATTTGTCATTAATAGTCGTACTTTTGTTACTCTTTGAAAAAAATCAACAAAAAAAATACTTATGAGCAAATATGATGTTGCTGTTATAGGTTCAGGCCCGGGAGGATATGTAGCCGCGATTCGCTGCGCCCAGTTGGGAATGAAAACCGCACTTATAGAGAAATATTCCAGCCTTGGAGGTACTTGTTTAAACGTGGGATGTATACCCAGCAAAGCTTTGCTTGATTCTTCACACCACTACGATGATGCTATCAAGCATTTTGAAGAGCACGGGATCGAAATCCCGGGAGAGGTAAAGGTGAACCTTGAGAAGATGATCGAGAGAAAACGTTCTGTTGTTAACCAAACCGTGGATGGGATCAAGTTCCTGATGAACAAGAACAAGATCGATGTTTTTGAAGGAGTGGGATCTTTTAAAGATGCAACGCATATCAACATCAAAAAGTCTGACGGGGAAACCGAAACTCTTGAAGCAAAAAATACCATTATTGCTACAGGTTCAAAGCCTGGAAACCTTCCTTTTATTGAATTGGATAAGGAAAGAATAATTACTTCTACCGAGGCGCTGGAGTTAAAAGAAATTCCTGAGCACCTTGTAGTAATTGGCGGCGGAGTCATTGGACTTGAGCTTGGGCAGGTTTACATGAGGCTTGGTGCAAAGGTTTCTGTGGTAGAATATATGGACAGCATTATTCCCACGATGGATTCGGCGCTGGCCAAAGAATTGACCAAGAGCCTTAAGAAGCAGGGAATGAAGTTCTACGTTTCTCATCAGGTGAATTCCGTGGAGAGAAACGGAGATGAAGTCGTTGTGAAAGCAAAGGACAAAAAAGATAAAGAAGTAGAATTCAAGGGAGATTACTGCCTGGTTTCTGTGGGTAGAAAACCTTATACCGAAGGTCTTAATGCCGATGCCGCCGGAGTGAAGATTGGTGACCGCGGAATGATCGAGGTCAATGAGCATTTACAGACTTCCACAAAAAATATTTATGCAATTGGAGATGTGATCAAAGGACCAATGCTGGCGCACAAAGCTTCGGAAGAAGGAACCCTTGTAGCTGAAGTTATCGCGGGACAAAAGCCGCACATCGATTACAATCTTATTCCGGGAGTTGTTTACACCTGGCCAGAAGTTGCCGCGGTTGGAAAGACCGAAGAGCAGCTTAAGGAAGAAGGAGTAAAGTACAAGGAAGGAAAATTTCCAATGCGTGCTCTTGGACGTTCAAGAGCCAGTGGCGATACAGATGGGTTTGTGAAAATCCTTTCAGATGAAAAGACCGATGAAGTTCTTGGAGTTCACATGATAGGCGCCAGAACAGCCGACCTTATTGCTGAAGCCGTTACCGCAATGGAATTCCGTGCCTCGGCTGAAGATATTTCAAGGATGAGCCATGCACATCCCACCTATGCTGAAGCCATGAAGGAAGCTGCACTTGCTGCAACCGAAAACAGGCCGATACATATGTAGATTTAAAAGGCTGATTATAAAAATAGCTCAGTAAAATACCCTCTCCAAAATCCTATTTTGAGAGGGTATTTTTTTTTGTTTTCTTCAGGAAGAAAAACTTTTTTATTAATCAATTTCGTTTCATCTCTTTTACTACATTTATCTCAAATTAAAATCGTTACAAGATGCCAAAAGAAAAATCACCTTCGAAAAATTCAGCTAAGAAAGAACCTGTGCTGAGCCTGAAAGAAAAGCGTGCTGCCAAAGCCGCTAAGAAGAAAACCAGAAGCTAAATTATAGTTCCATAAAAAAGAAAAGGCTGTCGAAAGACAGCCTTTGTTGATTAAAAAGGTTTTTATACTTAGTCCTCATCCACAAATTTAAAGAAGCGGCTTTTTCCACCGTCTTTGGTTTCTTCCTGGTAAAGGAACTGTAGATCATTCTCGTCAAAGATCCTGAAAAATTCTTCCCAGGATATATTTTTAAGGTTATCCTCTGCATAACCGGGGAAGTTGATACGAAGTAATCCGCCGCCTTCACTGCTGTTGGAAGTGCTTTCCACAACAGCGGGCTTTCCATCTCTTTCCTCGCTCCATTTTTTAATCTTAGTATGATCTTTAGTTGTCTTTGAATCTGAATTTGCCATTGTTAGTGAATTTTGTAATTACCTCTCTAAAATGCCTTTTTTGAAACGGAAGGAAAAGTGTTTTAACAGCAAAAATTTTTTTCTGTTAAGATATTGTAAATCAGGTAAGGGAGTTAATTTCTCCTGCGAAAAAGCCTCAGTTTCCAATACCCCTGCTTAAAGTAAATAAAAGCGGCCAGGGCGGCGACGAGGTTAGAAATAGGGAAAGCCCACCAGATTCCTTCATAGCTTAGATCTGTCTTATGGGAAAGCATAAAGGCGAGGGGAAACCTAATGATCCATAAATTGAGAATGGAGATAAGCATGGAGGCTTTGGTGAACCCTGCACCATTAAAAACTCCATTCAACACCTGCTGTACGCCCAAAAGACCGAAACTCGGTGCCATGATCTTTATAAAAAGAGAAGCATCTTTAATTACATCGGGATCATTAGGAATGAAAAAAGCAGTAATGGGTTCGGCGAAAAAGTACATGAGCAATCCCATTCCGGTAAGGCCAAAAAAGGCGATTTGACTACTCAGGTTTGCAACCTTTTCGGCTCTTTTGATCTTGATAGCACCAATATTTTGACCCACCAGCGAAGTCGTGGCAATGGCCAGACCCAGTGCCGGGATAACGATAAAACTCAGAATTCGGGCGCCAATTCCATAGGCTGCAACCACTTCACTGCCAAAGCCGGTAACCAGGACCACCATAAAGGTCATTCCCAGGGCTCTTGTGGACTGTTCAATACTTGCAGGGATACCAAGGTTAACAATCCTTTTTAAGGTGAAGAGGTGCGGTCTCATTTGATTGAAATGGATCCTTATGCCGCTTCTTCCTCTAAATAAGATCCAAAGACCTATTGCTGCCGAAATGGCCTGAGTAACAATACTGGCCACTGCCGCTCCTGCCACACCATAACCCGGTATAGGTCCATAGCCATAAATAAATAACGGGTCCAGAATAAGATTCAGAAAAACTGTCGAAAGGACTATATAAACCGGAAGCATCACGTTTCCAATCCCTCGCATAAGGGATTGGAATGCAAAGAACATGAAGAGAAAGACAAAGCCAATGGAAGAGACCTGGAAGTAGCTTACCGAATCCTCAATAATTTCGGGTCCGGCACCAATAAGCCGCATTAGAGGTGCAGCTGAATAGTAACTGAGCACCGAAAGTAAGAGAGAGATGAAAAAGACGAGAGAAATAGTTTGGGAGGAATTGAAATCCACTTTTTCCTGATCTTCGGCACCAAAATATTGAGAGACCAGTACCGTTCCCGCAAGCGTCAATCCGGAACCCAGTGATAAGACAAGGAAGAGGAGTGGAAAACTTATGCTTACTGCCGCAACAGCATTAGCTCCCAGTCTTCCCAGCCAAAAAGTATCTATTAATTGGTAAGCAGTTTGAAGAATGTTTGCCAGAATAATTGGTACCGCCAGGTGGAATAAGGAATTGAAAATTTTACCTTCGGTATATTTCTTCTTTTGCTTCATGTGCCACAAAAATACTGCAGCGGGGGTGTTCATTGTGCTAAAAATTTAATAATTCCTTTCTATCCAGGACTAAAGTGGATTGATGCTGAAAGTTTTTCTTTTTCAAAACACTTTTATTCGATCAAAAAACCTTTTTGAAAATTTAATTCTTCGGGATTTTGTAAAGCCTGATTATTTTTCGTAATTTCATAAAATTCAGTGCTTTATATTTGAATATGGTATAATTATTACTAAATATTCTGGCATACTATGAGCGTTTTAACAAACATCTGGAACAATTACACAGTTGAGTTTTCCACTACTCAAAAGGTGATCATTGCCATTGTACTGGGAATGATCTTTTTGATCGCTCTTTTAGCAATAGTATTGGTCATTATGGAAATTGCCCAATAGCAGGGTTTTCAAAAAGGTGTAAAACAGCACCCTTTTTTCAAGGGGTGATTTTCTTGTGTTTAATTTTTTCCTTGAAAATAAAATCCAGAAAGGCGTTATTTAGGCTTGAAAGGATTGTCCTTCCTCATTTTCTTTATTTTTATTATCTTTAGGTACAACCAATTAGCCGTTGCGCTTAAAATTTTCAATTATGGATGTTATTACAATCTACAAATTGATGAAGCCTCATCTCGATTTGTTGAATCCCTCAGAAAAAGCTGCCCTTTCAAAATTGATCAATGCTCAAAAGCCTGAGAAGATTACCTGCCAACACAGAAAAAAACTATCTCTTTCAAAAGCAAAAGAACACCTTAAAACTTTCTGCCGAAGAGAAATGGAGCGGGAAAAATTAGAACAAACCGCGGTCTAATTTTTTGTTAATCACTCATTTTCCTCAATCACTTCAGATAATTTCCTGTATTTTCAGGAAAAAAGAAGAAATTTATGAGGGAGAAAATTTTACTGGCTGGTGCTTCGGGAGCCCTGGGACTGGAAGTTCTTAAAATACTTCAGCAGCAGGGAAAGGATGTCCGGGCCCTGGTACATTCAGCAGATGGATCCGAAAAGGTGGCCAAATATACTCAGGATATATGGAGAGCCGATGCCAGTGAAGGCAACGAGATCATTAAGGATATTACCAAAGATGTTTCAATAGTTATTTCCACCCTTGGAAAGAGCGTTAGTCTTTTTACCGACAGGGGTAAATCTTTTATGGAAAATGACTTCTATGCCAATTCCAATATTCTTGATGATGCAGTTAAGAACGGTGTAAAGCGATTTCTTTACGTGTCCATAAAAGGTGCCGAAAAAGCCCTGGAATATGAAGTAGCCAAATCTCACAAAATGTTTGAAGATGCATTGGAGGCTTCAGGGCTGGATTATACCATTATAAGGCCTGTAGGTTTTTTTTCTGGGTTGAACGATCTCGCTATTATGGCAAAGAGAAAAGTAATTCCCATAGTAGGGGAAGGGAAAGCCCGCACGAATAGCATTCATCAAAAAGACCTGGCAAAAGTAGTTGTCGAAAATTTGTATGAAGGCCCCGATATCAAGGAAGTAGGAGGACCTCTTGTGCATACCCGCCGGGAAATGGCAGATATGATAGCTGAAAAAATTGGGGGCAAGGTCGTTCCAGTTCCGGAAAAAATAGCCGAGTGGGGAATGTTCCTGCCCGAGATGGTGGATGATAGTCTTTCGAGTAAACTGAAGTACTTCAAATTTGTAACAACTAACGATATGATTGGGGAAAAGAATGGAGAGATAACTTTTAAGGAGTATCTGGACAACCTCGATCTTGAAAAAGATTTACCTTAATGTCTAAAAAATACGATGCAATAGTTATAGGCTCCGGTAGTAATGGAATAGCTGCCGCTATAAGATTACAGGAAAAGGGACTAAAAACTGCCATTTTTGAGCAGGCAGCAGTTCCGGGGGGAGCTACAAAGACTCAGGAGTTGACCTTGCCGGGATATAAGCATGATGTAGGTTCTGCAATTATGCCGTTGGGACTTGCTTCTCCTTTTTTTAAAGATCTTCCTTTGAAGCAATACGGCCTGGAATGGATCTTTCCTGAGATCGCTTATGCACATCCTTTTGAAGACGGTACAGCCTATGGATGCTATAAAGACATACATACTACTGCAGCCCAATTGGGAGAGGATGAAAAAGCTTATCTGGACCTTATAGGACCTTTGCTTGATAATTGGGATAAACTGGGAAAGGATCTGCTTGGCCCTTTGGGGATCCCCGATCATCCCATGGCCTTCATGAAATTCGGGATCAAGGCATTACCTTCAGCAAAGATCATTGTAGACAAATATTTTAAGAATGATAGATCCAAAGCCTTCTTTTATGGGTCGGCGGCTCATTCCACACTTCCCATGAACACTCTGGCATCAGCTTCTTTTGGGCTGGTACTTACCACCAGTGCACATAAATTCAACTGGCCTTTTCCAAAGGGAGGTGCAGGGAATTTTGTCCATGCGCTCACCGAGCATTATAAGTCTTTGGGGGGTGAAATATATTGCGACACCTGGGTGGAGGATATAAGGGATCTGCCTAATGCTTACGCATACCTTTTTGATCTTACTCCACGACAATTGCTGAAGATAAAAGGGCTTAATTTCAGCTCTCTTTACAGGCAACGGCTGGAATCCTATAAATATGGCGCCGGAGTCTTTAAAATGGATTGGGCTCTTAGTGAACCCATTCCTTTTACTAATGAAAAATGCCGAAAAGCCGCAACAGTTCATTTAGGTTTCACCAAGGAGGAGATAGAGAATTCAGAAAAGGGCATTCATGAAAAGAACATGACAAAAACGCCTTACGTTCTTATTGCTCAACATTCTCCTTTTGATCCTTCCCGTGCACCCGAAGGAAAACACACTGCCTGGGCTTATATTCACGTCCCCAACGGTAGTACAGAAGATCATACAGAGATCATAGAAAACCAAATAGAACGTGCTGCGCCCGGCTTTAAAGATACCATCCTGGGGCGCTCTACCATGAACACTGTTGCCCTGGAACAATTTGATCCCAATCTTGTGGGAGGAGATATAAATGGCGGAAAACAGGATATCACACAGTTGTTCACGAGACCTGTAGCAAGTATTTCCCCTTATTCCACACCCGATCCCCGGGTGTATATATGCTCTTCATCAACTCCCCCGGGAGGAGGCGTCCACGGAATGTGTGGTTTTCATGCAGCTCAAAAAACTCTAAAAGATCATTTCAAGGAATTGCTTTAACAAGAAAAAGAGGCCTCATAAAAGGCCTCTTTTTTTACCTGAACTGTTTCAGGTTCTATGTGATAATCTGGTAAAGAAGATTCTTTTCTAAACCCTCTTATTGTGCTTCTTCTTCAGATGGAACAGGGAAACCACGGTCTCTCATGAGAGCATCTATGGTTGCATCCCTTCCTCTAAAAAGCCTGTAGGCTTCCGCAGGGTCCATGGCATTTCGTGGTGCAAACAAATACTTCACCAGCTTGGCAGCTACATTTTCATCATAGAATCCACCCGGGGCCTCCTGGAAAGCTTCCGCAGCATCTGATGTTAATACATCTGCCCATAAATAGCCATAGTAACCTGTAGCATAACCTTCACCCGAGAAAACGTGTCCAAAATGCGGAGTACGATGTCTCATCACGATTTGTGAAGGCATATTAAGTTCATCCAGAGTTTCTTTTTCAAAACTATCCATGTCGATCTCCTCAGGATCTGTAGTATGCAATTTCATGTCCATCAAAGCTGAAGCAAGAAACTCTGTCGTGGCAAATCCCTGATTAAAAGTAGAAGCCTTTTTGATCTTTGCCACCAGTTCCTGCGGAATAGGTTCCCCGGTTTCATGATGAACTAAAAAGCGGTTGATCACCTCATCTGTAGATAACCATCTCTCAAGAAGTTGAGATTGAAATTCGGTATAATCCCGCACACCACTGTTAAGAATAGGATACTTTACTTCTGAAGCAAAGAAATGCAGGGCATGTCCAAATTCGTGGAAGAAAGTGGTTGCATCATCCCAGGAAATTAACGCAGGTTCTCCGGGAGCAGGTTTTACGAAATTGGAATTGTTCGAAGCCAGGACCGTCTCTTCTTTTTCATCCATTTCTGCATGGCTGCGGTATTGAGATGCCCAGGCACCAGATCGTTTTCCTGTGCGGGCATAAGGATCCAGGTACCAAAGACCAATGTGTTTTCCGGAATCTTTATCGGTCACTTCCCATACTTTCACGTCTTCATGAAATACAGGTACTGTACCTTCGGGTACGGGAGTGAATTTGTAGTTGAAGATTTTCTCTGCGGTGAAGAAAAGGGCATCTGTAAGTTTTCCCAGCTGCAGGTATTGCTTAACCTCATCAGACTCCAGGTCGTACTTTTGCTGTCTAACTTTCTCGGCGTAGTAACGGTAATCCCATGGGGCTATGGTAATGTCTTTACCTTCGGCTTCGGCTACTGCCTGCATATCGGCTACTTCTTCTTTTACACGGGCAAGAGCGGCAGGCCAAACGGCTTCCATTAGTTCCATGGCTCTTTCGGGCGTTTTGGCCATTCTGTTCTGTAGCCTCCACTGTGCATAATTTTCGTAACCTAAAAGTTCTACCCGCTCATCACGTAATTTCAGGATCTCTTCAATAAGTTCTTTATTGTCATACTCGTCATCATTGTCTCCCCGGGAATAATAATTTTCCCATACCTTTTTTCTGAGTTCTCTTTCATCTGAATAGGTGAGGAAAGGATCCATGGAAGAGCGGGTATTAAGAACTGCATATTTGTCTTCTTTCCCACGATCGGCCGCCGCTTTTGCAGCTGCTTTGGTATAGGATTCCGGTAAGCCGCTTAATTGATCTTTTTCCAGAAAAACCACATAATTCTCTTCCTCGGCTAATACATTGTTACTAAACTGCGTGTAGAGACGGGAAAGCTGCTTATTAATTGCGGCATAACGCTCTTTGTCTGCTTCATTAAGATCTGCCCCTTCCATGGCAAAATCTTCATACATAAGCTGCACTGCCCGTTGTTTTTGTGGGGAAAGAGGGCTTTTTTGTGATTGCTCATAAACTGCCTTCACTCTTTCAAAAAGTTCTTTATTCTGAGAAATTTTTGAGGAATATTCCGAGATCTTTGGCGCAAGTTCCTGCTGAATTTTCCTGAATTCCGGCGAAGACATATTGCTGCTCCAAATACTGTAATAGGTAAAGGCGCGATCAAGTGCCTCTCCCGATTTTTGCATTGCCAGGACAGTATTCTCAAATGTGGGAGGGGCTGGATTTGTTGAGATCATTAGAACTTCCTGCAGGTGAGAAGCCATTGCCTGCTCCAGTAGCAGGTTGAAGTTCTTCAAGATTCATTTTATCAAAGGCCGGCACGCCGCCGTAAGGCCCGGTCCACTCCTGTAAAAGGTCATTTTTCATAGTCGTTTTTTGTACTGTAGCAGTCTGCTCACCATCGGGCGTTGGGGCAGGGGAGTTACCCGACCCGCATGCCGATATGGCCAGAGCTGTAATTAAACCAACACTAAATTTTTTTGTGGGGATCATTTTCTGTTTCATTTAAGTTTTCGGATTTCAAGATACTAATAATCTAAAAAAGGGAAGGGTTTCAAAAATGCCATTTTTGACAGGTGAATTTTTAAACTTACTTTTATGCAATCTAAACAGCGGCATGGAATTTTTTAAAAAGAACTGGTCGAACATCCTGTTCATCATTTTAATTGTTCTCCTTATTGTTCCTCAAACAAGGAAACCCATACAGGTAACGTTGAACCGTATTATTGCCTTTAGCCCGTCAAAAATAGCTGCCGATGATCGGGAGACTGTGGAAGATTATAATTGGAACCTTACAAATCTCCAGGGAGAACCGGTAAATTTTAAAAAGAGTATAGGAGAAGTAGCTGTTATAAACCTCTGGGCTACCTGGTGTCCTCCCTGTATAGCAGAAATGCCTTCTTTCCAAAAATTATACAATGAATACGGGGACAAGGTGGATTTTTATTTCGTTTCCACCGAAGATCAGGAAAAGCTACAGCGGTTCCTGGATAAGAAGAATTACAGGCTTCCGGTTTACCAGCCCTTGAGCATGGCGCCACAAAAGCTCCAATCGCGCAGTTTGCCAACTACTTATGTGATCTCCAGGGATGGGAAAATTGCGGTTAATAAAACAGGATCTGCTAACTGGAATGATTCAGGTTTTAAAGACCTACTCGATCAATTGCTGAAAGAAAATTAGATCTCGGGCTGCAGGGTTCTTCTTATGCTTAGCAGTTCCTCCACAAACTCCCGGCTGTTCGACAATCGCGGCACCTTGTGCTGGCCTCCCAGTTTATTTTTTCGTTTTAGCCATTCATAAAATGTACCTTCAGGCATTTCGCGCACTACCGGCTTTTCAATAGCAATATCGTTCTTACGCTTTGCAGCATAGTCGTCATTATAAATGCCTAATTCTATATCCAGAACTTCAGTAAATGCCTTGATGTTTTCAGGAGATCTTACAAATTCAATAAGCCATTCATGATAACCTTTTTTGCGGCGATCGTAAAAATAGGGAGCCGCTGTGAAATCCCGAAGGATAGCTCCAGTTTCCCGACAAGCCTTGGAAATGGCTTTTTCGGCATGTTCTGCAAAAAGGTCTTCTCCAAATACATTGATACAATGCTTTGTACGGCCGCTTATGGTAAAGCGATAAGGACTGATGCTGGTGAATTTAACAGTGTCGCCAATTTTGTAGCGCCACAAACCGGAATTGGTGCTAATGACCATGGAATAATTCTTACCCATTTCGACTTCGCTTAGCGGAATCACCTTTGGATTCTCTGAAAGAAATTCTTTTTCGGGAATGAATTCGTAGTAAATTCCATAGTTGAGCATAAGCAGGAGGGAAGGGTCTTCCTTTTGATCCTGAAGCCCAAAAAAGCCTTCGGTGGCATTAAATATCTCAAGATATCTCAAGCTTTTGTTCCTGTCCAGCTCCTCAAATAATGGCCTGTAAGGCGCAAAGGAAACAGAGCCGTGAAAGAAAACTTCAAGATCTGGCCAAACATCCTGGATGTGTGTAATTTTTTGCTCCTTTATAATATATTGAAGCAATAGCAACATCCACATTGGGGAACCAGCGAGGCTGGTAACTTTTTGTTGGGAAGTAATTTCGGCAATCTTTTCAATCTTCTCCTCCCAGTTATTCATCATAGTCACCTCCAATCCCGGAGTTCTTCCAAACTGAGCCCAAAAAGGCAGGTTCTTCATGACAATAGCCGAAATATTAGCTATATAATGACTGTTATTGCTGGAATGCTTCGCTTCCTGGCTTCCTCCAATAGACAGGTTTTTTCCTGAAAATAATTTGGCATCGGGATAATTCCTGATGTACAGTGCAAGCATATCACGACCGCCCTGGTAATGACACTGCTCCAAACCTTCGGTAGAAACCGGAATTATCTTACTGGTGGCACCGGTAGTACCCGATGATTTCGCAAACCACTTAATTGGGGTGGGCCACAATACATTATTTTCTCCTTTCAGGATTAATTCAATGTACGGGTAGAGATCTTCATAACTATTTAGTGGTACCTGCTCAATGAACTGCCGGTAGTTGTGAATATCTTTAAAATGGAATTTTTTTCCGTAGAAGGTGTCTTTAGTACTTCCCAGAAGTTGATGCAAGACTTTTTGTTGAGTCTCATGAGGATTATTAATAGAATTTTCTAAGTCTTCGATCCGGTTCTTCATCACCAGATTGCCTATGGAATCAATTATCCCCATACAATGCGATCAACTTTTGTAATAATTTTTAGACGGATCCATGAAAAAAACCAGATCCTTACAATCGCCGAAGATACACAATAATAGCTTTTTTACAGTTGCACCAGCTTATTTTCCTTTAATAACGTCTTCATGACAGGGAAAAGTAAGTACAAATGAAGTCCCTTCCTGGGGTACACTCTGTACTTCAATAGTAGCACCATGATCTTCCAGTATATTTTTGACTGAACTTAAGCCTATTCCCATGCCGCCCGGTTTTTGAGTGTAAAAAGATTCAAAGAGCCTGTCCAGTTGTTCTTGCTCCATGCCACAGCCGTTATCGGTTATGGTGAGGGCATAAGTTATTTTTCTTTTTCTTGATACTAATATTTAACACTCCTTCATTGGGAACCATGGCTTCACTGGCATTAACGATAATGTTAAGTATGGCGATCTGGAGTTTTTCCTCATCGGCATTAATAAAATACGGGTCCCCGATATTTCTTATGGACGGTAACCCCCGAAAGGTAGATCCTGTCTTTTGCATGGCTTAAAGCTTTATTCGTAGTCCTTGCAAGACAGCACTTGGTCATTTGAGGTTTAGAATAATTGGAAGCTGTTAAAAGATCTGTCACCAGATCATTTAATGTGGTTGCACTTCGCTTTATTATCCCAGTATAATTGTTTAACAACTTTTTCCTGGAACCGGTATTAATCTTTTCAAGTATGTCTGCAGACATGCTAATACTAGCCAGCGGATTCCTCAATTCGTGGGCAAGAGTTCTTGCAATTTCTCCTTTTATGGAAAGTTTTTCTGCAGTGATCAATGCCTGCTGGGTCATTTTTTGAGACTGGACATTTCTAAGAAGTACAATATATTCAACCACATTTTCCTTCCTGTTTCTCTTAAATACTTTTCCCCTGGCATTGTAGCAATCCCAGTGTTTTTCCTTGCTCTTAAGTCTGAATTCAACTTCCACTACATCCTCATCTGAGGCTTCCATAAGGTCTGTATGAAATGAAAGCGTTTTTCGCCTGTCTTGCGGATGGATCAATGGCAGAATATCCAATAAATGCATGCCTTCGACTTGCTTTACAGTCATTCCTTCTTCTTCTGAAAGATCACGATTGATGAACTTTACCTTTTCATTATATAGGTCGAAGGTCATTATGATATCAGGTGAGGTATCTATAAGCTGTTTCTTGAACCTTATATTTTCTTTTAATTTCTGGGCTTTCAATTTGTCCCTGGTAATATTCTCCAGAGAACATACCAGCAAACCACTTTGGCGCCTGCTGGTGATCCTAAACCAGTTATTCTTCTCATTACGCTCCACTTCGATCTCAAAATCGGCAGATTCTCCTGTTAGCATGGTTTGCTTTAAGGTCTCAAAAACCCCTTTTTCGGTAGATTGTGGATTGTGTTCAAGAAAGCTACGGCCCACCATGCGCCTTTGATTGTAATAGCGATTTATTACCTTATTAACCCTTATATAGGTGAAATCTACAATGTCATAGTTTTCACCGAACAGTGGTTTCATCACGAATATTCCCTGATTAACCGTGTTAAATACCATCTGAAGGAGTTCGTTATTCTGCTCCAGTTCATAGGTGCGACTTTTTACTTTTAGTTCGAGATCATCATTTAGCCTTCTTAATTTTTCTTCGGTTTCTTTTCGACGTGTAATATCCGAAAAAAGACATGCTACCTTTCTGCTTTTCTTACTGCCAATAGGAAACGCGTAAACATCAAACCAACGATTGCGAGCGGCTGCATAATCTTCAAATCGCACGGCCTCTCCCGTAAATGCAACCCTTCCAAGGGTGTTGAACCATGGGTTTTCATGCTTCTTATAAAACTCTCTCATGGTTTTACCAAGAGGATCTCTTAAACCAGTGTGCTTTTCAAAAGCAGGATTAACCTCTACAAAAAGGTAATCTATGGGATTCTTTTGCAGATCAAAGATCATTTCTACAACTCCAAAGCCCTGGTCCAGTGAATTTACCAATACCCTATAGCGGTTAAGGCTCTCCCTAAGTACACTTTCGGTTTCTATTTTATGCTCTTTTCTCCCCTGTGCCCGGATATTTTCCACAGGTTTTGCAAGGGTAAGGACAAAATTTTCGCTCCCTTCATTAAAGCCACCATAGAACCTGCTTTCTAAGTGAAACTTTTTCCAGTAACCAAAAGTAGACCTTAAGCGAATGATCAAAGAACTTCCGCCCGTCTTCAATTTCTCGCTGTAGTTGCCTAAAAGGTGTAAAAATGAAGGATAGTCTTCAGGATGTATGTTTTCTTTAAAGAAATCTTCTTCACCTTCTTCAAGCGGAAAATAATTCCTGAAATACTGCAGGCACCTGTAATTAACCGCCTTCAAAGAAAGATCTTCAGCAGAACTAATGAATAGCAGAAATTCCTGTTTATCATGCCCGTTATAGGCATTGAAAAGGCTGTGGGCGGCACCTAAAGAAATTTCGTCCGGCATAAAAGTAGTTTTTTGCATCTAGATAAAATTTTTGAACAGCAGGTAAGTAAATTCTTGTTGTTCTGGTATTCTACAAATGTGGGGGAGAAGTTAAATTTAATATAAATTTTGGATTATTAACCATCACAGTGCCAGATTTTTACAAAATGATTCGGCTAAAACACCTAAAGCTGCATCCCTGCTGGGATTTCCCGCTTTTAAATTTGAATTAAATTTTTATTTCAGGGAGGAGATTATGAAGGAATATTTTTACAGGGGAGATATTGTAAAAGAAAATGGGAGGAAATTAACAGCTTTTGATTGATAGAAAAGATAAAAATTTAAGTATTTATTTAGGAGCAGGTGTAGGAGGCATTGTGCGAATAATCGCAGAATTCTGTCCTTTTATCGCCGTTAAAACATTGAAACAGGGGCAATTAATTAATTTTCACCCCAGGGAGGAGAATAGTTATTTCTTGTTTCTGCGATTGTAATTTTTGTCACCTCTGGTCTTTGGCTTCTTATATTTCTTTTGGACTTCCCTACGATATGAACCACCCAGATTAACCTTTTTGTTCTTTTCTTTTTTCTCATGAAAAGCCGGGCCCGGTTTATCTTCATCAGAAAATTTTTCGGGATTGTAGATCTCTTCAGATTTTGGCTGTTCTTCGGGAATAAGTTCCGAAGAAACGGGAACGCCATCGGGTAAAGTATGCATGTCGATCTTGAGATCCATGAGGGATTCAATTTTATCCAGATCCTCTTGTTCAGACGGAGTCGTAAAAAGTATTGCATGTCCTTCTTTCTCGGCTCTTCCCGTACGCCCAATTCGGTGAATGTAATTCTCGGGATACGCAGGGGTATCAAAATTGATCACATGGCTTACCTGTTCAATGTCAAGACCACGCGCCATAACATCTGTAGCTACCAGGATGCGGCAAAAGCCTTCTCCAAACTGGCGTATGCTTCGTAAACGATAATTCTGGGTCTTGTTGGAATGTATCACGGTACACTCTTCAGGAAATAAAGGATCGAGGTTTTGGAAAAGACGATCGGCTATACGTTTGTTTCCCGCAAAAATGAGCACCTTATGAAAAGTTTCCCTGTCTTTCAACAGGTGCTTAAGGAGGTTGATCTTGGTGTAGAAATTAGGAACCTCATAACCCTGCTGATTAATATTTTCCAGGGGAGCACCGCTGGCAGCAACAGACACTGTTTCGGGATTCTTGAAATTCTCCTGAATAAGCTTTTCTACGTCTACTGTCATTGTAGCCGAAAACATGATGTTCTGCCGGCTTTCAGGAATTAACTCCAGAATGTTGGTAAGCTGAAACCTGAAGCCCAGGTCCAGCATCACATCAACTTCATCTATTACAAGCTTCTGGATCGACTTTAACTGCAAATCACGGTTTATAGCAAGATCATAAAGCCGGCCTGGAGTGGCAACTAATATATCAAGTCCCTGTGCCACCAGCTGCTTTTGGGTGTTGATGTTAGTTCCACCGTAAATTCCAAGAATTCTTGTATTGATATATTTCGTGAGCTTTTCAAGCTCTTCTACTACCTGTACCACAAGTTCCCGGGTAGGAACCAGGATGAGTACCCGTGGATTCTTTTGTTCAGAATACTTCAGGGTCTTTAGCAGGGGTAGAAGATATGCAAGTGTTTTTCCGGTACCGGTTTGGGCGATCCCCACCATGTCCCTTCCCGAAAGAATTACAGGTAAAGACTGCTCCTGGATTGGAGTAGGAGTAGAGATCTTTTGATCTTCAAGTGCATTTAAAAGGGGAGTAGTAAGGTTGAGGTCCTGGAAAGTCACGGTAGTAAAATTTTAAGAGGGCAAAGTTAAGCTTAAATTGTTGAAAGCCTAAGAGTTTTGTTTAACGCATCTTCATCTTCATTTCATAAAGGCCTATTTTGTATTTTTGACCTTCAATTTTCCAACTATGAGTAAGATCCTGGCCTTTGCCGGCTCCAGTAGCCCAACTTCTATTAACCACCAGCTTATCCTTAATATATCTCAAAGGATTTCAGATCCTGTGGAGGTGCTTAATCTTCATGAACTTGAATTCCCCATGTACAGCATAGTAAAGGAGAAAAACGGAATTCCGCAGAATGTGAAATTTCTTTACGAAAAGATAGTAGAAGCCCCTGCACTTATTATTGCTGTCAATGAATATAATGCCAATGTTTCAGGATTCTTTAAGAATATCCTAGACTGGCTTTCCAGGGTTGAAAGAAAATTTTTCAATGGCAAAAAGATCCTTTTGATGAGTACCTCCCCGGGACAACGTGGTGGGGCCTCGGCTTTGGAATATTGTAAAAATCAATTTCCCAGGTTTGGAGGCGAGGTAGTTGAAAGTTTTAGTCTGCCGCAGTTCTATGAGAATTTCGATTCAGAAAAAGGAGTGATCGTGAATGAGGTCTTTGATCTTGGGGTTATTGATGTAGTCACCTCTTTTTCTCAGCAAATCAAAGTGTAGTGCGGGTATCCAAAAAGGTCATTTTAGAAGAAGGTTTTCCAATTAAAAAGGTCCTGCTCAACTGGGCACGGCAGTTTGAAGAAGTTGTTTGGTTTGACAGTAATGAGCATAAAGACCGTTACTCTCAATATGATGCCGTACTTGCTGTAGATGCATTTACTGCCATACAAACCGATGCTTCCAAAGCCTTCGATAAGCTGAAGGAATACCAGGAAACAACAGCCGACTGGATTTTTGGGTATCTCTCCTACGATCTTAAAAATGACGTGGAAAACCTGAAAAGCCAGAATTTCGACGGACTCGGTTTTCCGGAGTTATTCTTTTTTCAGCCAAAGAAGATCTTTTTTTTAAAAGGTAACGAACTTGAACTTCACTATTTGAGAATGGTGGACGACGAACTGGAAGAAGACCTGGAACAGATTCTTCAAAAAGGGCATTTTAAGGAGGAAATTTTTTCGGGTGAGGGGAATCCGGTGAAAATGCAGCCCCGTATCTCCAAAGAGGATTATTTGCAAAAAGTGGAAGAGATGCTGGCTCACATTCAGCGGGGAGATATTTATGAGGCAAATTTTTGTCAGGAATTTTTTGCTGAAGGAGTGGAATTTGATCCTCTTGAGAAGTTTATCGCTCTAAATGCCATTTCAAAACCCCCATTCGCCACCTTTCTTAAAAATCATGACCATTATTTACTTTCGGCTTCCCCGGAAAGATACCTTCAGAAGAAAGGCGATCAATTGCTCACGCAGCCAATAAAAGGAACAGCACCCAGAGCTCTTTTTGATCCCGAAAAGGACAGGGAGCTGGCGCTTAAGCTTGAACAGGATCCCAAGGAAAGATCAGAAAATGTCATGATCGTGGACCTGGTTCGTAATGACCTTTCAAAAACGGCAAAAAAAGGAAGTGTTGAGGTCGCAGAGCTGTGCAAAGTATACAGTTATCCACAGGTACACCAAATGATCTCCACAGTAAAAGCTACTTTGGAAAAAGGAATACCGGCAGTGGAAGTCTTGCGTACTACTTTCCCTATGGGTAGTATGACCGGGGCCCCAAAAATATCGGCCATGGAGATCATAGAAGAGCTGGAAAAAACCAAACGCGGACTTTACAGCGGGGCGGTAGGATATTTTGATCCTTCAGGAGATTTTGATTTTAATGTGGTGATTCGTAGTATTCTATATAATCAAACCACAAATTATGTGTCCTTTTCTGTGGGAGGAGCTATTACTTCCAGGTCTGTTCCCGAAAATGAATACCAGGAATGCCTGGTAAAGGCTGCGGCACTTAAGCAGGTGCTGGAGGAGGATGAGTAGTGATCAGTGTTCAGTATTCAGTGCTCAGTGTTCAGGTCCTCAGAAACATCCGTGAATTCGTGGCCTTTAACAATGATCATTTACAATAAACAATTAGCTGTTATATAGAGGTGTGAGCGTAGAACGGCTGAGTGAGGATAGGAAGCATTAGTGAATTCGTGGCTAAGAAGAATAATATTCCTGTACTATCGCCTCCCTACTACCTAATACCGTCTTAAAAAGGCACCAAAAAATCAATATAAGCCACGTCATTTTTGATATCTTTGAGCCTATGCTGTTAGCTTTTAAAAAACATCTTAAGGAGCAGTTTCCAAATACTTTTGAGGGAAAAATCCTTCTTGCCGTTAGCGGCGGGGTGGACAGCGTTGTCCTGGCCCACCTTTGCAGGGAAGTAGGACTTGATTTTTCCCTTGCTCACTGCAATTTTCACCTTAGAGGAGAGGAAAGCGAAGGCGATGAGGCTTTTGTAATGGAACTGGCAGATGCACTTGAGGCTGAAGTCTTTATTGAAGGCTTTGAAACTCAAGCCTACGCCAAAGAAAAGAAGATATCTATTCAAATGGCGGCGCGGGACCTGCGGTACAACTGGTTTAGGGAGCTGCAGGAAACCTTGCAGTTCGATTATGTTTTTACAGCGCATCATGCCAATGATAACCTTGAAACCGTTCTAATCAATTTTATAAGGGGAACGGGACTGGAAGGCTTAACAGGAATTCCGGATGTCAATGAATTCACCATTCGGCCGCTACTTCCCTTTACCCGAAAGCACATCGAAGATTATGCGCACCTTCAAAAGCTTAAGTGGCGGGAAGACAGCAGCAATGATTCGGTAAAATATTTCAGGAATAAAGTAAGGCTGGAGGTAATTCCGAAGTTGCTGGAATTGAATCCGCAGCTGTTGGAAAGCTTCAGTAAAACAAGGAATTATCTTCAGCAAAGTTCAGAGCTTATAGAAGATTATATTTCGGCACTTTTTCCGAAGATCGCGAAGCAGGAAGAATACGGCTATTCGTTTGAGATTTCTAAGCTAAAGTCCATTCCTAATACTAAAGCAGTGATGTACTCGCTCTTTAGATCTTTTGAGTTTACTGAATGGGAAGACGTTTATGACCTGCTCGAATCGCAACCGGGAAAAATTGTCTATTCCAAAACTCACCGCCTCATTAGAGACAGGGATAAATTATTGCTTACGCTGCTGTCACCCGCAGAGGATAAGGTGTATGAGATCAAAGAAAATGAAGAAGTTGTGATGTTGCCAATGGGAACCTTTCATTTTGAAGCTGTGGAGGATTTTGAAAACAGTGATTCGAGAACAATTTTCGTGGACCGTGATAAAATCAAATATCCTCTTGTTGTAAGGAAATGGCAGGAAGGCGACTATTTTCACCCCTTTGGCATGAAAGGAAAAAAGAAACTGAGCAAGTTTTTTAAAGATGAGAAATTATCTTTGCCGCAAAAAGAGAACTGCTGGCTTTTGTGCTCCAATGACAAAATTGTGTGGGTTATAGGCCACCGTCCCGATGCACGATTTGCAGTTAAAGATGAAACAAAACAAATTTTGCGCTTAAGTTACACACCATGAGATTACCCGTAGTTTTATTAATGTTCTTTTTTGCCATTTTTGGCAGCCACGCCCAAATTTTTGATCCTAATAACCTGGGGCAGGGAATGGAAGATCCCATTGAATGGCATGCAGCAGTTGAGCAGGAAAACGATTCGATCTATAATTTGGTTTTTACCGCCTCTTTAGAATCTGGCTGGCATCTTTACTCCCAGGAGGAAGTGGATATTGAGATCGCTCCCATTGCTACCGAATTTACCTTTGTGGAAGCACCGGGAAAATATGAGCTAATAGGCACTACTGTTGAGCCAGATGTACCTGCGATGTTTGATGCCGTCTTTGAAGCCGAAATCACCTATTTTGAAGAAGAAGCTGTCTTTAAACAGAAGATAAAAGTATTGGATCCAACAGATCTTCTAATTACTGCTGAAGTTTATTTTTCGGTATGTGACGATGAGAAATGTCTGCCGCCGGAAACTGAACGTTTCACCTTTAACATTGGAGAAAATAAAGTAGAAGAAGGGTTTACCAACCTTGAAGTATCAGATAAAGATCAAACTCTAACCGAAGCTCTTAATATTGAAGTAAAAGGAGTTGGCGGGGTTGATGTGAAAGAGGAAAAAGGTGATGGTTTTATGACCATTTTCTTTCTCGGTTTTATTGGCGGATTGATTGCTTTACTTACCCCCTGTGTTTTCCCAATGATCCCGCTTACCGTTTCTTTCTTTACTAAAGGCGCGAGGACTCGTAAGAGAGGACTGGTCAATGCGGTCATGTACGGGGTATTTATCTTTTTAATTTACCTGTTGCTCAGTCTGCCATTTCACCTTCTCGATTCACTGGATCCGGAAATCCTGAACAACATCTCTACAAATACTACACTGAATATCATATTCTTTGTGATCTTTATCTTTTTCGCATTCTCATTTTTTGGTTATTACGAAATCACGTTGCCTACCTCCTGGAGTAATAAAATGGATGACAAGGCTTCAAGTTTTGGAGGATTAATAGGAGTATTCTTTATGGCGCTTACCCTGGCAATTGTTTCCTTCTCCTGTACAGGACCAATATTAGGATCTCTGTTGGGAAGTTCCCTGACTACAGATAGTGGTGCGACCCAGCTTTCCTTTGGAATGGGTGGATTTGGATTGGCACTGGCATTACCCTTCGGGTTGTTTGCCCTTTTCCCCAACTGGCTTAATTCTTTACCCAAGAGCGGTGGATGGCTTAATTCCATTAAAGGTGGTCTTAGGATTCATAGAACTGGCATTGGCATTTAAATTCCTTTCTAATGCCGATCTCGTACAGCACTGGGGGCTTCTAAAAAGAGAAATTTTTATTGGGATCTGGATCATAGTAGGAATAGGTTTGTTGCTTTATTTAATTGGAGTAATAAGGTTTCCACATGATGGGCCAAAAACCAAACTTGGAAAAGGAAAGTTATTTTTAGGAGTAATAACGCTGGCTTTTATAGTATATCTTATTCCGGGGTTAACCAATACTCCTCACGCCAATTTAAAATTACTTAGTGGTTTCCCGCCACCTTTGTTCTATAGCATCTATGAAAAGGAAACTGAAGGACCTTTAGGGCTAAAAGCTTATAAAGATTTTGATGAAGGTGTGGCAGCGGCAAAAGCTGAAAATAAACCCATTCTTCTTGATTTTACTGGCTGGGCTTGTGTGAATTGTCGAAAAATGGAAGAGCAGGTTTGGAGCGAGCCTCAGGTCTTTGATGTCATGAAGGATGAATTCGTGCTTATCTCCCTGTACGTAGATGACCGAAAAGAGCTGCCCGAAGATCAAAAATTCAACTATCAGAAACCAACAGGTGGGATCAAACAGATAGAGACCATTGGAGACAAATGGGCTACATTCCAAACCCTTAACTTCAGAAATAACTCTCAGCCTTTTTATGTGCTGCTTGATCATGAGATGAACATGCTCAACCAGCCTGTGGGCTATACGCCAGATTCAGATGAATTTAAAGAATGGCTGGAAGAGGGCGTAGAGGAATTCAATAAGGAGTAAACCGGGAGTGCAGTAGGTTTTTGGCAGGAATTCCTATCTTTAGGGCCTTCAAAACAAAGCTTACACATGAAATTTACCAGATCTTTTTTCCTGCCGGTGCTGTTTTTGCTGGTTAGCAGCCTGGGTTTTGCACAAACCGAAATCGACTTCAAAGTCGAAGACCACTACAATAAAAGGGAAGTGGTTATTCCTATGCGTGATGGCATAAACCTGCATACAACCATTTTTTCCCCAAAAGATACTTCCAGGGAATATCCTATACTAATGACCCGTACTCCCTATAGTTCCAGGCCGTATGGAAAAGATCAATTCCGTTCCATACTGGGGCCGAACGAATATTTGATGAAGCAGGGAAATATTTTTGTCTACCAGGATGTACGCGGCAGGTGGATGAGCGAAGGGGTTTATGACAATATGCGACCCTTTATCCCTAACAAAGAAGGAAAACAGATCGATGAGGCCAGCGATACCTATGATACTGTAGAGTGGCTGCTGAAAAATGTAGAAAATACCAACGGCCGGGTTGGGCTCTGGGGAATCTCTTACCCCGGGTTTTATGCCACTTACTCGCTTGCTGGCAAATCATCCTGCAATAAAAGCAGTTTCCCCTCAAGCTTCTATTGGGGACTTCTTTTTCGATGATTTTCACCACAACGGAGCTTATTTTTTAAGCTACTGGAGAGTTACTGCATTGTTTGGTTATGAAAAAACCACACCATCTGATACTGCCTGGTATTCATTTCCAGATCTTAAGACAAAAGATCAATATCAATTCTTCCTCGATGCCGGACCTTTAAAAAATCTCGACAAGTATTACGGAGAGGACAACGTCTTCTGGCAACAGTTAAAAGAACATCCTAATTATGATGAATTCTGGCAAAAAAGAGGAATTGTTCAGCATTTAAAAGACATAAAACCTGCAGTAATGGTCGTGGGCGGACTCTTTGATGCCGAAGATCTTTACGGCCCGTTCAACATTTACGAGACCATTGAAGAAACCGGCGATAATTTCAACATGTTGGTAATGGGACCCTGGAGTCATGGCGACTGGGCCCGTAAAAGAGAACGGCAGGCCATTGGGAATGTCTACTTTGGAGACAATATTTCTGAAAACTATCAAAAGGAGGTAGAAACATTATTCTTTAACCACTTTTTGAAGGGAGAAGCCGATGCTTCTGTACCTCTTCCCGAAGCTTACATGTTCGATACCGGCTTGCGGGAATGGAAGAGCTATGCAGCCTGGCCACCAAAAGAGGCAGAGAAGAAAACTTACTACCTGGGAGACAAACAGGAACTTAATGAGCAGGTTCTTGATCCAGCCATGGCATCCCAGGGAGCCGAAGAATTTATCAGCGATCCAAATAAGCCGGTGCCTTATTCTGAAGATATCAAGATGGTTTTCACACCGCGGAAGTACATGACCGACGATCAACGTTTTGCTGCCCGAAGACCGGATGTACTGGTTTACGAAACCGAAGTGCTGGAGGAGGATCTTACCCTTGCGGGAGAGGTCCTGGCAAAGCTACAGGTAGCTACAACAGGAACAGCTGCAGATTGGGTGGTGAAAGTCATAGATGTATATCCTCCCGATGCAGAGGATTACGAAGAAACCCAGGATTATCTTTCCATGAGCAACTACCACATGATGGTGCGCAGTGAAGTAATAAGAGGAAGGTTTAGAAATAGTTTCTCAGATCCCGAACCCTTCGAACCCAACAAGAAAACAGAAGTAAACCTGCAATTGCAGGATATTCATCACACCTTTAAGAAGGGTCACAAGCTACAGATCCAGGTACAAAGTACATGGTTCCCGTTGATCGACCGGAATCCGCAATCCTATGTCGACAACATCTTCGAAGCCGAAGAAGAGGACTTTAAAGCTGAAAAGCATAAGGTTTTCCATGACTCTAAAATCATTTTTACCGTACTTGAATAAAATCTGAGGTGTCAAAAAAGCTATTTTTGGCACCTCTTTTTTTAAGCAGGAGCTGCTGGAGGATTTCGGCAATTTTCTTACTTTAAATCCCGTTAATTCAGAAACAACTTTTCAACTATGAAATTAAAAGTTTTATATACTTCAACTTTCCTGTTCTTCATCTTCAGCCTTGTCGGTTGTAAGGATTCTTCGGAAGAAGGAAAGATAACTGCAGAAGAAATTCAGCAGGAAAGTGCACAGTTAAATGCCTTTTTTGAAGAGGAATTCGAGAAGGACCTTGAGGAATCTCCAATGTTGCAGGCGCGGCTGGGAATCAAAACCAATTATGATTCCTGGGATGACTTTTCACATTTGCGTTATGCAGAGGATCTAAAAAAGGCAAAGAGAAGACTCGAATTTCTCAAAAATGAAATAAATGCTGATGCCTTACAGGGCCAGGACGAACTTAGTTATAAGTTGTACCGGCAGGATCTTGAAAATGAAATAGAAGACTACGACTTCAGGCTGTACAACTATCCTGTAAACCAAATGTTTGGAGTGCACGCAGAGTTGCCTGCCTTTTTGATAAATATGCACAAGATCGATTCGGTTAGTGATGCCAAAGCATATATTGCGCGGTTAAATAAGGTTCCGCAGGTGATGGAAGATGTGATCAAAGGACTTGAACTTAGGGAGATGAATCAAATCATGCCTCCTGCTTTTGTTTTTGCGCATACTGTTGAAGCTTCCCAAAATCTTTTGCAGGGCCGTCCTTTTGAAAAATCGGCTGAGGCAAGTGCCCTTTTAGAAGACTTCAGTACAAAAGTCGAAAAACTGGAAATTCCGAAAGACCAGAAAGATAAATTAATTCTGGAGGCTCAGGAAGCGCTGCTCACCTCTGTGAAGCCCGCATATGAAAATTTGATCGTAAAACTAAAAGACCAGCAGCAACGAGCCACAGCCGATCATGGTGCATGGAAATTCCCTAAAGGGAAAGCTTTCTATAATACCGCTTTAAAAAGAACCACCACCACAGACCTGACTGCCGAAGAGATTCACGAAATAGGTCTCAGTGAGGTGGCACGTATTCATAAGGAAATGGAGGAAATCATGAAGGAAGTAGGATTTGAGGGCAGCCTTAAAGACTTTTTCCAGTTTATGCGTGAAGATGAGCAGTTCTACTATGAAAACACTGAGGAGGGACGGGCGCGTTATCTTTCTGAAGCTACTTCTCTCATCAACACGATGAAAGGACGCCTGGACGAATTGTTCCTTACAACACCCGAGGCAGATATTGTTGTGAAGGCAGTCGAGCCCTTTAGAGAAAAAAGTGCAGGAAAAGCATTTTATCAACAACCTGCCATGGACGGCTCCCGCCCAGGTACTTATTATGCCAATCTTTACGACATGGAGGCCATGCCGACTTATCAAATGGAGGCATTGGCATATCATGAAGGAATTCCCGGTCACCACATGCAGTTGGCTATTGCCCAGGAACTGGATAGTTTGCCAATGTTCAGGAAAATTGGAGGTTATGGTGCTTATATAGAAGGTTGGGGCTTGTACAGCGAGCTTGTACCAAAAGAAATTGGATTGTATGAAGATCCATATTCAGATTTTGGAAGGTTGGCCATGGAATTGTGGAGGTCAATAAGACTGGTAGTTGATACCGGAATTCACTCTAAAAAATGGACCCGCGATGAGGCTATTGATTATTACGTGGAGAATTCTCCCAATGCCGAAAGCGATGCAGTAAAAATGGTGGAACGTCACATCGTAATGCCGGGCCAGGCTACGGCTTATAAAATTGGAATGAACAAGATCCTGGAATTGCGCGAATTTGCTAAAAAAGAGTTGGGGGAAGAGTTTGATCTTAGAGAGTTCCATGATGTGGTTTTAACAAATGGATCTGTACCACTTAATATACTGGAAGAACTGGTTGTAGAATGGGTGGAAATGCAGAAAGCTTGAAAAGTAGAGAGAAGGTTGAAGAGTTACAGCTAATTAAACTCAAAAACCGAAAAGGAACCGAGCTGGAGATACTCAATTTTGGCGCTACGATCTTCAGCCTTAAAATAAATGGAATAAATGTAATTGTTGGCCCTTCGAACCCGGAAGATTATCTCACAGAGATCTACCACCGGCGAGGTAAATTCTTTGGTGCTACCGTGGGACGACATGCAGGCAGAATTTCAAAAAATGAATTTGAATTAAAGGACAAAAAATATCCCCTTTTTGGAAAGGAGGGAGTGCATCTTCATGGGGGTGAATATGGGTTCACCTATAAATTCTGGGAAATTTTAGAGAAAGAAGAAAAAGAAGATCCTTTTGTAGTTCTGCAATATTCCTCACCTGACGGGGAGGAAGGATATCCCGGGAATCTCAAAGTTCAGGTGAAATATACCCTTTCCGAAGAAAATGAGGTCTTGATCGAATACTCGGCAGTAACAGATAAGAGATACCATTGTCAATCTCACTAATCATGCTTACTTCAATCTTAATGGAGAGGGGGATGTTGATGATCACAAGTTGCAGATCGTTGCTGAAGAATATCTGGAAACCAATGCTCAAAAAGTTCCCACTGGGAAATTCCTGAAAACTGCCGGAACGGAATTCGACTTTCGGCAACCTGCAGCAATAGGGGAGGTGCCGTTGGATACGACCTTTAAATTGGATAAGGACAATCCCCGAATTGTTTTAAAAGGAGATAAAACCGGAATTTCTTTAGAGGTAGAGACGAATCAACCCGCTGTTGTGGTTTATGTGCCGGAGGATCTTCCTACGGACTGGGAATATTCTACAGAAATAGGTTCTGAACGCGCGGCAATTTGCCTGGAGACCCAGAAATTTCCCGATGCTCCACATCAGCCCGATTTTCCGTCTGTAGTTCTAAAACCGGGAGAAACCTATACCAACAGAACGACGTGGAAGTTCAAAACCGGTTCATAACTTTAAACGGGAACTGTAGTTTTATTTTTGACCAAACTGTTATATTAAACACAATTTTTAGAAGACCAGCTTCTGGTCCTGGGGAGAAAGGATAATGATTTTAAACTTCATTTAATTAACACTTTATGGAATTTGCTTTACTCGATAAGATAATTTTTGCTTCCTATGCATTAATGATCATTAGTATTGGTTTGTGGGTGTCCCGGGGCAAGGGAAAAACTTCAGAGGATTATTTCCTGGCCAGTAAATCACTTCCCTGGTGGGCGATAGGAACTTCTCTTATTGCCGCTAACATTTCCGCAGAACAATTTATAGGGATGTCGGGTTCCGGGTTTGCAATAGGGCTTGCAATTGCCTCATACGAATGGATGGCTGCCATCACTCTTATCATTGTGGGAAAATATTTCCTTCCGATTTTTATTGAAAAAGGATTATACACCATTCCGGAATTCATTGAGGTAAGGTATGGTACCAATTTGAAAACCATTCTTGCCGTCTTCTGGATCGCACTTTTTATATTCGTGAACCTTACCTCTGTGCTTTACCTGGGGGCCACAGCTCTGGACACTATTGTGGGCTCGGGCGATGGTTCTATCTTCATGTATTCCATAATTGGACTTGCACTTTTTGCGGCTGCATATTCACTGTACGGCGGGCTTGCAGCCGTAGCCTGGACAGATGTTGTGCAGGTGGTGCTTTTGATCGTGGGTGGTTTGATCACTACATACATTGGGCTTTCTCATGTAGCCGAAGATGGAGGGATTATTTCGGGAATTGTATCTGTATATGAACAGGTGCCGGAGAAATTTTCGATGATCCTGGAGAAAGGGGAGATCATCACTCCCGGTGGAAAAGACGCCTGGTGGGATCTTCCGGGCCTTGCTGTTTTGCTCGGTGGAATGTGGGTAGCAAACCTTTATTACTGGGGCTTTAACCAGTATATTATTCAAAGAACCCTTGCAGCAAAGAGTTTGCGGGAGTCTCAAAAAGGGATAATTCTTGCAGGATTTTTAAAGCTGCTAATCCCGTTGATCGTGGTTGTTCCCGGTATCATAGCCTATGTAATGAACACAGGTCCCGGGGGAGCTTTTTCTGAAGAGTTCACAGATCCTTCATTTATTGCAGAAGGGGGTCGTATTATCAACGATAACGCTTTCCCATGGTTGATCAAGGAGTTTGTACCGACAGGCTTAAAAGGATTGGTTCTGGCTGCACTTGCAGCAGCGATAGTATCTTCTATTGCCTCTATGCTGAATTCCACTGCTACGATCTTTACCATGGATATCTATAAACCTTACATTCAAAAAGGAGCTTCTGAGAAACGCCTTGTAACCGTAGGGAGAGTTTCCGCTACCCTTGCGCTTGTAATTGCAGTGTTCCTCGCACCACAACTGCGAAGCCTGGGACAGGTTTTCCAGTACATTCAGGAATATACAGGAGTAGTAAGTCCGGGGATTCTAGCGGTGTTCATGTTGGGCTTATTCTGGAGAAAGACTACGAACAATGCAGCCATTCTGGGAGTTCTGGCATCTATTCCTATCGCACTTTACTTCAAGGTGGGTCCTAGCGGCTGGATTGATAGCCCTTTCTTTGTAGAACTACCATTTATGCACCAAATGTTTATCACCTGGATTCTTACCATGGCAATAATGGTGGTGATAAGTCTTATTGAAAATAAAGGCGCAAATCATCCAAAGTCGATCATCATTTCGAAAGACCTCTTTAAAACCGGGCCCGCGTTTAATATTGGTGCATTTGCGATCATGTTGATCGTAACGGTGCTTTACGCGATCTTCTGGTAGTAAAAGGTTCAAAAGTCAAGAGTAATATATTTAAAAGACCCGGGATTTCCCCGGGTCTTTTTTTGCTGCATTTTTTAAATAAAAATGCCCGGACTTCAGTAGTTCCGGGCACGAAATACCTTTTCAAATAAGGTGTTTAAAATGCCATTTTTGAGAGACTATTGTTTGGTGTAATGTACATCCGGTAAATTCCGTAGAGTTTCTGCAGCCTGTTCTGCTGTGATATCCCGCTGTGGGCCTGCAAATAATTCATAACCCACCATAAACTTCTTTACAGTCTTCGACCTTAGCAGTGGTGGATAGAAAGACATATGGAAATGCCATTCCGGGTACTCTTTTCCGTTCGTTGGTTGTTGATGAATTCCTGACGAATAAGGAAAGGAGGTCTGGAAGAGATTGTCATATCGAATGGTAAGTTGCTTCAGGATACCGGCATAGGCTTTTTCTTCTTCTGAAGTAAGCTGCCCTATATGCTGCATTTGCCGCCGGGGGATGATCATGGTTTCATAAGGCCAAATGGCCCAGTAGGGGACCAGTGCCACGAAATGTTCATTCTCCAGCACTATCCTTTCCTTAAGCTGAAGTTCCTGTTCAAGATAATCTCCTAAAAGGCTTCTTTTGTTCCGGTTCCAGTAAGCTTTTTGATGTTCCGTCTTTTTCTGCACCTCCACCGGAATTGAAAGCTGAGACCAGATTTGTCCATGTGGGTGTGGATTACTACATCCCATCATGTCTCCCTTGTTTTCAAAGATCATCACATAATTGATGTCTTTTCTACTGCCCAGATCTGCATATTCCTCTTTCCATTTCTGGATCACCTTTACAATATCGCCGGTTTCCATTACAGGTAATGTGAGGGAATGGTCCGGGGAAAAACATATTACCCGGCAAATTCCGGTTTCCGAACTTGCTTTAAGTAGTCCTTCTTCCACTTCCTCCTGCGGGCCATCGGGCAACAAAGCCGAAAAATCATTTTGGAAAGTGAAGGGATCTTTATAATCGGGATTTTTATCTCCGCTGGCCCTGGTGTTGCCGGGGCATAAAAAACAATCGGGATCGTAGGTAGGCCGCTCTTCTCCCACCACTTTTTCAAGTTTGCCCTGCCATGGCCGCTTTGTGCGGTGGGGAGAAACCAGGATCCATTCTCCTGTGAGAATATTATATCTTCTATGTGGGTGAGTGTTGAAAGCTTCGGTCATAATTCTAGTGTTTTCTAAAGTATGTACCTTGTTCAGGGGAAACGACTATAGCTTCGGGTTTGATATTAAATTGTTTTTGATATGCTTCCGAAGCAATTTCAATAAACTCTTCAACGGCATCCTCTTCAATAAGATTGATGGTACAGCCGCCAAATCCACCGCCCATCATCCTGGCGCCCTTGACCGGCTTGTATTCTGTGGTGAGGTCTACAAGGAAATCGAGTTCTTCACAACTCACTTCATATTGATCTCTGAGTCCTTTATGAGAATTATACATGAGTAAACCAAATTGATCCAGATCTTCCCGTCTTATTGCTTCTACTGCTTTTAAAACCCTCTCATTTTCTGAAACCACATAATGAGCCCGTTTGTAAAGGACCTCGGGGAGAGAATTTCTGAATTCTGCCAGTCGGGCCAGATTGACATCCCTTAAGGACCTTACCTCGGGATATAATTGGTTAATATGATTTACGGCTTCTTCACATTCCTTTCTGCGGGTGTTGTACTCGCTTGAGGCCAGGCTGTGCGATACCATCGTATTCAAAAGCAGGAGCTTGTGATCTTTAAAACTGGCAGGAATATATGTGGCTTCGAGGCTGCGGCAATCCAGTAAAATAAGGTGGTCTTTCTTACTTAGTACAGAGGCGTACTGGTCCATGATCCCGCATTTGGTGCCCACGTAATTATGCTCGGCATCCCTTGATAATTCAGCTATAGTTTTCCGGGAAAGATCGAGTTCAAAAAGTTCATTGAGGCCAAAGGCCATCCCGCTTTCCAGTGCAGCCGAAGAACTTATTCCGGCACCAACAGGAAGATCACTTTCAATAATACAGTCGAAACCTTCAGGATATTTTCCGCGCTTCTGAATTTCGTTTACCACTCCCAGGATGTAGTTCTCCCACTGTTCTTCGCTCCTGGCTATCTTCCGCAGGTCAAAGCTGAAGCTTTTTCCATATGTTTTACTGTAAATACTGCAGGAGTAGGGAGTAGAATTAGCGGCAAAATGGAGTTTAATGGTCTTGTCTATTGCTGTGGGCAGGACAAAACCATCATTATAATCTGTATGTTCTCCAATGAGATTGATCCTGCCGGGCGCATATACAGTGAAGTGTGCTTTAAAATTCCTGAAACTTTCGGGTAAGGTATCTTCAGTTTTATTTTTCACAACGAGAAGTTTGGTATCTCAAAGTTAATAAATGTAAATTATACATTAATTTTTAAATTCGGAAAAAAATAGTTTTTTTGTAGTAAGTAACACCATCATCAATGTACAAAGAAAAAGAGGATCTTCCTGCTGTCCCAAAGGATTACTACAAGGAGAACCGCAAAATGTATGTCGCAATAGACTGTATAATTTTCGGGTTTGACTCGGGAAATCTCAAGCTGCTGCTTTTCCAGAGAAAGGTAGCCCCCTTAAGTGGTGAATGGTCGCTCATTGGAAGTTTTGTAAACCTTGACGAAGATGTTTCGGCCGCTGCCGAAAGGGTGCTGGAAGAGACCACCGGACTCAAAAATGTATTTATGGAAGAGCTTAAGGTATATGGAGCTGCAAATCGTGATCCCGGTTACCGCTGTATTTCTGTAGGGCAGTATGCATTAATTAGGCTTAATGAATACGATAAAGAACTGGTAAAAGAGCATGGGGCAGCATGGTACGATGTCAATGAATTGCCGCCACTTGTGCTTGATCACGGACAAATGGTGAAAGATGCGCTTGCAAAATTAAAGCAGAAGGCCCGGTTTCAACCTTTGGGATTTGAATTACTGCCCGAAAAATTTACCATTCCCCAACTGCAAAGTGTTTACGAAGCTATTTTTCAAAAAGAACTGGACACCCGCAACTTCCGGAAAAAAGTCTTTTCTCATAATGTGCTTGTGAAGTTAGATGAGAAGGATAAAACTTCTTCAAAAAGAGGAGCATTTTTGTATAAGTTTGATCATAAGCGGTACAAAAGGCTTATAGAAAAGGGGAATGATTTCGAAGTTTTCTAAAAATTAAAATTTTCTAAAATCTTTTCTTTAATTCAAAAATAAAGGTAATATTTACAGTTATTAAACTGCTGTATGAAACAACAGTTGAAATGGAATATTTTAACTTGTTTTGTCCTTACCTTTTTTGGTTGTGAGTCCCTACCTTACGCCAATGAGGTAAGGATTCAGCAGCTTTCTTCCAGTCAAATCTTCAATATTTCCTACTTTTCTCAAAGTAAGAATTCCGGAAACTTTTTCGATCCTTTAGAATATAATTTCAGCCACCTGCAACCGGGTGGAATGACTTTTTTGGAGAACTTCAGCGACACTAATGAAGAACCAGCTTTAATTTTAAACGAACTTTCTTAGAAAAATAGAAGCCATAAAAATATACGTATGATATTTTCTAAAACTTTGAAGTACCTGTTCCTCTTGGGAATTCTTTCGATGTCTTTAAATTCTGTTTTTGCACAGGTTGTCAAAAATGACAAAAAAGGAGATGTTTATGTAGATGAGAAAGGAGTGATGCGCTGGGGTCACAACAAGAATGAGGTAAAAGGTTTTGGAGTCAATTATTCCGTGCCCTTTGCACATGCTTTTCGCACAGGACAAAAACTTGGTGTTGATCTTAAAGCCGAAATCGGGAAAGATGTTTACCATTTTTCACGGCTTGGTTTCGACCTTTACCGAATCCATGTTTGGGATACTGAGATAAGCGATGAGGAGGGAAACCTTCTGGAAAACGAACATCTTGATCACTTTGACTTACCTTATTAACGAATTAAAGAGCCGCGGAATTAATTTTGTACTTACACCCATAGCATACTGGGGCAACGGCTGGCCTGAACCCGATGAAGACACCCCCGGTTTTTCCAATAAATATGGAAAAGAGGGAAGCCTTACGAATCCGCTGGCTATCGAGGCGCAGGAAAATTACCTGGCGCAATTCCTGGAGCACGTGAATCCTTACACCGGCGTTGCCTATAAAGATGAACCCAATGTAATAGCCTTTGAAGTTAGCAATGAACCGCACCACCGGGAGAGTCCCGAGAAGGTACAGGAATTCATTGAGAAAATGATCGGCTTCCATGAAATCCACCGGGACCAGGAAGCCAATCTTTTACAATGTTACCCACAGTACCCAACTGGCAGAAGTTTATGCCGCTTCGGGTATCGACGGCGGAACTTTCCAATGGTATCCCACAGGACTTGGATTTGGAAAAGAGCTGGAGGGGAATCTACTTCCTAATGTCAATAACTACAAAATTCCTTTTGACCAGGTTTGGAAGGAAAATGGCCTGGCAAAGCTGGTGTACGAATTTGATGCGGCAGATGTGATGAAGTCTTATATGTACCCGGCCATGGCGCGTAGTTTTAGGCAGGCGGGAATGCAGATCGGGACTCATTTTGCTTATGATCCTACCTACATGGCTGCCGGCAACACAGAGTATGATACCCATTATATGAACCTGGCCTACACTCCGCAAAAGGCTTTGGCTCTAATGATAAGCGGGGAAATCTTTCATGAGCTGCCCATGAATGAAGATTTGGGGGGATATCCCGACAACCTCAACTTCGGAAATTTTAGCATTAGCTATGAAAAAGATCTTGCTGAAATGAATTCAGCTGAAAAATTCCTTTATACGAATTCTACTGAAAGTCAGCCGAAAAACTTGAAAAAGCTGAAGCAAATAGCCGGCTTTGGGGATTCTCCGGTGGTGAAATATGATGGTAAAGGAGCTTACTTTCTCGACAAACTGGAAGACGGGATCTGGAGACTGGAAGTAATGCCAGATGCTATTTTAGTGGATAATCCTTTTGGAAACAACAGTCTTGAAAAGACTTTGGCCGTGATTAAGCATGGGAAGTGGGAAATGGAAGTAAACCTCCCCGGCCTTGGAAAGGAATTTGAAGTTAAGGGGATCAATGAAGGAAATAATTTTGATGAAACCTCTGTTGGTAACAGCTTTCAAATCGAACCCGGCACCTACATACTTTCCAAAAAGGGCAAAAACAGAAAGACTTTTTATAAAGATTGGACGGCAGAAAATTTAACTGCTTTTGTAGCTCCAGAGAACACAGTGGACCGTACCTACCTTGTACATGAACCAGTAGCAACACTATCAGAGGGTAGGAAACATGAAATATCGGCTACTGTAGTGTCCAATGAACCAATAGAGCAGGTGCAGGCGTGGTTTAAAAACGGTAATACCTATGAAAGTGTAGATCTTCAGCAGGAGAGAAGCTTATACCTATACTGCCACGGTACCGGAAAAGCTGCTTAAAAATGGCTTTTTAGAGTACCGAATAATTGTCACCACTACTAATGGAACCAGAACATTTCCGGGAGGGCAGGAAGGTAATCCCGGGCAGTGGGATTTTGATCCCGATCCAGCTTTTACCATTCGTATAGTTGAACCTGATACCCCAGTCTACCTGTTCAACGCTTTACAGGATAGCGAAGATGTGGTTGCGAAATGGCTGCCAACCCTCAACAAAATTCCAACAGATCATCCCGGAGAAGCTGAGTTTAGAGTGAATGTTGAAAAGCTATTTGAAATAGATCCAGAGAACACCAATGCTAAACCCGTTTACGATTACTCTTTTAGATATAACTTCAACAGAAATGCTGAGGGTAGGAGCGGGGATCTTGGAAATAAAGAAAAACTGGTTCTAAAAGGACGTGCGCTCAATGAGAAGCCGGTAAAACTACAGGTGGCGTTGGTTATGAATAATGGAAGATCTTTTGGGAAAGTAATTGAACTTCAGCCGGAAGTAATGGAATATGAGATCGATCTTTCTGCTCTTGAACCGGTTAATACGGTGACCTTACCAAGACCTTATCCTACGTTCCTGCCCTTATATTTCGAACATAATGTACAGGAATCATTTGATATTGAAGATGCCGAAAGTCTTCAGTTTTCTATAGGGCCAGATCTTTTAGAACAGGAAAGGGAAGAGCAGCACGGGGTGGGGATTATTTCAGTGAGACTGGAGTAATTTAGTGTTCAGGGATTAGAAAAAAGCACCAAAATACAAGCACCAAATTCCAATTAATTTAATAGCTCCCTCCCTTTGGGAGGGTTAGGGTGAGATTACAGTTCCCGTAGGCCTTAGTGGCATAAGTAATCATATTTCGCTCCTCTGGAGCTCTTTTTTTCTTTGATGTTTGTGCTATAAATATATCGCTCCTCCGGAGCTCAGGAAGACCTGAATTACAAGCACCAAATTCCAATTTTTAAATCCCCTCCTCCGGAGGGGTGGCTGCAGGCCGGGGTGGGAGGGAAAAGATATATCGCTCCTCAGGAGTTGAACAAGTTGCAGCAAAAAAATAATGCACAAATAAACAAGAACCAAATTTTTATTTTTTGGTGGAGAATGGAAAGATGCAAGTAATAGTGAAGTTTCTGTAAAGCTGGGAAGCGTCAAAAATTCAAGTTCTGTTTTTTAAGTACTTCCCGTTTCGGGAGGAGCTGCTTTACCCAACAAAAAAGGCCGGTCATTTGACCGGCCTTAAATATTTACTACAATTTTTTTACTGCATGATTGAATAAACAGCATATCCATTGGCTGAGGTGCACGTAAAGAAACGTTACCATCTTTATCTGTGATGGGACTGTAATCGATATTGCCGGTATAGTCCATTAATCTTAGCCTGGTTCCAGTCTGTGTCTATATTTTCCTTGATTTTGGCATTTCCATTGGTGTTCAGGTAAAGGATAAACCGGGGCTGGATCGGCGTCCGCGCCCTTTTCATGATGTATTCATCATCATCTACATAAAGCACCTCAACATCTCCGGTTGCAATTGTGTTATTGATAAGGATTAACTGTTGCAATTGACTTTTGAATTCTTCATTTTCATAATCTGAATAAAAGATAGTGGGATAGCCGGGATGAGTTAAAATAAAAGCATAAGCCTGCAGTTTATTTTCCTTTGAGATGAAGTTATTTTCATTCTCATCCTTTTCAGTATCATGATTGGCAGTAAAAGTTACTGCCTTATCTGGATAAGTCATCCACAACATATCATCAGTAAGATAGGTAAGATCATCATACCTGTCAAAGGCTTCATCAAGTTTATAGAAGGTGGAAAAGTCAAAAACCCCGCTTCCGGTTTCCTCAATGTAGTTCTTAAGTACCTGTACATTTGAATCCCATAGTTCTGCGACAGAAAATCCTCCCACTTCATCAAGCCATGCTTTTACTACCCAGGGTTCAAATCCTAGTACATAGTCAAATCTCCAGCCGTCAAAACCTACTTCATTCTTATAGTAATTTGCTACGGAATTATCTGCGGCCCATAACCAGTCCTGAACATACTGCTGGTTGTGGTCTAAATTCGTCTCTTCATAAAAAAGACTTCCAGGATCATTTGGACTGGTACTATTTGGGATAGAAATTCTCATAGTCACGGTTGAAATTTGCCTGATGCATTTCCATGCTCTTCGTCAAACAGAGTGTAAGTATCATAACCACGGTAAGGGTTGTACTCTAAACCTCCACCTGAGTTGTGGTTGAGAACAATATCGGCAATAACTTCAAGGTCATTTGCATGGGCTGTTTCAATAAGCGCATCAAGTTCTGCTCTTGAGCCAAACCTTGTTTCCACAGTACTGTGTTGATCATATTCTCCAAGATCAAAATAATCTGAAGGGTCATATCCCATGGAATATCCTCCTGACTGTCCTTTGGAAGCAGGGGGAAGCCAGATCCGGTTTACTCCGGCATCTGCCCAATCTCCAACTTTTGCAGTGAGTTCTTCCCACCATTCATGTCTTGGCTCCACATCCCAATAAAAGCCCTGCATCATGACTCCGGTACCGTTGTCATAGTCGGCCAGATTTAATGGCTCCCCCGTAATAGGAGGTGGGTCTACTGTACCATTCCCCGGATCTGGTTCAATTGCATCATCATCAGATGAACATCCCGCTAACAAGAAGACTGAAACGAGAAAGGGGAAAAAGAATTTTTTGTTTTTCATATTTATTAGCTTAATCAAAAAAGGCTGCCGTGAAGCAGCCTTTTCTTATGAATATATTCTAATTTTTAACCATAGTGTAGGTAGGATTTCTTGAATCTGAAAGATCAAGAGTAAGGGTGTAATTCCCTGCTTCAGGAACACCAATGTTATCACCACCTAACTCTAATGTACCATCTGCTCCTGTATCTCCAAGATTAATATCCCATGCATCATTTGCTCTAAACTTAAATCCGTTGTCAGGTGCTTCCTGAGCTGTTAAATCTAAAGTAACGGTCAATACATGATTCTCTGTGTCATAAGTCATGTTTGTATCTGAATCCCATCCTGTAGGAGTTGCGTTTCCAATAACTCCCCATGAAAATTCTTCAAGTTCGTAGGTAAGATCCTCTGTATTTACCTTAACCAGGTATAAACCTCCGGTTCCATCAGGAGTACCGGCATTGGGTCCATCTAATGCGAGTTCTCCGGTATAAACACCTTCGGAGTCTCCGGCTTCTCCAAGATTTCCATCCCATCCTGCTTGAGTTGGAACAAATTTATAAAGAGGTGTGTCAACATTGAGGTAAACATAACCTTCATAATCGGTCTTACCAGCGTCAGATGCTACTAGAGGTGCTCCCTCAGCAGGAGTCCAGTCACTTCCGTAACCACCGGCGGCCTGGAAATTACCTACCATAAAGATCTTGGGAAGTTCTACTTCACCACCTGTATCCTCTGGAATAACCACGCTTATAGGGTGTACTTCAGAAGCATGTACCATTTCACCACCTGTACCTGCAGTAGCTACTACCTGAACGTACATAGTTCCTGTGTTTGGAGCCTCAGTAGCCGGATCGTTGTCCAGTCCTACTTCTTCAGTAGCGAAATTCATAAGTTGCTTCACTTTAACAGCAAGATTTGTTCCCGCTGTACTTCCAAGTAATGCAGGGTCGGCCATATCCTCAGATTTTGATACCAGTACATCATAATTGATATTTGTAGGTACATCAAGATCTATTTCATTCCATACAAATCTTTCTATAATATTTTCTGGCAGTATCACTGTAAGACATATTCTGGAGGAAAAAGTATTTGCAAATGCAATCCCTTCTGGGTCCGGTTGGCGATGAATACCACATCATCATCGCTCGTACAGGCATTAAAACCTATGAGAGCAACAAAAGCTAATAGTAATATTGATAATTTTTTCATTGTTTTCATGTTATAATATTATTAGTATCCTTGATTTTGCGTTAGATTGGTGTTTACTCCTAAGTCTGAAGCTGGAATAGGGTAGATGTTTCTGAAAGCAGCAGTGGTTGTTCCCTGGGGAACATCACCTTTCCATGCCCATACTCCATTTTCTGTGAACCTGTTAAAACGGATTAGGTCTGTCCTTCTGTGTGCTTCCCAATATAATTCCCTTCCTCTTTCATTAATAAGGAAATTATTGGTTATTTCACTTGCAGTAACAAGCCCGTTGCCTTCTCCATAAGCTCTTTCCCTTAGCTCATTAACGTAAGCCAATGCCTGTGTCATGTTAGTATTGGTTCTAAAAGCAGCTTCGGCATACATTAGATAGACATCTCCTAATCTAAAGAGAGGGAAATCTGTATCTACGTGTTCGCCTGTGGCATCACTTCCCTGGTTCCCATCAACATCTACATTCTTGAATTTACCTACAGCGTAGCCATCTGTAAAGGCACTAATTGTAGCAACTTCAAGATTTTGGCCCTCGGTGTAGAACATTTCTCTTTCATCTGAAGAATCAGCTCCATCAGGGAAAAGACCTACAAATTCCGGAGTTGTTCTTAATCCTGCCCATCCTGAATTTACTCCGAATTCATCTGGATCCATATCACCACCAATTGAGGCATGGATTACAAAGGTTAAACCTCCATAAGAGTTGGTGTTGATCCCGTCAAACCTAATTGGGAAAATGATCTCATTTTGAGCCCCGTTTACATCATTATCGGCGAGGAAAAGTTTCTGGTAGTCATCTACCAGCACATAACCTGCATCGATTACCTTTTGAGTATAAGTCAGAACATCTGAATATCTTGCAGTACCGGTATACACTTCAGCATTCAAATAAAGCTTAGCTAAAAGTGTCCAAACAGCAGCTTGATCTGCACGTCCATATTCGTTTTGTCCTGCAGCTACAATCTTATCTTCAATATCTAAAAGTTCACTCTCAATATAATTGAAGAGTTCTGCTCTTTGAATTTGTTCAGGAAGGAAAGCTCCAACAGGACTTTCTTCGGTAATGAAAGGAGGATTTCCATAAAGATCCATGGCGTGATAGTAGCTTAAAGCTCTTAAGAACCTTGCCTCTGCCCGGAATTTCTGAATTTCGGAAATTTGATCTTCGGGAATTCCATTTGCACTTAAGCTCTCATCACTGGACTGGCGAATGTATTCATTTGCCTGTGCAATTTGGTACAAAAGCCTTGAATACATGGTACGAATAAATTCGTTTCCTGAGGTCCAGTTTTGTCCGTGAAGGTCGGCGATGGTTCCATCGTTCCAGCCTATAATGGCTTCATCTGTAGGTAACTCCTGCAACATCCAGTAAAGGCGCAGGTATTGTGAGAAACCTTCATCCAATCCTAAAAGGTCTGGTTCCCCTGCAGGGCCTTCCTGGCCACTCACCGCAAGTCCTGCGTACAATTTAGCTAAGAACTGCTTATAAGCAGCCGGATCCTGAAGCAATTGGCCGGGCACCTGCCGGTTATCTTCTGGTTGTAGATCTAATTCGCTCTCACACGACCCAAGAATTGTAAGGCCGACGAAAATGAGAAAGAATGATTTTATTTTGTTATTCATGTTCATAGTTTTTTATTCTCTAAAATGTTAGATTAAGACCTACAGTGTAAGTTCGGGGTCTTGGGTAGAAATTGTTATCAATTCCTCCCGAAATCTCTGGGTCAAGACCGTCGTAGTCTGTAATGGTCAAAACATTGCTGGCAGTTAACGAAGCCCTGAAATCGACTTTATCTCCGGCAATTAAATATCCAATAGAAACGTTATCCAGTTTTACGAAATCTGAACTCTGCACGTAATAATCTGAGAAGAACTGACTTTCATCAAAATCTGTTTCTAGAACGTTTGAATTAAAGTTTGAATAATAAGGCTGTGGAGTAACAGTTCCTGCTCCTCTAAACCCGGTCGCAGACTGCATGTTATTATACATATATCCTCCAAAGCTTCCTCTCCAGGTAAAGCTGAAGTCGAAATCCTTATAGTTGAAGTTACTGCTTAAGCCCATAAAGAAGTCCGGAGAACCTTTTTTGTATGGTTGACGGTCAATCTCTGTAATGGTATTATCTCCATTAACATCAACATACGCCCCTTCAATTGGATCACCGTTTGGATCATATACCTGGCGGTACACAAAGAAAGTGGTTGGATCAATATCTTTTTTCCAGATCTGGATCATATTTCCAACTCCTCCACTAATTTCTCCCTGAGGAATAAAGAAGTTTGGATCTTCTCCCAATGATAATTTGGTGATTTCAAGATCCTGGAAGGTGATATTGTAATTAAGGCTCCAGCTCATCTTATCTGTGCGAATCACATCTCCGTTCAATCCAATTTCAAGACCTTTACTTACTGTTTCTCCCACGTTTGTTATTAATCTGTCCGAAAGGTTAGCTCCGGCAGGAACCGGTACTTCAGCAAGAAGGTTCTCGGTCGTTCTGTGATAGGCATCTACGCTACCTGTTAAACGGTCACTAAAAAATCCGAAATCAACACCTACGTTGTAAGTCTGTAATTCTTCCCATTGAAGATCCTTGTCATATTCTTCAGGACGAAGCGTTTGATAAAAGCGGTTTCCAAACTGGTAGCTGGCTCCTCTTTCACTGGGAGTATATATCCCAATATATCCATAGTTGCTTCCAATCTCCTGGTTACCTGTTACTCCATATCCAGCTCTTAACTTAAGTTCAGTTAAAAACCCGGAGTCCTTTAGGAAATCTTCATTGTTGATCTTCCAACCTACAGAAACAGCAGGGAAGGAGCTCCAGCGGTTGTCTTCACTAAACCTGGAAGAACCATCCATCCTGTAACTACCTGAAACTAGGAACTTGTCGTCGATATCAAAACTTGCTCTTGCAAAATAAGATTCAAGAGCATTTCTGTCTATTGTGATTGGATTTAAAACCCAACCTCCTTCTACTGCAGCATCGGTATACCTCTGCTGACTGGAGATGAAAAACTCCTGATAAGAGTGTCCTGCAGTAAGATCAACAGCAGTACTTATCGATTCGATATAAGGTTTGTAGTTGAAATAGAAATCCAAAAGCTGGTTACGGTTCATTCCCCAGTAAATCTCTTCATCTGCTATGCTCTGAAGAACAACTGCAGATGAGGTAGGGCGAATGTTAAATCCGTCATTTTCTGAATAATCCAGTCCTGCATTTAAGTTAAAACGAAGATCCTCTACAAATGGAATTCTGTAATCTACGTTGAAATTGGTGATTACACGTTTGGTTTTTCCTTCGTCGTTATATTGCTCTAAAAGAGCAAGTGGATTACGGGTTGCTTGTTGCAGTGCAACACCATTAGCATTGGTCCATTCGTAAAAACCACCATAGCGGCTGTTTTCATCATATACCGGTTTAGTAGGATCGAAATTTACAGCGGCACCAATTGCTCCTTCGTCTGCAAAGTCATTGCGATCAATACTTCCTTTAGCAGTTAAAGTAAGTTTTAGGTCATTGTCCAGAAGATCATAATTAAAGGCTGTGTTTAAAGCATTCCTTTGATAAAGATCTGTCTTTAAAACCCCTGTTTGAGAGGTATGGTTATAATTGACTCTGTAATAGAAATTATCAAGACCCTGGGACACTGTGAAATTGTGAATAGCACCTACTGAAGTTTGGTAGATCTCATCCTGCCAATCTGTATTCGCATCTCCTAAAAGGCTTACATCGGTACCCGGAGTGGTTTCAATAAGATTTCTAAACTGGTCGGCGTCAAGGACATCAACTGTCTCTACGATCTCTCCTACAGAAGCTTTAAGATCATATTCAAAATTAAGATCTGAATTCTTTTTACCTTTTTTAGTAGTAATAAGGATCACCCCGTTAGAAGCCCTTGAACCATAGATCGCAGTTGCCGAAGCATCTTTAAGTACTACGAAATCCTGGATCTCATTAGGGTTTATGGCATTCAACTGGTTTCTCACTCCCTGTACTCCTCTTTGGTCTAAGGGAATCCCGTCAACAACAATAAGTGGAGAGTTGTTGGCAGAGAGAGAGGAACCACCACGAATCCTTATTTCAGTTCCACCACCCGGTGCTCCACTACTGGATGTAATGCGAACCCCGGCAGATTTTCCCTGGATCAATTGTTCAGGAGAAACAATAGAACCCTGGTTAAAATCTTCGGTGGAAATTTGTTGGACGGCACCGGTAGCATCCTGCCTTCTGGTGGAACCATATCCAATTAGAACTACTTCTTCAAGAATGGCTGTATCGGGGGCTAGTTGTACATTAATGGTTTCCTGGCCCGTATAGGGAATTTCCTGGGGAGCAAATCCAACATATGATATGACAATCACATCATCAAGATTAACTCCTTCAAGGGTGTATTCCCCATCGAAATTTGTAGTGGTACCTGTCGTAGTACCTCTAATTACTATGTTAGCACCTGGAATAGGCATCCCGGTATCCCTTTCGGTAATAATACCGCTAACAGTAGATTGAGCAAAAAAGCTCATTGGCATCAATAACATGAGCAATGTGCTTTTAATAAATGTTCTCATAAAATTTGCTTTGTTAGGTTTTACTTATTTTAACCTTATATTTCTACTTTCCCGGAATAAAAGTAGGCATTCTAAAAAGATAAAAGAGTATTAAATAAAGCGGGGAGAGCCCCGAAAACGTTTTCGTGTTGAAAACTTTATCATAATCTTTATTTAACAGTAATTTATAATAGATTTACCATTTTTAACCGCTCTTGAATTTTGATCCTTTAATAATGAAACCAAAACTTACTTTAAAACAAATTGCACGAGAATTAGATGTCTCTGTCTCAACAGTTTCAAAAGCCTTACGCGACAGTCCTGAAATAAGTGATGAAACCAGGCAAAAAATTCAGGCCTTTGCCAAGTTGTATAATTACAAACCCAATAATATTGCCTTAAGCCTTAAGAACAGGAGAACAAGAACAATAGGTTTGGTACTTCCCGAGATCGTTCACGACTTTTTCGCTACTGTTATTACCGGGGTGGAGGAAGTGGCAAATAAACGGGGATATAACGTTCTCATTTGTTTATCAAACAATTCCTTTGACAGGGAGGTAATGAACATGGAGATGCTGGCTAATGGAAGTACCGATGGATTCATTCTTTCTGTAGCCAAGGAAACTCAGCAAAAAGGGGATTACCATCACCTGGAGGAGGTGATAAGCCAGGGGATGCCTGTAGTGATGGTGGACAGGGTGGTTAACGAAATTATATGTGACAAGGTTATTATCGACGATAGTGACGGTGCCCGGGATGCAGTACAACATCTTATTGACAATGGCTGCCGCAGGATAGCTATTATTACCACTGTAGACTATATTAGTGTAGGAAAATTGAGAACAGAAGGATATTTAAGAGCTTTAAGAGGTAATGATGTTGAATTAGATGAAGATCTTATCCTTAAAATAGAAGATGTGGACAACAGCCATGAAGCGATCTCGCAATTTCTTGGAGCAAGGGAGATCGACGGGGTTTTTGCGGTGAATGAACAGTTTGCTACAAGTGCAGTAAAAGCTTTGCTGAACAAAGGTTTATCTGTACCCGAAGATGTGCTTGTTTTTAGTTTTTCTGACGGGGAACTTTCCCGAAGATTCATTCCCAGCTTAAGTACCGTGAACCAGCATGGGGCCGATATGGGAGCTAAGGCTGCAGAATTACTCATAGACCGAATCGAAAAGACAGTTACAGATGAGGAGTACCAGACAGCGATAGTGAAAACGAGTTTGGTGGAGCGGGAATCTACGCAGAAGAGAAAAAAAGCTTCCGTGTAAATTTATTTCCTATCTTTGACAGGATTTTTATCAAAACTTATATTTCTACTTCCCCTTTAAAAGTTTTGATAAGTCTTAAAAGCTTATCGTAATCAAATAATACGATAATGCAAAAACGCACTTTGAGTTTTTGGGAGATCTGGAATATGAGTTTCGGATTTCTAGGAATACAATTTGGTTTTGCTCTGCAAAACGCCAATACTTCCCGAATTTTTGAAACCCTTGGAGCAGATGTGGATCAAATTCCTATTCTGTGGATCGCTGCGCCTGTTACCGGGCTGGTGGTACAGCCAATAATAGGGTATTTTAGTGACCGCACCTGGACAAGACTGGGTCGCCGTAGACCTTATTTCCTGGCAGGAGCCATTCTTTCTTCAATTGCCTTATTCATAATGCCCAATTCGCCCACTTTGTGGATCGCAGCCGGTACCTTATGGATCATGGATGCTTCCATAAATATTTCTATGGAACCCTTCCGCGCATTTGTTGGGGATAACTTACCTGCCAAACAAAGAACCCTTGGCTTTGCCATGCAGAGTTTCTTTATTGGAATTGGAGCTGTAGTGGGATCTCTTTTGCCTTACGTTTTCTCCAGCTGGTTGGGAATAAGTAATACTGCTCCCGAAGGCGTAATCCCAGATTCGGTTAAGTGGTCCTTTTATGTAGGGGGTATTGTTTTTCTTTTTGCCGTTATATGGACAGTAGTAAAATCAAAGGAATATTCCCCCGAAGAATTGGCGGCCTTTGAAAAGGCCGATAAAAAAATTGCCCCTGTACAGGAAACTGCCGAACAACGACAATTGAATATTAAAAAGCAGTTGTACTATGGACTGGGAATGCTTGTTCTTGGGGCTGCAGTAAGCTGGTATATATTTATGAATGACCTTACAAAGGAGTTATATATTCTTTTTGTGGGGTTAATTGTGGTAGGTGTTCTCTTTATGATCACTTCCATGCTTAGAAAGCAAAAAATAAGGAATGGATTTACTGTGATCGTTACCGACATGCTCAACATGCCCGATACGATGAAGCAACTGGCATGGGTGCAGTTCTTTTCCTGGTTCGCACTTTTTTCCCTTTGGATCTATACTACTGCTGCCGTAACAGGGCACGTCTTTGGAGCCTCAGATCCCACCTCGGAGATTTATAACGATGCAGCCGACTGGGTGCCGGTTATGTTTACAGTATACAACGGTGTTGCTGCTGCAGTGGCTTTTCTTTTGCCGGTACTGGCCAAACGTACCAGTAATAAATTCACCCACCTTCTTGCCCTCATTATTGGGGGAATTAGTCTTATTTCAATCTTCTTTCTGTCGAGTAAAGCAGGACTTCTGTTATCGATGGTGGGAGTGGGAGTCGCATGGGCAAGTATTCTTTCACTGCCTTATGCAATGTTGTCAGGTTCTTTGCCATCGGCAAAAATGGGATATTATATGGGGGTCTTCAATTTCTTCATCGTGATCCCGCAAATAGTAGCCGCAACAATATTAGGTTATATAGTAAAGGAATTTTTTTCAAATCAACCGGTATATGCACTTATAGTAGGAGGCTTTTCCATGATCCTGGCAGGGCTATTGACGTTGAGAGTGCGCACAAATAAGAGATTAGATATACATGAATAATACAAAAGGAATAATATTCGACCTGGATGGGGTAATAGTCGACACAGCCAAATTTCATTATCTGGCGTGGAGAAAAATGGCCAACGACCTTGGATTTGATATTACACTGGAACAAAATGAACAATTAAAAGGGGTGAGCCGGGTGCATTCCCTGCAGCAAATATTGGGCTGGGGGAATAAAACAGTGACCGAAGAAGAATTTGAGCAGCTCATGAGCTCCAAAAATGAAGATTATCTGGCAAAAATTGCCCATATGGATGAGGGTGACCTTCTCCCGGGAGTGAAAAAAGTACTGGATTATTTAACTGAAAACAATATTCCTTTTGCCCTGGGGTCTGCCAGCAAAAATGCCAGACCTATTTTAAAAGGTCTCAAAATTGAGCACAGGTTCGAGGGTATAGTCGATGGTAATGATGTGACCAAAGCTAAACCAAATCCGGAGGTCTTTTTAATTGCTGCTGAAACGCTGGGAATGGCTCCGGAAGACTGCATAGTCATGGAAGACTCTGTAGCTGGGGTTGAAGCTGCAAATTTGGCGGGAATGATAAGCATAGGAATAGGAGATAAGGAGATCCTGAAAGAAGCAGATCATAACTTCTCCGATTTCACAGAAGTAGACATAGAATTTATAGAGAAAATCGTTAGAAAATAAACAAATGAATCAGGATTATATAAAACCGAATAACTGGTCAATTCTGGAAGAAGGATTTGATGCAGAGAGAGTAGAAGCTTCCGAAAGTCTTTTTAGCCTCGGAAACGGAGCGATGGGACAACGGGCAAATTTTGAAGAGTATTATTCCGGTGATACTTTCCAGGGAAGCTATATAGCGGGAGTTTACTACCCCGATAAAACAAAAGTGGGCTGGTGGAAGAATGGTTATCCGGAATATTTTGCAAAAGTCCTCAATGCCCCAAACTGGATTGGGATCAATGTATTCATTAATGGAGAAGCTCTGGATCTGGCTACCTGTAAGGAAATCAAGGATTTTCGAAGAGAACTCAATATGAAAGAAGGCTGGTATGAACGCAGTTTTACTGCGGTTATGCCAAATGAGCTGGTGGTTGCAGTGAAGGTAACAAGGTTTCTTTCCTTAAAAAGAAATGAGCTGGGTGTGATCAACTATGAAGTTGAAGTAAAAAATGGAGATGCAACTGTCATTTTTGAGCCCTATCTGGATAGTGGAATTACTAATGAAGATGCCAACTGGGAAGAGAAATTCTGGGAAACCCTGGAAGTGAAGACAGATGGGGAACGAGGCTTCATTACAGCCAAAACCTTAAAGACAGAATTTCATGCAACCTCTTTTATGCAGTCTCAACTGTTTAAAAATGGAAAAGGTTTAAACTTAGAGCCTACAGAAGTTAAATTTGATGAGAAAATCATCTTCAGGTACTCCACAGATGTCAAAAAAGGGGAAAAAGTGGCCCTTCATAAATTCGGAGGTTATGTTACAGACATGAATCATAAGCGCCCGGATCTTTTAAACGCTGCCAGCACTGTTCTTGATACCTCAGTTTCAGCCGGATTTGAAAAACTTCTTCAGGAGCAAAAAGAAGCCTGGGCATCTGTTTGGGAAATGGCCGATATTTCCATTGAAGGTGATGTAAAAGCTCAGCAGGGGATCAGGTTTAATATTTTTCAGCTAAACCAGACTTACCTTGGGGAAGATGCGCGCCTCAATATTGGTCCCAAAGGCTTTACAGGAGAGAAATATGGCGGTAGTACCTATTGGGATACTGAGGCTTACTGTATTCCTTTTTATATGGCTACCAAAGATCAACATGTGGCAAGGAACCTGCTCACCTATAGATATAACCACCTGGATAAGGCCATTGAAAATGCCAAAAAACTTGGCTTTTCCAATGGAGCAGCCCTGTATCCAATGGTGACTATGAATGGGGAGGAGAGCCATAATGAATGGGAGATCACTTTTGAAGAAATCCACCGCAACGGGGCAATGGTTGTTGCCATTAAAAGATACGTCGATTATACCGGGGATTTCAGCTATATCCCTGAAAAAGGGCTGGAAGTAATGATCGCTATTGCACGTTTTTGGCAACAGCGAGCTAATTACAGCACAAAGAAAGATAAGTTCGTCATCCTGGGAGTAACCGGACCAAATGAGTATGAGAATAATGTAAACAATAACTGGTACACTAATTACATTGCTAAATGGTGTATAGATTATTGTATGGCCTCTTTGGAAAAAGTGGAAAAGGAATATACTTCAGATCATAAGCGGATACTGGAAAAGACAGGATTGAGTGATACGGAAATTGCGGGTTGGAAAGAAGTTTCAGAAAAGATGTATTTCCCGTATTCCGATGAATATAAGGTGTTCATGCAGCAGGATAGTTTCCTTGATAAGGAGATCATTCCGGTTTCCGAATTATCTGCTTCCCAACGTCCCATCAACCAGAAGTGGAGCTGGGACCGTATTTTGCGCTCGTGTTATATCAAACAGGCAGATGTATTGCAGGGATTCTATTTCTTTGAAGATCATTTCTCGAAAGAAGACCTGGAAAAACATTTCGATTTCTATGAACCATTGACCGTGCATGAATCCTCGCTTTCTCCATGCGTTCACAGCATACAGGCAGCGGCTTTGGGCCGAATGGAACAGGCTTACAAATTTTACCTAAGAACTTCAAGACTGGATCTCGATGATTACAACAACGAGGTGAAGGAAGGATGTCATATTACCAGTATGGCGGGAACCTGGATGAGCATTGTAGAAGGATTTGGCGGGATGCGCGTGGTAGATGGAAAGCTATCCTTCAATCCAAGAATACCTGATGGCTGGGAAAGCTACTCCTTCAAACTCAACTTTAGGAACCAGATTCTAAAAATAAATGTGGCGCCGCAAAAAACCAGTTTCACCCTGGAAGGCAATGAAACCCTGGAAATCCTTGTAAAAGGAAATCCTGTAAAGGTTGAGCCAAGTGTGCCTGTAACTGTTTAAAATATTAAATATGAAGAAGCTTATTTTTCCCTTTTTGTTCCTCATAAGTCTTTCCTTAACCGCACAAATAGAAAAGGTTGAACCTCCTTTTTGGTGGAGTGACATGAACCTTTCTGAAGTGCAGTTAATGTTCTACGGAAAAAATATTGCTGAATATTCTGTTTCGGCACCTAAGGAAATGGTGATTAGCAATGTGAATAAGACCGAAAACCCGAACTACGTGTTTGTTACCGTGCAAACTGAAGGTTTGCCGCCCGGAAGTTATGACATCAGGTTCTCCAAAAAAGGGAAAAAAGGCTTCTCTTACAGTTATGAACTCAAAGAGCGCGATGCCGGATCGGCGCTTCGGGAAGGGTTTGATGCTTCAGATGCCATTTACCTTATAATGCCCGACAGGTTTGCAAATGCAAATCCCTCAAATGATTCGCATCCCGAACTTCAGGAAAAAGCAGACCGCAGTAAACCGGGAGGCCGGCACGGTGGGGATATTGAAGGGATAATTGAAAACCTCGATTATCTTGAAGATCTTGGAGTAACTGCCATTTGGACCACGCCATTACTTGAGGATGACGATCCTTCATATTCCTATCATACTTACGCTCAAAGCGATGTGTACAAAGTTGATCCCCGTTTTGGGACCAATGAAGATTACCGTCGCCTGGCTACAGAAATGGAGAAGCGGGACATGGATCTTATCATGGATTATGTGACCAATCACTGGGGCGCAGAGCACTGGATGATCAAAGATCTGCCAACTTATGACTGGGTTCACCAGTTTCCCGGCTATAAGAATTCCAACTATCGTATGACCACCCAATTTGATCCTCACAGGTCTGGAATTGATACAGAATTAAATGAGGACGGTTGGTTTACTTCGACCATGCCCGATCTTAATCAAAGTAATCCCTTGGTGTTGAACTACCTGACTCAGAATGCTATTTGGTGGATCGAATACGCAGGATTGGATGGCTTTAGAGTAGATACCTACTCCTATAATGATAAGGACGGGATCTCGAAGTGGACAAAAGCTGTGATGGATGAATATCCTAATTTCAATATTGTAGGTGAGGTATGGATGCATGATCAAGCGCAGATTTCTTACTGGCAAAAAGATTCTCCCGTAGGAGCTATCCAGAGTTTTAATTCGCATTTACCTTCGGTAATGGATTTTACGCTGCACGATGCCATTATGAGCATGTTCAATGAAGATGATATGGGCTGGGACCGCGGGATGGTTAGGGCATATGATAATTTCGCCAATGATTTTCTTTATGAGGACATCTATAACCTGCTGGTTTTTGCCGGAAATCATGATACAAATCGTATCAATGAACAATATGACGGAGACGTTGATAAATATAAACTCGCTATGACGCTGGTTTTGACCACCCGTGGAATTCCGCAGTTGTACTATGGGGATGAAATTGGAATGCGTGGAGACAAACCTGCAAAAGGTGATGGCGATATTCGCAGAGATTTCCCGGGCGGATGGGAAGGAGATGCTCAAAATGCCTTTAATGAAGCCGGAAGGACTCAGCAGCAGAATGAATACCATTCTTTCACTAAAAAACTGCTGAATTACCGCAAAGACAACGAAGTATTACATACCGGGAAGTTGTTGCAATACATTCCCGAGAATAATGTCTATGTCTATTTTAGATATAATGCAGACGACAGGGTAATGGTGGTTATCAACAACAATCCTGAAGATCAAACCCTAAACCTTGAACGTTTTGCTGAAGGTTTAGCAGAAGCGACCTCAGGGAAAGACGTGATCTCAGGTGAGCAGGTTTCTTTAAGTGATAGTCTGGAGGTTTCAGGAAAATCATCTATGGTACTTGAATTAAACTAATGGCTATGAACCCGCTTCGGAAAGACCTGCCGAAAATGGCATTTTTGACAGCCTGTCTTTTGTTGTCTTTCTCTTTTTATGCTCAAAATCCTAATAGAAATTATTTGGGGCATGAAAAGACAGCCGCGGGTGTAGAGATCACAACCAGTGATGGGAAGTACCTCTTCAGGTATTTTACTCCGGAAATTATAGAGACCGCTTTTGTTCCCTCGGGGCAGGATTATATAAAGGAATCACACGCAGTGGTGCTGGAACCGCAAACAGTTAATTTTACTGTTTCTGAAGGAGAAGAAAAAATCCTTATTGATTCTGAAGGGCTGGATATAGAGGTGTCAAAAATGCCATTTCAGGTCACTTATTTTTTTGAATGGAGAAAAAGTAATTTCAGAAAATACAGGTTATTCAAAGGGAGAGGAGCATGAGAAATTAAACTTCAACCTCACCGAATCTGAAGTTCTTATGGGCGGCGGTGCACGTGCTCTGGGGATGAACAGGAGGGGTAACCGGCTTCAGCTTTACAATAAAGCCCATTACGGCTATGAAACCAAAAGCGAACTTCTCAATTTCACTTTACCTATAGTCCTGTCTTCAGAAAAATATTTACTCCATTTTGATAATGCGCCTATTGGATATCTTGACCTGGATAGCAATTTTAGCAATACCCTTACCTATGAAACCATAGGTGGGCGTAAAACCTATCAACTTGTGGTAGGAGACACCTGGGAAAATATTGTTGGGAATTATACCCTTTTGACAGGACGGCAGCCGTTACCGCCGCGCTGGGCCTTTGGAAATTTCTCCAGCCGTTTTGGTTATCACTCCCGGAAAGAGGTAGAGGAAACCATAGAAAAATTTAGAGAAGAAGAAATTCCCGTAGACGCTGTAATTATTGACCTTTTCTGGTTTGGCCATGAGATAAAAGGTACAATGGGAAATCTCGCATTTGTCACAGACTCTTTTCCGCAGCCTAAGGAAATGATGCAGGATCTTGCAGAGGACGGGGTGAAAACCATCCTGGTCACAGAACCTTTTGTTCTTACCACCTCCAACAGGTGGGAAGAAGCCGTGCGGGAAGACGTGCTGGCGAAAGATTCTCTTGGTGATCCCTTTACCTACGATTTCTACTTTGGAAACACGGGTTTGATCGACATTTTTGACCCGCAGGCGCAGGATTGGTTCTGGAACATTTATGAGGAACTGACAGAGATGGGCGTTGGCGGCTGGTGGGGTGACCTGGGAGAACCCGAGGTGCATCCTGAAAGCCTTATCCACATGACCGGAACAGCCAATGAGGTGCATAACATTTATGGACATTACTGGGCGAAGTTGATCCATGAAGGTTATAAAAAATCATTTTCTGAACAAAGACCATTTATCCTTATGCGTGCCGGCGCGGCCGGTTCTCAAAGGTTCGGGTTGATGCCATGGTCCGGAGATGTGAACAGGAGCTGGGGCGGATTAAAATCACAACCCGAGATCTCTCTGCAAATGGGACTTCAGGGGCTGGCTTATATGCATTCAGATCTTGGTGGCTTTGCCGGTGATAATCTTAATGATGAGTTATATGTAAGATGGCTGCAGTACGGGGTATTCCAGCCGGTTTTTCGCCCGCATGCCCAGGAAGCAGTACCGTCTGAACCTGTTTTTAGGGAGCCAAAGACAAAAGCCCTTTCAAAAAAGGCAATTGAACTGCGGTATCAACTCCTGCCATATAACTACACTTTAGCCTTTAGAAACACTACCGAAGGTTTGCCTCTCATGCGACCCCTTTTCTTTGAAGAGCCTGAGAATTTTAGACTTTATTCGGTCGCAGGGACTTATTTATGGGGCGAAAACTTCCTTATTTCGCCGGTGCTTCAGGAAAATATTGATCAACAGGAGGTTTATTTTCCGAAGGGATCGAACTGGTTTGACTTTTATACCGGAGAGAAATATATAGGAGGCTCAACAGCGACAATTCAGTTAAAAGAAGAATATATACCAACCTTTGTGCGGGGCGGAGCTTTCATACCCATGGCAAAGCCAATGCAAACCACGCAGAATTTTTCAGCAGAAGATGTGGAGCTACATTACTTTTTTGACAGGGATGCCGGGGAGACAGAAGATATTCTGTATCACGATGATGGGAAGACATCCGGTTCTTATGTCAACGGAGATTATGAGATCCTTTATTTTAAGAGCAGCACTAAAGAGGAGAAGCTCTCGATCGATATCCTGAAAAAAACCGGAAGTGCGCGGGAAGCTTCAGAATTTAAAGAAGTAGACCTGGTGATCCATAACCTGGACAAGAGACCCAGGGAAATTCAGATAAACAGTAAAAAGATCAAATTTGAATTTGATCAAAAAAAGCGCAGACTTTTAATTCCTGTTAGTTTAAACGACGACAAAACAAGCCTTACCATTATTAACTAAATTTATTTCATATGAAGAAAATATCGATTTTATTACTCGGTTTACTAACACTGGCCTCATGTAAAAATGAGCCCGAAGAAACTGTAGCCGTAGTTGAGGAAGAGCAAAGTATTGAGCCGGTAACCAACGAAGCTATGGAATCGGCCGTTATTTATGAAGCCAATATCAGGCAGTATTCTCCAGAAGGAACATTTGATGCCTTCACCAAAGATATTCCGCAGTTAAAAGACCTGGGAGTAAAAGTGATCTGGCTTATGCCTATTTATCCAATTTCTGAAGCTCGTAGAAAAGCTACTAATGATCTAAGTATTGAGGATATCGAAGATCCTGAAGAAAGGAAGAAATACCTTGGCAGTTACTATGCTATTGCAGATTATACTGCGGTAAATCCTGAATTTGGTAACAAAGAAGATCTTGATGAATTGGTTGAAACTGCTCACGAGAACGGCATGTATGTGATCCTTGACTGGGTTGCCAACCACACCGGATGGGATCACCCATGGCTGGAAGAAAACCCCGATTTTTATACTCAGAATGAACAAGGGGAGCCTGTAGATCCATTAAACCCGGCTACCGGAGAATCATGGGGATGGACAGATGTTGCCGACCTTAATTATGACAATAAAGAGCTGTGGGAAGCAATGACCGCCGAAATGAAGTACTGGATCGAGGAGCACGATATCGACGGATTTAGAGCCGATGTTGCCGGAGAAGTGCCTACAGAATTCTGGGACCAGGCAGTGCCACAACTTCAGGAAACTAAACCTGTGTTTATGCTGGCAGAGTCTGAAGATAAAGATCTCTTCCACAACGCTTTTGATATGGGATATAACTGGGAAGGTCATCATTTAAAGAACCAGATCGCGCAGGGAAAAGCCACTGTGGAGGCCTGGGATGAGTACATGAAAAAGATCGATACCACGTACCAGCAGGATGATTATCTTATGAACTTTGTGACAAATCATGATGAGAATTCATGGAATGGTACAGTTCGCGAGAGAATGGGAGATGCCGCCGAAGCTATGGTAGCTCTTAGCATACAGCATTCCCGGGATGCCGTTAATTTATAGCGGGCAGGAGTATGATATGGATAAAAGACTAAGGTTCTTTGAAAAAGATACCATTTCTAAAACTAAGGGAGTTATGTGGCCACTTTTGGAAAAACTGGGTCAGCTTAAAAACCAAAATAAAGCATTGCAATGGAGGCAAGGAAGCAGCAGCTTATAACAGGCTACAGACTTCATTAGATAAGCAGATTCTCGCCTTTGAAAGATCAAAGGGAGGGGAAAAGTTGATCTACATTGCCAATCTTTCAGAAAAACCAGCCGATTTTACCCTTGAGTTGGAAAATGAACTGCAACCTTATCTTGGAAAAAAAGATTTTAAAAAGCAGAAAAATGACCAATATCATTTCGCCCCTTGGGAATATGTAATATTAGCAGATAATTAATAAATTGCCCAAAAAAATATAAAAAAGCCTCAAAAATGGGGCTTTTTTCTTTTTTATTAACCGAAAACGTTTGAGAAATTTAATTGATTAGGTTATCTTATGGAATTGAAATAGCTTTACACTGATGTTAGAGAAAATAAAAAAAATCGGGGTATTAACTTCTGGAGGAGACGCTCCCGGAATGAATGCAGCAATTCGAGCTGTGACCCGAAGTTGTGCTTTTTACAATATAGAATGTATAGGAATTTACAGAGGATATCAAGGCCTTATTGAAGGGGATTTTGAGTTACTTACTGCCCGTTCTGTAAGAAATATTATCAACAAAGGTGGGACTTTTCTTAAATCTGCCCGCTCACAGGAATTCCGAACAGTAGAAGGTCGTGCAAAGGCCTTTAAAAATCTTAAGGATGCCGAGATTGATGCTCTTGTGGTAATAGGTGGTGACGGTACTTTTACCGGAGCTATTCACCTGGAAAAGGAACACGGTATACCGGTAGTTGGAATTCCCGGCACCATTGATAATGATATCAACGGGACCGATTATACTATAGGGTATGATACCGCTTTGAATACTGTGGTTGATGCCATTGACAAAATTAGGGACACTGCCAGTTCCCATGACCGTCTTTTCCTTGTGGAAGTAATGGGTCGGGATGCCGGTGATATTGCCTTAAATGCAGGAATTGGAGCCGGAGCCGAGGAAATTCTCATTCCTGAAGAGGATAAAGGAATAGAAAGGATGCTGGATTCCCTTACCAAAAGCCGTAAATCGGGCAAAACCTCCAGTATTATTGTAGTAGCCGAAGGTGAAAAAAGCGGTAAGAACATCTTCGAACTTGCAGATTTCATTGGAGAGAACCTTACACATTACGACATTAGGGTGTCCGTACTGGGTCACATCCAGCGGGGTGGTGCGCCAAGCTGCTATGACAGAGTTCTGGCCAGTAAACTAGGAGTAGGGGCTGTTGAAGCTTTGCTGCGAGGAGAAACCGGGGTAATGGTAGGAATTACACACAAATTAGTAACATCGGTAGATTTTGAAGTTGCTATAAAAGGCTCTAAGCCATTAGATAAAGAATTGAGACGGGTGTTGAACATCACCACCATATAATTTAAATTAAATTTCAAATATTATGAGTACTAAAATAGGAATAAACGGATTTGGTCGAATTGGAAGGATCGCCTTCAGAATTGCCAGTGAAAGAAAAGATGTTGAGGTTGTAGCAATTAACGACTTGCTTGACGTTGACCATTTAGCATATCTTTTAAAATATGATTCGGTTCACGGAAGGTTCAATGGAACTGTTGAGATCGAAGGAGGAAACCTAGTTGTGAACGGAAAAACTGTTCGTATTACTGCCGAAAAGAATCCTGAAGATCTTAAGTGGGATGAGGTAGGAGCCGAGATCGTGATGGATTGTACCGGTATTTTTACAACAAAAGATACTGCGGCAAAACACCTTACTGCAGGTGCCAAAAAAGTGGTTATCTCTGCGCCATCTAAAGATGCACCAATGTTTGTGATGGGAGTGAACCATCAGGACATCACTGCAGATGATAAAGTTGTTTCAAATGCTTCTTGTACTACAAACTGTCTTGCGCCACTTGCCAAGATCGTTGATGATGAATTTGGACTTGTGGAAGGTCTTATGACTACTATCCATGCAACTACTGCTACTCAAATGACAGTAGATGGTCCTTCTAAGAAAGACTGGAGAGGTGGTAGAAGTGCACTTCTAAATATTATCCCTTCTTCTACAGGAGCAGCCAAAGCGGTTGGAAAAGTAATTCCAAAACTTGATGGTAAACTTACAGGTATGGCATTTAGAGTTCCTACTGCCGATGTTTCTGTAGTTGACCTTACAGTAAGAACAGAAAAGGCAGCTTCTTACGAAGAGATCAAAGCAGCCTTCAAAAAAGCTTCAGAAGGAGCATATAAAGGAATCCTTTCCTATACCGAAGAGCAGGTAGTATCTCAGGATTTTGTATCCAATGCCTACGTTTGTAACTTCGATGCAGGAGCCGGTATCGCTCTTAATGATAACTTCTTTAAGTTAGTGGCCTGGTACGATAATGAGTATGGATATTCAGCTAAATTAGTAGACTTGTCTGCTCACGTAGCTTCACTTAAATAATTAATAAAAAAGCCCTGCCTTTGGTCAGGGCTTTTTTATACTTCCTATTATGATTTTAATAGCAGACGGAGGCTCCACTAAATGTGACTGGATCTTACTTGATTCGGAAGGTGAGCAAATATTGAAAACACGCACCAAAGGACTTAATCCTGCAGTGTTCAAGACAGAAGTACTTCAGGAAAGACTGGAGGAAAACCTTGACCTTAAACAGGTAAAGGAAAAGGTAGAAAGAGTCCATTTTTATGGTGCAGGATGTGGAACGGCAAAACCTACGGCCTTACTAAATTCCATCCTAAGCAATTATTTTTCGGGTGCCAGTGACGTGAGAGTACAGGAAGATATGGTCGCAGCTGTTTATGCAGTTACAGATAAGCCTGGAATTGTATGTATTCTTGGAACAGGTTCCAACAGTTGTTATTATGACGGGAAAACCATAAAAACAGCAGTAGATTCCCTTGGGTATATCCTTAATGGATGAAGCCAGTGGAAATTACTTCGGAAAAAGGCTTATACGGGATTACTATTACAAGAAAATGCCAAAAAAACTGGCCGATATTTTTGAAAAGGAGTACGATATTTCATCCGATTCTATTAAGGAAAATATCTACAAAAAGGACAATCCCAATACTTATCTGGCCCATTTTGCGGAATTCATCTTTAAAAATGAAAGAAATGGATATTTCTACCAGCTTATTGCTGAAGGAATGCAGAACTTTATTGAGCACAGGGTACTTTGTTTTAAAGAAGCCCAGAATGTGCCTATTCACTTTGTAGGTTCAATAGCTTATTTTTCCCAGGACATAATTAAAGATTCTTTGCAGCCATACCGGCTTGAACCGGGTAACTTCGTGCAACGTCCTATTGACGGAATCATTGATTACTACAGGAAACACTTCATAGGAAAATAGTTTTTTCTTTCATAACTTTTAGATAGCGGCTGCCTTTATGGGCAGCCGTTCTCATTTAAATACCTTTCAAAAATGGCATTTTGGAGAGGTTTTCTTTTTGAATAAATCATAAATATTTGTTTAAAAAACAGGGCTCCGGCCTTAACCCAAAATTTTTACTACATTTAGTCAAAGATTTTTTTAATGCTGGTTAAAGTTTACGGAAGTGCAGTTTTTGGCGTAGAAGCCACCACCATTACGGTGGAAGTAAACGTAGACACCGGCATAGGATATCACCTCGTTGGGCTTCCAGACATTGCTGTGAAGGAAAGCAGTTTCAGGATTGCTGCCGCACTAAAAAATGTTGGCTACAATCTCCCCGGAAAGAAAATTACAGTCAATATGGCACCGGCCGATCTTCGGAAGGAGGGTTCAGCATATGATCTCACTTTTGCGATGGGAATTCTTATGGCTTCAGGCCAGATCAAAGCTACGAACATTGGCGACTATATCATCATGGGGGAACTTTCCCTTGACGGAAGTCTGCAGCCTATAAAAGGAGCTTTACCCATAGCAATAAAAGCTAAAGAAGAAGGATTTAAAGGTTTTATACTTCCGAAGCAGAACGTAAAAGAAGCCGCAATTGTTAGTGGACTGGAGGTGTACGGAATTGAAAATATTGATGAAATAATCCGCTTTTTTGACCGTGGGGAGCAGCTGGAAAGAACGGTGATCGACACCCGGAAGGAGTTTTATCAGGAGCTGGAAAATCCTGAACACGACTTTGCCGATGTTAAAGGTCAGGAATCTATCAAACGCTGCATGGAAATCGCTGCCGCAGGTGGGCATAATATCATTTTAATTGGTCCTCCCGGGGCAGGAAAAACTATGCTGGCAAAACGACTACCCAGTATTTTGCCGCCCATGACCTTACATGAAGCCTTGGAAACCACCAAAATTCATAGCGTAGTGGGGCGGGTAAAAGAAAGTGTGGGCTTAATGGCGCACAGGCCTTTTAGGAGTCCCCATCATACTATTAGCGACGTCGCCCTTGTGGGAGGCGGAGCTTATCCACAGCCGGGGGAAATTTCGCTATCCCACAACGGAGTCCTTTTTTTAGATGAACTTCCTGAATTTAAGAGGAGTGTGCTGGAAGTAATGCGACAACCATTGGAGGACAGGGAGGTAACAATTTCAAGAGCAAAATTCACGGTGACTTATCCTTCAAGTTTTATGCTGGTCGCCAGTATGAATCCCAGCCCCAGCGGATATTTTAATGATCCGGGTTCACCGGTAACGTCCTCTCCTTCAGAAATGCACAGGTACATGAGCAAAATTAGCGGACCCTTGTTGGATAGAATAGATATCCATATTGAAGTGACTCCTGTTCCGTTTGAAAAACTGAGTGAGGACAGGCGCGGGGAAAGTAGTCTTGACATAAGAAAAAGAGTGACAGCCGCAAGGCAAAAGCAAACCGAGAGGTTTGAGGATAACGAAAAAGTACATTATAACGCGCAGATGAGCGTGAAGCAAATCAGAGCACATTGCGGTCTTGACCCAGATTCAATGAACCTGCTAAAGGTGGCCATGGAACGACTCAATTTATCGGCCAGGGCTTACGATCGCATTCTTAAGGTCGCCCGCACAATTGCAGATTTGGAAGATTCAGAAAAAATTAAAGGAGCTCATATAAGTGAAGCCATTCAATACCGTAGTCTGGACAGGGAAGGATGGCTGGGATAAAATTACCTATGAAAAGAACGATATTATTATTGTGGATTGTCGCATTTGCGGCCGTAAGTTGTAAAGGAAATGATGAATCACAAATGGCAGAAGAACCTGAACAGGACTCTACTCTTGTGGATGAAGCTGTAGCCATGCTCGAACCCTCAAAAGCTATAGCACTGACTGTAGACGAAGCCAATAAGTTGGCGCAGCTTCCATTGGACTGCATCAATGTGGAATATCCAAATAAACTCAACCAAACACTTTCCGGGGCGGGTGATATTGGGGAACCCCAGGAACTGCATCCTGCTTTTTACGGCTGTTTTGACTGGCACTCATCGGTACACGCCCACTGGACGCTGGTAAGTCTTCTGAAGAAATTTCCGGAGATGAAGAGGGCAGAGGAGATTCGGGAGAAACTGAAATCTTCTTTGACAGCCGAAAACATTAGGGAAGAAGTAAAATACTTCAGCCGGGAGCAGGAGAGTACTTTTGAACGCACCTATGGCTGGGCGTGGGTATTAAAATTGTCTGAAGAACTGGGTAGATGGGAAGATCCCATGGCCAAAGAACTTCACCAAAACCTGCAGCCGCTTACCGATCTTATGGTTCAGAAATTTAAAGAATTTCTTCCAAAGCTCAACTACCCAATAAGAGTAGGGGAACATACAAATACTGCTTTTGCACTGGCTCTGGCCCATGACTATGCAGTCTCAGCTGAAAAGGAGGAGTTGCGGATGTTGATCGAGAAAAGGGCTAAAGATTACTATTTAAATGATGACGATTGCCCCATTGAATGGGAGCCAAGCGGATTCGATTTTCTCTCTCCCTGCCTGGCCGAGGTTGATATCATGCGGCGTGTGCTTCCCAAAAAGACCTTTGACCTGTGGATGAAAGATTTTCTTCCGCAGTTGCGCAATAAAGATTTTGAAATGGAACCTGCTGAGGTGACCGACAGGACCGATGGGAAACTGGTTCACCTGGATGGCCTTAACTTTAGCCGTGCCTGGGTTCTTTATGGTCTGGCCCAACAATATCCCGAAAATTACGGGCACCTGCGAGCTTTGGCGAATGATCACGTGGTGTATTCGTTCCCAAACCTGGTAGGCGACAGCTATGAAGGCGGACACTGGTTGGGAACCTTTGCATTATATGCTATACAGGAAAGTAATAAGGAGATTTGATACAATGGTTTAAAAACCTGGGGCCGGGAGTTCTCGTCTCGGCAGCTTTTATTGGCCCCGGTACTGTCACTGTTTGCACCCTTGCCGGGGTTGAGTTTGGTTTTTCCCTGCTGTGGGCATTGTTACTTTCAATTGTCGCCTGTATAATTTTACAGGAAATGGCCGCCCGGGTGGGGCTCGTAACACAAAAAGGTTTAAGTGAAGTCATTAGAGAGGAAATAGGAAATCCATTTTTCCGAAGCCTGTCGATCCTGCTCATTTTTGCAGCTATTGTAATTGGAAATGCCGCTTACGAGGCCGGAAACATTTCTGGAGCTGTACTTGGGGTCTCTGCAGTTATTCCTGTGCAGGTTCTGGATCTGGGAATATTTTCAATAAATATATGGAGCTTGATTATTGGTCTTATAGCCTTCTCACTGCTGGCCATTGGCAATTATAAAGTTCTGGAGAAAGTATTTATTGGACTGGTGGCAGTCATGAGCATTTCCTTTTTGGTCACCGCGGTCATTACAAAACCCGATCTTTCTGAAGTTTTTCAGGGGTTATTCATTCCCCGAAACGGAGGTGCAGGGATCCTTACCGTAATGGCACTCATAGGAACGACGGTGGTTCCTTATAATCTTTTTTTGCACGCGTCGCTGGTGAGTGAAAAGTGGAAAGATAAAACCAGCCTAAAAACAGCTCAAAAAGAGCTTTTTTGGAGCATTAGTCTCGGCGGACTCGTATCTCTCGCGATCGTCATTACAGCGGCAGCTTCGGGAGTTGTCAACGTGAACACTGCTGCCGATCTTGCTGCAGGCCTCCAACCCGTCTTTGGAAGCTACGCCACCTGGTTCATAGCCTTAGGCCTATTTGCTGCAGGAATAACCTCTTCCATAACGGCTCCTTTAGCTGCGGCTTATGTAGTAAGCGGTTGCATGGGATGGAAAAAAAGTTTAACTTCTTTAAGGTTCAAAATGGTTTGGGCCGGGATCCTTTTGTTGGGAATGGTCTTTTCTTCATTGGGCTTTCAGCCCGTGGAGATCATCAAATTTGCACAGGTAGCCAACGGGATATTGCTCCCGGTGATCGCAATATTTTTGCTTTGGGTGGTGAACAGGCGGGAATTAATGGGCAGTGCTAAAAATTCACTTAAGCTAAATATCCTTGGCTTCGCAATAATTGCAGTTACCATTTTCCTCGGGGCACGGTCCATTATAACGGTTCTTGAAAGTCTATAACTATGAAAAAAGTACATATCAATTGCGATCTGGGTGAAGGAGGGGAGTATGATAAAGAGCTCATGCCGCTCATTTCTGCCTGTAATATAGCCTGTGGCGGTCATGCAGGCACTTTGGAAACAATGCATCACACTGTGGATCTTGCTATGGAACATCGCGTTGAAATAGGAGCGCACCCTTCTTATCCCGATAAAGAGAACTTCGGAAGGAAATCGATTCCCATGGAAAAGGACGAGCTAAAACGTTCCCTGGTGGCCCAGATCATGAGCCTGAAGCAGATCACAGAGGCTGAAGGAGCATTGCTTACTCATGTGAAACCGCATGGGGCACTTTACAATGATGCGTTCGATAATGCTGAAGTGGCTGAAGTTATTTTAGAATCAATTCTTGAATTTGGAAATGAGCTTGTACTTTATGTAGCCGAAGAATCTGTGATAAGCCGACTTGTGAATGGCAGGTTAAAAGTGAGATTTGAAGCCTTCGCCGACAGGAATTATAATCCCGATGGCAGCCTGGTAAAACGACAGGAACCGGGTGCTCTTATCACCCAAAAAGAGCAGGTTTTGGAGCACTTGATTTCCATGGTTTCCAATGGAAAAATTACCTCTCAAAAAGGGCAAAAAATCGATACTTCTGCCTCTACTTTTTGTCTTCACAGTGACACCCCAAATTCGGTCGAAATTCTTGAATATTTGCACCGGGAATTATCTTTTCGAAATCTTGAAATATACAAAGCCTAATGCGGGAATATCCGAAAATTAAAAGGTTGGGGGAGCGGGCAATTCTCCTGGAATTCGAACCGGAAATTTCTTCAGAAATATTAAAAAAGGTCCTCAGTGTAAAAAAATATATTCAGGAAAAATCACTTAAACAAGATGTTGAAGTAACGAATACATATAATTCATTATTAATTAGTTATGGGTCACCTATAGAGGATGCTTATGGTGAGGTTTTAAGGCTTTTTGAAGAGTTTTCGGGAGCGAAGATAAGCTTTAAATATGAAAGCAGATTATTTCACATTCCTGTATGTTATGATGAAAGTTTTGCTTTAGATCTTGAAGAAATTTCCCGGGCAAAAAAGCTTTCAAAAGAGGAAATTATTGGCCTGCATTCCTCGGTAGATTATCTTGTATATTTCACAGGTTTTTTACCCGGATTTTTATACCTGGGAGGCCTGCCCGAAACTCTTCATTTTTCCCGTAAAATTCACCCCCGGCAAAATGTTCCAAAAGGGGCTGTTGGCATAGGGGAAAAACAAACAGGAATTTATCCTCAAGCCAGTCCCGGGGGATGGAATATTATCGGGAATTCTCCTGTACCTCTTTTTGATCCAACTGCAAATCCACCCTGCGAAATTCGATCGGGTGATATGATTCGGTTTTATCCTGTAAGTGTAGAGGAGCATGAGAAGATAAAGGAAGAAGTGGAAAGAGGGAAGTTCAGTTTTAAAATAGAAGAAAATGGCTGAAGCAGAAATTATACAGCCGGGGCTCTTTAGCAGCATTCAGGACCTGGGTAGATTTGGTCTTAGGGAGTTTGGAGTACCTGTAAGTGGCGCCATGGATCAACAGGCGGCAGGTATGGCCAATCTTATGCTTGGGAATGAACCTGATGCTGCAGTGTTGGAAATCACTTTACAGGGGCCAAAAATGAAGTTTACGGGGCCAACTCAAATAGCTATTACAGGAGCAGATCTGTCTCCTGATCTTGACGGAGTAAAGCTGGAGAATTATAAAATTTACAGTGTAAAGCCAGGACAGGTGCTTTCCTTTGGGAGGAGAAAAACGGGTTACAGGGCTTACCTGGCTGTGAAAAACGGATTTAAAACAGAAAAGCTGCTAAAAAGCAGAAGCTGGAGCCCCGGCATCACTCCGCATAACCGACTGGAAAGAGGTATGAAATTACCCTTTTTGGGGAGTGAGGCCAGTGGTAGTGAAAAGAACGCTGCAGTAAAGCCCGATGCCTATATAACTTCAGCGGTTATTGAAGCTTTTCGGGGACCGGAATTTGAATTACTGTCAACTTCAGAAAAAGAAACTCTTGAAAAAGGCCATTTTTCAGCAGCAAAGGAGAGCAATCGCATGGGAATTCAATTTCAGGAGAAATTGGAAAACTCCCTGCAGCCTATTTTAACAGGTCCTGTGCTTCCGGGAACGGTGCAATTAACGCCTTCAGGAACATTGATCGTATTGATGAGAGATGGGCAAACTACGGGCGGATATCCAAGGATCCTTCAGTTAAGCGAGGCAGGAATCAATACGCTGGCACAAAAATTACCGGGAGAAAAACTTCAGCTAAAGTTGATTAAGTACAAGTAAATCAAATATATAAAGAAGGTGTCATTTTACCTGTCACTTAAATTACCCTACAATCTTTAAGCAGTCAGGAATGACACCTTCTTTTTAAGAAAATTTCTTATATAAAAATAATGAAAACTAAGGTGTGTAAAGCCCCGGTAATGAAAATTTACTGTTTTGAATCAAGATTAATTTTATTACCGTTAATAACTTAACCAATTGAAAACTAAATGATTTCTGCCTGCTATAGATTATTTTCAAAGCAGCAGGGAAAGGAATATCTTTGTAAAAAAAAGAAGTGATAGATTCTGCAAAAATTGAATTAAGAAACCTGAGCGTTAAGGACTATAAGGAATTAAAGATCTCTATGATAGAGAGCTATGATGCCATGCCCAACGAATACTGGAGCGAGAAGGAGATCAAAAACCTTATTAAGAAATTTCCCGATGGGCAGTTCTGTATTATTATCGACGAGAAGATAGCGGGTTGTGCCCTTTCAATTATTGTAGAGTACGACAAATTTGATGACAATCACACTTATGAGCAGATCACGGGAGGAGAGAACTTTTCCACCCATACCAAAAGCGGGGATGTTCTTTATGGAATAGATGTCTTTATACATCCCGAATTCCGTGGCATGCGACTTGGACGCCGGCTCTATGAGGCACGTAAGGAACTTTGTGAACAATTGAACCTTAAGGCTATCATCTTTGGTGGTCGTATTCCCAATTATGCAGAGTTTGCCGAAGAATTGACTCCCAAGCAGTATATTGAAAAGGTGAAGGTTAAGGAGATCCATGACCCGGTACTTTCGTTTCAGCTCTCCAACGATTTTCACGTAAAAAAAGTGATCAAAGGCTATTTGCCGGGGGACTATGAGAGCAAAGAATTTGCTACGCTTATGGAGTGGAATAATATTTACTACACCAAGCCAGACAAATTGATAAATACGGCCAAGACTGTGGTTAGACTGGGCCTTGTGCAGTGGCAAATGCGTTTGTTCAAGGATTTTGACGCCCTGGTTTCACAAATCGAATTTTTCGTGGATGCCGTGAGTGATTATCAGAGTGATTTTATCCTGTTCCCCGAGTTGTTCAATGCGCCATTAATGGCAGAATACAACCACCTTAATGAAGCTGAAGCCATTCGCTCCCTGGCCTCATATACCGACAGGTTACTTGAAACTTTTGTCGATTTTGCGATCACCTATAACATCAATATCATTACCGGTAGTATGCCTCAAATCATTGGAGAGCATATGTACAACGTTGGCTATTTGTGCCGTCGCGACGGGAGTTATGAGCGCTACGAAAAGCTGCATATTACCCCGGCCGAAGGTTCTGCCTGGGGAATGAAAGGCGGAAGCATGGTAAAAACCATGGATACAGACTGTGGAAAAATTGGTGTTCTTATTTGTTATGATGTAGAATTTCCGGAATTGGGCAGACTGTTGGCAGAGCAGGGGATGAACATTCTTTTTGTTCCTTTTATGACCGACACTCAAAACGGTTATTCCCGGGTTCGTTTGTGCGCCATGAGCCGGGCGATCGAAAATGAATGTTATGTTGCGATCGCCGGTTCTGTAGGTAATTTGCCGAAGGTGAACAACATGGATATCCAGTATGCACAGAGTGCGGTGTTTACGCCATCGGACTTCTCATTCCCTGTGAATGGGATCAAAGCTGAAGCGACTCCAAACACAGAAAGTACCTTGCTTGTGGATGTTGACCTTGACCTGCTTAAGGAGTTACATAACTTTGGAAGCGTACGAAACCTGAAGGATCGTAGAAAGGACTTATATTCTTTAAAGCTGAAGAAATAATTAAATTCTCTTCATCACCTTTTTGATAAGAGGCAGTTTTCCTGCGTAAGGAGCATATCGCAGCGGGATGTCAATCCACGTCCCGCGTTTGCTAATGCTCTTTTTGTGTGTAAAAGTGTCAAAGGAGAATTTGCCGTGGTAGCCGCCATAACCGCTGCTGCCAACTCCGCCAAACGGCAGATTTTTATTTGCTATATGCACCACCACATCATTGGAAGCACCGCCTCCAAAACGGTATTTTTTGAGAATTTCTTCTGAATAGTCTTTATCTTCAGCAAATACGTAAAGTGCTAGAGGATCGGGATAATGCTTGATGATCTTTTCAATTTCTGTTTCATCTGAAAATGTCAAAATCGGCAGGATTGGTCCGAAGATCTCGTCCTGCATTACTTCAGAATCTAAAGAAGGCTCATTTAAGAGCGTTGGAGCCATGTAATTGTCTTCCGGTGATGTCTCACCTCCTGTAATGACCGTTTGGCCCTCCAGCATGGCCTGAAGCCGCTCAAAATTCTTTTTATTGATGATCCTGGCATAATCGGGAGACTTTTTGATGTCTTCCCCAAAAGCTGCTTTGATTTCTTTTTTTACAGCCTCTGTGAATTCGGTTTTTTTCTTCTTATCAATAAGAATATAATCGGGGGAGATGCAGGTTTGTCCGGCGTTGATGAATTTCCCCCAAACAATTCTTTTGGCTGCCAGTTCGATCTTAGCCGATTTGTGAATGATACAGGGGTTCTTTCCGCCAAGTTCCAGGGTCGCCGGAGTGAGATTTGGAGCGATGGCCTTTGCAACGATCCTTCCCACGGGAACGCTTCCGGTGAAGAAAACATAATCCCATTTTTGCTGCAGGAGTTCCTCTGAGGTTTCAACACCTCCCAGGACCACTGCGGCCTGTTCTTCAGGAAAAACTTCAGCAAAGATCTCTTTTGTGAGTTGAGAAGTGGCAGGAGCATATTCACTAGGTTTGATGACTACAGTATTACCTGCTGCCAATGCTCCAATAGCCGGAGAAACACTAAGCTGAAAAGGATAATTCCACGGTGCCAGTACCAGTACATTACCGTAAGGCTGGGAATAAATATAATCTGTCGAAGGAAAGTTCAGAAAGGTGCTTTTCACCTTTTTTGGCTTTGCCCACTTTTTTAATTTCTTGATGGTGATCTTCAGCTCACTCAAGATGAGAGCAGTTTCTGTAGCGTAAGTTTCAAATTCAGGTTTTCTAAAGTCGGCAAAAAGTGCAGCAGCAATTTCTTTTTCCTTGCTCTCAATAAGTTCTTTGAGAGCTTTTAGCTTATCTATTCTTTCTGAAACATCAAGGGTATGACCTGCCTCAAAAAAGGCTTTTTGAGAGGATAATAATTTTGGGATATCAACTTCTGCTGCGGTTTTTATTTCTTCGGCCATTAGTTTTCCTTTTAATTTACAACATTTTGACGGAAGCTGAAATTCAAAATTATTTCACGAAGCTAATAGGCAAACCAAAGCTAGTAGATTGAGGGTCTCCAAAAAACCGCGCAGGTTCCCATCTGGGCATATTTGGAAAGCACCTGGACAGCTACAGCATTGTACCAGCGCGGGGCACCGTCTATTACCTGAACTTCTTTTATGATCCCTTCTTCGTTAATAGTAAAGATCACTGCCACTTTTACTGTTGTACCTCGTTTCTGTTTCTCGGGAATTGGAAGATTATTTTTTAGATAGGTTTGTAATTCTGCATTTCCCCCGGGAAAGGAAGCGGGGATCCAGTAAGGGAAATGTTCTATTTCCTCACCTTTTTCATTCCAAACAGTTCCTTTTTTAAACTTGTCTTTTTTATAAGAAGTCATGTCGTCTTTTTGTTCCATCTTTCCACCAGGCTATTCAGTTCCCCATGTCTTTCTCCGTTTTTATATTCTATTTCATAAAAAGGTTCTCCTGTTTTATACCAGAATTTATGTCGGCCTTCGTTGACTGTTTTTCCATCTTTAAATGAAAGATATTGTATGGCAGAGATACTGTCATTCATCCTGAAAGTTTTTCTGAATAATATCGGCGTCTCCCGCTTCAGTTTTTTCTTCAAGCTTGTAGTAGGAGGCGAGAGAAGGATCTGTTACATTCTCATAATTTTGGTCCATATATACTTTCTCCTGGGCAGAGAAAAAGGTGGACTGAAAAAAGTAAAGCAAGTGGAATAAAAATCTTTTTCATTAGAAATGTATGTATAAATAGTCTTTGTTTATCAATTATCGAATTTAGGAACAGGCATCCCAAATTGGATCCTGAGGCGGAGGTGCAATAATCTCCAGTCTTTCCTTTTTTACCGGATGTTCAAAAATGAGTTTTCTCGCATGCAGGTGAATGCTCCCGTCTTTGTTGCTGCGGTCAAAACCGTATTTGAGATCTCCTTTAATTGGGCAGCCAATAGCTGACAACTGACTCCTAATCTGGTGATGTCTTCCTGTTTGCAGGTCAATTTCGAGAAGGAAATAATTGTTCAGCTGCTTTAGTACACGATACTCTAAAATGGCTTTTTTGGAGTCGGGTACTTCCTTTATGTGAGCGTAAGATTTGTTCTGTTTTGGATTCCGCTTCATGAAGTGGACCAGGGTATCTTCCTGTTTTGGCGGTGCATTTTTTACTATTGCCCAATAGGTTTTCTTTGCATCCTTTTCTTTGAAAAGTTTATTGAGGCGGGGAAGGGCTTTAGAAGTTTTGGCGAAAAGCACGATCCCGCTGGTGGGGCGGTCGAGTCGGTGTACAACTCCGAGATAAACGTTACCGGGTTTGTCGTACTTGATCTTGATATACTCTTTTACCACCTCGCTAAGCGGCACATCGCCGGTCTTATCTCCCTGTACTATATCCCCGGGACGTTTATTTACGATGATCAAATGATTGTCTTCGTGAAGTACCTGAAGGTTTTGCGGAGTGGAAATTATTTTGTGTTCCAAAAATGTGAATTTAAGTGGTCTTTAAAATTTCCTTTTTAAAAGGATTTCTTTCCGGTTCCAGATCCAGGGAAGCTAATAGATCCTGAAAAGCGGGCAAGTCTTTCCTGGCTACTAATTTAGTGCTGATCTTCAGCTTTTCATGAGGTGTCAAAAATATGATTTCATCAGCAAATTTTTTGATCCGGGTAACCTGGTGAAAGATCTATAGATTTATTTTGCTGCGAAGATAAATACAGGTTAGAATATTATTTTCTATTTGTAAATACTGATGTTTCTGCTTGTAATAATAGGAGGCGAGGAAGAAAAATCCGGAAACCAAAAATAAAAAATTGAGAATGAGCTGGTATGAGCTGGAATGAAAAAATACTGCGGGAATTACAGATATGAGGTATAAGGATCCAAATATAAGATCTGTTCTTAAATATTTTTTTCGATAATTAATTATCATTCTTCAGAAGTTATTGAGACTTCGAGTGTTAGGGAGGCAGCCACAAAGCAAATAAAGTTATAAAAATTCCGAAGGCAAATAAAATCCAATATAGAATTCCGAAGTTGAGCCAGTTAAGCCATTCGGAATAAAGATCGGCCTTGTAATAAGTCACCTGACTAGTAGCATTGTAAAGGAAGTGGAGAAGTATACTATAAATAATATTTCCAGTCTTGTAAAAAATGACTGCCAGTATCAGTCCCATTATAAAGGCGGGAATGAGGTTAAGCGGAGTTTCCCAGTGGATGATCGAGAACAAAAAAGAAGAAACTATAATACTTGTCAAAAAGCCGTTTTTCAGCAACATTTTTTGAAACAGGAATTTCCTGAAGAATAATTCTTCAAATATTGGAGCTACTAACAAAGCTGTGATTGTGCTGTAGACATGAAGTATTGAATACCCTTCATTAACAAAAAATAGGGGAGCGTTGTCAACTAACCTCATCATATCTACAAAAGGGCGATTTAAGAATTCTGAGCCTATAATGATAAGAAAAAGCAAGGCAATCACCGGGATACTAAGCTTCTCTGACCTGAAAGATAAAATTTCGGACTTTGGTTTCCAGAAAAAGTAAAAGAGAATAAGATAGGCAGTAACCCGTGATATTATAATGGTTAAACCTCTAATATGTTCATTTTCAAGATAGGTCCAGGGATCAAAAATTGAATAAGAAGTCAACTGAAGCGCCATCTCAAAAATGAGGTAGAGAAGCGTGAGTAATACAGCTTTTCCTATTCCCATACCTATCAGGAATTGGCCGCGGACCAACCGGTAAACGGGTTTTCCTGAGATTCAAGTTGAAGGGAACCTAAGACCCGGTATAAATCCTTGATCGACTCTTTATCGATGATTGAGGTGTTGATGCTGAGATTTTTTTGGGGAGTTGCTAATTTTATTCTTCCGGGTAATGATTGAATATTTGTGATCTTGTCAATTTCAATGACTCTCTTTATAAAGAAATATTTTGTCAGCATTCCATTTTCAATACTCAGATATCCAAATTTGCGCTCAAGAAAGAAACTTAAAACCATAAATATTCCCAGGATTAGTTGAATATAATGCACAAAGTCAGCTGTTCCTTCAAAGGCTTTTAAAGCCCCAAAAATGACAAAAGGAGCACCTAAAAAAAGATTAAAATTGGATCGATTTTTTGAATATCTGATTTTCATCGAAAAAAATCTAACTTCTAATTTCTAAAATCTGCCTTCTAATATTGTTCATCGTCTGAAGGGAAGTTCCTGCTCTTTACATCATCACGATATTGTTCAAACGCTTTTGTCATTTCTGAATACAGGTCAAGATACCTTCTCAAAAATCTCGGATTAAATTCATGGGTCATTCCAATCATATCATGAACAACCAGCACCTGACCATCGACACCGTTTCCGGCACCAATTCCAATGACAGGAATTGTAAGGCTTTCTGCAACTTCTTTAGCCAGTTTGGCAGGTACTTTTTCCAGTACAAGAGCAAAACAACCGGCTTTTTCCAGCATCAAAGCATCATTTTTTAATTTTTCGGCTTCGGCTTCTTCTTTTGCGCGAACTGTGTAAGTTCCAAATTTATAAATGGACTGTGGGGTTAATCCAAGGTGGCCCATTACGGGAATTCCGGCGTTTAGAATGCGCTTAACAGAATCCTTGATCTCTTTTCCGCCTTCAAGCTTTACTGCGTGTCCGCCGCTCTCTTTCATGATCCTGATTGAGGAACGCAAAGCTTCTTTTGGATCACTTTGATAACTTCCGAAGGGAAGATCTACAACCACCAAAGCACGCTCAACTGCTCTAACAACACTTGCGGCATGATAGATCATTTGATCAAGAGTTATTGGCAAAGTAGTTTCATGACCCGCCATAACATTACTGGCCGAATCTCCAACCAGAATAACATCTATGCCTGCGCCGTCAACGATCTTAGCCATAGAAAAATCATAGGAAGTAAGCATAGAGATCTTTTCTCCCTGTGACTTCATTTCGACCAGTGATTTAGTGGTGATTCGTTTGAACTGTTTTTTAGCGACTGACATATGGTTGGTTTTAAATTCAGGTAAAAGTACTAAATTACCCTAAAACTCAGCACATGAAGAAACGTGTATCCACAGCCATTTTTCTGCTATTAGCAACAGTTGTTGTTGCTCAGGATTCTGTAGAAGAAGATAAAGTTCAAAAAGTAGTGGAAACCTTTTTTGAAGGATTCCATGCACGTGATTCTACTATAATGAAATCGGTTTTTTATGAGAATCCTGTTATTCAGACTATTGGAAGATCAAAGAACGGGGAAACAGTGTTGGTAAGGGAAGAGTTGCAGAAGGTGCTAAAAGGAATAGTGGGTATTCCTTTAAAAACCGATTTTAAAGAAGTACTGCATGATTATGTAATAAAAATAGACGGAAACATGGCCAATGCATGGACGCCCTATTCTTTTTATATGGATGAAAATTTTAGTCATTGTGGTGTAAACAGTTTTCAGTTGCTGAAGGTGGAGGAAGAATGGAAGATCATTTATCTTATTGACACCAGGAGGAAGGAAGGTTGTGAGGAGAAGAAGGTGAAGTGATTGCGGGTTTCGGGTTTCGGGTTGCGGGTTGCCGAATATTTTGGTTATTTCATGTTGTGAAGGGAAAAAACGCTGCTTGATTGTAGCGCCTGACCACCCCGTCAGACTATCGTCTGCCACCCCTCCTTGAAAAAAGGAGGGGAGCTGTGCGTGACATTTCGCTGCGCGAAACCTCCACAAGTGGAGGAGTTTCTTTCAAATTGTTTCGCTTCGCGTTCACCCTGCCTGTCGGCAGGAATGAGAATTACAGCCGAGTCTTGTCTTTACATTTTAAGGACTACTCTAAAACGGGCTTTGTTGTTGATCATTTGGTCGTAAGCTTCGTTAACTTTATCTAATGGATATTCCTCGATCATTGGCACTGTACCTGTAAGGGCGCTGAAATTCAAAGTGTCTTCGGAATCTTTTGCTGTACCGCTGGGCCAGCCGGAAAGGCCTTTACGTCCCATTAGTAACTGCATAGGGGAGACCTGGACGGGTTCTCCTGTTGCTGCAACCATGAGTACCCTTCCATCTATGGCCAAACCACCTATTACCGCCGTGATGGCCTCGCTAACAGGCGCAGTGGCTAAAATTAATCTGGCACCTCCTAATTTTTGCAGGGCTTCGGCAGGATCTTCATTGGCGGTATTAATAAAGTGTTTGGCTCCCAGTTCTTTGGCTAATCTTTTTTTACTATCGCTGTGGGAAATTGCAACTGTTCTCATCCCCATTTTTACCGCATATTGAACAGCAAGATGCCCGAGACCTCCAATTCCCTGGACTGCCACCAGGTCACCGGGTTTTATTCCGGAATTTCGAAGGGCATTGAAAACAGTAATTCCTGCACAAAGCAAAGGAGCGGCTTCTTCAGAAGAAAGTTCTTCAGGAACAGCTGCAATAGCTTCCTGAGGTGCAGTCATATATTCGGCATATCCTCCATCATATGAGATTCCGCTTACTTTGGCATTTTCGCAATTGATGAAATCACCACGCCTGCAGGGATCACATTCAAAGCAGTGGCCTCCATGCCAGCCAACTCCTACCCGCTGACCTTCTTTCCACAAATTTACCTGTTCTCCCACTTTCTCCACAATACCAACTACTTCGTGTCCCGGAACTCTGGGATATTCGATACCGGGAAAGGTACCGTCTTTTACAAAGGCATCACTGTGACAAATGCCACATGCCTCTACTTTTATGAGTACTTCTTTTGCTTTTGGAGTTGGTTTTTCAAGATCAACAATTACAAAATCTCCACCTTTCTCCTGGACTTGTGCTGCTTTCATAACTTCTTATGGTTTAGGTTGTTGAAGTTATTGATAAATAGCACGGTAGACCTATAAAGGAGAGTTAAAAGCAGGTAGGAAAGGGAGTACCATAAAAAGCTGAAGCACTAAATTTCAAGCACCAAATTCCATATTCCAAGTCATTCTTTAGTCAAGATGCTGAGGTGATTTTCGGTTGCCGTTTACCTGTTGCCTGTACGATCCGGTTTCAGGTTCCAGGTTAAAAATGACTTGACAAAAATCCGCTGCGCGGGTGTAGCGTCTGACCACCCCGTCAGGCTATCGCCTGCCACCCCTCCTTGAAAAAAGGAGGGGAGCTGGTTGGAGACATTTCGCTGCGCGAAAACCTCCTCGAGAGGAGGGATTCTTTTTCAAATTGTTTCGCTTCGCGTTCACACTGCCTGCGGCAGGAAATGATATATTGTGAGTAAATGTTAACCCCAGCACCTGCCCTCAGGCAGGGAAGTCGATTTCGACTTCAAAGTGTTCCCCTCCTTATTTTAAGGAGGGGTGCCCGGAGGGCGGGGAGGTTCAAATCTCAATACTCAATACTAAGATCTCATATCTATTCTAACAGTCACTCAAACTCACCCTCACTGCCAATCCGCCTTCTGAGGTTTCTTTGTATTTCGAGTTCATGTCTTTCGCTGTCTCCCACATTGTTTCGATTACCTTATCAAGAGGAACTTTAGCGTGAATGGAATCGGCGTCCATGGCCATTTCTGCGGCGTTGATGGCCTTAATGGCGCCCATGGAGTTTCTTTCGATACAAGGAATTTGTACTAGACCGGCGATGGGGTCGCAGGTGAGGCCGAGGTGGTGTTCCATGGCTATTTCGGCTGCCATCATAACCTGTTCGGGAGTACCGCCCATGACTTCAGTCAAAGCACCGGCGGCCATGGAGGAGGAGACCCCGATCTCTGCCTGACAACCACCCATAGCGGCCGAAATTGTCGCTCCTTTCTTGAAGAGGCTGCCAATTTCTCCGGCTACCAAAAGGAACTGCTTGATCTTTTCAAATCCGGCATCGTGATTTTCAATGGTGAGATAGTACATCAGAACTGCGGGGATTACTCCGGCGCTTCCATTTGTTGGGGCTGTTACGACACGACCTAAAGAAGCATTCACTTCATTCACTCCTAAAGCAAAGCAGCTTACCCATTTTAAAATTGAGCGGAACTTTACTTCAGTTTTACGAATGGCTTCGATCCATTCTTCGGGTGAATCGTAATTAAGATCTCCAATAAGTTTCTTGTGAGAATCTGGAGCCCTTCGGCGTACATTCAAACCACCGGGTAGAGTGCCTTCGGTATGACAGCCTAAATACATGGATTCAAGCATTACGTCCCACACAGCCTTTAATCCGGCATCTATTTCAGCTTCAGTTCGCAGTGACTTTTCGTTTTCGTAGACTATTTCAGAAATCTTTTTATTCTCCTGTTTACAAAAAGCGGCCAGGTCTGTTCCTTTTACAATAGGAAAAGGAAAGTGTTTAAACTTCTGAAGTTGTTTTTTGGCATTTTTGCGTTCTTCCTTAACTACAAATCCGCCGCCAATAGAATAAAAGGTGGAGGAGGTGGTTTTGCCGGAAGAAAGCAGCGCAGTAAATTTCATTCCGTTGGGATGGAAAGGCAGGAATTTTTTATTGAAGACGATATCGTTTTCGAGATCGAAATCAATGCTGCGCTCCCCGTTAAGGTTAAGCCGGCCAAATGTTTTGATATTATTGATCTCGGGATCAATGTTTTCAACTGGGACAGTAACAGGATCGTAACCTAATAATCCCAGTACAGACGCCAAATCTGTAGCGTGTCCTTTTCCGGTAAGGGAAAGAGAACCATAAAGGTTGATCGTAATCTTCTCAACCAGATCAAATCTTCCGGCTTCTTTCAATTCCACGATCCATCTTTCGCCGGCCCTCCATGGACCAAGGGTGTGGGAGCTGGAAGGACCAACTCCTATTTTAAGCATGTCAAAAACGCTGATACTTTCCATTCTCAAACTTTAGCCGGCAAAGGTAATAATCCCTTCAGGAAAAATAGAATAAATCTAATTGACAAAAAAGGTAGGGAAATTCATTGTTTAGGTGTCAAAAATGACATCCTGTCATATAATTTCTGCTGGCATAAAGATTGACTTTAAGAGGTTGTTGAAAAAATTCAGAAATAATAAATAACAACCTATAGAATTATGAGTAAAATAATTGGAATCGACTTAGGTACTACCAACTCTTGTGTTGCCGTAATGGAAGGTAACGAGCCAACGGTAATTCCTAATGCCGAAGGAAAAAGAACTACTCCTTCTGTTATCGCTTTTGTTGAAGGAGGCGAAATAAAAGTAGGGGATCCTGCAAAACGTCAGGCTGTAACAAACCCAACAAAAACTATTTCCTCTATCAAGAGGTTTATGGGAAATAAATATTCCGAAGTTTCTAAAGAAGCAGGAAGAGTTCCTTATAAAGTAGTAAAAGGGGATAATGATACGCCGAGAGTTGAGATCGACGGACGTAAGTATACTCCACAGGAACTTTCTGCGATGGTGCTTCAGAAAATGAAGAAAACCGCCGAAGATTATCTTGGACAGGATGTGACCGAAGCGGTAATTACCGTACCTGCATACTTTAATGACTCTCAGCGTCAGGCTACAAAAGAGGCCGGTGAGATCGCAGGTCTTAAAGTGAGAAGGATCATTAACGAACCAACTGCAGCTGCATTGGCTTATGGACTTGATAAGAAGTCTCAGGACCAGAAGATCGCGGTTTATGACCTTGGTGGTGGTACATTCGATATCTCTATCCTTGAATTAGGAGACGGAGTATTTGAAGTACTTTCTACAAATGGTGATACTCACCTTGGGGGTGACGATTTTGATGAGGTGATCATCGACTGGCTTGCAGATACTTTCCAGAAGGCTGAAGATATTGACTTGAGAAAAGATCCAATGGCACTTCAGCGTTTGAAGGAAGCTGCTGAAAAAGCTAAAATCGAGCTTTCCTCTTCTTCTCAAACTGAGATCAACCTGCCATATGTTACCGCTACTTCAAGTGGACCAAAGCACTTGGTTGAGACTTTGACAAGATCAAAATTTGAACAATTAGCCGACACTTTGGTGAAGCGTTCTATGGATCCTGTGCAAAAAGCACTTAGCGATGCAGGTCTTTCAAAAAGTGATATTGACGAGGTAATTCTTGTTGGTGGATCAACCCGTATCCCTAAGATACAGGAAGAAGTTGAGAAGTTCTTCGGAAAGAAACCATCTAAAGGTGTGAACCCTGATGAGGTTGTGGCAATTGGTGCTGCGATCCAGGGTGGTGTACTTACCGGAGATGTAAAAGATGTATTGCTTCTTGATGTTACTCCGCTTTCTCTTGGTATTGAAACTATGGGTGGTGTGATGACCAAGTTAATTGAGTCTAACACAACTATTCCTACCAAGAAATCACAGGTATTCTCTACTGCGGCCGATAATCAGCCATCTGTTGAGATCCACGTGTTACAGGGAGAGCGCCCAATGGCGACCGATAACAAGACAATTGGTAGATTCCACCTTGACGGAATTCCGCCAGCACCAAGAGGAACACCTCAAATTGAAGTGACCTTTGACATCGATGCCAACGGTATCATCAAAGTAAGCGCTACAGATAAAGCTACCGGTAAATCTCAGGATATCCGAATCGAGGCTTCTTCCGGACTTACTGAAGAAGAGATCCAAAAGATGAAGCAGGAAGCTGAAGCGAATGCTGAAACTGATAAACAAGCCAAAGAAAAAGTAGATAAGCTTAATGAAGCTGATGCTATGATCTTCCAGACTGAAAAGCAACTGAAAGAATTTGGTGATAAACTTTCTGACGATAAGAAGAAGCCAATTGAAGACGCTTTGGAAGAACTGAAGAAAGCTTACGAGACAAAAGAAATAGATACAATTCAGCCGGCATTAGATAAGATCAATGAGGCGTGGAAAGTAGCTTCTGAAGAAATGTACAAAGCACAAGCCGAGCAAGGCGGACAACCAGGTGGGCCACAAGGTGGACCTGGAGCTCAAAACGGTCAGCAGGCCGGAGGGCAACAAGCCGGAGGTGACTCCAAGCAAGGTGACGATGTAGAAGACGTTGACTTCGAAGAAGTAAAATAAGACCCCTCCCGGCCTCCCCTTAATAAGGGGAGGAATGGGATGAATATAAGAGCGCTGCCGATTGGCAGCGCTTTTTTTGTTTCAGTGTTTTTCAGCACGTCAAGTTGAACTTGGTTCAGCTTCTCTTTGATCCTGAAACAAGTTCAGGATGACGCTTTACCTTTTTATAAAATATTCTTCTGATTTGTCCCCTCCGGCGGAGGGGTGGCCGAAGGTCGGGGTGGGGATGGAGGCAGCGGCACGGATTTCAAATCCGCGCCAACATTATATTTAAGATTATTTTTTCGACACAGTAGCCTTCAAGATGCGCTCAAGGATATTTAAAAATCTATAAAAAAAGGAGAGACGCTTTTCAGAAAATCCTAAATTAAATTAGTATTCGTATTTTTGAATAAAAGTTGTTCTTATGGACCTGCAAACAAGAAAAATAGAATTTATTCAGGAGTTTTTAAAGCTTAAAAGTGAGGACGCAGTATTCCGATTGGAAAAGCTTTTACAAGAGGAAAAGAACAACGACATTGGTGAAGCAGCCAAACCAATGACTAAAAAAGAACTGAATAAGCGAATAGACCTCTCTGAAGCTGATTTTGAGAACAATAGATTCAAAAAATCCTCTGAATTATTATCTAAATTTGAATGAATGAATTTAGAGATAATTTGGTCTGAGTTTGCAGAAAAACAGCTCGAATCAATTTTTGAGTATTATCAGGAAAAAGCGAGTAAAAGTGTAGCAACCAAGTTGGTTCGGGGTATTATTAAAGAACCTGACAGACTTATAAATGAACCCTTTCTTGGCCAGGAAGAGAATCTTCTCAAAAACAGAAGAATTGCCTACCGCTATCTCATATTTAAGAATTATAAAATAATTTACTCAGTTGATCGGGAAAATAGATGGATAAAAATTGCCGACGTATTTGATACTCGTCAAAATCCTACTAAAATTAAGAGATCCAAGTGAAACACATTCGCCAAGGCTAAAATTGCTGCATAATCTTCTATTAATCTTATTCCCCCGCCAGCTTTAAAATGACCTCTTTGTTCACCTCATGCCCTCCATCAAAAGGAATAAATTTCAGGTTCTTTGGAAAAAGTTCCCGGATCCTTTTTTCTTCCTGCTCCAAGAATTCCTTATTTACAAAAGGATCATCTTCACCATAAATGAAACTGACTTTCCCTTCAAAAAAGGTAAAATCTGCAGGTGCTAATTCTTTCGGGATCCTGCCGGAATTAAGGATGAGCTGAGTCGCCTGAATTTTTCTTTGGGCAAGCCATCTGGTAGCAACAGAAACTCCCTGGGAATATCCGAAGAAGATTAAATTTTTGGCACTTTTGAGATCTTCATTTTCATAGATAGCGTCCAGGTATGCGATTACATTCTCAACTTCCTGTTGGGTATTTTCCCGTGTAGCCCAGGAGGCGCCCACGTGTTCATATTTCCCGTTGAGGTAGTATTTCGAAGGTGCTTGTGGGGCGATGATATAATTCTTTTCCTGGTTGAGGTGGCGGAAGTATTTCAGAAAATAACGGCTCAAATAATCGATCCCGTGGAAAACCACCCACACATTTTCAGTTTTATCTGTGAGTTCATTTAACGTGCTATAAGTATTGGTGGAGCGATAAGAAACCTGCTTTTCATTCATATTATCGGGTGGTTTTGTACTTTTACAAAGAAACCAATCTATTTGCTATGACCAAAGAGGAAACTCACGCGCTGTTGAAAAAGATATGCAAAAACACCCTTATGGAAACTCTTGATATCGAGGTTTCTGAAGTTGGGGATGATTATCTTATCGCGAAAATGCCCGTCACTCCAAAGGTTCATCAACCCGACGGAGTTCTGCATGGTGGAGCGACCGTTGCTTTGGCGGAGACTGTAGGCAGTATGGCCAGCTTTGTTTTTTTAAATACCGATGATTATTACGTGCGCGGAATTGAAATTTCTGCCAACCATATAAAAAGCATTTCTGAAGGTTTTGTTTATGCGAAAGCCACTTATCTTCATAAAGGTCGCACGACCCAACTCTGGAACATAAGGATCACAGATGAAGCTGATAATCTTGATCTCCATAGTAAAACTCACCACCATTACCCTTCCCAAAAAGAAAGACAATGCCTGAAGCTGAATATTTTTACCAGGCTACAGGAGCATTTATCTTCCGAGTTACCTTTTGTGGCATATCGCAAGCCGATTCTTACAGGAAATAGAGGTGAAGTTTCGGCATTTCTTCAAGAGGATGATAAGCTAAACATTCATCAAAGATTTTACGGAAAGCGGCTTTGTTTTTGCCCCTTTTGACACCTCAGGTGAAACCATTCTTTATTCCTGAAAGTGCTTCTGAAAAAGTCACTTTTGAGCAGGTAATTGCTGATGAATCTTCGGCTACTGTTACCTCTCAAAAAGGGGAAATTCCGGAAGAAAAAAAGTCGGCTCATATTGAGCTGGTAAGAAAAGCGGTTTCAGCTTTAAAAGCAGGGGAAATGGAGAAGGTGGTGCTTTCCCGAAAGGAAGAAGTGGAATTGGATGATCCGAATCCTTTGAAGCTCTTCAAAGAACTGCTGAAAGCCTATCCAACAGCCTTTGTGTACTGCTGGTATCATCCAAAAGTCGGCTGCTGGCTAGGCGCCACGCCTGAGACGCTACTAAAAATTGAAGGCACCCGGTTTAAAACCATGGCTCTCGCCGGTACACAGAAGTACGCTGGAACTATGGATGTGGAGTGGGGGCAAAAAGAGCAAAAAGAGCAGCAATTTGTGACTGATTCTATTGTAGACAACCTGAAAATCTTCAGGTGTGGGAGATCTGAGAAATCATCAGATCCTTATACAGCAAAGGCAGGGAATCTGCTACATCTGCGAACGGATATTATCCGGAAAATTACCAGTACAGATTCCGCAAATCTCAACCGGATATAAAAGAAATAATCTCTGCCCTGCATCCAACACCAGCGGTATGCGGACTTCCGAAGGGAAAGGCAAAAAAATTCATACTTGCAGAAGAAAATTATGACCGAGAATTCTACACCGGATTTCTTGGAGAACTGAATCTTCAAAAAAATGTGCAGCGATCACGACCAGGAGAAATGTGGAGAATCTTGCATACCGGGCTGTGAAAAAAGAAACCGGTCTTTATGTAAATCTTCGATGTATGAAAATAGAGGATGGCAAGGCTGTACTTTTTGTGGGAGGCGGTATCACCAAAGACTCAGTTCCCGAAGATGAATGGGAGGAAACGGTGAATAAAGCGGAGACGATGAAGAAAGTGCTGTTGAAGTAAATAAAAGTTTTACCAGACCTAACAGCCCCGAAGCTTCGGGACTGTTAGGTCTCCAAAAAGATAAATTTTGAAATACCCAAAAATACCTGTTGCGAGATCTATAGTTGCCCTTTGTGAAGCCAAGGGAATCCACCACGTGGTGATCTCTCCCGGCTCCAGAAATGCGCCATTAACCACCGGGTTTGCATATCATCCCAATATTAAAACTTACAGTGTTGTAGATGAACGTTGTGCTGCATTCGTTGCTATAGGAATGGCACAACAGCTTCAAAAACCTGTGGCTGTGGTCTGCACCTCGGGCTCTGCATTGCTTAACTATTATCCGGCGGTGGCTGAGGCTTTTTACAGCGATGTTCCGCTGGTAGTGATCTCTGCCGACAGGCCTGTAGAACGTATCGATATTGGTGACGGACAAACCATTCGCCAAAAGAACATTTTTGAGAACCATATTTTGTATTCGGCCAATCTTCATTCAGAATTAGTACTGGAAAATGAAGCAACCGATAAAAAACTTCAGCAGAAACAATTCGAAAGTCGAAAGCACAACGAGCGGGAGATCAATCTGGCGCTGAATAAAGCTATAGAAGAGAAAGGTCCCGTGCATATCAATGTTCCATTTTACGAGCCGTTATATGGTACAGTCGAGGACGTGGAGGTAAATCCAATTCAGATCTTGCCGGAAATCATTGAGAGAACTTATTCTAAAAATCAACTTCAGGCTTATGCCGACCTTTGGAATAAAGCGGCAAGAAAAATGGTCATTGTTGGTGTGGCTCCACCAAATTCGGTGGAACAAAAATTCCTTGACCGTCTGGCGAATGATCCTTCGGTGATCGTTTTTACCGAAACCACTTCAAACGTGCAACAGGAGAAATTCTTTACGCGTATTGATACCATAATTGGTCCAATCGAAAAAGATGATAACCCGGAGCAGCTGTTCGATAACCTGCAGCCCGAAATCCTTCTGACTTTCGGTGGAATGATAGTCTCGAAAAAAATAAAAGCTTTTCTGCGCAATTATCAGCCGAAACAGCACTGGCATGTGGATCCAAAAAAGGCATATAACACCTTCTTTTGCCTAAACAAGCACTTCGAAACTTCAGTAAATTCCTTCTTTAACCAGTTCTTTCCGCTTACTGAAATTTCAGAAAGCAATTATGCAGAATACTGGCAGGAGGTAAGAAGCAGGAGAAAAGAAAAGCATGAGGATTATATGGGGAGGATCCCATATTCAGATCTAAAAGCGATGCAGTTGGTGGTGCCTTCTGTGCCGGAAAATTATATTGTGCAGCTTGCGAACAGTTCTACAATTAGGTATGCGCAACTCTTCAGGTGGAAAGAGAGTTTAAAGATCTATTGTAACCGGGGAACCAGCGGGATTGATGGGAGTATTTCTACTTCGGTGGGAGCTGCGATGATTTCAGAAGAACCGGTGTTAATGGTCACCGGTGATCTCAGCTTTTTCTATGACAGCAATGGGCTCTGGAACAATTACATTCCGAAGAACTTCAGGATCATCATTCTGAATAACCGGGGAGGAGGGATCTTCAGGATATTACCGGGCGATAAAAATTCAGAAACTTTTGATACTTATTTTGAGACGGTTCATGAGCTCAACGCGAAACCTGTTTGTGATCTTCATGGATTTGATTATGCTTCAGCTAAAACTTCCGAAGAAATAGAACAGCAATTAAATGGCTTTTTTGACACCTCAGAAAAACCAAAAGTCCTTGAAATCTTTACTCCGAGGAAGGTAAATGATGAAGTTTTACTGGAATACTTCAGTTTTATGAAATCTTAAGATTTCATTTTAATACTTACTGCCTCATTTTTTCTAACTTTTGGGGAAACCTAAAAATTATTAAAAATGAGTAAGACTGAAGAAAAAGTAGAAAAGTACGTGCAGGACATCAAAGAAAAACTTGGAGAAGACGCAGATGTGGAGCTTTTAAGAAAAGTTACAAAAGCATGTGGTCCAAGTATCTTTAATAGTGACGCAGAAACGATTTCCAGTTCTTCACCAAGTGAACTTGAGACTGTGAAACAGAATTTCATGGTTAAAAAACTTGGGCTTAAGGATGACAAGAATCTTGATGCAGGTCTTGAATTGATCATTGAGAAATATGGAACTTCCAATCGAAATAAATACAGAGCTGTAGTGTATTATCTGCTTACAAAATTCTACAAAAAAGAAGCTGTTTTCAATTAAAATAAATAGATGAGATAGTAAATTTATTCGGTTTAAAGAGCCGTTAAAAATAAAGTATCTTTGAAAAAAAATTTTATGCTTGCCATAGGGGAATATCATACGCTTAAGATCGATCGCGACACAGAACCAGGACTGTTTTTAAAAGATGATGATGGGAATGAGGTTTTATTGCCAAATAAATACAAACCTGAAACTTTTGAGATAGGCGATGAGCTAAAGGTCTTCGTTTACCTTGATCACGAGGAGCGGCCCGTGGCAACTTCCCTAAAGCCTTTTGTGAAACTTGATGAGTTCGGTTATCTTAAATGTGCAGAGGTGAGTGAGATAGGTGCCTTTATGGACTGGGGGCTTGAAAAACACCTTTTTGTGCCTTTTAAAGAACAGGCAATGAAAATGCGGGAAGGAGAACGTTATCTTATCTTCTGTTATCTTGATGAACTTACCGGCAGGCTTGTGGGTTCTAATAAAGTAGACGCATTTCTGGATAATTCTCAGCTAACGGTTGAAGCATTTGAAGAAGTAGACCTGATAGTAGCCAATCCCACAGAATTGGGATGGAACGTTATTGTAAATGAGATCCACAAAGGGTTATTATATAAGGATGATGTATTTCAAAAACTTCATGTGGGTGACAGGTTAAAAGGTTACGTCAGGAAGACAAGGCCGGACGGAAAGATCGATATTACTCTGCAGCGCCCGGGCTTTCGCAGTATAGAACCTAATGCGCAGGAGCTTCTTAGCTTATTAGAGGTAAAAGGCGGCTTCCTGGCTCTTACCGACAAATCTTCACCTAAAGAGATCGAAAGAGAGGTGCAAATGAGCAAGAAAAGTTTTAAACGTGCCCTTGGAAATCTTTATAAACAACGAAAGGTGGATATAAAAGAGGAAGGAATTTACCTTAAGTAGGGGTTGTAATAAACTCCTGGAGAACCATATCTTCTTCTTGAGAAAGGGTGTATAACCCTGACGGAAAATAGGGGACTGCATTTCTTCATATGCCGGAATCTTTTTCTTACCGGTATAGATATCGAAGTTAGAACTGCGGTCGTGAATCCTTATATCATTGGTCACTTCAATAAGTGACTTTTCCCCGGTGCTAAGGCCGGGCATGGGCGATTCCATTTCAACTATGCCTCTTTCTTTTTCAAAGCGCTGCTGCTCCATCATGGCGATTAGATTCACCTGTCTCTTTTCATCTTTTTTATCAAAGTTGACCTCCATAAGAGTGAATTTTGATTCAGAAAATTCACGTACAGGCATGGAAAGACTGGGACGTACTTCCCGGGCGCCAATATATATACTCTCTGAGGTATCAAATTCCTGCGCCATACCAGAAAAGGTAAATAATGAAAATGACACCAATAAAAGCAGGTTTTTCATCAATATATTTTTAATCTCCTTTTCAAAAATCATGCAGCAAATTTAAAATAAGCCATTTTTGGATTTTTGTAAAGGAGAATTCTGTTCAAAGCTAAAATAAAAGATTTGAATTTGACATGCTCCATTTTGGAGAAAGGTTTATTTTCGTCAGGATTAATCTAATTACAAAATTATAATACCATGAAAAAGACCTTATTTACATTTTTGTTATTTGCTATTAGTTTTAGTGCTGTTTCTCAGGAAAGCATGAGTTTTGAAGATAAAGCCATTCACCTAATCAAAATGACCTCTGGCCAACAGTTTGATATCATGGCAGACCCTTTAGTGAAAATGGTACCGGAGACTAATCAGGAAGCATTTAAAAAAGAGCTTAAACAAAGTATGGAAAGCCTATACAGTAAAATGGCTGTCGTTTACATGGACACCTATACAGAGGAAGAATTGAACCAGATTTTGGCATTTTACGATACTCCTATTGGAAAAAAGATGGTAGCCACCACCCCTGTGATAACTAAAAGAGCCATGGAAATTGGTCAGGTTTGGGGAATGGAACTTCAGCCACTAATTATGAAGTACGCACAATAGGAAGAAGAATTCATTAAATTTCAAAGCCTGTAGTTCTTTCTACAGGCTTTCTGCTTTAGGATTCGCATCTAAATCTCTACTTTTACTTTAAAATAAGATTATGGCTAATATAGAATGGAAAACAGCTAAAGAATACGAAGATATCACCTATAAAAAATCCAATGGTGTTGCACGAATTGCATTTAACAGACCCGACGTGAGAAATGCTTTTAGGCCTAAAACTACTAGCGAATTATATGATGCATTTTACGATGCCCAGGAAGATACTTCGATAGGGGTCGTATTATTAACTGCTGAAGGCCCTTCTTCTAAAGATGGGGTTTATAGTTTTTGCAGTGGCGGAGATCAAAAAGCGCGTGGTCATCAGGGATATGTGGGTGAAGACGGGATGCACCGGCTAAATATTCTGGAAGTGCAAAGATTGATAAGATTTATGCCTAAGGCTGTTATTGCAGTGGTTCCGGGATGGGCAGTAGGAGGAGGCCATAGCCTTCATGTAGTCTGCGATCTTACTCTTGCCAGTAAGGAACATGCAATCTTTAAACAGACCGATGCCGATGTCACCAGTTTTGACGGTGGATATGGATCTGCTTACCTGGCTAAAATGGTGGGACAGAAAAAAGCCCGGGAAATCTTCTTTTTGGGAAGAAACTATTCGGCCCAGGAAGCCTATGAAATGGGAATGGTCAACGCGGTAATTCCTCATGATGAATTGGAAGACACTGCTTACGAATGGGCGCAGGAGATCCTCGCCAAATCACCCACCTCAATAAAAATGCTGAAATTCGCCATGAACCTTACCGATGACGGAATGGTTGGCCAACAGGTATTTGCCGGGGAAGCAACCCGACTGGCATATATGACAGATGAGGCCAAAGAAGGCCGCAATGCTTTTCTTGAGAAAAGAAAACCTAATTTTGAAAAGAAATGGATCCCATAAGCACACCACAATTTTCAAATTTTGAAGTAGATGTTGCCGCGCTTCCCAGGTATGAAGAAGTGGAGCTGCATCCCATATCTAAAAAATATCTTGTAAAACTGCAGGTTGGAACCACAATTTCCTTCCTGTTTTTTGCCGTGGGATTATTTGTAGCTTATAAATTCTCTTCCCCGGAATTTCACAATTACATTATTTGGGCCGGATTGTTCATTTTACTCGTTTTTGGATGGACGATTTTTAATAACCTTATGTATGTGAAAAAAAGTGGTTATGCATTAAGGGAACAGGATATTATTTTTAAACGCGGATTTCTTTTCGAACGAATTACAGTTGTGCCCTTTAACAGAATTCAGCACGTTTCTGTAGAGCGTTCTTTCCTGGATAAAATGCTGAAAATTTCAACCGTTAAGGTTTTTACTGCCGGAGGGTCGGGAAGTGATGTAAGTGTTCCGGGAATCAAACCTCAAACTGCAATTTCTGTAAAAGAGGAAATTTCGGGACGAATATACAATCATGCCTAATTATAATTTTACTGAGCCTCAACGGCAATCGGGTGTGGGGCTTGTGCTCATCTTTGCTACCTCTCTCTACCACATCGCCCGAAACTTGTGGGTGGTAGTTTTTTATTTTGCGTTCAAGGAAGTAGACCAGCGTACTTTGTTACTTGCAGGTGCAGGATTTATTCTGATATTATTAATTAGCCTGGGATATAGTATCAAATACTTTCTGAATTTCAAATTCCACATTGACGAGAAGAATGAAGAATTCGTGCTTCAAAAAGGTGTTTTTTCGACAGATGTTATCAATATTCCGTTTCAGAAGATACAGCAGGTAAATTTCCGCAGAAACATTCTTCAGCGCGTTATTGGGGTTTACAGTGTAGTTGTGGAGACAGCGGGAAGTCAGGATAAGGAGGTTGAAATCAAAGCACTTTCAGAAGAAAGAGCCAATGCGTTGGCAGATCTGCTCATGGCTCGTGCTGAAGAAGAAAGGGCAGCAGTACAGGAAGAAGATCCAAATCTGGAAGGGAGAGAGGAAAATAAGGCTTCTACTTCTAAAGCGCTACCTGAGTGGGAACATAAAGTAAGCTTATTGACGCTTATAAAGCTTGGCCTTACTTCTAATTATTTACGAGGAGTAGGAATAATCATAGCATTTTATTTTACCCTGCGGGAGCAATTTATGTTTAATGATGAATTGTCTGCTCAACTTCAGGAGCCTCAAGTTTACTGGGCACAGGGGAAATTCATGCTTATTATTTTCCTTTTGATCGTGGGAATGGTATTTACCGTAGGAGAGACCGTCATCAAATATTTTGGGCTCCACCTGCAAAAATTCAGGGATACCTTACAGGTGGAAATGGGCCTTAGAAATAACACTAAAGTAAATCTACGCGCGAGCCGAATTCAGCTATTGCAGGTTTTGACCAATCCTATTCAAAAAGCGATGCAGCTTTACCAGGTGAAAATTTCTTTAGCCAGTAGCGAAAATGATCTTGAAAAGAACCAGATCAAAATAGTAGGCTTACCACCCGATGTGGTCTCCCAGGTTAAAGAATATTTTTACAAAAACAGGATTCAGGAAGAATTTACTGTTCTTCCCAGTAAATATTTGCTTTTAAAGAAAATCTCGCGGGGATTAATCCCTCTAATCATAATAGGTGGGTTTCTTCTTTATTACGTAGAAATGGTGACGGTTTATTGGTTCCTTTCAATTTCTGCTGCTTACTTGCTTTTGTTGGTTTTTTATAATTTTCTCTATTATCGAAACCTCAAATTGGGCGTTTCTGAAGAGTTTTTGATCAGGTATTCCGGTGTTTGGATAAAGAAGGAGCAATACCTGGAGATATTCAGGTTACAGGCGATTTCTGTATCTCAACCAATCTGGTACAAAAGAAGGGGGCTTGTCTATCTTACATTTCATTCGGCCGGAGGGGATATTCAGTTTCCAATGGTAAGGAAGGATCAAATTCAGGCATTAAAGAATTACCTGCTTTACAAAATTGAAAGTACGGAAAAACACTGGATGTAATTATTTATGAATTTTGTTCTGAATTCTTCAATTTATCCTCTCTCATTATCACTAATTTAGTTATTATGAAATAAATTATGAAGTTGTAAGTGTCTGAAAATAAATTAATTAATCCTGTATTTCTTTTCTGAAGATTGTTTAAATTTAAGTATAAATCTAAAGCTTATGGAAAAGATCTACACCTTATTATTTCTACCTTTTTTGCTGCTTATTAGTTCCTGCAGTCTGGATTCTGTAAGTGGAGAATATTTCAAAAGAAGGGGAAAACGGCTATAATTTCAGGGAGAGCAAAGCCGCCTGGGATGATTTAAAGAAGCAGAACGGTAATTCCTATGAATACACTTTTTTTGAGGAATCGTGGACGGGAGTGGGAAGTGAGACGACTATTCTCATTGAAAAGGGTAAAGTAGTTGGCAGGTATTACGAGGCCTTTATTATTTCCGATAAAAATGGAACTAAAACGATCACTGACACATATGAAGAAACTTCCCGTAAAGAAATTGGAAGCCATGCTGCCGGGGCACCACCTCTTTCAATGGATGATCTTTATAAAACCTGTATTTCTCAATATTTGACTGTGGATCCAGACACAAATGAGGTCTATTTTGAAACAAATGAAACCGGAGTGATGATTCTTTGTGGATTTAGTGCCTACGGGTGCAATGATGATTGCTACGTAGGGATAAGAATTTCAAAATTTACCTGGAGATAAGAAAAAAGGCCACGTCTTGATCTAAAGAGGTGGCCTTTATAATATTAAATGTTGCTTTACTTCAACTGTGGAAATTCTGCAGGATTCGACTCGTGCATGATGTCATACACCTTCTCAAAAATATCTTCTACAGAAGGTTTTGAGAAATAATCTCCATCTGTTCCGTAGGCAGGTCTGTGATCTTTTGCAGTAAGAGTTTGGGGTTTACTATCAAGATATCTCCACGCGTCCTGTTCTTCCATGATCTTTTGCATAATATAAGCCGAAGCACCTCCGGGAACATCCTCGTCTATGACGAGAAGTCGGTTTGTCTTCTCAACGCTTTTTACAATATCTTTATTAAGGTCAAAAGGAAGTAAAGACTGCACATCAATAACTTCGGCGCTTATCCCAACTTCCTGAAGTTCACGTGCAGCTTGTTCTACGAGTCGCAAAGTAGATCCATAGGAAACCAAAGTAATATCATCACCTTCATTCATAGTTTCCACCACACCAAGCGGAGTTTTAAATTCTCCAAGATTATTTGGCATTTTCTCTTTTAGACGATATCCATTAAGAGACTCTACAATTAGAGCAGGTTCATCACTTTCCAGAAGTGTGTTATAAAAGCCTGCTGCTTTTGTCATATTTCGTGGTACCAGCACGTGGATTCCACGAATTAAATGAAGGATACCACCCATAGGGGAACCACTGTGCCAGATTCCTTCCAGGCGATGGCCACGCGTTCTTATAATGAGTGGTGCTTTTTGCTTTCCTCTTGTTCTGTATTGAAGAGTAGCCAGGTCATCACTCATGATCTGCAAGGCATAAAGAAGATAGTCAAGATATTGGATCTCTGCGATTGGACGCAGACCTCTCATTGCCATACCAATTCCCTGCCCCAGGATAGTTGCTTCACGAATCCCGGTGTCGGCAATTCGCAATTCCCCATATTTTTCCTGAAGGCCTTCAAGTCCCTGGTTAACATCTCCAATTTCTCCTGTATCCTCTCCAAAAATGAGCGTTTCAGGATATTTTCCAAAGATCTTATCAAAGTTGTTTCTTAAAACAAGTCTACCGTCTACTTCTTCAGCATTGTCGTCATAAGAAGGAGCAATGGCTTCAATATTAAGAGCATTAAAATTCGAAGAGCTGTAAAGGTGGCTGCTGTATTGTGGCCGCACCTCTTCGGTATATTTTTCAATAAAGTTCAGTAACTCCTGTCTTGCTGGAGATTCTTCCCCTCTTAAAAATCGCAGAGCTTTTCTACTTGCAACAAGAATATCCCTTTTTAGAGGTTCCTTGTTCCCTTGAAGTTCATTTTTTAGCTGAAGAATAAAATTTTTATTCTGGCTGCTCTCAGCAACTCTTTGAAGTACAGGTATAACATCCTGCAATTTATTCTTTACGGGAGCTGTATGAGCTTCCCAGGCTGCTTTTTTACCATCTCTTACCTGCTTCTTTATATCTTTTTCAATATCCTGAAGCTCCTCATCTGTAGCTATATTGGTTTCTATCATCCACTCCCGCATCTTTACGTTACAGTCGTGTTCCCGTTCCCATTGCAGTCTTTCTTCGCTTTTATAACGCTCATGAGAACCCGATGTGGAGTGGCCTTGCGGCTGGGTAAGCTGCTGGACGTGGATCAAAACAGGAATATGCTCTTCACGGGCAATTTTATTTGCCTTCTCATAAGTTTCTATAAGAGCAGGATAATCCCAACCGTTAACTACAAAAATTTCATAGCCATTGTTTTCTCCTTTATCCCGCTGAAAACCTTTTAAAACTTCGGAAATATTTTGTTTTGTAGTTTGGTGTCTTGCGTGTACAGAAATTCCATATTCATCATCCCATACATTCATTACCATTGGAACCTGAAGTACTCCGGCTGCATTAATTGTTTCCCAGAACAATCCTTCACTGGTACTGGCATTGCCAATAGTTCCCCAGGCAATTTCATTTCCATTTTTCGAAAAATTTTCTGAATCTATGCCTTCAACATTCCGGTAGATCTTGGATGCTTGTGCAAGTCCCAGCAGTCTTGGCATTTGTCCTGCAGTAGGAGAAATATCTGCACTGGAATTTTTCTGCTCGGTCAGGTTTTTCCAGGTCCCATCATCTTTTAAACTGTGGGTGGCGAAATGCCCTCCCATCTGTCTTCCGGCAGAACTGGGTTCCTGATCGATATCTGTAGTGGCGTATAAGCCGGCAAAAAATTGCTGAATATTAAGAGCGCCAATGGCCATCATAAAAGTTTGATCCCTATAATAACCTGACCGGAAATCTCCATTTTCAAAAACTTTTGCCCATGCCAGTTGTGGCACTTCCTTGCCATCACCAAAAATTCCAAACTTGGCTTTGCCCGTAAGCACCTCGCGCCTTCCTAAGAGACTACATTCCCGGCTGGTTACCGCCAGTTTGTAATCACTTAATACCTGCGCCTTAAAATCTTCAAAAGAAATCTCACTTTTTGAGGATGTTTCACTCTGCATAACACGTTTTTATAATTAGCACAAATGTACAGAAAACAATGATTATTTACAATTCAACGATGTGCGTGAATATTTATTTTTTAATAAATAAAAGATGTTATTATTGAGATTCTTTTAATAAAAAGAGAAGCAGGGGATAATCTTTAATTAAACCAGAATTTTTTAGAACCAGCTTCGGGTAAACAATCCTCCTAGGGTTTGAATATCCAACGTGGCAATAAACCTTATCTTTTGGTCATAGTTGTCTTCTGCAAACTCCCATCCTTCACTGGAGTGGACCGGCAGGAAGATCTCAAAATAATTCTGAACCAGACTCAGTCTTATACCGGAATCGTAAAGCAACTTGGCGTACTGATTTTTATTTTTAACAAGCCCCACATCGCTATAGGCATAGATCCATTTCCAAAGAGTGATATTTCCGTTTACGGTGGTGATCCATTGGTTGGCAAATTTAGGCTCAAGCATAGATTTGAAACCACCTTCTGCCAAAATAATTTGCTGGCTGAATAATCCGGAGGTTTCACTCCTTCCGTAGTAATTATAATCAAATAGATAATCTGTGGGACGATCGAGTGCAAAACTGAAATAATCACTGTTGGGCATGTCATTGTACAAAAATGCTCCTCCAAAAAACCTCAGGCTTATTTGTCGGTCACTTTTTAACAGCTTTCGATATTCCAGGGTCAAAGAAGATTTGCTGAATTGCTGTGCTACCTGAAAGTCAACAGATCCCGAAAAATGAGTGACCAAACCAGGATTACTGTACAGGTAATTTATGTTGAACACACTGTAATCTGGCACCTCAAGGTTTGTCAGTTCATTTTCGTCCCTGTAAACATTTACATTGCGCACCATTATTCTTTCTTTAGGGCTCTGTCTCAAATAGGAATCCCTAAAATATAATGAAAGGTAGGGGGTAAAACGTTGGTACATGAGGTCATACCCAAAAGAAAACCTACTTCCTCCTATACCATATTTTATAAGATATAAGTCCTCATCAAAGAAAATTTGATGTGACACCCCGGCGCTTCCAACAATTGTTTTGCTTTTTGATGCATAAAAAGGAGACAGGTTATACTCAAAATTTCTATCGAGGACGGTTTTATTATAAACTTTAAGACCCAATGCCAGGCCGTCATACAGGTTATACTGGAACTCGGGCATGAAGAAAACCTGTTGATAACGGGGATCTTCAAAATCTTTAAATAGACGAAACTGCAGTGGCCGGTTCATGATACCCCCTACAGTTCTGTAATTATTTCTCCTGTTAATTTCGGGAACAATTCCTTCATGATTCACTGCCACCTTTTCTACGCGCGTGGCAGGAATGTATACTGTTCGTACGTCAGGAGAATGTTCGACCCAGGTTTTATAAACGATTTCATCATCATTAAGGCCGTAAACCTGAATAGGAGCAGTCGACCCGGTTTTGTTCCTAAGGGTGATACGAAGGGAATCCCCTTCTCTTGAGAGGCTACGTATTTTAAAATCTATTTTATCTTTGGTCGAAACATAATCATTAAAAAACCAGCTCACATCCTTCCCGGCATTAGAAGTAAGAATATTACGAAAATCTTCGGCTTCGACCGGTTTCAGTTTGTAAAGTTCAAAAAATTCTTTAATGGAATAGGGGATAGTATTATCTTCCAGGAATTGATCAAGATATTTGAAACCAACACCTGCCTTAAAGGGATTGGCTAAATTTTTATTAAACTTTATCAAAGAATCCTGAGGAGAGCTCAAAGGTTGATCCAGATGTTTACGAGCAATGAACAAATACATTAAAGGGTATTGATCATTGAAATCCAGGGTGGAAGCATGGAACCAGCGAATGCCAAAAACGTCACTCAAACTTCCCATCAATTTTAAATCTGGATAGAATTCATTAATATACTCCATCATCATATAGATATGGATTCCGTCAAAGATCCATTTTTCTTCCCGCGGATTTAACATGAGGGAATTTTCCAGATAATTTTCTGTGATGTTCTTGAGTTGTTTTAATTCATAGCCAAAACCATCTGGAAAGGGTCTCAAAAATTTTGGCAATTGATTAAGCCCAAAAACAGGGTTTGAAGCGTAATCCTGCTGGGTTGCCAGTATAACGGGATGCGGGTACGGGCCTAAGTTATTTTGAAGGAAATTTACAATCCGGTTGACAAAGAAAGCTTTCATTCCAAGATTTACTCCGCTATCGCTAATATTCGTTAGTACCTGAAGACCATCAACTTGAATATCATCAAAAATAGCCTCTGTAGTAAGGTGCAATTCTGTGTCAAATCTTTCTTCCCCATTCAAATAAACAGTTTTTTGGTTTCCTTTGGACTCAATACCTTTCATCTTTAAAGCAGATATTGCTGAAAGATTGGAAGGGATTGTTAATGCTATGTCCAGATCCAGTTTAGGAAGAAAGAGATCATTCATATTCTTATGGCTGTAGACTTGCCAGCCATTATTGTATACTCCGGGAGCAATGAACCAATATCTCAACTGGTAGTTTCCCTTATTTTGATAACCATAACGGGTGAATTCATCGCTGGGGATCTTTATACTGTAATTTAAATTAATGGTATATTTTTCCTGCGGAGCTATGGGTTGTTCGGGAATAATCCTTATCAGGTCGGGCTGGTCCTTTGGCCGCTCCCATCTGAGCAGGTTTAAGGAATCTCCCATAATTGTGTTTATGGTAGTTCCTCCTCTTTTAAAATCCCGGGCAAAATGAAAATCCCGATCATAATCCTCGAAAAACCTACGGGCAAGTGGGGTTCGGGTGTCTGAAAAAGCATTCATCCAGTCGCTAAGATAGATCTCCCTTAAAGTGTCGCTACTAGTATTCCTGTACTCCAGTTTTTGTTGTATGTACAGGGATTTTATAGTATCATTAAGCTCTGCTTTAATAAAAACATTATGTTGCCCAAAAAGAGGTAAGGTGAGGAAGGCAAACAGAGAAAAAACTATGAGTTTTGTGTTCAAATTTTCTAATGGAGATAGGAGTTCAGACTAAAACGATAATGTGATGCAAGATATTATTTCAAAGCACAATATGGAACATCTTAAACGAATAATTCCTAAGTTTAAAAAAATATTAGCATAGTGGCTAAGGGATAAGAGTGCTTAAGACAAAAAAAATCAGCCTTGTCAAAAAGGCCGATTTTAGAAAGAATTTTTTCCGAAGGTGATTTTAGAAATTAGGACTAAGATTGTACTCGTCATAGAACTGGTCCAGAATTTCAATAACCTCATCGGCAGAGTCAACTACCTGGATGATATCTATATCCCCACTGCTAATGTTCTGGAAATTATCCAGAAGAGTGCTTCGCACCCAATCAATCAAACCACCCCAAAAATCCCTTCCCACCAGGATTATTGGGAATTTATCAATTTTATTAGTCTGAATGAGGGTGATGGCCTCAAATAATTCATCAAGAGTACCAAACCCACCAGGCATGACTACGAAACCCTGAGAGTACTTTACGAACATCACCTTTCTTACAAAAAAGTAATCGAAATTGATGTTTTTGTCATTATCTATATAAGGATTGTCATGTTGTTCAAACGGAAGGTGTATATTAAGACCTACAGAGGTTCCACCGGCAAGATGAGCACCTTTGTTTCCTGCTTCCATTACTCCCGGGACCACCTCCTGTGATTATTCCATAACCGTGCTCCACGATCTTCTTAGCGACTTCTTCGGTCAATTTATAGAATTTGTGATCGGGTTTGGTGCGGGCAGATCCAAAAATAGATACACAGGGGCCTATCTGACTTAATTTTTCATATCCATTAACAAATTCCCCCATGATCTTGAAGATCGCCCAGGAGTCATTCGTTTTAATTTCATTCCAGCTTTTATTTCTTGTTTCTGTTCTCATAAAATTTTCAAATTGCGGCTAATTTAACTCTTTTTGAAGAAAACTTGCGGTGTAGCTTTTCTTGTCTTTTGCAACTTCTTCGGGAGTTCCTTTTGCCACTACTTTTCCTCCTTTTTTTCCTCCTTCATATCCAATATCAATAATATAATCGGCCATTTTAATTACGTCCAGGTTGTGCTCAATAATAAGGACAGTATTCCCTTTATTGGCAAGCCTGTTCAAAACTTCCATTAAAACCCTAATATCTTCGAAGTGGAGACCTGTGGTGGGTTCATCCAGAATATAAAATGTGTTGCCGGTATCCCTTTTTGAAAGCTCTGTGGCAAGTTTTATTCGCTGTGCTTCCCCGCCGGAGAGGGTAGTGCTTTGTTGTCCCAGAGTAACATATCCAAGTCCCACATCCTGGATAGTCTTTAATTTTCTGTAGATCTTTGGAATGTTCTCAAAGAAAATCACAGATTCATTAATTGTCATTTCGAGAACGTCTGATATAGATTTGCCCTTATACCTTATTTCCAGAGTTTCCCGATTAAATCTTTTACCCTGGCAGGTTTCACATTCGACATAAACATCTGGCAGGAAGTTCATTTCAATAACACGTAATCCTCCACCTTTACATGTTTCGCACCTTCCACCTTTTACATTAAAACTGAAACGGCCTGGTTTATACCCACGAATCATGGCTTCGGGAGTTTTTGCGAAAAGATTCCTGACTTCAGAAAAAACTCCTGTATAAGTCGCAGGATTAGAGCGCGGTGTACGACCAATGGGAGTTTGATTAATGTCTATCACCTTATCAATATGTTCAAGACCTTTAATGCTTTTGTAGGGCTTTGGTTTTTTTACTCCATTAAAATAGTGGGCGTTCATGATAGGGTAGAGAGTCTCATTGATCAAGGTAGATTTCCCGCTCCCTGAGACTCCGGTTACAGCTATCATTTTCCCTAAAGGAAAACTTACCGAAACGTTTTGAAGATTATTTCCGGTTGCGCCTGTGAGATCGATCTTTTTACCATTGCCTTTTCGCCTCTTTTCCGGAACCTCGATTTTCATGCTTCCGTTGAGATAATTGGCAGTAATGGTATTGTGCTTCCTAATTTCCTGTGGAGTACCCTGGCTAATGATCTCACCACCATGTCTTCCGGCTTCTGGACCAATATCAATTACATGATCGGCCCTCTCGATCATGTCTTTATCGTGCTCTACCACAATGACTGAATTTCCCAGATCTCTTAAAGATACAAGGGAATTTATTAGTTTTTCATTATCCCGCTGATGCAGCCCTATGCTGGGTTCATCCAGAATATATAAGAACCCCCACCAGCTGGGAACCAATTTGCGTTGCTAATCTAATTCTTTGCGCTTCTCCTCCAGAAAGGGTTTTGGAACCACGGTTTAGAGAAAGGTAATTAAGGCCTACGTCGACCAGGAATTGCAAACGGGTACTTATTTCCTTAATAACTTCGGAAGCGATCTTCTGTTGTTTTTCTGAAAGTTCCTTTTCCAGATTTTTAAACCAGTCAGCAAGATCTACAATGTCTTTTTGTGCGAGTTCTGCAATGTTCTTTCCATTGACCTTAAAGTAAAGAGACTCCTTTCGCAGGCGTGTGCCCTCACATTCGGGGCACTTGATCTTATCCATATATTCCTTTGCCCAACGGCGCAGGGAAGTGGATTCATTTTTTTCATAGGTCTCCTCAATAAAAGTGGCGACCCCTTCAAAGTCAATTTTAAATTCTCTTGTTATCCCAAGAGATTTTGAATCTTTACTGAATTTTTCCTTACCGCCAAACAGAATCATATTCAGGGCTTCTTTAGGAATTTTCTCTACAGGATCTGAAAGGCTGAAGTCATAGCGATCGGCAATCAACTGTAACTGATTAAAGATCCAATTCTTTTTTTGTGGTCCATGCGGGGCAAGAGCCCCGTTTTTTATACTTTTTGAGGGATCTGGAATTAACTTCTTTTCGTTTACCTTGTGTAGGGTGCCAATCCCGTTACAAACAGGACAGGCTCCTTTTGGAGAGTTGAATGAAAAATTGTTGGGTTCTGGATTGGGATAGGAAATGCCCGAAGAAGGGCACATAAGATTCCGGCTGAAGTATTTGATCTCACCACTATCCTGTTCCATGACCATAAGCACATTGTCACCATGATACATGGCTGTTTTTATGCTTTCGGAGAGACGTTTTCCAGAGTCTTCATTAGAAGTAACCTTTATTCGATCAACAACAATTTCAATATCGTGGATCTTGTAGCGATCCAGCTTCATTCCTTTTACAATATCCCGAATTTCCCCATCGACCCTCACTTTGACAAACCCCTGCTTGGCAATTTGCTCAAAAAGTTCTCTGTAATGTCCTTTTCGGGACCTTATAATTGGTGCAAGAACATTTATCCTTTTTTCTCCAAAATTTCTGAAGATCAAATCCTGTATTTGCTCATCATTATAACTCACCATCTTTTCGCCGGTGTTATAGCTGTAAGCATCACTGGCCCTTGCAAAAAGCAGCCGGAGGAAATCATATATCTCGGTAATTGTTCCTACAGTACTTCGGGGGCTCTTGCTTGTTGTCTTTTGTTCAATAGCGATAACAGGAGAGAGGCCATCAATTTTATCCACATCGGGTCTTTCGAGTCCTCCAAGAAACTGGCGGGCATAGGCAGAAAAAGTTTCAATATACCTGCGTTGTCCTTCGGCATAAATAGTATCAAAAGCAAGGGAAGATTTGCCTGAACCAGACAAACCGGTGATTACTACCAGTTTCTCCCTTGGGATTTTTACATCAATATTTTTTAAATTATGTACCCGGGCACCGAGTATATCAATAAATTCTTCTGTTACTCCCATGAAATTTTTTTGCAAGGTGCAAAGGTACTGAAACTGCAGTTATTAGGAAAGAAGATGGAATCTCGATAATCTTTCCCACAACATTTGTAAAGCATAAATTTTTTCCGACTAATTATTTCTTAAAATCAGCCTTTAAAAGTACAAATTAATGTTAATGAAAACGGGAAATGTAGGAATCACCTTCTTTTTAACTTATTAGAAGTCAGATTATTACTACATAATTTTAGGATTTATTTTGAAGTAGCTTCCATATCTTTACTAGTGAAGAGGTATAATATTATTTGTTTTTAATAAACTAAAGATACTGTCAAAAGTAGGGGGGATGACAATATGGAAAATAAATTACTATTACTAATTACCAAAAATGGGGATCTAGCCGATAATTTTGAAAAAGAAGTCAACTGTTCCTTCAGTACTTCTCAAGTGAATAATATTCATGCCGGCTATTCTATAGCTCTTAATATGCTTCCGGATATTATCCTGGTGGATTATTCTTCCCTGGGGCTTGAAAGTCTTAAAAACCTCAGCAATTTTAAATCTACCCATTTTCTTAATAAGAGTTTACTTTTTCTTTTAGGAGACCAGGAAAATAAGAAATTATTAGATCAAAATTTTAAAGATGTTGTAGATGAAATTATCTACGATAAAGGTTGCTATCGTTCTATTGTAAAGGAAATAGAGGAAGCAGTTAAAATCAGGGGTTGCCTTACCAATTACTGGAAAGATTCTTTTATGGGACTTTTTAACCTGCTGGAATATCCAGTAATACTTTTACAGGATGAACAAGTAGTGGCCATGAACGATGCTTTTAGAAAAGACTTTTTTATTACCGGAAAACAACAAATAAACCTAACGGATCTGGTGGTTGAGAGAAATAAAAGTAAAGTGAAAGAGACTCTTAGAAAATTTTGTAGGGGCAAACATATGAAAGCTACTACTAAAACTTCTCTAATTATGAATGAAAAAATAAGGGAAGCTAAAATAACTTTTTCAAAACTGGATAAAAATCTTGGTGGACAAATGATCATGATGATCAATTTTACCGGGAATGATTTTCCTCTTAATGATGAAGTAGGCACCAGCTCCCCCGAGACAGAAAAGTATTTTTCTACCTACTGTAATCAGGAAGAGCAGTATTTTACAAAGAGAGAAAAGGAAATTATTGCTTTACTATGTAAAGGTTATAAAACCAAAGAAATTTCTGAGGCTTTGTGCATTTCTGCAAAGACGATTGAGAAACATCGGGCCAATATAATACGGCGCACTCATTCAGGGACTATATTAGAAAGTATAATTTATGCTCTTAATCATAAAATGATAGAAATTTAAATAAAAGTAGGGTTTTCCCCCATTGTTTCCGCTTAAGATAAATCCTACATTTAACCAGAATTCTTTTTTTACTCCCCCCGTTTTACTCCCCCCCATATATCTGCGCCTGGAGCGCTCAAAGAGATTTTTATTAACCATTATATAGTTTAACCATTCCTAATTTTTATTCAAAAACCAATGATCATGAAACAATTTAAATTTTCACTTGCCTGGGTTGTTATGCTGGCATTAATCTTTACTTCGTGTAGTAAAGAAGAATCTGATCCTATTTCAAATGATCAGGAAAGGGTAGAAATTACCTTTGGTTCCTTATTAGAAGATTTTAATAATCAAAATAAGCAGGCAGAACCGGGAGTATGTGTTGACGGAATACCGGGTTACGTACTGGTAGGGATTACCGAGGGTGGTGATCCAGACAGCGTAGATTATATAGATGATGGAGATCCAGGGGATGGTGACGATTTAATTAAAGTAAATCTTAAAAATAACTCAGGAAATTGGGAAACCGAATATTCTGATCTACTAGCTTTACCTGCGGGTGATTATCATCTTCAACATTTTATTGTTTATTCAGAAGATGACCAGGTTCTTTGGGTAGCCCCAAGAATTGGAGGGTCGTTCGAAGGCTATGTCGATAATCCCTTACCACTGCTTATTTCCCTGGCAGCAGGTACTAAACCTTATATTTCAGTAGATGTACTATGCTTTATTCCCAGAAGTGAAGAAGCCTATGGCTATCCATTCTTTGAAATTAATCCTATTCAAGTTCAAAACAGCTACTGCATATTCGTCAATTACTGCTGGGATGAAACCGGGCGGGACTATCCTGCGCATTTCCAGGTAGAAGTTTGGAGAGATGGTTACGGAGGCACTGATGAAGTTGTCTTTACTACTTATATGAACACAGTTGATACTTCGGGGGACTGGCCTGCAGCATCTGTACTATGTTTACCTCTACTAGAAATTGGAGATGATACTTATTATGTAAGAGTAACTCTACTTGATTATGAGGGAGCTTACGAACTTGATCCAGAAGTAGATTATACCATCCAATTCCCTATAACCCAGGCTGACATAGACGCTCAGGAAGGAATGACTCCGGCTTATACTCATATTAGATACGAATGTGAACCAGTAGCCGACTGTCCACCAAATTATCCAGTAGGAGATACCAACCAGGATTGTAGAGTGACATGTGATGATACTAATACTTGTCCAGATGATCCATGTCCAGGTATAGACCCGGCTACAGATCGTGACGGGGATTGTATACCAGATGATACAGATAATTGTCCTGACGTATATAATCCTGACCAGGAAAACCGAGATGGTGATGCTTTTGGAGATGCCTGTGACCAATGTCCTGATGTGAAGAGTGATGAAAATGTGGAATGCCCGGTTATTCCCGGCAACGAATGCGATACCGCATATATGTTTGGAGACGTAAGGCTAAATTCTCTTAATTATCCAGGGAATAACTGGGGTTGGGGCTTACTGGTTGACGGTGAAGGTGTGGATGTTGATCCAGAATATCTTGAAGATGAAGGTGTTTGGGTAATACCATTTTACGCAGGTGCTGGTCAAAATGATATCACAAAAGGCTGGAGAGCTGGAAATGTAAGAATTGAAGTAATTGAAGATGATATTACAATAACAATTGAGCCTTACGCTAATGTGACATTAGAAGAAACTCATTTCTGGTTCAATGAGGATGGTTCCTGGCCAGCCAAGCGTGCACCTGGATCATTTGACCTGGGCGATGGTGGAATAAGCTACACTATGGAGAATGTTGATGGAACTCTGCCTTATGCAATAATAGTTCATGCTAAGGTTTGTAGGAATGCTACCAATTAATTTTGGGAGAGGTATTGATCCCTGGGTATTCAACTCAGGGGCGGTTTCTCTCTTGAAATTCAATACTCAGATGCAGGATGATTAAATAGCCTGTTCAATTATAAAAATCTTTATTAACTATTCTAAATTAATTATTAATCAAAAACCATTTATTATGAAAAATTTTAAATTTTCCATTGCCTGGCTCACTGTGCTGGCACTAATTTTTACTTCCTGTAGTAAAGAAGAAACAGATTCTCCGATACAGGACGAGGAGGTGGTACAACTTACTTTTGGATCTATTCTCAATGATTTTCAGGACCAGAACAAACAATTCACACCTGGAGAGGTTTGTAGGGAAGATGATCCAGCCTACGTAATGGTGGCAATTACCGATGAAGGAGGAGCCTATATCGATGATGGCGATGCCGATGCAGATGACCTGTTCCAGGTAGATTTAAAGTGGAACACTAACTTGGGAGTTTGGGAAACCCTTTATTCTCCTCAGTTAGGACTTCCTGCTGGAAATTACCAGCTTGAACATTTTGTTGTCTATGACGCAGGTGGAGATGTGCTTTGGGTAGCACCACAAGCCGGAGGTAGTTATGGTAGTTATGTAGGAAACGCTCTACCACAACCCTTTGTACTCGCCGCAGGAACAAAACCTTACATTACTGTAGATGTTCTTTGCTTTATTTCCAGAAATGAGGATGCCTATGGTTATGTTTTCTTTGATCTTAATCCAATTCCTGTAGAAAACAGCTATTGTGTTTTTGTAAACTACTGTGACGATGAAACTGGACGAGAATATCCTGCTTATTTTGAAGTAGATGTGTGGACAGATGATTTTGAGGGTCAAAATCAAATTGATCTTAATATGGATATGAATTCAATTGATACTACCGGGGATTGGCCTGCAGCTTCTGTTCTTTGTTTTGCTCTACCAGATCTAGGTGAAGAGGCAGTCTTTTATGTAAGGGTTACTGTGTTGGATCACAATGGTCTTGACTATACAGTTAATCCAGATGATTTTTATGACTTTACTATGACACAGGCTGATATTGATGTTCAGAGAAATTCAGAACCTCCATATAGACATGTAAGGATCAATTGTGGTCCTGATGGTGGTGGTGGTGATGATTGTCAACTGCCAGCAGCTTGTGTTCTTGATGTAGATCCTACAACTCTTGATCCAGGTTGCAATCTAATAAGTCTTGACGGAGCAGATGCCGAGGGATTTGTTGAAATAAACAACGTAGATGACCTTTCTGTAATAAATAGTGTAGGAGAAGAATTTGGTGTTGCGTCTCTGGAGGTGAATGGCAATGACGTAGAAATCACACTTGATGGTTCTTTAGATGCAGACAGACTGTTATCATATGCTATAGAAATTCGTCCTAGTATAAACGGTGTGATGAGTAACACTTGCTGGGAGTCCAGATGTTCTAATTTGGTTGGTGAAGACAGATTGGATCCTGTTACCCATTTGTTGAATGGATATGACTATTCCTATCCTTTCTATTTAAAAGTTAATGCTGTTGTCTGTGGAGAGATTGTGGCTCCGGAATAGTAAATAACTTAATTAATTCTTAGAGACAACCGCCCGAAATTTTTTTCGGGCGGTTTTGTTTAGTATAATTTTCTAAACAATTACTATGGTAAAAATGACATCTGCGGCAAGATGTCAGGCTTTATAATAATTTTTAAAGTAAAAGTTAATCTCGATTGTATTCGCACCAATGGCTAATCAAAAGAGACTTTATTACAAGTCGAATTTTTCTCAACCTGAACTAGTTCAGGCTTTTTAGTTTCTGATTATAAGATTAAAAAGATTCTGAAAGTAATTTATCCCGGGCAAGTCTATCGAGATTATAGTGGAACACGTTTTTAAACTTTATAAGCTTTTCAACCGTGCAGGCCTTAGGGTTTAAACTTTAGAAGAAAATAAGGAGAAGTTGTAATAGCTTTTATGACCTTCTTTAATATATAAATTTATAATTTCCGAAGAGCTCCTACTTCCTGAGCTTATAAAATTATATTTCCATGATTAATGCCAGGGGTGTGGTTTAAATAAAAATCATCATAATTATAACTGTTAAACTTTTCTAAAAGAAAATAAAATTTCTATTTTAGCAGCCTCAAGCTTTTGAGATTTAGTAGGTTAGGAAAATTCCTACACTTTTTTGCTGGTAGCTACTTATTTTATTGAGAGTTTGAGAAACGTCAAATTATAAACATTTATAAATCTACACTTGATTAAGTTTTGGCACAGTTATTCCAAAGCATAAAAGAGTTAAGGAAATTTAAGATTTCCTTTTGATTTAGGAACTTTATAATTTAAAAATTTAATGTCTCACTTTAAACAATTATTTAACGCGGTAAATCCCAAATCTTTCGCGTTGAAAAAATCAGAAACCCTACTTATGAAAAAAATGAAATTTGCTTACGTTTTACCTGCTTTGGCCTTGTTAGCCTCCTGTAGTAAAGATTCTCCAGAGGAAGTTGAAGAAATTGAAACAACCGGAGTGGAAGTCTTTGAAAATGAGATCATGACAGAGGTTGCCAACCCTGAGCCTACCGGAATTTTTACAGATGTATTTTTTGCAGGACAAAAACTTCCTGTTGAGCAATTTAACGGAAAGTTCGTTTATCAGGGAGATATACTGTTATCACCCGACATGGTTACTAATGAAGAGGTCAAATTAGTTTATGAAAAAGGCGAAACTCCGTCACAAAATAAAAGTGTTGGTAGAACCTCTGGAATGTGGACAGACAATACTGTTTATTATGCAATTGAAAGCGGCCTGGACAACAAGAGCCGTGTTTATGATGCTATAAAGCACTGGGAAGATAACACAAATATTGAATTTGTTGAAAGGACTACCCAGTCAAACTATGTGTATTTTGTTACTGGATCTGGGTGTTCTTCTTATGTTGGAATGATTGGAGGTAGACAGGAAATCATGCTCTCTAAGTATTGTTCAACAGGAAACACTATTCACGAAATAGGCCATGCTGTGGGCCTTTGGCACGAGCAAAGTCGTGTGGACCGGGATAATTACATCACCATTCACTACGATAATATCCAAAGTGGAAGGGAATATAATTTCCATAGCTATGCGGAACAAGGAATGGACGGCGACGAGTTTACCAGTTCCCTGGATTTTGGCTCAATTATGATGTACGGCCCTTATTCTTTTTCCAGTAATGGGCAGCCTACAATTACCACAAAATCTGGTAGTACATTCTCTGTTCAGAGAAGAGCTTTGTCTTCAGGGGATAAAACCGGAATCAACAACATGTATCCTTATTCTGGAGGTGAAACCTCGGGTACAAAGACAGAATCTAAATACGTTAATGGAGAATTTTATGTAATTCAAGGATTGTCCGTATATAGAATGAACGACGCATGGTACTATTACTCCAGGAGAAGCTCAAGTTGGAGAGAAGTAGTTCTTAGAGGACAGTACTGGTATTATAAATAGACCAATAAGAACAAATATTTATCAAGCCCGAACTATTAGTTCGGGCTTTTTTTTGCCTGATAATCACGCTTTCAATGATGTTTCAGATTAAATCTACAATGATTATATAAATATTTGATTTAAAGTCTTAGATAACTGGACGCGCTATTTTTTTACTTCAGTTATTATTGTGTAAAAAATACACATTCAGCTCGTGATTATTGGGGATTTTTTCCCTACCACATGAATCTTTGAACAAAGATGAAATCCGGTTTTCAAAAAAGAGTAATTTTCTACTATTTTTTGTCTAGAGTTTTAGAAGTTGTTACCAAATGATTATTCAAAACTCTCTCCAGATCTTGCTCAAAAATCTAAAGCTCTTAGAGTAGTCAATAGAATTTTACATCTATTTTTGAGGGGTTTATGAAGAAGTTACAATCTATTCTTTTTCGCACCTGCCATTAAGTTTCATTGATAAAATGAAATGTGTTATAGGTTTAGGGGAAGTAATACTAAAAACCTGTTTCACTTTTCGTTTTAATAATCTACTCTTTACAGAGTTCCGCCAGATTTGAGTAAAAATTCCCCAGTCTTAAAGGCTAGTGTGGTAAAATTCCACTTTTTAGAAATAGATATACAAAATATCAAAAAAAATAGGCAAGGAAGTAGGGAAATCCCTTATTGTTCTGAGTCTTAGATATGTATATATTTACTGTATTAGTTGCTACACCCCTTCAATAAAGAATCCCCCTGTATTATTTAATTAAACATCCACAATTCATTTGTATGAATTGTATACTTATTATGACACTCCAATTCGAATTTCCTTTCTCAGACTATATTAGAAGTGGCTGCAATACCTTGTGTACAGGATATTTTAGAAATAATTACGGGTGTCTCTATTCTTTAACCATTCTATTACTAACCAAAACCATTTATTATGAAAAAAAATAAATTCTACATTGCCTGGATGGCAATGCTGTTTTTCATTTTTACTTCATGTAGTAAAGATGAAACAAATGGTGCAACTCAGGATGATGAATTGATACAACTTACTTTTGGTTCCATACTTAATGATTTCAAGGAACAAAACAAACAAGCCATACCTGGAGAGGTTTGCAGGGATGAGGTTCCGGCATATGTAATGTTAGGAATTACCGATGCTACAGGAACCTATATTGATGATGGCGATGCAGATGCCGATGATCTCTTTCGTGTTGATTTAAAGTGGAATACCGGCTTGGAAGTTTGGGAAACGGTTTACACGGAACAATTGGGTCTTCCTGCAGGGAATTATCAATTAGAACATTTTGTTGTTTACGACTCCAATGGAGATGTGCTTTGGGTAGCTCCCCGAATTGAAGGTAGCTACGGTGATTATGTAGGTAACGAGTTACCACAAGATATTGTGCTTGCGGCAGGGACAAAGCCTTACATTAATGTTGATGTTTTATGTTTTATTTCCAGAAATGAGGATGCGTATGGTTATGTTTTCTTTGATATTGATACTAACCCTGTGCCTTTTAATCCCGTACCAGTAGAAAATGATTTCTGTGTTTTTGTGAATTTTTGCGATGATACAACAGGACGAGATTATCCGGCATATTGCGGAGTAAAAGTTTGGACCGATGGATTCGGCGGTCAAAATGAGGTAGTCCTCGATAACAATATCAACCAAGTGACAATGTCCGATGATGGTTGGCCTTCAGCATCTGTTCTTTGCTTTGCTTTACAAGATATAGGTGAAGATGCTGTCTATTATGTAAGGGTTACTGCTATGAATCATGCAGATCTTGATTATACAGTTAATGTAAATAATTATCATGATTTTATGGTCACTCAGGCTGACATGGATACTCAAAAAAATCAATTCCCCCCATATGAAATGATAAGGATCAACTGCGAAGAGACTACAGAGTGAGAAATAGATGTTCCTATTTTAAAAACCAATGCGACGATTGAGAATAGGAGGTAGGATAGAGGGATAGAGGATGCTTTATAAATCCCGTTGATTAAAGTCAGCTTCTGGTTTAATTTTATTAGGCTGTATGACCAGCCGGGGAGGCTTAGCGAGTAGCTCTATACAGGGGTAACAAAAAGTTTTAATAAATATTTGAAGAGTAGTTCTTCAACTTTCATAGTAGAATAATTTTTATTTTCCGTCTGGAAATAAAAGGATATATAACTAAACGTAATTGTTATTTTATTTTTATTAAGAAGTAGGGAATTCCCCTATTTATTTGATTAACAGTTTTTTATATATTCATGGTGTTACAGAGTTTATTGTTTTACCAGATATAGCTCAACTCCCCCACATAAAATTTTATTAATCATTTCAATTATTATTAACCTAAACCATTTAATTATGAAAAGTTTCAAATTTTACATTGCATGGCTGGCAATGCTGGCGCTAATTTTTACTTCCTGTAGTAAGGAAGAAATAGATTCTCCGATACAGGACGAGGAGGTGGTACAACTTACTTTTGGATCTATTTTGAATGATTTTCAGGACCAGAACAAACAATTCACACCTGGAGAAGTTTGTAGGGAAGATGATCCAGCCTACGTAATGGTGGCAATTACCGATGAAGGAGGAGCCTATATCGATGATGGCGATGCCGATGCAGATGACCTGTTCCAGGTAGATTTAAAGTGGAACACTAACTTGGGAGTTTGGGAAACCCTTTATTCTCCTCAGTTAGGACTTCCTGCTGGAAATTACCAGCTTGAACATTTTGTTGTCTATGACGCAGGTGGAGATGTGCTTTGGGTAGCACCACAAGCCGGAGGTAGTTATGGTAGTTATGTAGGAAATGCTCTACCACAACCCTTTGTACTCGCCGCAGGAACAAAACCTTACATTACTGTAGATGTTCTTTGCTTTATTTCCAGAAATGAGGATGCCTATGGTTATGTTTTCTTTGATCTTAATCCAATTCCGGTAGAAAACAGCTATTGTGTTTTTGTGAACTATTGCGACGATGAAACAGAACGTGAATATCCCGCTTATTTTAATATTGATGTATTTACAGATGAGGCTATGACAGATGAAGTTATGCTCACCGATGATACAAATGTAATTTCAATGGCAGGAGGACTGCCAGCAGGTAGCGTTCTATGTTTTGCACTACCAGATCTAGGTGAAGGTACATATTACGCCAGGGTAACTGTTATGAATCATAACGACATCGGTTACACTGCAGATGCCGGAGATTACTATGACTTTGAGATTACCCAGGCAAGTATTGAAGCCATTGCCCAGGAAGAACCAGCTTATCATCACATAAGAATAGGATGTGCTGAACAACCTTCCACTCCTCCTGAGATTAGTTCTGACACAAATATTCTTATTTATTTCGATAGTTCTGGATCCATGGATGCTACTTTAGCTCCTCTTCAAGAAATGAGAAACACTCTTCTTAAAGCGGCATTAATTGGTATTTATAATAATGATGAGGCTCTGTACGACGAAAAAGTACAGGTGATTACCAATGGAACTGAAAGAACCATGGATTTCTTGAATATGCAAGGTGCTACACCAGCGGGAGATGTTATTGTTCTAGTTTTCCAGGATGAGTCTGTAAGCAGTTACACAAGTTCAAATCCCGCCTGGGATTCCAGTTCTCCAAGAACTCCTACTTTTGAAAATGATATTACAACGTTAAGAGGGAGGTTAAATTCATTTCCTTCAAATTATTATCACGGGGTAATTTTCCAGGTAGACACGCCGGGTTATCCGGGGACAGATAACTTTGCTGAGCTAATAAGTTATGTTGAGAACGGAACCGGAAATTACGCAGGTGCTTATGGCCTCTCTGATAGATCAGAATTTGAGTATGTCTATGACGTAACTGGAGGAGCCTCTCCAGCATATTATCAAGGTCTAATTACAACAGCACTTCAGAACCTTGGTTATGTTTTATAGGATTAAATTAACATTTTTAATAGTTACCAGGAAAGCCGCTTTTTTAGCGGCTTTCTTCTTTTACACGTATTTGTGAATTCTTTTCAACATTGTTTTCCTTTATATTTTCTTTTTCACATTCAATAATTGTTCGAAATGAATAATAATATGAGATGTCTGTTCATTAAAGAATGCAGGCAAAATGTGCCTAAAGAAGGTATGCAATCTTATGCTCCAAGAAATCCTTTTTTATATCTTCTTAAGGTATTGTCGGTCTAATTTTTAGCTACAAGGAAGTATTTTTTATGATTTATAGCATAGCGATCTTCTCCCGGGAATACTCCTGCAATTGAGGAAAAAATTCCTGAAAATCTTCAGAGAAGTCCTCGTAATGCTCTTGTAGATCGTTGACTGCACGATCCATTTGAACAATATTTTTTGTCCTGATGTTCATTTGGTATAAGATCCTGGCAATTCCTTCAATACTCGCATAGCTCAATAACCAGTTTTCAGAAATCATGTAGGGCAGGAAATTTTGAATAGGAGGAGGTAAAAGATCAAATTTCCTTTTTAGCAATTTATAAAACGTAGCCACAAAATTTTCCAGCGGAATTTCGGAGTATTCCTCCCAGCGGGAAGCAAGAAAGTGGTCGTAATAAATATCCACAATTACTCCACTATAGTGACTGTAGTTCTTATGTAATTTTGCAGAACTTTTCTTTACCAGAGGATGAGAATCGGTGTAAGTATCAATAGCCCGGTGCAGGAGAATGCCTTTTTGAACTTCAGGAGGATAGGCGAGGTACTTTTTTCCTTTAATGGAATCCGCGATAAAATTCCCCAGAATTACATCTTCATTGTTTCCGGAGAGATATATATGAGCTAGAAAATTCATTCAGGCTAAGGTAATTAATCTCTCTGTTTAATTTTTGTTAAGGTTTGTGACGGCTTCAGAAGGACTGTATCTTTGTACCGCCTTGATTTTTTGCTGAATTCCTTCCGCAGAAAAATAAGTTTAGAAAATGGCATTTTTGACAAACCTTTAAAATAAGTCTATGACTCTTATTAAATCTATTTCCGGAATTCGCGGAACCATTGGAGGAAAACCTTCAGAAAATCTAACACCTATTGATGCAGTGAAGTTTGCTGCCGCTTATGGAAGCTGGCTTAAAAACAGCCGTCAAGGGAAAAAAACAACGGTAGTAGTAGGTCGGGATGCAAGGATTTCGGGACACATGATCCAACAACTGGTAATGAATACACTTACAGGCCTTGGGATTGATGTTATTGATCTTGATCTTTCGACAACGCCTACTGTTGAGGTTGCAGTTCCAATGGAAAAAGCAGATGGGGGAATTATTCTTACTGCAAGTCACAATCCTAAGCAATGGAATGCTTTAAAGCTGCTCAATGAAAAAGGAGAGTTTTTAAGTGGAGATGAAGGAGCTGAAATCCTTAGAATAGCAGAAAATGCCGATTTTTCTTTCGCAGAAGTGGATGACCTTGGGAAAGTAAAGCGAGTGGACCATTATATCGATACTCATATTGAAGAAGTGGTAATGCTTCCGTTGGTTGATGCTAAAAAAATTGCTGAAGCAGGATTTACTGTTGCAGTGGATGGGGTTAATTCCACAGGTGGAATCGCTATTCCGAAGTTATTAAAGAGGCTGGGAGTGAAGGTGATTGAACTTTATTGTGAACCAACCGGGGAATTCCCTCACAATCCCGAACCTTTAAAAGAACATCTATCTGACATATGTAATGTTGTAAAAAAGCAACAGGCAGATTTGGGAGTTGTAGTAGATCCAGATGTTGACAGGCTTGCTTTTATAACTGAAGAAGGGGAAATGTTTGGGGAGGAATATACTTTGGTGGCTTGCGCAGATTACGTTTTAAGTAAAACCCCCGGCAATACAGTTAGTAACCTTTCTTCTTCACGTGCTCTTAGGGATATCACCTTGAAACATGGAGGAAGTTATGAAGCCAGTGCTGTAGGTGAGGTAAATGTTGTGGAATTAATGAAGAAGAACGATGCCATCATTGGAGGTGAAGGTAACGGAGGGATCATCTATCCGGAGCTTCACTATGGTCGGGACAGTCTCGTAGGAGTAGCTCTGTTTTTGACCTTTTTGGCAGAAAAGAAGATGAAGGTATCTGAACTGCGAAAGACTTATCCTTCATATTTTATGAGCAAGAATAAAATAGAACTTACTCCGCAGCTTGATGTAGATAGAATTTTACAGCAGGTGGAACAGAAATATTCAGGGGAAGAGGTGAGTACTGTGGATGGAGTGAAAATAGATTTTCCGGAACATTGGGTACATCTTAGGAAATCCAATACAGAACCTATCATAAGGATTTATACCGAAGCAAAGAGCCAGGAGAGGGCAGATGAAGTAGCTCAAAAGATGATCGGTGAAATAAAGGAGATTGCTAATCTTTAATGATTACAGCATCCCGGGATTTTGAAGCATTCCTATGTTTCCATCTTTTGTGAGTCCATAAGTAGTAACGGGGCTCCTGTTTGATTTGACTTTCTAGTTTATCAAAATAATTACGGGTAATGAAAAACTGCGGTTCCTTAGCCGGTTCATATGAAATGGTTTTAAAAGAGGCTTCATAATAGCCTCTTTTAACTTTTTCTACATGTAGGTAAACTACTACCATATCCAGGGAATGGGATAGATGTTCCAACCCCAAAAATACAGGTACATCTACTCCCATAAAGTTTGTCCAGGCTCGGGCCCGGGAGATTTTTGGGGATTGATCTGCGATCATTGCATAAACTCCGCGAATTCCCTTTTTTTCATTTTCAGTAATTACCCTTGTTGCCCGGGTTGTGGAAATAAGAACCCCGTCATAGCGACCTCTAATGTCTTTCGCAAGCTGATCGAAATAGCGGTTTTTCACCTTTTTATAAACCCCGAAACCTTTATAGTCCAGCCCGTAAAGCTGCAGGGCATTCATCCATTCATAGCTGGCGTAATGTCCGCAAGCTAGAAGGATACTTTTATTCATGTCCCTAATCTTCTGAATTTCTTCAATGTTGGTAAATTTAAATCGCTTTTTTAGCTCTTCATTGGAGATAGAGAGACTCTTTATCATTTCCAGAAACATATCCACCATATGCCGATAAAAGTCTTTCCTGATCTTTTTAAGTTCGGTGCCCGATTTTTCGGGAAATGCGAGTTTCAGGTTTTCTAGTACCGTCTTCCTTCTGTACCCAACCAGGTAAAATACGACAAGAAAAATAAGATCCGAAAAGAGGTAGAAGAGCCTAAAGGGAAGAATGGAAATAAGCCACAAAAATGGGTAAACCAGCCAGAAAACTAAACGCTGCATGAAAAAGTCATTTAGGCAAATATATGGTATATTTGGCACTAAATTTTAGCATTAATGGGAGATTTCGACCTTGTTACCATTCTAGTTATAGCAGCCAATGTTATTTTTTCGTTTAAGGGTTTTAAGGATCATTCGTTTTTCGAAAAATACAAATTCAACTCTGCAGCGGTTAAAAGAGGTGAGAAGATTAGGATCCTGACTTCAGGATTTTTACATGTAGATTCTGCACACCTTTTTCTGAACATGCTTACCTTGTTCTTTTTTGCCGATATTGTAATTACCTCCCTTGGCAGTATTAGTTTTTTGCTAATCTATTTTGCCAGTTTGCTCATTGGTAATTTACTCTCCTATTATTTTCATAAAAATGAATTACAATACAATGCTGTAGGAGCCAGCGGCGCCGTCTCGGGAATTATTTATGCCGGTATTTTGCTTTACCCGGAAATGAGTCTTTACATGTTTTTTATCCCCATTCCTATCCCGGGATACGTTTTTGGAATTGGCTATATGTTGTACTCCATCTACGGAATGAAAAACAGGATAGGAAATATTGGCCACGATGCACATTTCGGGGGTGCTGTAGGTGGTTATATTTTAACCTTAATTCTTGTGCCCCAATTGTTTACAACAAGTTTGTTGATGGTTATTTTACTTGCAATTCCCATTGTTTTACTTTTTTTCCTACAAAAAACCGGAAAAATCTGACATTGGCACTGAAATTGGAAATTCAGTATTAATTAAATTCATTAATTATGAAAAAATATCTTCTCTTAATTGCCATTTTAGGATACTCATTAGGCTTTGCTCAAGAAAAACCTATTCCTTCAATTTCTGTACTTGGAACCGGAACCGTAAACATAGTTCCCGATAAAGTTCTTATCAATTCCAGAATAGAACATACCGGAAAAACAGCTGCAGAGGTTAAGCGGAAAAATGATAAAGTGGTAGATCAGGTGATTAAATTTTTGAAATCCCAGGGAGTGGCTTCAAAAAATATTCAAACCGAATATATAAGGCTCAATAAAGAAGTTAATTATAATACCAAGGATACAATGTATTCTGCCAATCAGGCGATTTCTATTGAATTATTGGATCTGAAGGATTATGAAAAGATCATGTCTGGTTTACTTGATTCAGGATTGAACAGGATTGATGGTATTGAATTCAGGACCTCAAAAAAAGATGCTCTCCAATCTGAAGCTCGAAAAAAGGCAGTTTTGAATGCAAAAATGAAGGCAGAAGAATATGCAACTGCCTTAGGGCAGAGTGCGGGCAAAGCAATTCATATTTCGGAGGTGCAAACAGATCATTATCAGCCTGTTTACAGGGTGATGGAAATGAAAGCTGATAGTGCAGAGCAACAAAGTATCGCCCCGGGAGAAATGGAAATTACAGTTAAGGTTAATGTTGAGTTTCTGCTTAACTAAAATATAGTATTAGAATAAAAAAAGGGTGCCCATGGGGCACCCTTTTCAATTTTTAAATGGAATTAGCTTCAGAAAGCCTAGTTATTTAAAACCTCACCAACTTTTTCTCCAAGGGCTTCTCCTCTAAGATCTTTTGCAATGATGTTTCCATTTTCATCTAAAAGGAAGGCTGCCGGGATAGCGCGTATTCCATATTCCACTGCTACAGGATCCTGCCAGAACATTAGATTGGAGACATGGTTCCATTCCCCAAGATTATCATCTTCAATAGCCTGGATCCATTTTTCTTTTTGCCCGGGACGGTCCAGGGAAACCTGGATGATATTGAAGCCTTGATCGTGATATTTCTTATATACTTCCACAATATTTGGATTTTCTACACGACAGGGTTTACACCAGGAAGCCCAGAAATCCACAAGGGTTACCTTTCCAAGAGCATCGCTTAAAGCAAGCTCGTCTCCCTGTGGGGTAGGAGCACTAAAACCAGGAGCCTTGCTGCCCACAGCGGTTTTACTCATTTTATCGAGGCGTGTTTTTACTGTTTTTGCCAAAGGAACCTCTTTAACTTCGGGACTTAATTGATTATAAAACCCCATCAATTCTGAAGAAGAGAAAGCTGAAGTATTCAACATGTCCTGCAGGATCATTACAGATACAATAGAATTAGGATTTGATTCGATCAATTCAACTTTCGCCTGTTTATCTTCCTCAAATAACTGTTGCTGAAAAGTCTGTAAGTTTTGCAGAGTAACAGAATCCCTGTTCATCATTGCTTCTCTAAGGGCAGTTCTATTATCTCCCATTTTCCTGCTTACCTCTCTTACATTCTTAAGGTAGGACGATAGTACTTCATTATCTTCTCCTCCCGAAACTTCGGAAGAATAAATACTGTCAGGATACACTTTAAAATCTATAGGTGTATTATCGGCAATATAGACCACATTTCCCCGGGTTCCTTCAATGGTTAGGAAGCTAATCGTAGGTTTTTCTATTTCAGGAAGATCTAATTCGAATTTGCCATCCTGAACTTCTATAGTATCCAGATGCACAACCTGGGTGTTACTGTCATTTAATTCTGAAACAATAACCTTTTGCCCGTCGGGAGCATTCTGTACTGTTCCACTTACACGGTAGCCCTCATTTTCACTTTCACAAGCAGCAAGGAGAACAACCAGTCCAACTAATAAAATTTTACGCATAATTTGTTACATTTTGCACAAAAATAAGGAAGTTAGTGGAGAGAGAATGGTGGAATAGATAAATTAATGTTAATATGAACGAGCCCTGGGGCAGCGGGTTCAAAATCCTGTAATTTTAACATATGAAGAATCAAAAGGAATTCCCCCTGGAAATAAAGATCAGTTTTCACAAGATCATTGAGCAGTATCGCCGGCAACTGGAGAATGAATCAAGCAAGATATCAAAAGAGTACCTGGGAAAGATACTCGATTATATTTCCGGTTTTCCTGTTTTGGAAGAGGGAATTGAGAACTCCGAAGATCTGAATAAATTGAAAGATCCAATCAGGATCCTCATGAAAGATCTGTTTCCCGAAATTCTTTCGGGCACACAGATCAAAGCCATTTCTGTTCCTTTTCACAACATCATATTTAATTCTACTCTTAAGTTTAGAGAGATACTGGCGGGTGCGGGAAAAGATTTCAGTTTAAACATGAGAGATCTTAGTGAAGACCTTGATTATATCTATGCCTGTATTCTAATCCTCAATAAGTATTATGGTTATGATATGGATTTTTCAAGACCGTTATACTATGATATACCCGATGAAAATGGCATTTTAAGGCACTATAGAATTGAACTTGATTCCCATTTTATGGAGCTGGAACCCGGCGAAAATGCTTGTGAAATAACCAAAGACGATGTTGACGAATTGATCCAGAATATTGAGAACGTGGAATTCTGGAAACAAAAATTCCCACCTAAAAGCTGGATCTTTAAGGGTTTCACCATAATTACTCTTACAGATGTGACTGTTGATGATGCGATCTCCGATCTAAAAACAACTTTGTTGCAAAGAAATACTTCAGGAAATGAAGAGATGGAGAAGTTTGAGGAGATTTTTAAATCCATATATAAGATTCCAAATCTTCGGGTGGGATTTACCATGTATAATGAACAGGAATCGACTTTTGAGAGAATGATGGGAAATCGTTCACCAAGTTTCTTGCTTCGGGAGAAGAAAACGGTAGACTGCAGGGAGGCTCTCGAGGAGGAAGCTTATCAAAAACTTGTGAAGGAACACAATTACTTCAGCATTCCTAACGTCACAAAATTTTCTTCAAAATCTTCAGAAAATCTCTTGGCAAAGTCCCTTGTTGACGCAGGTGTGAAAAGTGCCATTCTGGCTCCTATTGCTAAAAATAATATTTTGATGGGAATGCTTGAATTGGTCTCTTTTGAAAAAAATGTACTCAACAGCATAAACGCTACAAAACTTGAAGATATCTTACCTTATATAGTAACGGCTGTAGAACGCAGTAAGGCAGAGTTTGAAAATCGTGTTAAGGCTGTAATACAAAGTGAATGTACTTCTATTCATCCCAGTGTTTTATGGATTTTTGAAAAGGAGGCAAGAAAATTCATCAGAGATCTTGACGAAGATGGACTTGCCTCATTTAAGGATATTACTTTTGAAGATGTTTATCCTTTGTATGGAGAAATTGATATTGTAGCTTCTTCGGAAGCGCGTAATGAAGCCATTCAAAAAGATCTGCTTGATCAACTGGAACTTATTACAAGTATTGTGTGCCAGGCTGAAGAAATCGAAAAACTGGATATTTATGAGCAGGTGAAATTTCGTATTAAAGAATTTCAGGATGATCTCGCCGACAGTTTGAGCACTTCTAGTGAGCAAAAAGTTTTCAATTTACTCCAGCGGGAGATAGATCCTGTTATGGCACATATTGAAAAACAAACACCTGTTTTAGAGGAAAAGGTGAGCGGTTACCGAAAAAACGTGAATTCTGAAACAGGAATAATTTACAATCATCGAAAAAATTATGATGAAGCTGTACAGCAAATCAATCGCACGATGGCCCGTTACATTGATCGCAGACAAATTGATGCTCAGGAGATATATCCTCATTATTTTGAAAGATATAAGACTGATGGGGTTGAGCATAATATTTATATAGGGGCATCTCTAACAAATAAAAAAGCCAAACCTTTTGACGAGGTGTATCTATTCAACCTGCGTTTGTGGCAATTGAGTACCATGTGCGAAATGGAAAACCGCTTCTACCAAATACAGGAAAATATGCCTTTGAAACTGGAAGCTGCTTCCCTGATACTTGTATATAATACAACGCTTTCTATTCGATATAGGATGGATGAAAAACAATTTGATGTAGATGGAACCTACAATGCAAGGTATGAGATCATCAAGAAAAGAATTGACAAGGCAAATGTAAAGGGAACTGAAGAAAGGGTGACTCAAAAAGGTAAAATCGCCATTGTATATTCTAACAGGAAAGATGAAAGGGAGTATTTGCGCTACATCAAATATTTGCAGTCCAAACAGTATTTAGGAGATAAGGTAGAAAAATTAGAGCTTGAAGATGTACAGGGAGTAATTGGTCTAAAAGCCATAAGAGTGGAAGTTTTATACCACCTAAAAAATGAACAACACGAAGAGCAGATCTTCACTTATGAAGACCTGGAAAAGGTGTTAGGCAAGGTAGTAAGCGGCAATAAAACTGAGAACCGAGAGGATGATTCCTACCATAAAGATAGTGTAGGTAATCCTTAAAAGATAATACTTTCGGTTTAGTACCACTCCCAGCATGTAGAGGTCTTTCATAAGAGATTCATACACGTCGGTTTGGTTTTCCAGTATTTCGTGCATGGCCCATTCAAACTGTTCGTAAGGCATACGATGAAAATTTCCGAAGAACAGCACATTAACGTCTCCATTCTTAATTTGCTCCCGAGTAAATTCTCCCGAAGTTACATTTGGACGGGTTGACATTATTGCTCCTATTATCGAGGCGACGCTAAAGATCATTAAGATAAAGATAGGGAGCATCATAACCGTACTTGAATTGGCAGGGGATGTGAGGTCGGGAATGAAATTAGCAATGGCCAGGGAAATAATGATGGCATTAACCGACAGAAGGATGTTGGCTTTGGCATCTGCAATATCACTCAATTTAAGATGATTGCGCATCGTGACTCTAAACAACGTCTGTATTCCACGATCTGGGCTTTTATCTTTATATTTTACTTTAAGTCGGGCTTTTGCCTCTTCTTTAGCTAATTTCTTTTTTGCCTTTCTTTCTTTATTGAGTAGGTCGTATAGATTTTTATCTTTTTGTTCTTTCCAGTTCTCCCTGGCGTACTGGGTGTAATATTGGTGCCGCTCAGTAAATAGTTCTATATTTTGTTCAATCCATTCCTGGTGTGAATAATTTTTGATCTTCTGAAGCTTTAACTCCTGCCGAAGAAATTCGCTTGTTTCTTCAAAGTAATCTTTTGCGAGATGAGACGTGTCGGCATCTTTGATGATTTTTTCATCAAGCTCTTTTGGTTCCGCCTGCATCCTGGAAGCCATAATTATTCTTGTGACATCTTCAATAAGTGCCTTGTCTGCATTCTGCTCTTCCAGCCACTCCCTGGCTATTTCTGCACTTTTTTCCTCGTGACCTGAATATTTTTCAACATAACCCGTATCATGTAACCAGGCGGCCAGGAGTAGCGGCTCCTCGTGTTTAACATGAATTTCAGATTTTTCGATTAATTCTTTAGTACTTTTAACGACCCTCTGAGTGTGCTTAAAATTGTGATAAATGAATGTATTGGGTAGCTTTTTTCTGAATAGATCCTGTACAAATATTTCAGCTTTATCGGTGAGAGTTGTCATTCAGTTGTGGTTAGATTTGCACCAAATTACAAAAAAATCCCCCCAATAGTTTTGTATGAGAAAAAATAACAAATTTCTAACACTGGTACTGTTTATTGCTATTACCGCCTGTTCTCCACATTTAAATCAGCTATATTACGCCGAGGATGAACCTACAGAAGATTTTGGATATCCTGAGGATAAAGTAGTTGAGAAATCATTTTATCTTTTGGGAGACGGAGGTTATTCCCCTCCGGGAGGTTCTTCGGAAGCTTTACTCGCATTTAAAACCTATATTGACTCGGTTAAGCAGGTTGGAAATTATACCATTTTTATTGGAGATAATGTATACCCTGCAGGTCTTGTTGCAAAAGATCACCCCGATAGGGAGCTTATGGAGTACCGCCTGGATGCTCAAATAGATGCCGTGGAAAATTATGACGGCAACCTCTTTTTTGTTCCCGGAAACCATGATTGGTATAACCAGGGATTGACCGGCCTTAAAAGACAGGTAGACTACTTAAGAGAAAAACTGAATAGGGAGGATGTTTTTTATCCTGAACCCGGCTGCGGGTTAGCTTCATTTGAAGTAAGCGAAAATATTCAGGTTGTTGTTGCTGAATCTCAATGGTTTTTGGAAGATTGGGATAAGCATCCAAAAATAAACGACGACTGTGCCGAAATCAAAACCCGGGAAGCCTTTTTCCAGGAGATAGACAGCGAATTAAAGAAGAACCAGACAAAAACTGTTGTATTTGTTATTCATCATCCCCTCTATACTAACGGGCTTCATGGAGGAAACTTCAGTTTAACAGATCACCTTTTTCCTACCCAACGTAAACTCCCATTACCCATACTTGGAACTCTGGCGAATTTTATAAGAACTACAGGAGGAGTCACCAGTACAGACCTCCAAAATGAAAGGTATAAAGGAATGAGAAAACGAATTGAAACTATTGCTTCCCGTTGGGGAAATGTAGTTTTTGTTTCGGGGCACGATCATTCTATACAGTATATTGAACACGATAAAATCAAACAAGTAGTGTCAGGCTCGGCTTCCAAGGCATCTTATGTAGGATTAGGGAACGACGGATTGTTTGCTTATTCGGGCCAGGGATTTGCTGCCCTGGATATATTTGAAGATGGGTCCTCCTGGGTTAGTTTCTATGGGAGCGTAGATAAGCGACCTAAACTTTTATATCAAAAGGAAGTTATCGCCGCACCGGAACCCTTTAATATTGATACTTTGTCTACTTCTTTTCCCCGCACTGTCGTGGAGTCGGTTTATGAACCCAGGGATACTAATGTATCTCAGGCCTATGAAAGTATATGGGGAGACAGGTACAGGGATTTGTACGGGACCGGAGTGGAGGTTCCCGTTGCCGTTCTGGATACCTTGTACGGCGGACTTACTGTAGAAAGAGCAGGCGGTGGTCACCAAACACGATCTCTAAGATTAAAGGATAAGCAGGGAAGAGATTATAACATGCGGGCACTTGAAAAAAGTGCTGTGCAATTCCTTCAAACGGTTGCCTATAAAGACACTCCTGTAGAGACTAAATTTGAAAATACCCTTGCCGAAGATGTAATTAAAGATTTTTACACCTCTGCGCATCCTTATGCTTTCCTGGCAATGCCAACATTATCACAGGCAGCAGGAATTAACCATACGAATCCGCAGTTGTTTTATGTTCCCAAACAGAAAGCTCTTGGAGATTTCAACAGTGAGTATGGGGATGAATTATATATGATAGTTGAGCGACCCGAAGGAGCCTGGACAGGTTATGAATCCTTTGGTAGGCCAAATCACGATATTGAAAGTACGGCGGGAGTTTTTGAACGTCTGCGAAGGGATGAGAAATACACTCTTGACGAATCTACCTATATAAGAGCAAGAATATTTGATATGCTTGTGGGGGATTGGGATCGACATGAAGATCAATGGAGATGGGCTGAAATTGAAGATGAGGAAGGAAATCACCTTTTTAAACCCATACCCAGAGACAGGGATCAGGTCTTTTCTAATTTTGATGGTGCCTTTTTGAATACCTTAAGAGGATTAACAGGATTTGCCAATCAATTTGCTGTTTATGATGAAAACATTGCTGATATTGAGTGGTTTAACTCGGCCGCTGTTGGTCTGGATAGAAGCTTAATCCAGAATTCGAGTAAAGACGAATGGCTAAGGCAGGCAGAGTTCCTTCAGGAGCATGTTACAGATGAAGTAATTGAAGAAGCCTTTGAAAAGCTTCCGAAGGAAACCCGGGGAGAATCCACACAACGCATCATTAAAAATCTCAAAGCAAGAAGAGATAATCTGGTGGACATTACCAGGAGATACTACAATTATTTTGCTGAGTTTGCCATCATTTCTGCCACAGATAAAGATGATCATATTGAGATTGAACGTCTTCCGGAAGGTAAAACCCGTGTGTCAATTTACAGGATTAAAGATGGGGAGAAGGCAGATGTAGTGAGCAACAGGGTATATGATTCTAAAGTGACCGAAGAATTGTGGATCTATGGCCTTGACGACGATGATATATTCGAGGTTTATGGAGAAGCTTCCTCTCCCATTCTTGTGAGGATTATTGGAGGACAAAATAATGATATTTACAGGATCAAAAATGGCAAAAACGTGAAGGTTTATGATTACGAATCTTTGCCTAATACTGTGGAGATCAACAATGGCGCAGATATTACTTTTACAGATAATTACGAGGTAAATGTGTTTGATAAGGATCGAAAAATATTTTCTACAAGTGCGATACTTCCGGTGGTTGGTTACAATCCCGATGATGGATTCCAGGTTGGTTTGAGTACTTCCTTTACAAAATATGGTTTCCGTAGAAATCCATTTACAGCCCAACACAGATTCAAGGCGGGCTATTATTTTGCCACTCAAAGTTTTGATTTGCGTTACCAGGGAGAATTTGCCAATGTTTTTGGAAACTATAATTTTCTTGTTGGAGGGCATTTTACGAACCCCAGTTATACCCGTAATTTCTTCGGAATGGGAAATGAAACTGAAAACTTTGAAGAAGAACTTGGAAAGGATTACAATCGGGTACGTATTAGTAGAATTGGTGGAGAAGCGGGAGTGGTGAAAGATTCACCCTTTGGACGTTATTATAAATTAGCAGCAACTTTTGAAGGTGTGCAGATAGAAGAGACCATGGATCGTTTTCTCTCTTCGGAATATATGAAGGACACCAATTTTTTCGAACGTCAATATTTTGCAGGTATTGAAGGTGTTTTTCGCTATGAAAGTTACGATGATGTGCTTAACCCATCCAACGGAATGAAGTTCGAATTTGTTGGTGGTGGGAAAATGAATACCGGAGAGACAGAGAATATTTACGCTTTTATAGCACCATATCTGGGATTCTATAAAGCTATAAGTCAAAATAATAAGTGGGTTATAAATACCCGCGTAAATGCTGAAGTTCTTTTTGGAGATGATTTTGAATTCTACCAGGCCGCTACTATAGGTGGGGCCGAGAGTTTAAGAGGATTTAGAGAAGAACGTTTTACAGGAGAAAGCGCTTTTGTTTGGGGTAATGATCTAAGATATAGTTTTGACGAGTTTAAAACTTCTTTTATTCCTCTCCAAATTGGAGTATTTGCCGGATATGATCTCGGCCGGGTTTGGCTGGACGGGGAGAATAGTGATCTTTGGCACGACAGCTATGGCGGCGGATTCTGGATAACCGGAGCAGATGCACTTTCTGCTAAAGTGAATTTGTTTTCGGGAGGTGAAAAATTACGTTTTAGTTTTAGTGTGGGTATGACCTTCTAAGTTTATTTAACCCGCCGGGAGAAAATAAGAGGATGATTTTAATCTTCTATATGTGGTATAGAAGGATAAGGTCATCCTCCTAATTACCTTTTTTGAAGCCTATAACTTTCTAATATTTTGTTTCCAGAAGAGGTTCGAAGTTGTGGTTTAAAACTATATAGCGAAACTGCTCTTTGCGATTTTTAGAGCCATTCAAAAAAGCCTTTTTTAAGCGGATTATATCTAATAAAGAATAATCCGCTTTTTGCTTTTATGGGAGTTTCGGGCTAAGATTCTCCTTCAGAAGAAGGTTTCTGAATATCTAACCTGTTATTGAATTCCAAAGTTCGTATTGGGAATGGAATATTGATATCGTGTTGATCGTATACCTTCTTTATAGCGATAATAGCAGCGCTTTTTGCTAAAAGTATATCTCGATTTGAAGTGACATTACTCCAGAATCTTACAACAAAATTAATGGAACTGTCACCAAATTCATTATACATAAATTCTACTTCCTCGCCCTTTTTTTGAGGGTAAAGTTCAGAAAGGGTATTAATGGTAATAGTCTTTACGAGTTCAAGATCGGAATTGTAAGCCACACCGCAATTCACCATTATACGGGATCTTGAAGTGCGGGAAAAGTTTTTAAATGGCGCATCGATAACCTGTGAATTCGGAATGACTACATAATTATTATCTGCTTCCCTTATCACAATGCTCCTAAGGTTTATTTCCACAACTCTCCCGGCGTAACCATTATTCTCAATCCAGTCTCCAATTTGAAGTTCAGGAAGGAAACTTAAAAGAATACCCGAGAAGGTATTGTTTAAAGTTCCCTGCAGGGCGAGACCTACGGCCAAACCGACCACCCCGGCACCTGCCAGAACAGAAGTAAGAATCGTATTTAAATTTAGCAGCCCAAGTGCAACAAAAAAACCAATTGCAATAACCACCACCTTCATGATCTTGATGGTTATTTCGCGAATTGAAGCCTGTCTTACCTTGAACCGCAGGAGCCTGTCCAGCAATTTTCCAAGATACTTTGCTGCAAAGACAAAAAGGATAAATACTAAAACCGCTAAAATGAAATTAGGCAAACCCAGGATTATTGAATCCAGCCATTCGCCTAATTTCTCCCAGATTCCTTCAACGGAATCCTGAATATCAAATTTTTTCGCCATCTATATTATACCGGCTTATGTTGTTCGGAAGTTTTCATTTTCCATGCATCCAACATCCAGCTGGTTTTTTCCAGTTCTCTAATATAGGCTCCAATGAGATCAATCGTACCTTCATCTCCTCCTTTATCGGCTACTTCCACTACTTTACGCATTTGCTTTAGAAGAGTCCCATGATCATCTAAAAGATTTTTGATCATTTGAGAGTCAGAAAGATCAGATTTGGATTCTTTCAGGTTAGATTTTTCCAGGTACTCACTTAAATTACTGGTAGGTTGATATCTTAGCGTAAGTATACGCTCAGCGATCTCATCGACCTTTATTTTTGCGTCATCATAAAGCTCTTCGAATTTTTCATGAAGGTCAAAGAAGTTCTTTCCTATGACGTTCCAGTGATAATTACGGAGTTTTTGGTAATATAAATGATAATCGGCTAACAGAACATTGAGTTCCTGAACTGTATTTGACGTCTTTTTTGCGTCTAGACCTAAATAGCTCATAGTTTTTATTTATGGTTTTTGTGATTAGTATTCAAATATACAATAAGTATAGGGTAAATCCAAGTTTATTCTGAAGTAGGGCGATTGCTCTTAAGATCCAGTTTTTTCAATAGTTCTTCTGAAATCTGACCTGAAGTGTAATTAAAGCCATCCACGAGAACACCTTTTCTTCCCGAAGAAGTGGTTATTGCATAAATGGTAGCTTCATCTCCCGGATTGGACGCCCCTTCGAATCTATACACTTCATCTACCACAAATTTTTGGTTGAAAAATTTATCCCTTTCTTCACTGGATTTTATTTTCTCATCAAGAAGGTTAAAATCTTCTTCGTATCCTTCTTCAGTCCTCAACATATTCAGGGTTTGAGACAGAGTTCCTTTTTGTTTCATTATTACCTTTTTTGGTTCAGGATTAAATTACGTTCAAGGTTTCATCTTTGCAAATGGAAGGGCTGGTTTAATAATTATTTAACGCAGCTATTTCTCGTTGTCTTTTTTGCCAAAATTAAAAAAGCCAAAGGGTAGGACTAAAAGGAAGAAAAAGTACCACCCCGTAAGGAGTCCAAAGATGGTAATAAGGGCAGCAATTATGTAAAACCAGTAGCTGGTGAAAAATTTCATTTCTAACTCATTTTAAATTAAAATATAAATTTTGCCGGAAGTTTCAGGCTAAAAATACCTCAATTAACGCGGCTTTATTACATTTGTGATTAATCCCTATATTCTTTTAAAAATGAAAACCAGAATTACCCTGAAGGAACTGGCTAAATTGCTGAATGTATCTGTGTCTACAGTCTCAAAAGCATTAAATGACAGCCCCGAAATTAGTCCAAAAACAATTGAAAGGGTAAAAGAGCTGGCAGCTCTGCACAAGTACCGGCCTAATCCTACCGCCGTTAATTTGAAAAGCAGTAAAAGTGGAACTATAGGAGTTATTATACCTAATATCGCCAATTCATTTTTCGCGAAAGTTCTCTCCGGGATGGAGGACAGTGCACAACGTGAAGGTTTGCAGGTTATAACCTATATCTCCAATGAATCCCATGAACGGGAAAAACAAATAGCCGAAATGCTTACTGCAGGCTTTGTGGATGGAGTTCTTATAGCAATTGCTGAAGAAACCCAGAGGAAGAAAGATTTTGATCATATTATGAATATTATACAATATGATATCCCGGTGGTGCTTTATGATCGTATTGATTTCGATATGCCGGTGGACAAAGTAGGAATTGATGACAGGAAGATTTTTTACGATGCTACCCGGGATCTTCAGAATAAAGGGGTGAAAAAGATCGGTCTGGCTACTTCCATTCATCATATGGGAGTAGGTAAGGCACGAATTGAAGGGTACCGGCAGGCTTTGGGTGAAGATCATACGTTCTTTATAGCTAATTCAGCCAAAATGGAAAGTCTTAAGGAAAAGATCTTAATTATGCTATTGGAGGATAAGGTCGAAGCTGTCTTGTGTAGTGATTTTGACAGTACAATGCTTACCTACAGGCTGGCTTATGAAAATGGGTTAAGAATTCCTGAAGATCTTAAAATAATCGGATTTATACGAGGAGGATTAGCTAAGTACCTTACTCCATCGGTTAGTTATGTTGATCAGTCTCCCGATAAAATAGGGTCAAAGGCAATGGAAGTTCTTATTAGTAGGATCAATAGGAAAAACACTGGTCCCAAAGAAAGAATTTTAATTGATACAGAAGTAGTGCACTATGAATCTACTCAGTTTCCGGAAAAAGAAGCTTCTTTAAGAGGAAATTAAGTAAAACCATTCTTCAAAATTTTACCTTTGACGGCAAATTAAATAATCAACCCAAATTTTATTAAATGAACAGCAAACAATTTGAATTGCTCAGTTCTTCAAAAGTATTGGTCACCGGGGGCGCCGGATTCATTGGTTCTAATCTCTGCGAGAGTCTTTTGGAATTAGATGCAAGGGTAGTTTGTCTTGATAACTTTGCCACCGGAAAAAAAGAAAATCTTTCTGCAATTATTGATCATGAGAATTTCACTTTAATTGAAGGTGATATTAGAAATATTGAAGACTGCAAAAAAGCAGTCTCAGGAGTAGATTATGTGCTACATGAAGCTGCGCTGGGTTCAGTACCTCGTTCCATAAATGATCCTATCACCAGCAATAATGTCAATGTTTCCGGATTTGTAAATATGCTGGTTGCAGCAAAGGATGAAGGGGTGAAAAGGTTTGTTTATGCTGCAAGCTCTTCAACGTATGGAGACTCTGAAGCTCTACCAAAAGTGGAGGACAAAATCGGAAAACCTCTTTCTCCGTACGCTATTACAAAATATGTAAATGAGTTGTATGCAGATATTTTCCATACCACTTATGGAATGGATACTATTGGTTTAAGATATTTCAATGTCTTTGGAAGAAAACAGGATCCGCATGGGGCATATGCTGCTGTTATTCCAAAATTCGTCATTCAGTTCATGAAGCATGAAAGTCCGGTAATTAATGGGGACGGTACTTATTCCAGGGATTTCACTTACATAGACAACGTGATCCAGATGAACCTGCTTGCTTTGACTACAGACAATAATAAAGCACTAAATCAGGTTTATAATACAGCAGTAGGGGACAGGACGAACCTTAAGGAGCTAACCGAACTTCTGAAAAAATATCTTGCCGAATACGATCCTGAAATAGCAAATGTGGAAGTAAAGCATGGACCTAATCGGGCAGGAGATATTCCGCACTCTTTAGCTTCCGTAGATAAAGCAAAAGAATTATTAAATTATGATCCCAAGTATAAAATTGAAGATGGTCTTAAAGAGGCTGTTGATTGGTACTGGGAAAATTTATAGTAATACAAATGGAGAATAAAAAAATAGCAGTTGTTGGACTCGGATATGTGGGTCTGCCTCTGGCAAGATTATTTGCAACCAAATTCCCTGTGGTAGGGTTTGATATTAACACCAAAAGAGTTGAAGAACTTAGGCGTGGAAAAGACACCACTCTGGAAGTTGAAAATGAAGTTTTGCAGGAGGTTCTGGTGAATAATTCCTCAAATGATAATGGTCTTTTCTGCACAGCTGAACTGGAAGATATTAGAGACTGTAATTATTATGTGATCACTGTACCCACGCCGGTCGATAAAAACAACCGTCCCGATCTTACTCCGCTTTATAAAAGTAGTGAGTCGGTAGGAAAAGTTCTTAAAAAAGGCGATATCGTTATTTACGAATCTACTGTCTTTCCTGGAGCTACAGAAGATGAATGTGTTCCGGTTTTGGAAAAATCTAGTGGGCTTAAATTTAATCAAGATTTTTTGTGGGATATTCTCCCGAGAGGATCAATCCCGGAGACAAAGAACATACTGTAGAAAAGATCCTAAAAGTAACTGCAGGATCCACTCCGGAAGTTGGTAAGAAAGTAGATGAGCTTTATGCTTCGGTAATCACTGCAGGGACGCATCTGGCACCAACGATCAAGGTAGCAGAAGCAGCAAAGGTAATTGAAAACTCTCAGCGGGATATAAATATTGCCTTTGTGAATGAATTGGCGAAGATTTTCAATATGATGGATATTGACACCCAGGCCGTTCTGGAAGCAGCGGGAACCAAATGGAATTTTCTTCCCTTTAGACCCGGACTTGTCGGCGGACATTGTATAGGTGTGGATCCTTATTATCTGGCGCAGAAGGCGCAGGAAATAGGATATCACCCTGAGATCATTCTTGCCGGAAGGAGAATGAATGACAGTATGGGACAGTATGTGGCTTCAGAAGTGGTGAAATTAATGCTTCAGAATGATCAAAAGGTAAAAGGAGCTAATATTCTTGTTCTAGGAATTACATTTAAAGAGAATTGTCCTGACGTCCGCAATACTAAAGTTGTGGATGTTATAAAAAATCTAAAGGAATACGGTACCAAAGTTACCATCTATGATCCATTAGCCGATCCCGATGAAGTGCAGCATGAATATGGTCTCACCACTACCCGGGAACTTCCTGAAGGAAAATTCGAAGCAGTAGTATTGACAGTTGCTCATAAAGAATTTTTAGATCTTGATCTTGATAAGTTTAAGAATGGGCAAACTGTTATTTATGATGTGAAAGGAGTACTGGGGGATAGGTGTGATAAGAAGCTTTAAAGAACCGTTAATACGGGAATCGGGAATCGGGAAATGTGAATCGGTAATCGAGATACGGGAATCTAAAAAGATTTAATTTTACAGAACGATGATTTTACGAATAACGAATAGAAAATGACAACTAATTTTGAGGATTTGGAGTGTTGGCAGAGGTGCAATGAATTAAAATTTTTTGTCAAAGAAAATATTCTCCTGAAATTGCCCGCATCTGAAAAGTTTCAGCTTTACAGTCAAATTCTCAGAGCTTCCAGGTCTACGACAGCTAACATAGCTGAAGGTTGGGGCAGATATCATTATAAAGAAAATATAAAATTTTTGTTGAATGCCCGTGGTTCTGCTGCAGAAATTTTGGATCATTCCCTTGAAGCTAGATCATGGGATTATATCGATGAGGAAACTTTGGGTGAAATCCGGATTAGGACAACCAGGTGTATTCAGATTATAAATGGGTACATCAGATATTTAAGAAAAGAAAATGAAAAGTAAAATTGGGAAGGAAAATCGATTTAACGATTCCCGATTTAACGATTTAACGAATAAGCGATTATGACAATAAAGAACATCTGCTGCATCGGCGCCGGTTACGTAGGCGGACCTACAATGGCGGTTATAGCACAAAAATGTCCGAACATAAAAATTACAGTTGTAGATATTAACGAAAAAAGGATCCAACAATGGAATGATCCCAACGTGGAGAATATACCAATATATGAGCCCGGACTTTCTGAAATTGTGAAGGAAGCCCGTGGAAGGAACCTTTTCTTTTCTACCGATGTCGATACAGCTATTGATGAGGCCGAAATGATCTTTATTTCGGTTAATACACCAACCAAGACCTACGGAATTGGTAAAGGGATGGCGGCCGATCTTAAGTACATTGAGCTGTGCGCGCGTCAAATAGCAAGAGTGGCTAAAGAGGATAAAATAGTAATTGAAAAATCCACATTACCGGTAAGGACTGCGGCGGCTTTAAAAAACATCCTAGATAATACTGGGAATGGGGTCAAGTACCAAATCCTTTCTAACCCTGAATTCCTTGCAGAAGGAACAGCGGTACAGGATCTTTTAAACCCTGACAGAGTTTTAATCGGAGGGGATATAGAAACTGAAAAAGGAAGGGAAGCTGTAAATGCATTAGTGGATATTTATGCTTCATGGATCCCAAAGGAAAATATTCTTACTACAAATGTGTGGTCTTCTGAATTGTCAAAACTTACGGCAAATGCCTTTTTGGCTCAAAGGGTTTCCAGTATTAATGCAATGTCTCAACTGTGCGAAGTGACCGGGGCCGATGTTGATGAAGTAGCCCGTGCTGTGGGTAAAGACTCCAGGATAGGGCCTAAATTTCTCCAATCCTCCGTTGGATTTGGAGGCTCCTGTTTCCAAAAAGATATTTTGAACCTGGTCTATATCGCCCGTAGCTTTAATCTTCAGGAAGTAGCAGATTACTGGGAGCAGGTGATCATCATGAATGACCATCAAAAAAGACGGTTCGCAGCCAACATGGTACAGACCATGTACAATACTGTGGCAGGTAAAAAGATAACTATTTTAGGTTGGGCATTTAAGAAAGATACCAATGACACCAGGGAGTCTGCCGCAATATATGTTGCCGATTATCTATTAAACGAACAGGCAGAAATTGTAGTGTATGATCCAAAGGTAACGGAGGAGCAAATTTATTCCGACCTTGATTATTTAGGAAGCAGAAGTGGTGATGCTAACCGCCAGGCGGTAACTGTAGTAAACGATCCTATTAAAGCCTGTGAAGAGGCTCACGCTGTTGCCTTGTTGACTGAATGGGATGAATTTAAAGAGCTGGATTGGCAGAAAGTCTATGACCAAATGCTGAAACCCGCTTTCCTTTTTGACGGTAGAAGGCTGTTGGAGCCCAAAGCTAAGAAGAAAATTGGCTTTGAATTTTATGCAATAGGTAATTAAATATTGATTTCACGGGTAAAGATTTATTATATCGGTGATGGTTAAAGCAAAAAAAGATGGGAACATCTTTTTTTGCTTTAACCATTTCTCTTTTTCTAACTTTCGGTATATTTGGCACCCAATGAATGAATATCTAAAAATAGCGATTGAAGCCTCTCTAGCGGCCGGTGCAGAGATCATGAAGGTTTATAATGAAGAGGACTTTCAGGTGGAAGTAAAATCAGATAAATCACCTTTGACTATAGCTGATAAACGAGCTAATGAAGTTATCAATGCTTATTTGAAGCTGCTAGGCATACCTATTATTAGTGAAGAGAACGAAGAAATTTCCTATGAGGAAAGAAAGCAGTGGAAGGAATGTTGGATTGTAGACCCTCTTGATGGGACTAAAGAGTTTATTAAGAAAAATGGAGAGTTTACAGTTAATATTGCTCTGGTTTCTGAAGGAAGACCCCAACTGGGAGTGATTTTCGCTCCCGCTCTTAAAACTTTATATTTTGCAATAGTTTCAGAAGGAAAAGCTTTTAAATTAAATGTTCCTGATGAAGTGGTCGACACTAATGGAATTTTAAATCTTTCTGAAGAAATTCAGCCGCAAGTTAATTCCGACTGTATAAAAATTGTGGGTAGTCGTTCCCATATGAATGATGAAACAATAAAATTCATAGATGATCTTAAAAGCACAAAAAAGGAAGTTCAGGTAGTTTCAAAAGGAAGTTCTCTGAAGTTTTGTCTACTGGCGGAAGGAGAAGCTCACCTTTACCCTCGATTTGGACCTACTATGGAATGGGATACAGCAGCGGGGCAGGCTATTTGTGAAGCAGTAGGTTTTTTCTGCAAATTCAGTGACTCGGGTAAAAGAATTTCTTACAATAGGGAAAATTTAAGAAACGATAATTTTTTAGTTTCTTATGAAGGATAAAACCTATAAGCGACACATTGCAAAAACTATTACCTGGAGAATAGTAGGAACTCTTGATACTATTCTATTAGCATGGCTTATTTCAGGAAATCCATCGACAGGATTGAAAATAGGATTTGCAGAGGTTATCACCAAGATGGTTTTGTACTACTTGCACGAAAGAATTTGGTTTCATGGGGAATTAAGAATTCCTTCGGGAAAATGGAATAGCAGAACACGACATATTGCCAAAACCGTTTCCTGGAGAATAGTTGGAACTATGGACACTATGCTTCTCGCCTGGATCATCACCGGGAGCCCGGTTACCGGACTTAAGATTGGGTTAGCAGAAGTAGTAACTAAAATGTTCCTGTATTATTTTCATGAAAGAACGTGGTACAAAGTCGACTATGGCCTTCCGGTTAGGAGAACCAAAAGACTTGGAGATGGAGGGACTTAGAGACTTGGTTACGAGAAGAAAAAGTGATCAGTGGTCGGTGATCAGTGATCAGTATCAGTATGGAAAACAGGGGGAGCAGTTGTCATTTCGACAGAGCCTTTTCTTTTGAGAAAAAGAAGAGGCGACGAGAAATCTCATCCTTTAACAATTGACAATATAAATCGAGAGCCGGGAAACGAGAACGAGGAGCCTTAATCTGACGAATTGACGAATTAACAATTCTCGAATCCCAAATTAACCAATCCCGAATTATCAAAAACCGAATTAACTATTAACTCATGACCAACATTGTAAAGCATGATTACCATATAAACCGTGAGGACCGCAACAGAAAGAATGATCACAATTCTTTTGTTATTTGGTTTACGGGACTTTCAGGTTCAGGAAAATCAACCATTGCAAACAAGCTTGAAAAATGCCTTTTTGAAGAGGGAATAAAAGTGTACGCTCTGGATGGAGATAATATTCGCAGTGGTTTGAGCAAAGGACTCAGCTTTACCCGTGAGGATCGATGGGAAAATAATCGAAGAATATCCGAAGTAGCAAAACTTTTCATGGATGCCGGCATGATTGCAATAACTGCTTTCATCTCTCCTTTAAAAGAAGATAGGGATCAGGCAAAAAAGATAATTGGGGAAGAAAATTTTATTGAAGTTTTCATAAATACCCCTCTGGAGGTTTGTGAGGAAAGAGACGTTAAAGGTTTCTACAAAAAAGCAAGGGCAGGGGAAATTGAAAATTTTACCGGGATCAGTGCTCCTTATGAAGACCCGAAAAATCCGGATTTTGAAATAAAGACTGAAGAAGAATCTGTCGAAGATGCTGTAGCAAGACTTTTCAGCTTCTTACAACAAAAAATGAAACTATAATGAGTAAATATTTTTTGAATTACCTGGATGAATTGGAGTCTGAGGCTATTTTTATCCTTCGGGAGGTATGGGCTCAATTCGAGAATCCGGTCATCCTGTTTTCAGGAGGTAAAGATTCTATTCTCGTGACTCACCTCGCAAAAAAAGCATTTTATCCGGCAAAAATTCCTTTTGCCTTATTGCATGTGGATACAGGCCATAATTTTCCGGAAACGCTTCAGTTCCGAGATGATCTTGTTAATAAATTAGGAGTGAAATTAATAGTTGGATCTGTTCAGCAATCTATTAATGACGGAAGGGTGGCTGAAGAAAGAGGGAAAAATGCCACCAGAAATGCATTGCAGATAACGACTCTTTTAGATACCATTGAGGAACATAAAATAGATTGTGCTATTGGCGGAGGTAGAAGGGATGAAGAAAAAGCCCGGGCTAAAGAAAGATTCTTTTCCCACCGAAATGATTTTGGAGAATGGGATCCTAAAAATCAGCGGCCTGAACTATGGAATCTCCTCAATGGTAAACATTTCGAAGGGGAGCATTTTAGAGCATTTCCTATTAGCAACTGGACAGAAATGGATGTTTGGAATTATATTAAAAGAGAAAATATTGATATTCCTTCTTTATATGTTGCACATGAAAGGGAAGTAGTTTGGAGAAGTAATTCATGGATTCCTGTTTCTGAATTTCTTAAACTTGAAGAAGGGGAGGAGATCCATAACAAAAAGATTCGTTTCAGGACTTTAGGAGACATCACCATAACAGGTGGAATTGAGTCGGAAGCCGATAGTTTAGAAAAAATAGTGGAAGAAGTTGCCGCTATGCGGAAGACTGAAAGAGGAGATCGAAGTGATGATAAAAGAAGTGAGACGGCGATGGAGGATAGAAAAAAACAAGGATATTTTTAAAGAATGGAGATCAATAACAATCAACTACTACGATTCACTACCGCCGGCTCGGTCGATGACGGTAAATCTACCCTTATAGGTCGGCTTTTATACGATTCCAAATCTATTTTTGAAGACCAACTGGAGTCTGTTAGTGCGACCAGTGCAAAGAAAGGTCACAAGGGCGTGGATCTTGCGCTATTTACAGATGGTTTAAGAGATGAAAGAGAGCAGGGGATCACTATTGATGTGGCTTACCGATATTTCACTACTCCAAAAAGGAAATTTATTATTGCAGATACTCCGGGTCATATTCAATATACAAGAAACATGGTTACCGGCGCCTCTACAGCAAATGCTGCAGTAATTTTAATTGATGCCCGCCATGGAGTGATTGAACAGACGAAGAGACATTCCTTTATTGCCTCTTTATTAAATATTCCCCATCTTATTGTATGCATAAATAAGATGGATCTTGTCGAATATTCTGAACAAAGGTTTAACGAGATCATTGGGCAGTTTGAAGAATTTTCTTCAAAATTACTTATGAAAGATGTACGGTTTATTCCTATCAGTGCCCTGGATGGGGATAATGTGGTAAATCGATCTCAAAATATGGACTGGTACCAGGGAGGAACATTACTGAATATTCTGGAGACGCTACATATTAGCAGTGATATTAACAAAATCGACGCCCGATTTCCTGTGCAGACCGTGCTGAGGCCTCAAAATGAGGAGCATCGGGATTACAGAGGCTATGCCGGCCGAGTGGCCAGCGGAATTTACAGATTGGGAGATGAAGTGGCAGTACTTCCTTCCGGTTTTACTTCACGCGTACTTTCGATGAATTCAGGAGAAACTGAACTGGAAGAAGCTTATGCTCCAATGTCTATTGCTATGACTCTGGAAGATGATATTGATGTGGGGCGGGGAGATATGATCGTTAAATTGAATAATCAGCCCGAACCTGTACAGGAATTTGATGTAATGTTGTGTTGGCTAAATGATGATTCGGCAAAGCCAAGAGCCAAATATACGGTTATGCATACTTCTAATGAGCAGCGTATAATGATCAAGGAAGTTATTTATAAAGTTGATATCAATACTTACGATAGAATAGGGGAGGATAAGTCTCTAAACATGAATGATATCGCACGGGTTAAACTGAGATGCACCAGGCCATTAATGCTTGACTCTTATAGGGACAATAGAAATACAGGGAGCATTATATTAGTGGACGAGAATACCAATGAGACGGTGGCGGCAGGGATGGTGGTGTAACAAACATAATCTCTGAAATCTACTTATATCTGTGCAATCAGAAAAAAGGAGGCTGTGCGGCGGGGATAATTTAATCCGTGAAATTCGCTATATTTTTCGTAATTTTTTAATTAGAGTTTAAGAATTCTTCTTATTGAACTGAATTTTCCCGACTTGTTCGAATGTAAATTCTTAAATAATTCCTGTTCATAATTTCTGATCGCACCAAATTTGGGCCGTCTATTAGCTTTTTCTAGATCCTGATCAAATATTGATCTAAGAAAATTGTACAGTGTCTCCTGGTTCAGGTTTTCAGGTATCTCATTTCCTGGAAAGGGAGGTTCATTTAGATATTTAAAAGCAAGGTTATCATTTTTGTCGACTTCCTTCACCCTTTCCACTACCTCCTCAAAAGTTTTAAATTCATGACAATTTATTAGGGATCGAGGGTTAAAATCTTTAGTCACCTCAGGATTTCCCCAGTAAATGGGAATTGTATTGGTGATATAGGCATGCATTAATTTTTCTGTAGTATAGCCGGGAGAAGAGGAGTTCTCAAAAGCTATAGAAAATTTACATCTGGACTGAAATTCCAGTTTCGAATACATCCAGTCTTCGGTAAATCTTCCCCCAATATCCATTGAAGCATTATTTAGATGCCTGCCCGGAGAAATGACTTTCCGGTAATTGCTCAATAGATAAAAGAATTGATCTCTCACAGGGTCTGCCTGGGAATTCGAATAAATAAAGTTGCAAAAATATTCTTTCTTTTCAACATCTTCTATTGTAAATGACCTTGGCTTCAGGAGTTCTTCAAACTGGTCGGGGATAAGAGCAAAATTAGGATATCTTAAATAACGATCTCCAAATTCTAAGTGGCTAAACCCAATAGCGTAATCACAAAGGTTAAAATCAGGTATTAAATTCTCTCCCGTATAAAAGATCTTTACTGGATTTTGAACTTCAGAAATTCCCGACCATAGCAGGAATAAATGAGGTAGTCCGGTTCCTTGGAGGTTAATACTAACTCGATATTGGCGGCTTAATGATATCCAATGCAAATAATTATGATGGATTAAAACCTTTATAAAAATCGGTGAACCATAATTTTATTTTTTCATCCATTACTTTTGATATTCCTATTCTTCAAAACTACTTAAATATGGGACTTTCTAAAGCTACGCACTGCTTAGTTTTTATTGCATGTGTTTAAAATTTATACATTCGTAGTTGCAATAAAGTTTCAGTAAATCCTGAATTTATAAATGTCCTTAAAAAGAAAAGCCGCCCTTAGTCTAGTCTGGACCTTTACTCAGCAATTCGGAAACCAAATCATAGGATTTGTTGTGTCGCTTATTTTAGCGAGGATCTTACTGCCGGCAGAATTTGGTCTTATAGGAATGATTGCTGTAGTGGTAGCTGTTGGTAATGCACTACTGGATGGCGGGTTAACCAAATCTCTTATCAGGGACGCAAATTGTGATGAAAGTGACTATTCTACAGTCTTTTTTTTCAATCTTTTCAGTTTCCTCTGGTTTATGCTTTGGTTTCTTTCCTTGCTCCTTTTATTGCCGATTTCTATGAACAGCCGGTTCTGGTTGATATCATTCGGATTTATAGTGTTAACCATTATCATTACTTCCTTTTCTGCTGTCCAACTTGCAAGGCTTACAAAGAAAATGGATTTTAAGACCCAGGCCTTTATAGCAATTCCCTCTGCCGTAGTGGGAGGTATAGTCGGGGTCTGGATGGCCTATAATGGTTATGGGGTTTGGAGCCTGGTTTGGAGCAGTATAATAGCTTCGGTTGTAAGTACTATTCAAATGTGGATCTATTCAGGCTGGACACCTACATTTAATTTTTGACCGTAAAAAAGTTTGGAAAGCATTTTAATTACGGATATAAACTTACCATTTCTGACCTGCTTAACAGGATCTTTAATAATATCTTTTTAATAGTAATAGGGAAATATTTTTCTGCAGCCCAAGTAGGATTCTATACCCGGGCAGAAACTATGAAACAGCTTCCGGTAACTAATATTTCCCGTGCTCTGGACAAAGTGACTTTTCCTTTGTTCGTTTCTATACAGGATGATGAGATAAGGCTTAAAAGAGTGTACAAGAAACTGATGTTAATGGTGGTTTTTGTAGTTACTCCGGTTCTGATCTTTCTTGCAGTACTGGCAGAACCTGTATTTGTTTTTCTTTTTACAGAAAAATGGTTACCTGCAGTACCTTATTTTCAGATCCTTTGTATGACCGGGATTCTCTTTCCCCTCCATTCCTATAATCTTTCCATTCTAAATGTTAAAGGTAGAAGTGATCTGTTTTTAAAATTGGAAGTGATCAAGAAAGTAATTATTGTTATCACGATCATTATCGCTATTCCTTTTGGAATTTTGGCATTGTTGTATGGGCAGGTTATTATTTCCCTGTCGCCTTTTTTATCAATGCACATTACACCACCAGATTTATTTCCTATACCGGATGGGAACAAATAAAAGATGTTTTTCCTATTCTGTCTTCTCGCTATTTTTGGCGGAGTTTTATATTTATCTGGTTGATTTTTATATTTTTGGGAGATCAATCAAACTTCCTCCGCATCTTAGGTGGCGCAATAGTGGGTACCATGGGGTATTTAACTACAGCTTATTTTTTAAAAATTAGTAGTTTTTTTGAAATTTTCAACCTAATCCGACAACGATGATCAATGTAACCAAAACCTTTCTTCCACCCTTAGAGGAATATCAAATTTATCTGGAACAGATATGGAAATCTAACCAGATCGCTAATGGAGGGAAGCTGTGGTATGAGTTGCAGGCAAAGTTGAAAAAATATCTGAGTCACCCAGATTTAATCCTTACCGCTAACGGCACCTTACCCTTACAGATCGCACTGAAGGTTCTTGCGGGCAATGGAGAAGTGATCACTACCCCCTTTAGCTACGTGGCTACTACAGCTGCTATTGTCTGGGAGAATTGCACGCCTGTTTTTGTGGATATCCACCCGGAGTATCTCACCATTGATGAAACAAAAATCGAAGCTGCGATCACAGACAAAACAACAGCTATTCTGGCGACTCATGTTTTTGGTAATCCATGTAATATTGAGGAGATGATAGAATAGCAAAAAGCACGGGCTTAAAATAATTTATGACGCCGCGCATTGTTTTGGTGTTAAATACCAAGGGGAATCCATTTTCAATTTTGGAGATGTAAGCACCTGTAGCTTCCATGCTACTAAGATCTTCCATACCGGGGAAGGAGGGGCTATGTTTTGTAAGGATCCTGAAATTTTTAAAAATTGTTTTACAGCCATAATTTTGGACATAAGGGAGCAACCGACTTTCAGGATTGGGAATCAATGTAAGATGAATGAATTACATGCGGCGATGGGATTGGCAGTGTTGCCATATTTACCAGAGCTTTTTGAGACGAGGAAAAGTGTGGTACAGATCAAAAACTTGATTTTTCAAAACTCAGCAATATCTCCATCAGGGAGGAACATTCTGGAACTACTCCTACTATCCCATTATTTTCGAGAGTGAAGAGCAAATCTTAAGTGTCCTGAAAACATTAAAGAAAAAAAACATTTTCCCAAGAAGGTATTTTTATCCTTCGTTGAATACGCTTGATTACATGAATAATATATCCTGTCCATTTTCAGAAGATATTTCGGGTAAAATTTTATGTTTGCCTTTGTTTGCAGAGATGAATATTCAACAGGTGGAATTTATTTCTGAAGTTGTCAAAAAATCTTTCCTATAATGGTAATTCTTAAATTACCAATAAGTTCATTAATCCCGGAATAATTAGGGAGAGGTGGGACGGGCAGTTTTTATTGGTTACAAGATTTTTGTTCCTTTAGCTTTTTTCAAAAAAACATAGTTTAGGTGGTTTGTATGATTTAATCTAATTGGTTTTATAACTTTTTTCAAGTTAATTTTAAAATTATTGTTCCAATCTGTATTTTTATACTGTGCCATAATAGGTAACTTAATTTCTTTAAGTCCTGCCAGATGCGCCATTTTCAATATAGTTTTTCTTTTATATAAGTTGATATGTTCTAAAGGTGCTACAGGATTCAGAGAGTTCCTGGAAAACTTTGGAGCACACCAGTCCATCTTTTTTAGCCTTTCCTCCATGTTCTTGGCCGAGGGAACACTTATTTTTATTATTCCGTCCTTTCGAAGCCATTCCTTCATTGTTTTCAAAGTTGTTAATGGTTCAGGTAAATGTTCAAAAACCTGTTCAGTGTTGATAAAATCGAATCTAAGAAAGTTTGATTTTTCAGGATTAACTGCTTCGATTCCATTTCGATCCGCATACTCAACTCTCGACTTCAATAGTTCTGCTCCGTAGACTTCCCATCCCAAATCTTTAGCAGTCCGTGCCCAGGTACCCCAACCCATTCCAAAATCCAGAACTCTTACATTCTTTTTGGATTTAAAGAAAGCTTCATTTATGGTAGTTATCTCGTCTTTATAATCCCCAATAAGTGCAGAATTTTCTTCCTTTTCTTTATGAGCTAATAAAGCCTCTTCAGGAGATATCCATTCTTCATATAATTTCTCCATAGAAAATCATTCGGAATGAACTCCTGAAATATCCCTTCACAGTTTCGACATTCGCAAAGAGAATAACTTACGTTTTTTAAGTAGTCTAATTCTATGCTTCCCTGATCTTTGTAAAACTTTATTAAATAATTGGAAATTTTTTTATCGTGGTATGGCAACTCCAGAATATTAATAAAATTTGCGGTGCTGCAAAATCGGACATATTTTTCGCTGCTTAAAGAAGGGGCTGGGCGAATTTAAATTCATTCTAGGAAGGATATTTAATAAAATTACAAATTATTCTAATGCCTATGATATTCCTAAGTGTCTTTGATTTATTTTTACATTTCTTTAAGATTTTAAAGGAAGACGCTTCTTTTTTAAGTGTTACTTTTGCCGATTGTAATTGCAAAATTATTTCTGAAGTGTTTAGGAACATTTTATAATTTTTTAAAATATTTTTCGGAGTAATGTATTACTGGAAAAAAGAGATATTAATTTTGAGTCAGTTTAGCAGTAGACGTATGATAAAGGGTGAAGTCCGAATTGTTTATAAGAATTCTAGAAGGGTACTGGAGAAACATTTGGAATCTAATTTTTGCTATAAAAAAAACACGAAAAACAAATCAGATTGGAAGTAATTAAAAAATTCATAAAAAAGTATTTCGAAAGTTTTGCATATTTCTATTCCCATCTGAAATATAGGATCTTCTTTGTGTTGATCTTAAGTATCTTGATAGGAGTGTTGGATGGTTTTGGTTTAACTATGTTCTTACCCTTACTTCAAATGGTGAACGATTCGAGTGCAATCGATGGTGAAAGTTTAGGTAAACTTCGATTTCTCGTAGATTTTCTCGATAATATAGGAATTCCTTTAAATTTAGTTTCGGTATTATTACTAATGATAATATTCTTTTTTGCTAAAGGAATAGTTCAGTATTTAACAGGAGTGTACACTGTAATAATTCAACAGAATTTTATAAAACGTTTACGCCTTCAAAATATAAAGGGTTTAAATGGTTTGGCTTATAAGTACTTTATTATGTCCGATGTTGGTCGTATTCAAAATACATTAACTGGCGAGGTTGATAGAGTTGCTAACTCCTTTATTTATTATTTTACTGCATTTCGTTATGGAATTCTTGTAGCAGTTTATATGGCGTTTGCTTTTGCCATTGACTCCCAATTCGCAATTTTAGTTAGTATTGGAGGGGGGCTTACAAATTTCCTATATAAAACATTGTATAAAAATACAAAGGGAGCATCCCGAAAATTAACTGGAGAGAATAATATTTTTCAGAGTTTAATTATTCAGAATGTAGGTAACTATAAATATTTAAAGGCCACAGGATCTTTAAGAAAATATGGCGCCAAATTAGAGCAATCGGTATCTAAAAATACAGGACAGTAATGAAAAAATCGGAAAATTAGATGCTTTGCTCACTGCAGGAAGAGAACCTATTTTAATTACGGTGGTGGTGGCCGTCATAATCATTCAAACCAGGTTCCTTGGGTCTGATCTTGCACCTATATTAATCAGTTTAATTTTTTTCTATAGAGCGCTTAATTACTTAATGCAGATGCAGGTTAGATGGAATAAATTTTTAGCCGTATCAGGATCCCTTGAAAATATGACTGATTTTGGAAAAGAACTCCGAGCTAATCAGGAAATGAATGGGAATTCAACCATAGAAAAATCTGTTAATGGAATTCAACTTGAACAAGTTAGCTTTTATTATGGGAACCAACCAGTGCTTCAAAATATTTCCCTAGATATTGATAACAAAGAAACAATTGCGTTTGTAGGAGAAAGTGGAAGTGGAAAAACTACCCTGGTTAATATAATTTCTGGTTTACTGCCCATTAATTCAGGTAAGTTCCACATAAATCAAAAGGAAATTTCAACAATTGATAGGACCTCCCTGCAGCAAAAAATAGGATATATAACACAGGATCCTGTTATTTTTAATGACACTCTTTTTAATAATGTTACTTTTTGGGCTGATAAATCTGAAATTAACCTAAAAAAATTCTGGGATGCAATCCAAAAAGCAGCACTGGAGGACTTTGTAAATAACCTACCAGATAAAGAAAATACTGTTTTGGGAAATAATGGGGTAAATTTAAGCGGAGGCCAGAAACAAAGAATTTCTATAGCCCGGGAATTAAATAAAAATGTAGAGATACTTATTCTGGATGAGGCTACATCAGCATTGGATTCTGAAACGGAGAAATCTATTCAAAAAAATATTGAAAGTTTTAAAGGAAAATATACCATTTTAATTGTCGCTCATCGGATTTCCACCATTAAAAATGCTGATAGAATTGTAGTTATGAAAAATGGTAAGATTTCACATATAAATAATTATTATAAACTAATGGAAGAATCTACCTATTTTAAGAAATTAGTAGAATTACAAGAGTTATAAGTTACACTTTAGAAAATTATATTTTACCCAGATGGATATATTGAATTTAATAGGTAGGAATAATGAATTATTTCACAATGATATTAGGGTTCATCAAAATGAACTACTTAAAATAATTAGAAAATTCATCTTTTTTAGTGCTTGGAGGCGCAGGCTCGATAGGCCAGGCAGTAACCAAAGAAATTTTCAAAAGAAATCCCAGAAAGCTTCATGTAGTAGATATTAGTGAAAATAATATGGTTGAGCTGGTAAGGGATATCCGCAGTTCTTTTGGTTATATAGAGGGAGATTTCCGCACCTTTGCCCTGGATATAGGTTCCCTGGAATATGAAGCCTTTATTGAGGCTGATGGAAATTACGATTATGTTTTGAATTTATCTGCCCTAAAACATGTACGGAGTGAAAAAGATCCCTTTACCTTGATGCGCATGATTGATGTAAATATTTTTAATACCGACAAATCAATTCAGCAAAGTATTAGAAAGGGACTAAAAAATATTTTTGCGTTTCTACAGATAAGGCAGCCAATCCTGTGAATATGATGGGAGCATCAAAACGGATTATGGAAATGTTTTTAATGCGGAGAAGTAAGGAAATTAAAATCTCCACTGCTCGTTTTGCCAATGTAGCTTTTTCAGATGGTTCATTACTACATGGATTTAATCAAAGAATTCAAAAAAAACAACCCATAGTTGCTCCAAATGATGTGAAACGATATTTTGTAACTCCCCAGGAAAGTGGAGAGTTATGTTTGATGTCCTGTATATTTGGGGAAAACAGGGATGTTTTTTTTCCAAAATTAAGTGAAAAGCTTCATCTTATTTCTTTTGCAGATGTTGCTGTGAAATATCTAGAACAATTAGGTTATGAGGCCTATTTATGTAAAGATGAAGAGGAGGCAGAGAATTTAGTTCATACCTTACCGGAACAAGAGAAAATGGCCCTGTCTTTTTACCGGGAGTGATACCACGGGGGAAAAAGATTTTGAAGAGTTTTTTACAGATGAGGAAGTTTTGGATCTTGAACGATTTGAAAATCTAGGAATCATAAAAAATGATTTGAATGTAGAGGAAGAGAAATTGAATTTATTTGAAAATAAAATAATTGAATTTAGAAATGAAAAGTCCTGGAAAAAAGATGAAATTGTAGATCTTTTCTTTAAAATGATTCCCGGTTTTGGGCATAAGGAAACCGGAAAATATCTAGATTCCAAAATGTAATGAAAGAATTTAAAGAGACTATTTCCTTTATTCGGGATTATTATAATACCAAAGATTTTATTCCCTTACATGAACCCCGGTTTTGTGGGAATGAGAAGAAGTATGTAATGGATACCATTGATTCCACTTTCGTTTCTTCAGTTGGGGCATATGTAGATAAGTTTGAAGAAATGATGCAGGGTATCAGCAAAACCAAAAAAGCGGTAGCGGTAGTAAATGGTACTGCCGGTTTACAGGTTGCCCTTAGATTGGTAGGAGTTAATGCGGGAGATGAAGTGATTACCCAAGCCTTAACTTTTGTAGCGACTGCCAATGCTATTGCTTATAATAATGCCCATCCGGTATTTCTTGATGTAGATTTAGATACTATGGGGCTTTCTCCAATAGCAGTGGAAAATTTTCTGGAAGAATATGGGGAAATTAGAGGGGAAGCTTGTTTTAATAAAAAAACCAATAGAAAAATTGCAGCCTGTTTACCTATGCATACTTTTGGTTTTCCGGTTAAAATAGATGAGCTTTTAAAAGTATGTAAGAAATGGAAAATTCCTTTTGTTGAAGATGCTGCTGAATCTCTGGGAAGTTATTATAAAGGTCAACCCACAGGTTCTTTTGGAGATTGGGAGTTTTTTCATTTAATGGAAACAAAATTGTGACCAGTGGGGGAGGTGGTGCTATAGTGACTAATAATTTAACATTGGAGAAAAAGCAAAATATCTTACCACCACGGCCAAAAAACCGCATACTTATGAATATGTTCATGATGAGTTGGGTTATAATTATAGAATGCCAAACTTAAATGCCGCTTTAGCTTGTGCGCAATTGGAAAACCTTGAATATTTTTTAGATAAAAAAAGAGAATTAGCAGGAGAATATGCCAGTTTTTTTGAAAATACGAATATTAAATTTAGACAGGAAATGCCGGATACCAAAGCTAATTATTGGTTAATGGCTGTAGAATTGGAAAATAGAGAAGAACGGGATTTGTTTCTTAAAACTACTAATGAAGCTAAAGTAATGACCCGTCCCATCTGGCAACTTATGTATAAATTGCCTATGTACCAGAACTGCTTTAAGGATGAACAAAAAAATGCAGAATTTTTGGAAGATAGAATTGTAAATATTTCAAGTAGTGTTAGATAAATAAAATGACATATTTAATTTTTTCTGATATCCACGGGAATCTTCCGGCTTTTGAATCTGTTTTAAGTAATGAGCCAAACGTTGAGGGATATATAAATTTGGGTGACGTAGTAAATTATGGTCCCTGGAGTAATGAATGTGTACAAATTATAGATTCCCTTGATAATTGTTATAATATAATTGGTAATCACGAAACTTATTTCACTTCAGGCATATGTGATGTTAAAAATCAACTAGTGCAATCTTTTTTTAATCAAACTATTAAATCCTTTAAGGAAAATCCTAGGATAAAAAAATATAAAACAAGTATTAATTTAGAGGGGTTTGAACTAGTTCATACACTAAATCATAAAGAATACATATTTCGAGATTCACAAGTAGAAGTCCATAAAAATACAATGTTGGGGCATTCACACCAGCAGTACTTACGATATTTTGGAAATAAACTTCTTCTAAACCCCGGTAGCATAGGACAAAATAGAAAATTCATTAATCTTAGCTAATTATGCTTTATGGAATATAGATTCGGGGGAAATTCAATTGAAAATGAAAAAATATAATATGACCACCTACTGATCAAATGAGAGAGGATCATTATCCTCAAGATTGTCTGGAATATTATAATAATAAAAAACGATATTAATGATTTATAATGTTGGAGTAACAGGAACAGGAAGCTTAATAGGTCAAGGCATAATCAAAAGTATTCAGGATGATTCCATTTCAGAGCAATGCCATTTAGTAGGTTTTGATTATTTTGAAAATACGGTGGGATCATTTTGGTGCCACAAAAATTATATATTACCCGATGTATTGAAATCAGAAGTGACGGAAGACCAATGGTTAGATGCACTATTAGAAACTATTAAGCAGGAAAGAATTCAAATACTATTCATCGGAGTGGATTTTGAACTTCCAATTTTGGCAAAGCATAGGCAATGTATAAAGGAGAAATATGGATGTGAGGTGATAGTGAGTGACCCAGAAGTAATAAAAATTGGGAATGATAAGTTTAATACTTATGAATTTTTAAAAGACAATAATCTCTATTATCCAAAGACTTCAATAGCCGAGGAAACTATTTCCAATGAAATAGAATATCCTGTAATCATGAAACCACGTGTCGGGGCAAGGAAGGTAGGTGTTTATAAGATCAAAAACCCAGATGATTTTAAAGATAAAATTGGTAAAGTAAACGGAGCAATTATCCAAGAGTTAATTGGTGACGATTACACAGAATATACCTGTGGTATTCTATGCATTGAAGGAGAACTTAAAGGAAGTATTGTTTTAAACAGAAGTTTAAAAGGAGGAAACACCTTCACAAGCGAGATAGAAAAGATTATCCAGAAATTATTATAGGATATATAGAAGAAATAGCAAAGAAACTGAAGCCACATGGA
>CAVPXS010000008.1:0-21289 GCA_963709775.1 uncultured Flavobacteriaceae bacterium | reverse complement strand
TAGCAGAAATAGCACAAGCACATGAAGGAAGTTTAGGAATGGCGTTATCTTATATTGATGCTCTTGCTGAAGCTGGCGTTGACGCAGTGAAATTTCAAGTGCATATTGCAGAAGCCGAGAGCAGCATTTATGAACCCTTTAGAATACGATTTTCCATGCAGGACGAAACCCGTTTCGACTATTGGAAACGGATGGAATTTTCAAAAGAAGAGTGGAAGCTAATCAAAAGCAGATGTAAAGAAAAAGGAGTTGAGTTTTTAGCATCTCCCTTCAGTAATGCTGCTGTGGACCTTCTTGAAGAAATAGGAGTAAAGGCTTATAAAATAGGATCGGGAGAGGTGAACAACTTTCTACTGCTCGAAAAAATTGCTAAAACAGGGAAACCGATCATTCTTTCTTCAGGAATGAGTTCTTATACTGAGTTGGATAAATCGGTTGATTTTCTTAAAAAGAAAGGGGTGGAATTTTCTGTTTTGCAGTGCACTACGGCGTATCCAACCCAGCCGGCAAATTATGGTCTCAACGTAATTGCAGAGCTAAAAAAACGCTACGGAGTTGCGGTAGGATATTCTGACCATTCTGCCAGAATAGAAACTTGTATTGCCGCTGCTGCTTTAGGTGCTGAAATTCTTGAGTTTCACGCCGTATTCAGCCGAAAAAGCTTTGGGCCTGACGCCACTTCTTCCCTCGAAATTGATGAGATTCAGGAATTGGTAAAGGCGGTTCGTACAATTTCAGCGGCTTTAGGTAATCCTGTCAATAAATCAGAAAACCGAAGTTTTAATGAACTGAAAGCTATATTTGAAAAATCACTTTCAGTAAATAAAGATTTGGAAAAAGGGCACATCATAAAGTTTGAAGATCTTGAATCTAAGAAACCTAAAGGTTACGGAATAGAAGCCTCAAAATTTGAAACAGTGATTGGCAGAACCCTGAACACTGATTTAAAGAAATGGGATTTTCTAAATGAAGATCAATTGAATTAGTCAGTTCTTCGAGAACCTAAAATTTGACTTTATTCAAACACTATACGAATCCAGTTAGTTCCCCTTATTTTTTTCATATTTTTAAAGAAAATTAAATCGATTTCTTTTTCTGATGCCACAAAGAAAAATCTGTGTTGTAGTTACTGCCCGGCCCTCTTATAGTCGAATAAAATCGGCACTTACAGCAATTAAAGAGCATCCGTCTCTTGAACTTCAACTGGTAATAGCTGGTTCTGCTTTGTTGGACCGGTATGGAAATGCTGCAGATTTTATCGAAAAAGATGGTTTTAAAGCTGCTGCGAAGGTTTTTATGGTTTTGGAGGGGGAGAACCCTACTACTATGGCGAAGACCACAGGAATTGGGGTGATGGAGCTCACCAATGTTTTCTATAACCTCAATCCTGATGCGGTTGTCACAATTGCAGACAGGTTCGAAACTATTGCGACTTCCATTGCTGCGGCATACCAAAATATTCCACTGGTGCATATTCAGGGCGGCGAGGTCACAGGGAGTATAGATGAGAAGGTGAGACATGCCAATACAAAGCTGGCAGATCTGCACCTGGTTTCAAGCGAAGATGCCAGGGAGAGAGTGATTAAACTGGGGGAAGATCCTGAAAAAGTGATCAACACCGGATGCCCTTCAATAGACCTGGTCAAACAAATATCAACAGAAGATAAACTCAATTTTGATCCCATCAAAAAATATGGAGGGGTAGGAGAAGACCTTAACTGGAAGGAAGGTTATGCCGTGGTAATGCAACATCCCGTGACTACGGAATACCAGAAATCCAAAGAACATATTCTTGAGACTCTCGAGGCAGTCAACAAGCTGGACTTTCCGGTTTTTTGGTTCTGGCCTAATGTCGATGCCGGATCTGATGGTACCTCGAACGGAATAAGGACCTTTAGGGAAATGAGAAAGCCCCGAAACATTCATTTTTTTAAGAATATGGAACCCCTGGATTTTCTCAGGCTGCTTAAGCATTCTAAAGTTCTTATTGGAAACTCCAGTGCCGGGATCAGGGAATGTTCCTATTTGGGAGTGCCGGTCGTAAATATTGGAAGCCGTCAAAACAGAAGATTACGAGGGGAAAATGTGAAAGATGTTGCTCATCACAGAGATGAAATTTACGATATAGTGAATGAGGCGATGAAATCTGAAAAGTACCCGGTTTCCTTAATCTACGGAAATGGAGATTCAGGAAAGAAAATAGCAGAGATTCTGGCTAATTCAGAACTGACTTTTAGTAAAACCATAAACTATTAATGAAGGTTCTTGGAATCATACCCGCTCGTAGTGGAAGTAAGGGGATACCGGGAAAAAATATCAAGACCCTCGGAGGAAAACCACTTTTAGGATATACCATTGATTCAGCTTTAGAGTCAAATTTACTCACCCGTTGTATCTTAAGTTCAGATTCCGAAGAGATCATAAGAACCGGGAAAAATTTTGGGATAGAAGTGCCCTTTACAAGACCTGCTGAATATGCCGAAGATAACACACCCTCCCTTGAAGTTGTAAAACATGCTTTGTTATATTTTGCTGAGCTTAATGAACATTTTGATGCCGTTTGCCTTTTACAGCCTACAACTCCTTTTAGAAGTAAAGGTCTTATAGATAAAGCGATAATAGAATTTGAATCTGGAAAGTATGATTCTCTTGTCAGCGTGCGCGAAGTTCCTCACGAGTTTAATCCGCACTGGGTATTTGAGGAGAAGAATGGAAAACTGGTCATCTCCACCGGGGAGAAAAATATTATATCCCGAAGACAGGACCTTCCAAAGGCATTCCATAGAGATGGTGCTATATATCTAACCAGAACGGGAGTTATACTTGAAGAAAATTCGCTTTATGGAGAAGGGATCGGGTTTATTGAAAATTTAGATCAGGACTATGTTAATCTTGATACGAAAGCCGACTGGAAGAAAGCGGAGGATATATTAAAGACGAGAAATTAATGTGCGGAATCGCCGGAATCATTTCACCCTTTGATCGAGAACAAGATCTGGAGCGGATGCTCCAGTTGCAAAAGCACCGTGGTCCTGATCATACCGGACGCTTCAAGGATGAAGGATTTGCCTGTCTTGGCCATAACAGGTTGTCTATTATAGACCTGTCAGAAGACGCTAATCAACCCTTTACGGATAATACCGGGCGTTATAAACTTGTTTTTAACGGGGAAATATACAACTATCGTGAATTACGGGAGGAGCTAAAATCAGCTTACAAATTTACAACTCAATCGGATACTGAGGTTTTAATAGCTGCCTATGTTAAATACGGAAGATCCTGTCTCGATAGATTAAATGGCATGTTTGCCTTTGCAATTTGGGATACTATACAAAAATCCCTGTTCGCTGCCCGTGACCGGTTTGGAGTAAAACCTTTTTACTATTCTGGAAATTCTGAAGAATTTTTCTTTGCAAGTGAAATTAAAAGTCTAACCGCGATCCTGGAGAATAAAGAACCTTCAAAGACGACCTGGGCTAATTATTTTGCTTACGGCTCTTACGGTCTGCCGAATGAAACCTTTTTTCAAAATATCTCACAGTTACCCGGAGGTTATTTTCTAATCTATAAAGACGGGGAACTGATAACAGAACAATGGTATGACTTTGTAAAAAATGTTCAGAAGATTGAAGTTTCCGGAGATTTTGAGAAGACCAAACAGGAATATTTAAGCCTTTTAAAGGACTGTATTTCCTTAAGATTCAGGGCTGATGTGCAGTTAGGGTTTAATATTAGTGGAGGTGTAGACAGTTCGCTTTTACTGGCTCTGGTGAATCAATATGAGAAGAAGGAAAAGATTAGAGCCTATACTTTTTATACCGGGGATAAACGTTATGATGAATTGCCCTGGGTTGAAAAAATGATTGCTGCAACCGGAAATCCTTTATCGAAAATTCGATTGAATGTGTCAGAAGTAGAAGAACTTTCTGATGAAATAAGCGCTGTTCAGGATGAACCATTCGGTGGTTTTCCTACTCTGGCATATTCGAAGATTTTCCGACAGGCGAGGAAAGATAATGTGCTTGTACTTTTGGACGGACAGGGAATGGATGAACAATGGGCGGGATATGACTATTACACTGACGATTCTTCAGCTACCATCCAGGGACAAACGAAAAATTTTCCTCCTTTTAAGACGAACTGCCTAAGTAAAAGTTTATTGAAGTTTGCAAAAAAACCGGTTTATCCAAAACCTTTTAAAAATCAGCTTCAAAATCTTCAATACAGGGACTTGTTCTACACCAAGATCCCGAGGGCTCTGAGATTCAACGACCGGATTTCTATGGCTGCCGGAACCGAGCTCCGAGAGCCTTTCCTGGATCATAGATTGGTTGAGTTCGCCTTTGCGCAACCTGATGAATTTAAAGTAAAAGGAAATGTCCATAAATATCTGTTGCGAGAATTAGTAAAAGATCTGGTTCCTTCAGATATTTCCTCTGCTCCAAAGAGACCGCTTCAAACACCGCAACGGGAATGGTTGGGTGATGAATTAAGAGAATGGGTGGAAATAGAATTAAATAAATTAGCAGAATCTCCTTTCTCTGACTGGTTTAATATTCCTGAGATTCAAAAAGAGTGGAAAAAATATAAAGAAGGAGAAAGACGCAGCAGTTTTCATATCTGGCAATGGGTGAATTGCGCCTTATTGATGAAAAGCAGATAACTCTTGTAAGTTTTGATATTATACCTAAGAAGCTCTTAGCCTCAATTATTCTTCTATTTTTGTAAATGCTTATTTGGGTAAATGATCAAGAATAGTAATTCCAAAAAGACCTTAGGTCTTGTGATTAGCGATGGGGTAGGCTTTAGAAATTTTATTCTAAGTGGTTTCCTGGAAGAAATACAGCTGAGGTTTGAGAAAATTATAATTTTTTCTGCCCTCCCCGACTCGGTTTTTAATGATTTTGATCTTTCAAAATGTGTTTTGGAAGAACTGGTAGATTATCGTGAGCCGGGCTCAACATGGTTCTTTAGGAAATTGAAAGAACTCGCCCATCTAAAGAAGAATGAAGAGAATAATTTTGGTTTTCGTGACAATCTCAAAGCTAATTTTAATACCGCAAAATCAAGAAGAGGCAAGCTTACCAGATTTGCGTATAGGCTCGTCTACAGATTTAATTCTGAAGAAGCAATCCAGAGATTTTATAAGCTTCAGCAGTTGACCTTAACAAGGAATTCAGCCACTAAATTTTATGAGAGATCATTAGCCAAACATCGTCCTGATCTCTTGTTTTTCACTCACCAGAGACCACCGTTCATTGCACCTTTAATCTATGCTGCCGAAAAGGAAAGGATAAAGACCTGTAGCTTTATTTTTAGTTGGGATAACCTTGCTTCCAAGGGGAGAATGGCAGGGATTTTTAGCAACTATATGGTTTGGAGTGATTTAATGAAATCAGAACTACTGCAATTCTATAGTGGAATTTCCGAAGAACAAATAATAGTTGTAGGTACTCCGCAATTTGAACCTTACGTGATGCCCCGATATGAAAGCAGAAAAGAGGATTTCTTTCAACGCTTTGATCTAAATCCACAATTTAAGACCATATGCTTTAGCTGCGGAGATGTGTCTACGAGTGCCAATGATCCTCTGTACATAGAAGAGATAGCCAGAGCAATTATAGAAGAGAAAATAAAGGAAAATGTAAATTTCCTTGTCAGGACCTCACCTGCCGAAGAGCCGGAACGCTTTAAATACCTAAGGAAAAAATTTCCATTTATAAAATGGAATTATCCTGCCTGGACGCAAAGTCGAAATGAACATTCTGAAATGTGGTCCCAGCGGGTACCTTCGGCTGAAGATCTTAAAGATCTTCGGAGTATCCTGGAGTTTTCTGACCTCGGGATCAATATGTGCTCTACGATGAGCCTTGATTTTATGGTATTTGATAAACCGGTGATAAATACTGTCTTTGGTACTTCAGAAAACGAGTTGTATGACGATCAGCGGTTTTTGAACTATGCGCATTATAAAAATGTTGTAGATAGCCGTGCCGTCAAAATTGCCAGGGACAAAAATGAATTAGTAACTGAGATAAATTCTTACCTTGACAATCCCAAGGCAAATTCAATAAACAGGAAGGAGCTTTTATCCCTTCAAATCAGTAAAGATTTAAAAGGCACCAGTTCCCGAATCGCTGAAGTATTAAGCCATCTTGAGTAGTATTAAAAAAATTGCCGTTGTATGTAATTACACCCTGAATCCGGAAAGAATCGGGGGGATGGATCGGTTTTTTGCAGCCTACGATCAAGCCTGTAAGGAGAACGGCTGCGAGGTCAAATGGTTTTTCTCAGGGGGAAAAGCCTTTGGTTTCTACAGAAAGATGGACATAGAAGTTTGTGAAAGGTCTTCAATTGAAGATTGTTTTATAAACTTCCAGCAGCAAAATAGGACAGAATTTGAAATTGTGGTTACACATTTCCTGGAATTGTGTACTCCCTTTTACAAAAAAATCAAGCATTTAGGTAGACCTTATATAATCGCTGTAGATCATAATCCCAGGCCGCTGGAAGGTTTTACGTTAAAAAAAAGATTAAAGAATAGGCTTAAGGGAAAATTGTATTCGGCATATATTGATAAGTTCATAGGCGTCTCCGGTTATACAAAAGATCAGATCCTCCTGGATTATGGACAAAGATTGTCTTCAAAAACAGAAGTGATCTATAACGGGATTGCTCATCACCTTTATACCAAAAGGAGTCATGCAAATGAGGGAAGATTTATTGTTGCCTCCCACCTGAGGCCATCCAAGGGAATTCAAGACCTTATTAGGGCGGTTGCTTTGCTGGAACAGCAATTAAGAGAACGTATTAAAATAGATATTTTTGGAGAGGGTCCAATGGAAGCTGAATTAAAAGCACTGGTGAATCAGGAGAGCCTGAATGCGCAGATACATTTCTATGGAAGTTCCCCTGAATTACCTAACCTTTTTAAAAATTATTCCTTTCTGCTGCAACCCACTTACATGGAGTGTTTCAGTCTGTCCATTTTAGAAAGTCTTGCCGCCAACGTTCCGGTTATTACCACTCCGGTAGGCGGAAACCTGGAGATTATACAAGAAGGGAAAAACGGATACATCTTTGAACCTGGAAATATCGAACAGCTTTCAGAGATCCTCCGGGATGTGCTTCAGCAAAAAAAGACGATCAGTGTACCTGTAGATACTTTAATCAGGGATAAATACTATCTTGAAAAAATGGTAAATGAGCACGTAAGCCTTTTAAGCCTCGATTAGTAATAATTAGTTTAACTTATGCATATTGCTTTCCTCACCCCTGAATATCCTCATCCTGGCTGTAATGCTTCCGGTGGTTTGGGAACCAGTATCAAAAATCTGGCTCAGGTGCTTGTGAAGCATGGGGTTGAGGTTAGCCTGGTGATCTATGCTCAGGAAGAGGACAGGAATTTTGTCGAGGAGGGGATATCTTTTCATCTCATTAGACAGAAAACCTATAAAATTGGGGGTTGGTTGTTTTACAGAAAGTATTTGCAGAATTTCATAAACAGGCTGGCAGAAAAGGAAAATATTGATCTGGTTGAAGCTGCCGACTGGACGGGTATCACGGCTTTTATGAAACTTAGGGTACCGGTTGTATTACGGTTGCATGGCAGTGACACCTATTTTTGCGCACTTGAAGGCAGAAAGCAGAAATGGAAGAACAAGTGGTTCGAAAAGGTGGCTTTAAAAAATGCAGATCATCTGGTCTCGGTGAGCTTATTCACCGGTAGAAGAACTGTGGAGCTTTTTAATCTGAACAGGGATTTTAAGGTAATTCCCAATGGGGTGGATCTGGATAAATTTGCTGATGAGAATGAGAATATTGATCCAGATCAATTGCTGTATTTCGGTAGTGTCATTCGCAAAAAAGGGATTCTGGAACTGGCTTTGATTTTTAACATTCTGGTGGAAGAACGTCCAAAAACACAGCTGCTGATTGCCGGAAGAGATGTGGTGGACGCCAGGAAAAAAAAATCTACTTTAGAACTTTTTCAATCCAGACTTTCTGCAAAGGCCTTGGAAAATTTCACCTATTTGGGGGAAGTTGAGTATGAGAAGGTGAAAGAACATCTCTCTACAGCAGCGGTTATTGTTTTGCCCAGTTTTGCAGAAGCCTTTCCTATGACCTGGCTGGAGGCTATGGCAATGGAAAAAGCATTAGTAACTTCCAACATTGGTTGGGCTCAGGAAATAATGGTGAATGGAGAAACTGGTTATACTGAATCTCCAGAAGCACATGAGGCCTATGCGGATAAAATTTTGAAACTTTTAGAAAATGAGACTTTACGTAATAAGATGGCATCTAATGCAAAATCAAAAATATCTAAGGAATTTTCATCCAAAATTGTCGTTACCAGAAATATCGAATTTTACAATAGTATTCTAAAACAACATAATTGATCTTTCTATTTCATTCTCAAGCTGTGGAAAAGGTCAAAGTGACCTTCAATGGAGAGGTCCGGGAAGATCTGCCCATGGACCTGGTCGACTGTTTCTGGCAGTTATGTGAAAAATTTCCTGATGAAATTATTCTATGGATTGATGCTGATCTTGATATTCGGATTGGAGATCAAATAGAAAATATCTTTCGGCATTCTTTGATCATGGCTTCTTATCCCGTGCAGAATTATTTTATTCCTGATGCTATTGGTTACGTAGATCAGTTACCCTTTGTTAATCCCAAGCGGGATGTGAAATTTCCAACCTGGAGGATGAGTACGGACATCGGTGGGATCTTTGGGAAAACGGCACTTCAGTTTAAACAGATCTTGAGGGAAATTAATGATTTCGGATACCTTATTAATTCCATCGCCAAGATCGGCCAGCAAAATTCTCTTTTTTGCTACAGTACTCCTCAATTACTTGAGAACATTGAGCCGGGAAAAAAGGAACCTGCTAAGGTGTCCGTTCTTTTCCGCTTTACCGCTCAGCATTACAAAAAAGTAAGGCTGCTCGTTCTGCTTTTTTGCTTCATACGATATGAAGGGAAATTCCCCTTTTGGATATTCCTCAGAAATCTTTTCCGAAGATCATACTTTCAGCAAAATGTAGAACTTTCGATGGCTGAGATTATCCGGGAGAAAAACAACCGGGCAGATAGCATAGACGTGATTATTCCAACCCTGGGAAGGCCTGAACATCTTAAAAATGTGTTGATAGATCTTCGAAATCAGGAACAAAGACCGGAGCGAGTAATCATTGTAGAGCAAAACATGGCTGAAAGTTCGGAAAGCCAGCTTAATTATCTGAATTCTGAAGAATGGCCTTTCAGGATAATACATCATTTCACCCATCGGGTAGGAGCTTGTAATGCAAGAAATATTGCCTTACAGGAAGTAAGGTCAAATTGGATATTTTTCGCAGATGACGATATAAGATTTAGAAATGATCTACTTCAAGCGGCTTTGAAAGAGTTAAACCAGTTGGAAGTTCCGGCCTTGAATCTGAATTGTATGCAGGAGGGAGAAGCCACAGTGTTTTCCAGGGTTAAGCAATGGGGCGCTTTTGGTTCGGGAACTACAATCGTACGTTCAGACTATGCATTGAATTGTCGATTTCATGATGCTTTTGAACATGGCTTTGGAGAAGATATAGATTTTGGTATGCAACTTAGGAACTCCGGCTGTGATATTATATATCATCCAGATATTATAATCAAACATTTAAAGGCAGAGCGGGGTGGTTTTAGGGAGACAATGCCTGGGAACCACTATGAGAAGATTCAACCGAAACCTGCTCCTACTATGATGTTATTAGTGAGGCAGTATTATACTGTCCAAATGCTTAAGGGCTACAAAACGGAACTTTTCCTGAAATTTTATCGCAGGCAGCCTATAAAAAATCCTTTTATATATTACCGTTCTATGCAGAAAAGATGGCAACTTAGCGAAAGCCTTAGCAGGCAGATTCAGAAATCTGTCCAGAATTGATCGAAAGCATGGAGGAAGTTTCACTGCGTCCCAACTTTAGTCTTGTCATCTGTACCTATAAGAGGCCAGATTCTCTTAGGCGTTTGCTAAGCTCGGTCGCTACTCAAAAACTTTATCCCAATGAAATTCTCATTATAGATGGCTCTCCCGAAACTGAGACTGAGGAGATGCTTTCTGGAAGCAACTTTCGGCATTTAAAGTATTATAAGGTTAAGGAGGAAGACCGGGGACTAACGCGGCAACGGAATATTGGAGTTCAACGGGTTTCCCGGGAATGTGAGATCATTTGTTTTTTGGATGATGATATTATTTTGTCCTCATCTTATTTTGAAAAATTGATAGAAACCTATGGAGAATTTCCGGATGCTCTGGGGGCTTCGGGATACATCACCAATGAAATAGAATGGCAAAGAACAGAATTGGAGAAGGATCCATCCCCGGGTAGATTCTACTTTGATGGATGGCATCGGACAGAAGGATCCCGTTTTTCTCTAAGAAGGAAATTTGGTCTTGCTCCAGATAAACCCCCTGGAATAATGCCTGATTTCTCCCATGGTTATTCCACGGCATTTTTACCTCCAAGTGGAAGAACCTACGAAGTGGAACTAATGATGGGAGGGTTGGCCAGCTACAAGGTGGAAATATTTAAAAAACTAAAGTTTTCGAATTTTTTTGAGAAGTACGGTCTGTATGAAGATGCCGATTTTTCGCTGAGAGTTTCAAAACTGGGAAAGTTATATGTAAATACCGCGGCGAGATTAGAACATCACCACGATCCTGCGGGACGTCCCAATATGTTCTATTACGGCAAAATGGTGGTTCGAAACGGATGGTATGTATGGAGGATCAAAATTGAAAGACCGACGCCAAAAGCAAAATTTAAATGGCATACAACAGCCTTGCTTTTAACTTTTATCCGATTTGGAAATATTTTTACCAGAAAGAATAAATCAGCGGCTTTTCAGGAAAGTTTTGGTCGAATAATAGGATGGTTGAGCCTTTGGATCAAGTCGCCGAGCCAAAAGGAGTATGAATGAAGAAAGCTATACTATCCTTCAGTGTACGGAATTCTTCTGTTTCCGAATTTTTTATTGAGATTGCTAATGGCCTCTCAAAAAAATATCAGGTATTTATTATAACAGACTGTTTAAAGCCTCACCCTTTTTACATTTCCCCTGAAATAAATGTTATTAAAAGACCTCCTTTTGAATCTAAGAATCCAAGAGTTATATGGTTCCTGCTCTCTCTGGTTGTAAGACATAAACCGGAAGTCTTAGTTGGTAATTTTAGTTCTGTAGGGCCTCTAATGATTTTTGGATTTTTGATGAGAGTCAAAACACGGATTGCCTGGTGTCATTCGATTTCCCAGCAGTTTGTAGAGAAGCGACCTTTCTTTGATAAGAAGAAATATATTTATGCTTTAACTACAAAAATTTTCGCCAATTCTACGGCAACTAAGGAGGATCTAATAAGAAGTTTTAAAATAGATCCCTCTAAAATTGAAATTTTTTATAATGCCCTCAGAACACCTCAGGCAGGTAATAAGCCGTTGTCGCCTCTGCAACTCACCTATGCAGGAAGACTTGACGAGTCTAAAGGGTTAATAACTTTGATTCAGGCTATGCCGCTGGTATTAAAACGTCATCCCCATATTAAATTAAAGATCGTTGGAGGGTATCCGAATTCAGAACAAATTAAGAAATGGGAGGGTATGGTTCAAAACTTAGAGCTGGAAAAAAATGTAATATTTAGGAGTTTTCAGCCTAGAACAAAAGTTCTTGAAGAATTTTCCAGGTCCTATATAACCATAGTGCCTTCGATTATTGAAGCTTTCGGATATGTAGTAATAGAGAGTTTTTCAGTTAAAACTCCGGTAATAGGTTCTAACACTTCAGGGATTTCTGAGATTATTCGGGATGGTATTGATGGTTTTTTGTTTGAACCTAAGCATCCTGAAGATTTGGCTGTTAAGATTATAAAGTTGTTAAACGAACCTGATTTAAGAGAAAAGTTTAGTTTAAATTGCTTTGCAAGATTTGAAGATAAGTTTGAACTTTCAAAAGTAGTGTTAGATATAGTTGATAAAATAACAAATTTGAACAGTGGCTCCAGCAAACAATTCAGATCTTAATAAACGGCAGCAGGAATTCTACGATAGAAAGAAGAAGAACCTTCCCACCCGGGTATGGTCATATCTTCGAAATGGACTCTTAAACCGTATTAAAAAAGAAATAGGAATAGAGAAGGATATTTATAACCTTCATCTATCCTGGTTTGGAAATCTCTGCCAAAAGAAAGTCTTGGATCTGGGATGTTACGCCGGCAATAGTTTAAGCATATACTTGGCTCAAAACTCAAAGGAATATCTCGGCATTGATCTCAGTCCAAAAGGTATTGAACATTTATCCGTCCGGCTCACAAATATAGAAGGAGCAAGGGCTGAGGTCATGGATTTTCTTTCAGATGATTTTAAAGAAAAAGATTTTGACTTAATTTATGCTTATGGAGTACTGCATCATTTTAAAGATGTCGATGAATTGATCTTGAAATTGAAAGACAAACTAAGCCCCAATGGAACAATAATTAGCCATGATCCCCTGCAAACAAGTTTACCTATAAAATTTATTCGCACTGTTTATCGTCCCTTTCAAAGTGACAAAGAATGGGAATGGCCGTTTTCCCGGGAAACTTACTATAAATTTGAAGGGGCTTTTAATATCGTAGAACGCAGAGCTGTATTGGGAAAAACCAAGTGGCTGCCATTTTATAATCTGGTACCAGGATCAAACAACACAAAGCTGGAAAAAGCCAGAGGCTGGCACCGTGAAGATTGGGAAGGTTCAGCACAGGATGATAGCTACATGTTTAGCTGTATGCACCTGAGTATGCTTATGCAAAAAAAGGACTAGATGCGATTCGCGATCTTTACCCATGTGGAACATATAAAGCAAGAGAGGGGCTATTATGCCTATGCTCCTTATGTGCGGGAAATGAATATATGGCTGAAACATGTGGAGAAGGTAGAGGTTGTTGGGGCGAAGATACGAAAGGACAGGGAGAGTGGGAGACCGGGGAACATGGAGACAAGGAGACCGGGGGAGAATGTGATTGCCTATGAACATTCTAAGTTGAGGTTTACTGAAGTTCCTTCTTTTGATTTTCTCGATTTCTTTTCTGCTGTAAAGGCTATTATAAAAATTCCATCCATTTTCTTTAAAATAATGGGAGCGATGCGCAGGGCAGATTATTTGCATTTGCGGTGTCCGGGAAATGTTGGTTTGCTGGCTTGTATTTGTCAGATCTTTTTTCCCTCCAAACCTAAATCTGCTAAATATGCCGGTAACTGGGATCCGGCGGCCAAACAACCCTGGACCTACAGGCTTCAAAAATACATCTTGAGCAATACATTTTTGACACGGAATATGCAGGTGCTGGTTTATGGCGAATGGCCTGATCAATCGAAGAACGTTATTCCCTTTTTTACAGCATCCTTTTCAGAAAGAGAAAAAAATGAAGTGCTTAAAAAGGCATTTTCAGCACCTTTTACTTTTTTACTTGTGGGAAACCTGGTAGAGGGGAAAAGGCCTTTGGAGGTGGTGAAGTTAGTGCAGGAGTTTATTGTTAACGGGAAATCGACAGACCCGGAAATTTTAGCTAGTTTGAAGATATATGGAGGCGGTCCTGAAAGAGAAAACCTGGAAACCTACGTAAGAGAAAATCAATTAGAACCGTTTATAACGTTGAAAGGAAGTCGAACTTTAGATGAGTTGAAAAAAGCTTATCAAAAAGCTCATTTTGTGATCCTGCCATCAAAGTCGGAAGGATGGCCTAAAGCCATCGCGGAAGGTATGTTCTTTGGCTGTATTCCCATTGCCACGCCGGTGAGTTGTGTGCCGTGGATGCTGGATTGTGGTAGTAGGGGAGTATTGTTGGAAGAATTTAGACAAAAGCTCAGAGCAAAGGGGCAAAAGCTAAAAAAGAGTGGACAGAGGACAGTGGACAGGGAACAGGATGTGGAAAAAATAATTAGGTTATTAGCTGATAGTGAAAAAATGCAACGCATGTCTGAGGCTGCAAAGGAGTGGAGCCAGCAGTACACTTTGGAAAAGTTTGAAGCTGGAATAAAAGAAATTTTGGAGAAGTCGAACGAAAAAAGCTCCTCTCCTTCTGGGAGAGGCGGGGGTGAGGGATGAGAGTCCTACAACTCATAGATAGCTTACGAAGTGGCGGCGCCGAAAAAATGTCCGTTTCTTACGCCAACGCTCTGGCAAAGCGAATCGAAGGCTCTTTTCTGTGTTGTACCCGACAAGAAGGACTGCTAAAGAAGCAGATAAGTCCAGAAGTAGGTTACCTGTTTTTGAACAAAAAGAACAGTCTTGATCTGCAGGCATTTCGAAAGCTACGAAGATTTGTAAAAAAGAATAATATTGGTGTACTTCAGGCACACAGCAGTTCCTGGTTCCTGGCGCTGTTGGTGAAGCTAAGCTTGCCGAGGTTAAAGTTGGTGTGGCATGATCATTTTGGAAGAGATCTGCAGGAACGGAAACCAGGTCTTTTGAAAACAGCTTCTTGTTTTTTTGACGGTATTATTGCAGTTAATCGCAATCTGAAAGAATGGTCAAAGGAAAATTTAAAGTCCAAAAATGTCAAATATATTCCCAATTTTTTTTCCAATGATAAGGAAATCCAATTGGACGCGAGTGCTTCTCCTTTACTTGGACATCCTGATGATTTTAAGGTGATCTGCCTGGCTAACTTACGTCCTCAGAAAGATCACTTCACACTGTTAACAGCATTCAAGTTACTATTGGAGCAGAATAGACAAATTTCCCTTCATCTTGTGGGGAAGGATCTCAAAGATGACTATTCGAAGTGTATAAAACAATTTATCTCTCAACAAGAGTTGAAAGATAAAGTCTTTTTGTATGGAGAGCAGGAAAATGTAATGTTTTTCTTACAACATGCTGATCTGGGCATATTATCATCAGTATCTGAAGGATTACCTGTTGCCCTGTTGGAATATGGCAGGGCCGGACTACCAGTGGTATGTACGAAGGTGGGAGAATGTCCTGCGGTGATAGGAAATAACGGCAAAATTATTCCGCCACGGGACCCTCAAGCCTTGGCCGAAGCTGTTAATGATTATTTTGAGAATAAGGAACTTGTAAGGAAGCAGTCCAAGGATTTTAAGGAAGCAGTACAAGCTCAATATTCTGAGAAAATTGTTCTCTCAAGGATTTTACAATTTTTCGAAGAAATAATTACAAATAAAAATGAATGATTGTTTCTGGTAAAGGGTAAGTAATATTACTCGCGGTAAATTCTTTAATTTGTAATCTGATTTAACTAAATAATGAGAGCAGGAGCCATAACAGGAAAATATATTTCATTCGCGATTCCGCAAATGAAAAGCTCACAATATCTAAAAATGCTACTGCTTCATTTTCTCATTGCCTTTGGGATTTTTCTTTATCGCCCTTCAGCACATCTTTATGTGCTGGGATCGGTCGTTTATTTTCTCTTTATTGTACTGCAAAATAAGAATAAAAATAATGAAGCTCTCATGGGAGCTGCTTATATTGCAGGAGCTGAGGTTTTTTTTCGCATGACTGAGGCTGCACCCTTCTATGAGACAGGGAAATATTCTGTAATCCTTTTTCTGGTCATCGGTATGTTTTTCAAAGGAACATCTTCTAAGACCATACCCTATTGGGCGTATTTGTTAATTCTGGTACCGGGAATAGTGGTGGCGGCTACTTCATGGGGTTATGAGTATAATTTCAGAACACAAGTTGCCTTTAATCTGAGTGGTCCTGTGGCTTTAGGTGTCTCTGCTGTCTATTGTTATTATAAAAAAATAAAATATGAAGATTACCAAAAGGTACTTTTAATGCTTTTAATGCCTCTTGTTAGCCAGATGATCTATCTTTTTTTGTATACTCCGAATATGAGAGACGTGGCTATTAATCTCCAGGCAAATTACGCTGCCACTGCCGGATATGGTCCCAATCAGATTTCTACAGTATTTGGTTTAGGTATGTTTCTTTTAGCTACCCGTTTTTTTACTGTAAAAAATAATTTTATTAATGTGATTGACCTTGTTCTTTTGGTGTTGATGAGCTATAGGGCTCTAATCACTTTTTCAAGAGGAGGCGTCCTTACGGGGATTATTTGTATAGGAGCATTTCTCTTCGTCTTTTATTCTAAAAGTAGATTTCGGGAAGGAAATGGAGTAAAAAGAAAAATTGTTCTGTTTTGTATTGCAGCAGTTTTCATTTGGAGTTTCTCTTTGTTTCAAAGTGGGGGATTACTTGACAACCGTTACACAAATAAGGATGCCTCAGGAAGGCTCAAGAATGATATTACAACTGGAAGAGTAGAATTGGTTGAAACCGAACTGGAAGGATTTTATAACAATCCCGTTGTGGGAATTGGAGTAGGAAAGGGTAAAGAAATGCGTTCTGAAGAAACCGGTATGGAGACAGCTTCCCACAATGAAGTAAGTCGTCTTCTGTCAGAACATGGTTTATTTGGTCTCTTGGCTATTCTTATTCTTATATTTGTGCCTATAGTTTTTTGGACAAAGTTTAAGAACAATTATTATTTTTTGGCGTTCTTAGCTTTTTGGTTTGCGACTATTAATCATTCGGCCATGCGTATAGCCCTGCCTGCCTTTGTTTATGGTTTGGCCCTGTTGTATATTGTTGATGACCAGAAGAGACCTGGGATCAAGAAAAGAATCGAAGTATAATAAAAGAGCGGGGTGGACGCTTGTATAACTATTTGATGAAAAAAAGAATTCTTTATATAGGTAATAATCTTTCCAATCCCACCTTTACCGCTACCTATATTTCTTTTTTTAGCGAAGTATTGAAGCAGGAGGGCTACTGGGTGAAGACAGCCAGCAGTAAAGATAACAAAGCGCTCCGCCTCATGGAGATGCTTTCTCTGATCTGGGCGCACCGCAAGGAAACCGATACCGTACTTATCGATACCTACGGTGCACAGAATTTTTACTATGCCTACAGCATTGGGAAACTTTGTCAGCAGCTTAATCTGGATTATATTCCGATTCTGCACGGGGGGAATTTGCGCGAACGTATCCATAAATCTCCCAAGCTTACCAGATCCCTCTTTGGCAACGCCCGCCTCAATGTGGCCCCCTCTCATTTTCTTTATGACATCTTCGAAAAGGAAGGTTTTGGAAATCTCAAGATCATTCCCAACTCTATCAATCTCGAAAATTATCCCTTCAAAAAAAGGGAAGATTTTGGTCCAAAGTTTCTTTGGGTGAGACGGTTTCAGGAGCGATACAATCCTATGTTGGCTGTGAAGGTATTTGAGAAGCTGCTGCTGGATTATCCTGATGCCGAAATGTGTATGGTGGGTCCCGAAAAAGACGGTTCACTGGCCAAATGTCAGCGTTATGCGCAGGAGCACAGTCTCCCCGTTACCTTTTCCGGTAAACTGAAGAAGAAGGAATGGGCGGCATTGTCGGTGCACTATGACTTTTTTATCAATTCTACCAATGTAGATAACACCCCAATTAGTGTTATTGAGGCCATGGCCCTCGGCCTGCCGGTAATCTCCACTGATGTAGGCGGAATGCCGTTTCTTATAGAAAATGGCAAAGACGGTATTCTCGTCCCGGAAAAGAACATAGATTCCATGGTAGCTGCCATAGAAGACCTGCTGGAAAATCAGGAGAAATGCCGAAATATCGCTCAGGCTGCCTATAAAAAAGTACAGGCCTTCGACTGGGAAGTGGTGAAGGAGCAGTGGATGGAGGTTTTAAATGTATAATGTATATTGTATAGTGTATATTGTATAGTGTATATTGGAATATTAAGGCCGAGATCTTTTTGTTACGATAATTCCTGTTGTAATTGAGAAATTCATTTTTCTCCCTTTAGGGCAGGGGTAAAAAAAATGAATTTCTGATTAACAACTTGAAACAACTTCTCTACATCGGCAATCAACTTTCATCCCGCGGCGGCACACCCACCTCCATTGATGTGCTTGCACCACTCCTGGTCGAAGAAGGTTTTGAGGTGAAAACGGCTTCGGTCAACCCCGGCAAACTACAACGACTGAAGGAGATGCTGCTTCTGGTCATGAGGAACAGGAAAACTGCCGACTATGTGCTCATAGACACCTACAGCACCCAAAATTTCTGGTATGCCGTTTTTGTAGCTTCCCTGTGCAGGCGTTTGGGACTCAGGTATATTCCCATTCTTCACGGCGGGGATCTCCCGGGACGTTTGCAAAGGTCGGCTGCGGTGTCAAAAAAGCTGTTTGCTGGTGCTTTTACCAATGTTGCGCCCTCGACTTATCTGTTGTCCCGGTTTAAACAATCCGGATTTACAAATCTGCAGTATATTCCCAACAGTATTCGGCTAGAGGACTATCCTTTTAAAAGACGGCCGCAGTTGAAGCCCAGGCTGCTTTGGGTGCGCTCGTTTGCTGAAGTTTATAATCCGCTCCTGGCCCTGCAGGTATTGGAGATCCTGCTGCTGAAATATCCTGATGCAGAACTATGTATGCTGGGACCCGAAAAGGATGAAACTTTAAAGATCTGCCGCAGAATGGCAGAGGAGAAGGAGCTGCCGGTGAGGTTCTTTGGCCGAATGAGCAAACAGCACTGGATACAGCTTTCGGCGGAGTACGACATCTTTCTAAACACTACTAATGTGGATAACACGCCGGTGAGCGTGATCGAAGCCATGGCCCTGGGACTTCCTGTTGTTTCTACCGGGGTAGGAGGAATGCCCTTCCTGCTTAAGGATAAAGAGACCGGGTCTATTAGTGCCACCCCGCAATGCGAGAAAAATGGCAGAGGCCGTGGAATACCTGCTGCAACATCCTGAGCGTGGAACTGTAATAGCAGATGCCGCCCGCCGGCAGGCAGAAACTTTTGACTGGGAAAAGGTAAAACAGGAGTGGGTAAAGCTGCTAAAGTAATTTCTAAAGCCCTTAGCTATTAGCCATTGGCCTTTTGCCGATACCATAGCAGCGTTTTTGTTTTCATTAAGAGGACTAGGAAAAAAACCGTTTTCCATTAACAGAAAAATTGGAAGAGTTTAAATTCTAAAATAAGTTTGTCAGGCTGAGCCGCCGCAAGAAGTGCGGCGAAATGTCGAAGCCACTTTGGTGATCTGCCCCCTTTTAATGTCCGGACCCAATCTTAAAAGGACGGGAGTGAGCCTAAAACAGCTAACAGCCAAAGGCTAACGGCTAAAATCTAATAATCATCTGTTGTTCAAACTGTTAAATTTTACCTCCCTTTAAATTTTCAGAATAATATTTTATACTTTTCTGCTGCAAAAGCTCCCTTCCCCTCGTTTTTTGGAAATTGAATAACAACCTCAATCATATGTGAGCCGAGGATTTTTTGTGTCTGCAATAATGTGGCAGAAAGATTAATCCGGTTGGCTGGCGTTAAAGCACGGGAGCATGGATCTATGGGAAATTAATACAAAAATCAGCAGCAAAGGACCTTCAGCTGAATTCACTTTTTTATCTTTACCGCGTAAAATTGCTTCAATGCCCCGGAAGTCAAGTCTGCATTTTGAAATCTCTGAACGCAAAGTGCTGCTCCGCATTTTTGATGTCGTCTGGGTGCTTTTCACGCTCTACGTCGTTGGCATTTTATTCAGCTTCGAATACTTCCGCATTTCCCCCGAATTCTGGCACTGGAGTATTGTGCTCGCGGCATATCTAAGCCTTTTTTCCAATATCTTTGAGCTGTATGACCTCCAAAAGGCGAGTCAGCGTTATACGGTGCTCAAAAATGTCATTTTGGCTACCTCTGTGACCGTGCTCTTTTTTCTGCTCACCCCGGTCCTCACGCCGGTACTGCCCGATAACAGGTTGCAGATCATCTATTTCTATCTTGCCATAATTGCCTCGCTTTTGCTTTGGAGGTACACTTACATTGGTCTCATCTCCTCCCCCAGGTTTTACAGAAGGGTGATGATCATTGGAGAGCCGCTGGAGGTTGAGCTTATTGCCGCACAGCTGCAGCAGGTAGACCCAAATTACACGGTCGTTGGATACTTTAATCCCGGCGAAAGCGGCGTTGTTTCTGCGGAAGAGGTGGGTCTTGAAAACTTTTCTTCAGAAGACCTGCGGAAGGTCCTCCAGGAAGAATCGATAGACGAGCTGTTGATCTCGGGAATGCAATCCTCAAGCCACGATTCCTGGCTCTACAGGGAGATCATGGGGCTGGTCAATGACGGCTTTCCTGTGAAAGATTACAACCAGGTGTACGAGGAAAAGACCTATAGGATTCCGGTGCAGCATATAGAGAAGAATTTTTATAAGTTCTTTCCCTTCAGCCGAAGCAATGATAATAAATTCTACCTGTTCTTTCACAGGATTGCAGATATACTTGTCGCACTTTTGGGGCTCACTGCCGGGTTGTTTTTGATACCCTTTATTTTCTTCGGAAATCTCCTGGCCAACAGGGGCAAACTCTTCTATAAGCAGGAAAGGGTAGGGCGGCACGGAAGAGTTTTTCAGATCCTGAAGTTCCGGACCATGATCTGTGATGCCGAGATCAATGGCGCACAATGGGCGCAAAAGAATGATGTGCGAATTACCCGCTTCGGAAAATTCCTCAGGCGTTCGCGACTGGATGAATTTCCGCAGTTCTGGAATATCCTGAAGGGAGAGATGAGCCTGATTGGTCCGCGGCCCGAACGTCCCATCTTTGTAAAAGAATTAACCGAACTTATCCCTTTTTACGATACCCGGCATTTCGTCAAACCGGGACTCACCGGCTGGGCACAAGTTATGGGTGACTACGGGAACAGTCATGCCGGCAGCCTGGAAAAACTGCAGTATGATCTCTACTATATCAAACACCGCAATATCTTCCTCGACATCACGATCCTGAGCAAAACCTTGAGCACCATCATCTTTTTCAGAGGACAGTGAAAAGAGATGTTAGATCGCTTCGCTGTTAGATGCTAGAACATAGACTGAATTTTCTAATGACGTGTTTTTCCCTCCTATATTAATTTTAGAGGCGTGCAATTAAATGTGGTTCCCCCATTACCAAAAATTTCACACGAAGATCACGAAGTTGCAAAGTAAGAACACGAAGAGATTCTCCAAAAGGGACCGAAGGGAGGAGCCTGGCTCTCAACAGGCGCGCGATTGATCGAGGCACCTACGAAAAATTCTTTATCAAACATTGTCATTCCGACGCAGGAGGAATCTTTATGGATGCAGAATTAGATTGAAGACCTGTAGAGGTGTCAAAAAGAACCTTTTCATGAGGTCTTTTTTCTTTTTTCTCTGTTCTTTTTTCTGATATAAAGATTCTTCCCTTCGCTGCGCTACGTTCAGAATGACAAA